>CAXXPT010000028.1:0-53521 GCA_963676375.2 Prolixibacteraceae bacterium
GGGACAGAAAACGGACTTTACAGATTGATTCCTCCGACGGGCAAATTCAAAAGGTGCGATGATATTCTGTCTGCAGAAACGCCTGTAAATAAGGTTCTACGTGACTCAGATGATAATTTGTGGATTGGCACATCGTCAGGATTGTTTCTGCACAAACCGTCCTCGAATCAAACCACGTTAATTGCAAAATGCTCTGTTAAAGCTATCTTCTGTGATAAGCAAAAGCGATTGTGGGTGGGAACTGCCGATGATGGTGTGTACTTATTTACTAACAAGCATTTACCGGTCAAACATTTCGTTAATGAATCTGGTGAAAGCTCCTTAAGCAATAACATCATCAGAGACATTGCCGCGGATAAGAAAGGAAATATCTGGGTGGGTACTTTTATGGGGTTGAATATTATTGATCCCACAGATTTTAACGTTACCCGGTATCTGCAATCCGATCAAAACAATTTTCATTTGTCGCACAATAGTGTTTACAGCATCTTGAAAGACAAACAAGGTACCATGTGGGTGGGTACTTATTTTGGCGGACTTAATTATTATAATTCTGAATATCAAATATATAGTCATTATACCATTGGGAGCCGAGAGCAGCCAGGTTTAGGATATTCCGTAGTTGGGAAAATGATCGAAGATGATCAGAATGGTATCTGGATTGCAACCGAAGGTGGTGGTCTTGATTTTTATAACAGGAATACAGGAACGTTTAAGCACTATGTCTATCGGAAAGGCGATACAGGCTTGCCTGGGAATAATGTCCGTTCGCTATACTGGCACAATAAATCGACCCTTTTTACCGGAACTCATTTGGGTGGGTTCAGTATTCTTAATTTAAACAGGCAGAAATTCACGAACTTCAGTCCAAATTCAACCATTGGTAGCCAGTTTGCTCCTGATATTGTCAATGTAATCATTCCATCAGGTAAGAAATATCTTTTAGGGACACACAATGGAGTCGTTGAATTTGACCCTGTTGCCTTGAAATTTACTCCCTTTTTTAATGATCAGATTCAATCCAGTATCGGTTCGGTCATTTTCAGTCTTCTGGAAGATAGTAAAGGAAAACTATGGATTGGAACTGAAAAGAACGGTTTGTTCTCGTACAATAAATCGACACAGGAATTGAAACACTATGTAACTTCCGGATTTGATACTACTGCGATCGGAAGCAATACGATTCATCAAATCTTTGAAGACCATAAATTCCGTTTATGGATAGCGACACTTGGAGGTGGATTAAGCCAGTATTTTCCGGAGAAAGATGCGTTTCAAACCTATAATTCAGAGAAAAAACAACTTCCGAGTAACTTCATTTATGGAATTCAGGAATCGAGATATGGAAATTTGTGGATTGCCAGCAGCCGGGGATTGACCCGTTTTGACGTTGAGAATGACCGGTTTTATAATTATGTGCATGAGAAAGGATTTCCGATATCCGAATTAAATGAAGGAGCTCTGTTGCTTACCCGCGATGGTGAGGTTTTTATTGGTGGAATTAATGGGCTGATCTCTTTTCGTGAAGCGGATATCCTGAAGAAACCGGCCCCGACTAATTTGATATTTACAGCATTAAGTGTGAATAATCAGGGAGTTGTTCCCGGAGATCCTTCGGGTATATTAACACAGGATATTGCGTTTACCAATACCATCAAACTGGGACCCGATCAGACTGTTTTTTCGATTTCGTTTGCCTCGTGCAATTACATTTCAACTTACAAGAACAGGTATCAGTATAAACTTGAAAATTTCGACAAAGACTGGGTTTCTGTTAACAATGAATCGACCATTCTTTATACCAACCTGAATCCAGGGAAATACCAGCTGAAAGTTAGGGTACTTGATGGTGTGATTGATGATGTTTTAGCCGAAAAAAGTCTGGAAATAATCATTATTCCTCCATTTTACAAAACATGGCTGGCATATGCCGTCTATCTCCTGCTTTTTATTGTCGTTGTTTGGTGGCTCAATCAGATTTATTTAAGCCGAACCAGGCTGGTCGACCGGATCAAGACCGAACAAAAGGAAAAAGAACAGATTCAGGAACTGAATCAGTCGAAGCTGCATTTCTTTACCAATATCTCTCATGAGTTCAGAACTCCACTTACCTTAATTACCGGTACTCTGGAGGCATTGATGGAAGAGTCAAAAATTCCTTCTAAAATTTACCGGAGACTATTGACATTACAAGGAAATGCGGTACGCTTGAATTACTTAATCGATGAATTAATCGACTTCAGGAAACTAAATCAGGGAGTTATGAAGCTCAAGGTTTCAGAAATCGATTTGATTCCATTTCTGGATGAGATATTTCAGGCATTTTCGGAGTATGCGCAGCACCACCATATTCAATACCGATTCGAAAAACCCTCGGAAAGTGTGATGCTTTGGTGTGATGTACATCAACTTGAAAAGGTCTTTTATAATTTGATCTCTAATGCATTTAAGGTTGTTGAAGAATCAAAAGGAGTAATTTTACTTACTCTTGAAGACCGCACTTCAGAGGTTGAAATAACTTTGTCTGATAATGGACGCGGTATCCACAAAGATGAGCTGACTAAAGTTTTTGACCACTTTTATCAAATTGAGCCCATGAGCGGTAAGGTTGCCGGAAAAGGTTCGGGAATCGGGCTGGCACTCTCCAAAGAAATTATACAAGTTCATCAGGGTAAGATACTTTTGGATAGTGTTGAAGGTGAAGGAACCACGTTTAAGGTTCTACTGAATAAAGGGAAAGACCATTTTAACAAAGATGTAATCCGGGTGTCATCAAACGATATTTCAGACCGTAAGATTGCTATTTCTGAATTTTTAGTTGATTCTGATTTTCCGTTACCTGATCAGGAAGAAAACAAAGCATCAGAAGATGCTCCCTGCTTGCTCCTTATCGAAGATAATGTTGAAGTAAGGATTTTACTTCGAAGTATTTTTAATGCATCGTACCGGATCATTGAAGCTTGTGATGGGATTGAAGGATTGGCGCTTGCCAATGAGAAGCAACCTGATATCATAATTTCGGATGTAATGATGCCAAATTTATCGGGAACTGAAATGTGTGCAAGGCTCAAACGTAATATTCAAACCTGTCATATCCCGATTATCTTATTAACAGCACGTACTTCCATGGAGTATAAAATTGAGGGATTGGAAACCGGAGCCGATGAGTATTTGACGAAACCATTTAGTGCTAGGCTTTTAAAGTCTAGGGTTAAAAATCTGCTTCAAAACCGAATTAATATTCAGCATCAGTTTAGCAAGGATCTCAAAGTTGAAGTTTCAGAAATCACTTCCAATCCAATTGACCGGAAACTTTTGGAAAAGATGCAGGCCATTATAGAGAAGAACATTGAAAATTCAGATTTTGATATCAATCTGTTTGCAAAAGAAATAGGGGTTGGCCGTACTCAGTTGTTTGCAAAGATTAAAGGAATTACTGGTCAGACGCCAAATGATTTTATTTTAACATACCGCCTGAAAAAAGCGGCTGATCTTTTAATCAATCAGCCTGAAATGAATATTTCAGAAGTTGCATGGGCGGTAGGATTCAGTTCTCCTAGGTATTTTAGTCAATATTTTCGTACTCATTTTGGCGTTTCTCCATCGATGTATGGAACGAGATCGCGAAAATCGGGGAAACAAGATCCCGAGACTGACGGGGAATAGGGCTTCCCGTTAACTGTTCGAAAAGATAAACCTGCCTTTTTCAAATTAAATTTGGTCGCAGCAAAAAATTCTATGCCTGGTGTAATGCGTTGACATGCTTGTCACGGATCTACAGTTCAGAATTCTTCCGGATGTGTATTTTTATCCCCCCTTTTATGAACGATTTTCACCTTTCGTCATTTGCCTATTGCATATCTTGCGAGTGTTTTTTTTCGGTTAACAACTATTCATGAAGCTTAAAATAATTATCATGTTTGAAATTTGGAAGAAATTATTGTTTGTATTAATTGTTGGCAATATAGCTCTATCCAACAAGGTCGTTAGTGCTGATTTCGAGCATCCCTTGTTGTTATCGTTCGAAAAGAACGACTTCAAAAATTGGGAGTTGGGTAAAGGGCAGAAACTGAGTCGATCGGAAATGCATTTTAAGCATGGAAATAGTTCATTGCAATGGAATTGGCATAACTTAGGCAATATTACCTTAAGAAAAGATATCGGGTTTGTTCCTTTCAATCCGAACAACAATTTGGATACCTCCATACCTTCTTTTGTTACCTGGATTTATAACGAAAAGCCATTAAATACAAAAGTGAAATTTGTTTTCGGCTCCGACAAAACAGACCAATGTTGGTTTTCGGTCAATCTAAATTTTAAAGGTTGGCGGAATGTTTGGGTGTCGTTCGAACGCGATATGGAAGGGAAACCCGAACAGGGAATGAATTTTATGCGAATTGAAACACCTGAAGGTACGCCAAGTGGTTCGCTTTTCTTTGACCACATGGTGTTGTGCATCAATATCGACAGCAGGCATCATTCTCCCGATTACCAGGTCCCGTTTGTAAACAAAAACACTACCAATCATTGGTTGCAAATCTATAATTACAGTCAGATATCACCTGATATTCAGGCATTAAATTCGTTGTCGGCTGAAGATGTTGTGGACATGAAGAAAATTGAGGATCGATTTCTGAAGTCGGTCACAAGCACAACCAAAACGGATTGGACTGCCCTGGGAAAAATCAAAAAGGAAGTTGACTTCTATCAAATAGTCAGGACCAAACAGGGGATTAAAGGGTTGCCAATTTGGTTTACGCGCAATGCCGAATTGTATATTCCATGGGCCGGAAATAACATTGCCAAGCTTTACGACAAGAATAATCAGGAACTGACTGCATATTTCGATTTAATGCTTAAAGTAAGCCTGGCCAGCCAAAATTCAGAGGACATCCAAATCAGAAATGAACTTCAGGAAATGTTTGTCAATATGTTTGACCATATGGAAGATCAGGGGATTGCATGTGGCAGTTCTTTGGGTACGATTCACCACTATGGATACAGTTGGCGAAGTTATTACCGGGCACTATATTTAATGAAAGATTATCTCAGATCGACCGGAAGGTTGAAACGAGCCGTTGATGGAATGTTTTGGTATTCAGGAATTGGCGAAACATTTAAAGCTCCTGAGTCTCCCGGGATGGATATGGATGCTTTCAATACCGTTGCCGTTGAACGGCTGGCCAGTGTCCTGATGTTGGATGATTCTCCGGAAAAGGTTCAGAAATTAGCCTGCTTTTCGAGATGGTTTAACAATGGGTTACTTCCTTCACCAGGATTGGCTGATGCATTTAAAACTGATGGTTCGGTGTATCATCATGCCAACAATTATCCGGCTTATGGCATTGGTGGGCTTGACGGTGCTTGCCAGATCATGTATTTCTTCAGTGGAACCCGATTTTGTGCTTCGCAGACAGGGCATCAGACCGTAAAGAATGCTTTGTTGACCATGCGATTATACTGTAACCTGGATGAATGGCCTGTTTCGATGGCAGGAAGGCATCCCGGAGGAGCCTGGAAACTCGTTCCGGAACACTTTGCCTTATTGGCTGATGCCGGAACTCCTGACGGGAAATTGCCGTTTGACAGGGAGATGGCCGAAGCCTATCTGCGCTTAATCGGAAACAAGAAAAATGATAGCTATGCCAGAAAGTTCCAATCCATGGGCCTGGCTCCTGAACCAACTCCGCAAGGGGATTGGATGATGCCATATGCTTCGGTATTGATACATCGTCGCGATGGTTGGTCGGCTACAGTGCGGGGACATTCGAGATATCTTTGGGCTGCCGAGCATTACATCGGGGCAAATTATTATGGCCGTTACATGGCTCATGGAAATCTTCAGGTATTAGATCAGTCAAGTGAGAATGCCGCCAAACCCTCCGGATTTAGTAAAGAAGGTTGGGACTGGAACCGTTTCCCCGGAACTACGGCAATCCATCTTCCTTTGGATAAATTAAGAGCTAATGTCCTGAATGTTGACCAGTTCTCGGGCTACGAAGAAATGCTCTACTCCGATGAGGCTTTTGCCGGCGGTGTTTCTTCTGAAAGCGGCAACGGTATTTATGCTTTCAAACTTCATGAACACGATAAGTATAATGGAAGCCTCAGAGCAAGGAAATCATATTTTTTCTTCGATAACCAGGTTGTATGCATCGGATCCGGCATCGAAAACACAAATGAGGAATATCCCACCGAGACGACACTTTTTCAGACACCGGTTAGAAAAGAGAATCAAAAACTTCAGATTGAAGGGATGTCTGTTTTGCCTGACTCCGTTGATTTAGCTTTCAACCAGTCGGATTTAAGAATGATTGATCCGGCGAAAATTGCTTATTATATTCCTTCGGGAAAAGTTGCAGTTAGGCAGGGGATGCAGATTTCGAGAGATCCAAAAACAGAAAAGGAAAATGCGGGCCTTTTCGCTACTGCTGTTATTGACCACGGGAAAGCACCGCAAAGCGCCTCCTATCTTTATTATATGCTGATTAATACCGACTCGCAGGGGTTGTCAGGTTTTGCGGCTGAAATGAAAAAGCCAGTGCCCTTGTTTAAGGTTCTTCAAAACGATAACAAAGCTCACATTGTTTGGTCGGAAAAGGATAAACAATTAGCCTGTGTGTTCTTTGAACCAGCTGTAAATAATACTCACGGGATCATTCTTCAATCAAATATTCCGTTTATTGGATTTGTCAAGGAGCATAACGATTCACTGAGTTTGAGTGTTTCAAATCCTGATTTGGCATTGTACAGCGGCCCGGCCGATGAAATATATGCCAATGGGAAAAGGGTCGAGCGAAGCATTTACTCGCGCCCTTGGAAGTACAACGAAAGCCAGGAAACCATCCTCGAAATTGAGCTCAGGGGAAAGTGGGCCTTGACATCTGTTGATGCTCAAATTACCCACACCAGCAAGGGAACTACTTTAATCAGAATGAACTGCAAAAACGGTACGACAAAACAGTTAAGCTTGATAAGTCTTTGACAATAAGCGTTGAATCCTGTGGCTTGATACGATTTTTTATTTGAAAGTCGTACAATTTGGTACTACTAAATGAATTATTTCAAACATTTCTCTCACATCTGCGAATTATTTTTGACCCGTCAGAGTAGCCATTGAACCGGAAACGGAGATCGTCTTGATCAGTAGATTTCTCTTCAGGTAAGAATGTGTACTGGGCTATCCTTTGTTTCTGAAATCTGGCGAAATAGTGGCGAAAAATATCTCGGCTTTAATGTCAAAAAAACATCGGAAGCACCGAGGTTTAAAATGAGCATTCATGCAAATTTTACACTACTAACTGGCTAGCCAAAATGATGTTAACTAAATTTAATCGTAATTCTATGAAAAACTATGAAGACTATTTCTTAAAGCTAAAGATTCTTTTTATTCTGGGAATCTTACTGGCAGTACAAGTAACAGCTCAGGAAAAAATTACCATTGGGGGTGTTGTTTTAGATGAAAGCAAAAACCCGGTTGCCGGATCGACTGTTATAGTTAAAGGTACAACCAATGGAACAGCTACCGATCTGGATGGTAAATTTTTCTTGAAAGATGTGCCTTCAAACAGTACATTACAAGTATCGTTTATTGGATTTGTAACACAAGAGGTTTTGGCTAGTAAGGGGAAGATCCTTACGATCGTATTGGTCGAAGAGGCACAAAACATTGGTGAAGTCGTTGTTGTGGGGTACGGTGTTCAACGAAAGAGTGACTTAACCGGAGCTGTATCTTCGATTAAGGCATCTGAAGTTCTGAAAAGCACTCCAACATCAAACGTGTCAGAGGCTTTGCAAGGTCGAATGGCGGGAGTTTCTGTGGTGCAGGGTTCGGGCGACCCTTCGTCTGAAGTTACTATTCGTGTACGGGGTATTAATTCCATCACTGCAGAATCAGGTCCGTTGGTTGTTGTTGACGGTTTTATCGGAGGAACTCTGAAATCATTAAATCCTTCCGATATCCAGTCAATCGAAGTGTTAAAAGATGCTTCGGCCACTGCCGTTTATGGATCGCGCGGAGCCAATGGAGTTATCCTGGTGACTACCAAAACTCCTCAGAAAGATCGTTTAGTAGTCTCTTTCAACACGTTTACAAATATTAAAAGTGTAATCAAAATCCCGAATTTATTGTCGCCGGGAGAATTTGCGCGATTAGCCAATAATTATGGGGCCGAGTATTATCAATCACTTGGTCAGCCCGCTAAAGTATATTATACGCCAGAACAGATTGCCGATTTCGACAGTGGTAAAGAAGGATACAATTATGTGGACAATATCTTCAATCATCCGTCAATGGCCCAGAACTATGAAATGTCAATTGCCGGAGGAAATGATAAAACAACCGTATTGGCATCTGTTCGTTACGAAAAGAATGAAGGTATCATCAAAAATTCGCTATTCAGCCAATTTAACTATCGACTGAAAGCCGACACTAAAATCCGCAAATGGCTTACCGTTGGATTTAATTTCTGGGGCGACTATTCTGAAAGTTCAGGGCCACGTATGACTCAATATGAAGGGCTGCTTATTTCGTCCATGAATTTCCCCAATACGATTAAACCACAAGACGAAGCTGGAAACTACAATAATAAATTTGCCGTTGGTGGTCTGGCTGCTTATAACCCTATGGGACACATCAATGAAATTGATGCCACCAATAAGCTGTTGACAAACAGGTTGCAGAGTCACGTCGATGTAACTATTGCCGATGGATTGACTTTCCGCTCTCAAATTGGGTTTAGTTTTATCAATGCGCTGAATACCTCAATGGATAATGACAAAAGTTATTATTTCTTTAAAAATTCAACAACTCAGGCTCAGGCTTCCAGCCAGTGGAATTTATCCTGGTTGAATACCAATTCGCTGAACTATACGAAAGAATACAATAAAAACCATCGTATTAATGCAACTGTCGTTGTTGAAGAATCGAGCAGCAACAACTATGAGCATAGTGGAACCTCAAGCAAATTAATGTTCGGTGACCGCCTGGGTTATGATGCATTGGCTTGGGCTGATAATTTTCAGACTTCATCGAATCGCAATATCTCAGCATTATTATCAGTCATGCTTAGGGTTAACTATGTCTTTATGAACCGATATATGTTTACAGGTTCGATGCGCGCCGATGGTTCTTCGAACCTTGAGAATAAATGGGACTATTTTCCATCCATCGCGTTGGCCTGGGACATCAAGCAAGAGTCTTTTATGAAGAATGTTGGTTATATGTCGCAATTCAAATTAAGAATGGGTTATGGTTCGGTAGGAAATCAATCGGTTAGCCCTTACCGCATCTATTCAAAAATGAGTCCAGTGCGTAATCCCGACGGAACAACCTCTTATGTGGTTGACAGACCGAAAGCGCCCAACCTGTCATGGGAACGCAATGACCAGATTAATGCCGGATTGGACCTGGGCTTCCTGAACGGACGTCTTACCGTAAGCGCTGATGTTTACGATAAATTATCAAAAGATATTTTGCTGGAAGTCAATCAGCCGGTTCACACCGGATGGTCTTCGTTATTGAAGAATGCCGGTGAAATCAGGAACAGGGGTTTTGAGCTTACCGTTTCGGGTGATCCGATCTCGCATAAAGATTTTAAATGGCATGCCGAAGCGACTTTTTCGCACAACAACAGCAAATTCGGAAAGATACCAACCTTGAATAAAATGCAGACGCAACAAGGTGCCTATGAGAATACTATTTTCATGATGATTGAAGGTGAAAAACTCGGATCTTTTTGGGGATACACCTCTGATGGAGTTTGGAAAACAGCGGATGTGAATGCTCTGGTTACACTTCCTGACGGAACACAAAAAACCAACGGATTATTCTACAATGTGGTGCCCGGACAGGCCAAGTACGTTGATTTCAATAAAGATGGTAAAATTAATGCCGATGACCAACGAATTATTGGAAATGGCCAGCCTGCCTTCAATTGGGGATTAAATAATACATTCTCTTACAAGAACTTCGATTTCTCATTATTCGTTATTGGCTTTCATGGCTTTGATATTTACAATGCGACAAAGGAATCAGCCTATAACACGATCCCTTCAATGGCCGTTGATGTTGTTTCTCCAAGAGCCGAATTCTTGAACCGTTGGACAGCCACCAATGAAAACACTAATGTTCCCGGATTCGTAGCTGCAAAATCGGCTCTTAAAGGGTTTAGCAGCTATTTTGTTGAAAAGGGAGATTTTATTAAGATCAAAAGTTTATCCATGGGATATAATTTGTCAGCACAAGTCTGCAAGACACTTGGGATTTCTAATCTAAGAGTGTATGGAGCCATCCAGAATCCGTTTCAGATCACAAGTTATAGCGGTTTAGATCCTGAAGCTGCTTTAGGCAGTCCATTAACACAAGGTGCCGATTGGGGCGCTTATCCTAATGGACGAAATTTCCTGGTAGGTCTTAATTTCACATTTTAATAACTGATTTCAAGATGAAAAAATTACTATTTTCAATGATAATGGGTTTGGTATTAACAACATCATGCGTTGATTTAATTCAGGAACCTCAATCTTTCTTAACTGAAGAAGATTACATTCAACTCCCTAAAAACATAGATCAGGTAGGACGAGGCATAACAGGTTTGTACAACGATTTATGGTACAATAATTACGGGATGAACTGCCGTCTGATGCGATTGAATACCGGTGCTGATGATATTACGACCTCACCTAAGCCAAACAACACGCTGAATTATCTGATTGATTTGAATCCAAGTCTTTCGGGAAATGATATGGATGCTGCTGAATTGTGGGCTAATTTCTGGAGATCGATTAGTAGCAGCAATAAAATAATCAATGGAACTCCAATTCCGGCTGATGCAACTGAAGCAGCTAAATACAAAGCAGTTATTGCTGAAGCTTATTTTGTTAGGGCGCTTTCGTATTTTTACCTGGTCCGTATTTTTGGTGATGTGCCTTTAATTCTGAATAGCGATGAAGCGTTCAAAGTACAGGAACGCAAAAGTGTTGCTGAGATATACGACAAAGTAATTGTTCCTGATCTTCAGTTTGCAATTGCCAATTTACCCGTTAAAAGCAGATCTGGGAACAGTTCAACCCCTTCGAAATGGGCAGCCAAAACATGTATGGCCGATGTTTACATGAACATGGCTGGCTGGCCTTTAAAAAAGGGAGCTGCCTACTATGCGAAAGCGGCAACCGAAACCAAGGATATTATCGATAATTCAGGTCTTTCTTTGACTCCGGCCTATAAAAACTTATGGTTGGAATCGACAAAAACGGAAGCGAATGAGCATATTTTTGCTCTTCACCATTCTGTAGCCTATAAAAATCCAAGTCAGTTCGGCAAATCCTTATATCCAAGAGACTATAAACTCAATGCCGGATGGGCCGATTATCATGGTACTCCTGCTTTTTTAGCCACTTATCCGAACGACGAAAGAAAAGCTCATAATTATATGCTGAAATGGGATACCAAAACCGGAGTTGTTACCTGGGAATCAAGTATGGACAAACTGCCAAGCATTTCGAAATATTACAACTATGACGAAGGTCCTGCAGGTAAAAGTGCACAGTCAAACGGGCTTACGCCTATTTATCGCTACGCCGATGTATTGTTGATGTATGCCGAAGCTTCAAACTTAGCTACAAATTCGGTAAACGACCAGGCTCTTCAATGTTTGAATAAGGTACAGAACCGTGCAAAGTCACCCATTGTAACAACGACAAAAAATTCGGAAGAGTTTGATGCTGCTGTTTTTAATGAAAGAGCATGGGAGTTCTTTGCAGAATACCATCGCTGGTTTGACCTGGTTCGGAGAGAAAAACTTTCAGTAGTTAAACCTCAGCAATGGGCAAATTCGTTATTTAAAAAGAATAACCATTATTACCTGCCTGTCCCAATCAAACAAATCCAGATGACTGGTTGGACAAATAACTTAGGATATTAATAAATTGCAGATTGATAAACAAGAAAGAGGTTGATCCAATTGGGTTAATCTCTTTCTTGTTTGGTGATGTCTCATTTGTCCATCGAACACGCTATTTTTTGAATATCACCCTTTGATTTTATGAGAATAAATTGTTGTTTTAATATTTATATAAAACAATATATGGCTAAAGTCTTAAAACTTTAACCTGATTTATAATCGTTGTAAGGATGTTTATTTTTTGAGGTATGATTTAATGATCTTTGACCAAAGCAGATATCCCTCTCCTTTCAGATGAAGACCATCGTTGGTAAGTTCAGGATTCAGAAGATTGCTATCTGCACATTTAAATTGACTGAATAAATCAACAAATTGGAAATGCTCTTTCTCGCACCAGCTTCTTAATTGCCTGTTTATCCAGAGTACTTCTGGAGTTTTATTCGTGTGTGTTTGGAACAGTCCATAAACCGGATTAACCGGCAAAATACTTTGGATGAAAACCTTTGTCTTTGGTGAATATTTCCGGATGTTTTGTGCGATGGTGCATATGTTTTGACAAACGGAATCTTTTAAAGTTCCATGTGCAAGGTCGTTAATACCAATCAACAAAAATACTATTTTAGGCTTCGACTTCGTGACTTCGTCAAGCCGAAACAAAACACCCTCAGTCGTATCGCCGCTGATGCCACGGTTTCTTACATTTTTGTTTCCAAACAATTCAGCCCATTCGCCTCCATCGGTGATGCTGTTTCCGAGGAATATAATTTCTCCCTTTGTGTCAGGCAAAACTTCGAAAAGTGATTTGCGCTGTTCATAATAGGTACTAAATCTGGGCTTTTGCCCATGTGCAATTAAAAAAAAACTTAACAGAAATATAGAAATCAGGATTTTTATAAAATGCATTGGTTGAAATCATTAATTATCATCGGTTTTATCTGCAAATTTAGGCTTGAGCATAACAAGTTGAAGCACAATAGCAATTGCAACAGGAATAGCCAGAAGGGCCAGATCAGGGCCCAGATTTCCCGAATCGGTTGATTTACCCAAAAGATCAGTTATGAAAGCACCGGCAAAGACTCCCGTCATGTTCATCAATCCGTAACCTGCAGCACGATGCTGTGGTGATACAAACTGGCAAAGAATTGGCATATTGTTGGCATCGAACATTCCATAGCCAATACCAAAAAAAACTGCTCCACCTACAACAGTGAACAATGTCTGGCCAAAACCCAGAAAAAGCAAGGCCGGAATGGTAAGTGACAAGCCAATGGCTCCGGTATAAATCCGCCCGCGAATATTCCGTTGAATCCATTTGTCGGCCAAAATACCACCAAACAAGACTCCTATAAACGAAGATAAAGCGATCGTGATTGTTGAAAGTGGACCCGCCTGTGCCATATCAATATGCAGACTTGACGAGAATAAAGTCGGAATCCAATTTTTTATGGCCCAGCCCGGAAAACTTGGAGCTGCAAAATAAAACATGATGACCCAGAAACTAATGGTTCCAAAAAGCATCCCCAGACTATTAAATACCGAGGAGAATCCACTGAAAGAAGGTTTTTTCTCTTTGGGAGTTATCTGGACTTCTCTTTTCTCGCGAAGAAACAGTATGAGTACAATGCTGTATAATATGCCAACCAGGCCAAACGAATGAAAAGTGGTTTGCCACGAATATTCATGTGCAACAGTTGCGCCAAACCCACCCATGGCCTGGCCTACGTATAGTCCGGTCATATGAATTCCAATGGCCAGCGATCGTGTTTTACCCTGATGGTAATCAGCAATCAATGATAATCCAGCCGGAATATACAAAGCTTCGCTCACACCCATGATTGCGCGTAAAATATACAGATGACTAAAATTATCAACATATCCCATCGCCAAAGTAACACCTGACCAAACAGCCAAACTCCCAACAATTAACCATTTCCGGTTAAGCCGGTCGGCAATTAATCCGGCAACCGGACTCATCAGGGCATAGATCCAAAGAAAAACAGCCATCAGTCGCCCGAAATTCTCTGCTGTTTCCAACTCGTGAATGTCGCCCATCATGGCCACTTTCATGGTCGAAAGCATTTGCCGGTCCATGTAATTGAGAAGTGCGACCACCCACAACAACCCAACTACTACCCAGGCATAAGTATTTTTATTTTTAAAATTCATCTGATATCGATGTCATTTGTGAATACTACTCATACATCTCATTCGTATCAACTGAAGCAAGTTCAATTAAGAAACCTGCAATCTTTTTAACTGAATCTTCGATAAACCGCTGACCTTTTTCCGCTGAAGCCAGTGCTGGATTACCTACCCCGGTGCTTTCAGAAATGGAGCTCCATCGTCTTTGTGCCCATGCCCATCGTTGCTTCAGCCCCTCGGTTTTAAAATTCTTTGCTTTCCCATCACCGGCAGTCTCAATTGGTAAAACAAGTTCAGGAACTAAATGCATCATCAAACTGGTTTCCAACTCGCCGGCATGATCGCCCGGTTCACTGAAATAAGCTTCGGTTTTGCATACCTTCCACCAATCAATGGTGCAGATAAATACATCGGGATGTTTTACTGACAATTCACGAATGATGGGTACAAAATTGTTACCTCCATGGCTGTTAATGATTACCAATTTGTTGATTGCGTGTCTTTTCAGATTTTCAACCAGATCTTTGAGAATGATTAATTGAGTTGAAGGCATCATATTCAGGCACAGTTTCAGATCGAGTTGCCCGGTATTCACTCCCCATGGTACTGCCGGAAGTACAATGGATTTTGCTCCTGAATTCCATGCAAGTTCAGCACTTTTTAAGGCAATGAGCTCAGCCTGAATTACGTCAGTTGAATAAGGCAGGTGGTAATTATGAGGTTCGACAGCACCCCAAGGCAAAACAGCCAAATCATAAGTCAAATCTTTAACTTCCAGCCAGGTGCTGTGTGCCAAATTGAAGGGCTTTGTGTTCATATGATAAAATCTGAGTTTATTATAGTTTTTCCAATACCTTCCAGCACTGGAACAATCCTCGTGGAACATGAAAACATCCCTTCCATTTTCCACCTTTTAAAGGTAACAATACTTCACCCTGCCGGTTGAGGTAACCAAACCATTCGCCAAATTCAGGATCAGGGAAATGAGCCCAGGTGTATTCATGTACTTTTTTGAACCACTCCAGACAGCGCACATCACCCGAATAATGATAACCTTTAAGCAAACTGATCAAGGTTTCAATATGAACCCACCAGAGTTTCTGATCCCATTCGAGTTGCTGTGGCGGATAGCCTTTGATGTCCATAAAATAGTATAATCCACCATATTGTTTGTCCCAGCCATATTCAATGGTTCGGATACAAATATCAACCGCTTTTTTTATCATTGCTTTGTCTTGCGCTCTGGAAGCCAGATCCATGACGAACCACATCGCTTCAATCGTGTGACCCGGATTCAGCAGTCGTCCTTCAAAGGAATCGGAGAAACTTCCGTCAGGCTTTACATTTTCCAGCACCAGACCAGTATTCGCATCGTAAAAAATATCCATGACTTCGTGAATACAACGATCAATGGTCTCCTCTACAAGTTCTTTACTCAGCAAATGCTCAATTTCAAGCGAAAGGTTACACAAAATCATGGGTAACGAAAAACCTTTTAACGGACGTGTTCCCGGATACGCTTTGTTATAGTTGCCTTTCGGATTGGAACTTTTTTTCAGAATACCTTCGAATGTCTTCTTGGCCAACTGACCATGTTCTTCATTTCCGGTGGCTTTAAAAAGTTGTCCGAACGCCATTGTCGCGAAACAATCCGAAAAAATGTTGTACGGTTGAATCAGCGGTTTCCCCTCACGGGTTAATGAAAAATACCAGTGCCCTTCAGAGTCATGTCCGTACTTCTGCAAAAAGTCGGCGCCAAGCATTGCCATCTTCAACCACGCCTCCTTCTTCTCCACCTGATTGTACAGTGAAGAAAACATCCAGACTTCGCGACCCTGAAGCCAGACAAATTTATCGGTATCGAAAACTTTCCCCTGACGATCGAGGCAGGTATAATAGCCTCCAAGCTCGTTATCGGGTGACTTTTTTTCCCAAAACGGAATTACATTATTCAACAATTCGTTCCGGTATTGATTGGCTAAATCACTAAAGTTCATATTGTTCCTCCTGATTTTTTGTTTGTACAACTAATTTCTAAGGTTTTACTCTATTATTTTAATACTTCTGATCAATGGTGTACGAACTCCAGGACGAATTTCTCCGGATGGAATGACTACCTGTTCGTTCCACCAAAAAGCAGTTGTGGTAACCTGAGATTCAACTGGCAACTCCTCAATCAGTTTGAGTTCGCCTGTGAAGGTATTAAAAGCGAGAATTTCTCTGGAAAATCCGGGATGACTAATCAAATGAATATCTTTTTCTTTCCGAAGTTTTTCCTTTTCAGGTCCTTCCGGTGCCTTTGAAATCTTGTCGTTTAAAATTTCAGTCTTATTGAACAAATTGCCTTTGTCACCGCCAATCAGAATAATCCACCGATCGCCAAAAGCAACACCGGTTCCGGCTGAAAGTCCAAATTTCTCCTTGTTTTTAAGTTGAAGACTTCCTGCATTGACCCACACATTTCCGGATGGAGAATATTTCCAAATAGTACTCAAAAATGAAGAAGTAACACCGGTTTGATTTCGCCCTCCAACGACATAGATGCAATCTTCATTGCCATCTGATTGACTGACAACAACCGCATGGGAAAGTGATTCAGGCAAATTGGGCAACGATTCCCATTTCAAATCAGTTAATGAAAGATCAAGGCTCATCAAATGATTGGTAGCTCCGGTGGAATCCAATCCACCGGCAACATAAACTTTAGTGCCGATTATTGCAGCACCTGAATTGGAAAGGGCAACCGGAAGTTTCGGAAAACTCTCAAAATGGATTGAATCTCCTTCCATAGAAATCTGATAGACCTGATTTAGCTTTCCGTGTAAATCTTCTCCACCAATACTTAAAAAGCCATTACCAGCTGGAACCAATGCACTGTATGCCATCGGTTGTGGCAACTTTTGTTTGAGTTGGCTCCAGATATTCGAACCATTTTTTAGTCGGGTTAGAATATAAATATCGTCATGATACGATTTGGTGCCTCCGCGCCATGGAAGATTATCTTCAAAATTCGATCCGCCAGCCACAATCAGATGATTATCATCACATCCGACCAATGGACCAGCCAATCCAAACTGAGTTGTTTTGCCTTGTGCCGGAGGAATCTGACTCAAGATTTCAAATTCTATTTTCATAGGGTTTGGTTCTGTTTTTTTTTCAGTACAAGCCGATAGTACGACTAAAATAAAAATGGCTTGTTTGATCATCTGTGAATTACTTTTTAGAAAAAAGATGTTCCATATCGAGCGACTTTACGTCTTTCACAAATTCGTTATACATCTCGCCAGTCATATTCTTAACAGGCAAACGGAACTCTCCGCAATTCATGTCAACATAGCGCATGTAGGCTTTACCGCTGGCAATGCCGCCGTATTTGCCTAAAAGCCTGATCATGTCAATCGATAATTGTTGAAGTTTCCTGGCTTCCACTAAATCGCCCTTATCAAAAGCTGCTATTAACTGAAGATATAATGGCGCCGCATAATTAAATGTACTTCCAACTCCACCTCTTGCACCCAGAACCAATGCCGAAAGCAGGTTTTCATCGCGACCCCAAAGCATATCAAATCTTCCGTTTTCGAAACTCATACAACTCAAAAAATCCATAAAATCTTCATGGGTGTATTTTATCCCTACCAGATTTGGAATGATCGGCGCAGCTTCCTGCAAAAAGTCAAACATGGAAACGTTACAGCCGGTCAGCACGGGGATATGGTAAAAATACACAGGCATGTCAGGAACGGCTGCAGCAATTTTCGCGCAGAATTCGGCCAGCTGTTTAGCTCCTGCTGGTTTAAAATAATACGGGGCCAAAATAGCTATGGCATCCACCCCATTTTCCTGAGAATGAATGGCACTTTCAATACATTCCTGATACGAAGTTCCTCCAACCAGATTAATGACTTTCATGGTCTTTCTAACTGATCCTACGGAAGTCCACTTTTCAGTTATTTTTCTTTTTTCGGCCTGAGAAAGCGAAACTCCTTCGCCCGTTGAACCGTTGATAAACGCGCCAACTACCTTGTTCTTTTCCAGAAACTCGTAATATCCGGGAATAAAATCATACATTACTTCATCCTTTGCGCTCAATGGTGCAAAAGGGGCAGCGATCAATCCTTCTATCTTTTTCATATTCATTTAATTAAAATATTTTTGTCTATCTCCATTTCGAATGTTGATGCAGGAAGTCCTGCTTCGTTGACCAGATTCCCTCGTGAAAAAGGATTCCAGCCGTATCGTATTCTTTGCACGTTCTTAATTTGTGTTTGTATAACTATTTCTTTTCCATTTACAGATGCATTCACCAATTCAAAAACTCCATCCTGACCAGCGATTTCAAATTCTCTTAATGGCATTCCATCTGAAGTTTTTAATTGGGATGCATGATTAAACTGAATCCTGATCACTTCACCAATCTGCTTAAATCCCAATACTTCAGGCCCGGAATAATTAAGCTCTTGTCCGTAAACTTTGGCTAAAGCGAGTTTAGCAAAGCGTTCACCGACTTCGCGTTTTCGCTTGGGATGAACATTCAATGAATCGCCCAAATCGCTTGTTACTACCATCGCGGTATTCGGAACCGAAAGGCTTAGCTGTCGCTGAATATTTCTAAAATAGGGCCAGGAAGGACGGTTTAAACTTGATAGTTGTGCAAAATAAAACGGCATTTCCGGATTATTAAAGGTACTTCGCCACGAATTAACCAATGCAGGAAAAGCATTCTTATAATGTTCGGCATTGTGCGCATTCGATTCACCCTGATACCAAATAACTCCACCCACAGGCATTCCGGCAAGGACCTGGATTCCTGATTCATAAATGTAGGCAGGTTCAAATGGGTGCCTTTGAAGTTCATTTTTACTTAAGAAGATATTTAATTTGGTCCGATCGCGACACCAATCCATGATGAAATCATTTTGTTTCCAGCTCGTAAGAACATCAACAAGGTTCGGATCGAACTCCAATGTTTTTCGGTCGATGAATGCCTCAATCGGAGCTCCGCCAACACTAACCTGGATGATGCCAACCGGAACATTCAGGTTTTCATTCAGCATTTTTCCGAAATAATAACCAATGGCCGAAAAATTACCGGAATTCTCCGGATTACATTTTTCCCAATTGCCTTCAAAAAAGTCCAGCTTGTTTATTTTTTCGAGCGACAACGAATCCCATTTTGAATCATCGGGTCTTACAATACCTTTTAAATTGAATAAACGGATATTAAGGTTGGTTGCCTTTGGAAGGTCAGATGATGCAGTAGCCGCATCTTTCAACTGAAATTCCATGTTCGACTGACCTGCACAAATCCAGATTTCACCAACCATAATATCGTTGAGAAGAACAGCTTGCTGACTTCCTGAATTAACTTTAAGATCATAAGGACCTCCAGCCGGAGCCGGATTAAAAGTCAGTAACCATTCTCCGGATTCATCAGTAATACATTTTGTGATTTGATGGTTAAATTCGCCAACGATTTCAGAACCGGAATTGGCCTTTCCCCACACGTGAATTTTAGATTTCTGCTGCAAAACCATATGGTTCATGAACATCGGAGCCAGCTGCAAGCCACCAAAATTTCCGGTAATATGCTGAAAAACGGTTTTTGCAATAATACCAGCCCCCGTTTGATCAGGATGCAAGGCATCTTTGAATAAATCGGGATGAGAATAGAGCGGTGTATGCAAATCAATAAACCCTACCTGTGCAGTTTTTGCGATCTGTTCAATCTTTTCCTGAATTTGCCAGAACCAGTCGCGGGTTCCAGATTTAAATCTCGGGTGCGCATTAAAAATCGGAGTCATCCGGCAAATAAAAATCTTGGGCGATTTTCCCTCCAAACTTTGAAATGAATGAATGAGTTTCAAATAATCCGGAATAAAATCATCCCGATAATTGGGCCAGTTTCTTGGATCGGTATCGTTCAGTCCCAAATGAATGATTACTATTTGTGGCTTAAAATCAAGAGCACGCTGATATTCATCGGTTAGTACATAAGGTCGATGCCCTTTGCTTAGCAAAGTTGTACCGCTTACACCAAAATTTTCAACCTGATAAGATGATCCCAATAGGGTCTGCAGTTGCGCCGGATAGGATTGCGATTCCGGAGTTTTTAATCCATATCCTTTGGTCACCGAATCACCAATAGAGGCCACCCGTATTTTCTGATCAGAATGTTGGCCGAATCCAATGATGGTGTTTCCCATCAAAAAACTGATCAGCAGAAAAGCGATATGAAACCTGAATCTCATTTTGGTCAATTGAATCTATTTATTAACTGAGAACCTGAGTCCTTCAATTTCTTTTACCTGCTCATTTTCTATTCGTACAGGCACGAACGTAAACATCCATTTCCAGGAAGTTCCACCTTGCGGCACTTTCAGTAAAACTTCGTTCCAGCCTTTTTTCAAAAAAATGGTTGTTGGCTCGCGGAAGAAATAATCTTCGTCGGTAAACGGCATTTCATCAGTTTTCTCAGGCATTCCGGGATTTCTCCACACCGGTGGCTCAATCAGTTTTCTGTTCAGCCAAACTTTCGGGTCGGTATTGTGCCACTGGCCTTGCTGCGGAAATGGACCTCCTCGCCGACCGCCCGAACGCGACCAGTCGTTGAAGCCAATCCAGCAGTCCACTTCCTGATCTTTTGGCGACCAGATGTTGGTTGTTGCATAAACAGTTCCCTGCTTTCCTGAGAACAACGAAGGAAAACCAAAGAAATGCCGAAGGTGGATGGTTCCACCGTAATTTGAACCAGTCCAACTGAACTTCCTGCCATCAACGGTATAATTTTCCTGAATGTTATTTTCTACCGGAAACAATCGGTTTAAATCACCTCGGTTATCAAACGGACCAATTATTTTCCAGACTATCTGAGATTGTTTCACATACGGGAAAGGTTTATCCTGGAAATAGCGGTCACGATGAACGGTTAATCGTTCTTCAAATTCCTTAAACTCTTTGTAAAGTGGATTTTCAGGAGAAGGAAGTTTGGCCAGATAGTTGTCACCAAAATCGACCGGTTGACCGTGCCACGAAGTTTCGCTGTAAGTCAACATTCCCGGATAAACCGGATTTTGACGGATGATATCGTATTCATCAGAAACATTGTTGTCGTTCCAGCAACAAAGAATGCCGCCCAGTTTAAGAGAATCACCGCTCGAAGCCATGCAAATCCGGTCGAAATAAAGCTGCGCCACGCCGGCCAGCGGATCGAGGTGATTGAGATAATTCAGCCTTGAATCGATGGAACGGTGGCCCTCTTTGGGTTTTCCGCCCGACGACCACAGTTGGGTAATTGAAGTTTTGTCTGAATCGATTTGTTGGCCCGGACGCCAAACAATTACTTCCCGGTTATGAAATCTTATTCGATCTTCCAGCACAGAAAGTAGTCCAGGTTCAGGTTTTTCATTTTTATGCCAGACTTCGTCGGTACCCAGATGGATGAATGGCATTTTTGCTTCCGGTACCAGATTGCACAACTCGTCAATCAAATCAAGCAAAATCGGTTTTACTCTTTGATCGCTCATCGAATCGATAGCAAATGCCCTGCGAAATGCCTCACAATGTCCGGGAATATCGAATTCAGGAACGAGGGTTATGAAACGATCATTGCAGTAGTTGATAAGATCCAAAAAATCTTTCTGCGAATAATACTTTCCGGGCCAGCGGCTCATTGATGAAGCGGCATGCAATTCGGGATATTTTTTGCTTTCAAGTCGCCATCCGGGATTGTCGGTTAAATGAAGATGAAAAACATTGAATTTATAGGCGGCCATTACATCGATTTGCTCTTTTAACAAAGCTACTGACATGAAATTCCGACCCACATCCTGCATAAAGCCGCGAATCTGGAAAGCCGGCCAGTCGGTTATCGTGCAACCAGTAACAAACTGCTTTCCAACTTTAGTAAAAGTTAGCTGGCTTATGGTCTGTTGTCCACGAAAGAGTCCTTTTTGAGTTTTAGCCTGAAGTACTAATGAATCAGCATTAATTTTTAAAATATAGGCTTCATCCTGATTGATGGGAACTTCAGGAAGTTTTGACACAATTTTCTGAATAATCCGAGTCCTGTTTCCATCAATTTTAAAACTCTGATTGTTCCAGATTACCTTTTGAGGCATCGGAATCAAAGCCGGAACATCAACATTATTTGTTCGACCATGAAGATTCTGTAACAAAAAAAAGAAAGAAACCGCCACCACGGTAAATTTCCAAAATTTGGATATGACGCTCCGGCTTTTCATTTCTTATTTCTTAACCAGATTTCCCAACAAGTCAGAAACTGGTATTTTCTGAAAATAAAGTTCTTTAGTTCCTTCATAAACGATGCCGATGGTATTTTCGTCAACCATTGTTAAGCAGGAATAACCATAACCTTCAGCCGAATTCAGTTCTGTCTGATAAGCTTCGGGCCAGGTCAAACCATTGTCTAAGCTGGCTTTGACGGTCATGTTCGTGCGGGTATTCTTATTGTTAGGATTGGAGAAGAAAAGTACTTGCTTACTTTGGCCATTTATTTTCACATCGGCAGAAATAATGCTGCCCATGCAATTGGATTCGGGCAATGCAGAATTCGAGGAAGGGTGGACAGTCCATGTTTTGCCCAAATCATTGGTAGTGGAAACAGCCCTGCCGTTGGTATCGCCTTTGTCTTTTCGATTACGGTCGTCGCGCATGTTCAGCATCAGGCTCCCGTCAGCAAGCTCAACCACCTGAGCCTCGGTAGTATTCGATTTGGCGCCGGTTCCAATCTGCCATGTTTTTCCGTGATCTTTGCTGTACACAATGGTTGAATGGCAGGTAAATTGTCCGCCGTCGAGAGATTTGGTTCCCAAATCAGCTTTGAACTGTGCCGGAAAAACCAATGTTCCATCGATCATGGTAATTCCGCGACCTGGTCCTTGCAAAAGCAACTGCCATGCCGGATCTTTAACTTGTGAGGTAATGTTGATTGGTTGCGACCAAGTCACTCCGTCGTCAGTACTTTTCACCAAAATGAACTGACCTGTTTCTTCAGGTTTCATTCCTGGTTTCGAAGCCCACCATAACATATCTTTTTCAGTAGCGCCGCTCATCCAAAGGGCAGCTACCCAAATTGTATTCGATTTGGTGTCGTAAAGTACGCACGGATCGCCAATTCCGTTCAGACGTTGCGAACGGCCACCAAATTCACCCATATCCATAATTACTTTCATGGATTGCCAGGTCTGGCCGCGATCGGTACTGCGGCTCATACCAATATCAATATCTTCCTGAAGGTCTTTGCTGTTATTGTAACGGTTGTCGTAAACAGCAATCAGTGTGCCTTTGTCAGTGGTTACCAAACCGGGAATCCGGTAGGTATTTACCTGATCCTGACCGGCAGCCCGCAAAAGGAGCGCAGGGCGAAATACAAATTTAGATTCAGGAGCAATTTTTATGGTCTGATTGTCGCTGAAAATAAGCTCAACTTCCTGAATTTCGAAACTTTTAGTGAGACTGGCATCACTTTTCAAGGTAAAGTTGAGGGATATAAAGTTTAACCCTGTAGCCATTGAACTGGTACCCTCTACCAGGGTTTTGATTCCAATTTTTTGTGAACTTCCGAAAAGTGGATTTTCTGTTCCGGTATAAACAACCGAAAGAGAAGCAATACAGTCGGGCTGACTGCCTCGAGTAAAATTCAGGATTACTTTCTTCAGAGTTACTTTTTCATTACCCTCATCCAACCTTAGTTTCAACGTATAAAGCGAAACATCACTTTTACCGATGAACACAGGTGTTCTTACAGGTGTAAGCTCAACACCGGAAACTTTTGCAGGATTCTCATCTGTTGGATTGCTTTTGGTACATTGAGAGGAGGTAAGCAAAGCAAATAACAGGACCAGAATTGTTTTCATCTGTTTATAATTTGTTTTTTATTTGTCAGATGCCCGCCTGTCCGGCCGGCAGGGAACTCGCCATCGATAATCATGTGTCTGTGTGATATTAACTCTCATGGCTTGTTTCATCGTGCTTATTTTTTGTTTTTCCGAAAGATCATTCAACTCTTGTTTGGAAATATAACGATTTTGCAAACGCAGGGAAGGCAAGTCGCTTTTGAAAGAATGAATTCTTTTTTAATAACTGGAAGAAAAGAGGCTGCCGAAACAGCCTCTTTCAATCACAAACAATTGATGTATACTTAATCTAAATTACTTGACTGGTTTTGAAGTTGGATAACCTGGTGTTTGATTTACCAGAGGATCACTGGTCCAAATCGCTTTTTCGATCGGCCATAGAATCATATACGATTTAGTGGCTTTGTCCAAAACGCCATAATTATGACTTGTGCTCTTGAACACCAATGGATCTGAGCCGTATTTCATTCTTCGTAAATCGTACCATGATTTACCTTCATGAACAAACTCTTTCACACGTTCTGAATAAATGGCCAATTCGTTTTTGTCTTTGGTCGAATTGACGAATGGAGTTGGATCAGCATCCGGAGCAAAAGCACGATCACGAATTTGTTTGATGTAACTAGACGGATCGCCACCTTCAGCATTCACAATTTCGGCCAGCATCAGCAATCTGTCGGCCTCGCGGTAAATAGGCCAATCGCTGGTAAAATAGCGTTTATTCGCACTAATCGTTCCAAGGAATTTAACTAGTGCAGTATTTCTCACGTCAATCTTGTATGGAGTTTTGGTTACTTTATAATAATCATAGAAAGTAACATCACGTCTCTTATCTTTTGCATTGTATGCTTTAAACAACTCGAAATTATAACCATAGCGTTGAATAATCTGCTTAGAATTTGGAGCCGCAATCACCAAAGGATCGACGAGTAGTGAACCTGTTGCAAGCGAATCTTTGTAGTGCAGGTTGTCAAAATTAAAGGTTGAATAGGTATATGAGGCAACATCACTCATTTCTGCTTCACCAACCAGATAGCGGAGATTCAAAATTATTTCCGAATTATCTTTTTGGTTATAGGCAAAGGTATTGGCAAAAGATGTTTGTAGCGTGCTTCCGGTAATGGCGTTCAGCGCTGATTTTGCTTCGGCTAAATCGGCAGTTGTGCCATATACTTTTGCCGACCACAAATAAACTTCGCCTTTCAGCATCAAGGTGGCTTTCGGACTCCATTGGCTTTTGCCTGCCGGACTAGCCAAAGTTCCAAAAGCAGTTACTGATTTGGTAACATCAGCCTTAATTGCTGCAAGGGTTTCAGCTTCAGTAGCTCGGGCTTTGCGCAAAAGTACCGGATCGGTATTTCCGTTCAATACTTCGGGCTCCAAACGAAGAGGTACGCCACCATAGGTACGAAGAAGGTGAAAGTAGTAAAAAGCCCTTAATCCATAAGCCTGACCTAAAAGATAGTTCTTTTTATCGGATGCCAGGAACGTTATTGCTTCTGCTTTTTGGATAAATAGATTCAGTTGCAAAATCGGACCATAAAATCCGGCCCATGAAGTAATTCCAGCTGAATTTTCATCAATGCGCTGCTCGATAATTTGTAATTCATTCAATGATGTATTCTGGCGATCGACATTGCTGTAAATACCTGAACGCATTTCGCCCAATCGAACAAACATAAACTGATTGTCTCTGAGCTGCTTGTGGATACCAACCATAAAGTTGGTAACCTGTGATTCGTTCTGCCAGAAGTTTCCATCACCGAAATAATCTTCCGGAGCAAGATCAAGTGTTTTCTGGCATGAGGTGGCGGTAAGTGCTATAATTACCGCCAGTATCAAATATTTTATGTTTTTCATAATCCTCTATTTAGATAATATGGTAATTTCTAATTAAAAAGTAATATCAGCACCAAAAATCAATTGTGTTGGTATAATGTAGGCGCCATTTTGATTTCCGGTACGTTCCGGGAAATTCAGCATTTTATTGGTTAAATATCCAAGGTTTTGACCCGTAACAGTTAGTACCAGACCTCCAATTTTAGCTTTTTTCAGTAATGCTGTTGGAACACTGTAGCTTAATGACATTTCACGGAATGCGAGGTAATCAGATTTCTTCCAGAACATGCTGCTGGGCCTGTCATAGTTTTTTGTATTCAATTGATCGGCCCATTGATATCTTGGAAGTGATGCATTTGGGTTATCAACTGTCCAGGTGTCGTAAACTTGTGTTGTTGGGGCAAATTCTCCCTGAGCACAGGATAAAGCCCACAATTGCATCATATCCTGTTGAATATGTCCGATTCCAAAATCGACGCGGGCAGAGAATGTAAATCTCTTATAGCTAAGGGTTGAAGTAAAGCCTCCCGTTAAGCGAGGGAGCTGCCGTCCAAGCGAAACCATATCTCGTGTATCGATGGTGTCGTTCTTGTCAATATCTTTCCACATGACATCGCCCATTTGGGTAGGAATCCAACCTCCGGCTAAATTCAGGCCTTTTGCCGTCATAATTTTCTGACTGGCCACTCGTTTTCCTGCACTGGCATTATACCATACCTGTCCGGCAGCAAGGTCAACCTTGTTGTAGTTAGCTAAATCATCAGCATTCCGGATGATACCTTCACTAACAAATCCATAAACACTTCCCCATTCCTGTCCTTCCTGCAAACCGCCAACCCATACATTTTTCTTTGTTGCCGGATCGTAAATTTGCTGACCACCTTGACGGTTGTTTTCGTTTCCATTGAAAGGAAGTGTCAGAACGATGTTCTTATTCCAGGAAGCGTTACCGCTAACCTGCCATTTAAAATCTTTTTTCTGGATAATTTTTCCGGTTACTTCAATCTCGAACCCCACGTTTTTCATGCTACCGTTATTGGTACGGACACTTGTAACGCCCGCTGAAGTAGGCAGCAAAACACTGGCAATTTTATCGGAAGTGATCCTATTATAATAAGCTAAAGTTGCATAAATCCGGTTATCAAAGAAGCCCATATCGGCTCCAAACTCTACCGTGTTGGTTTTCTCCCATTTCAGGTTAGGGTTTGCAATACCACTCTGTAAAAACCCTATAGTTCCATTGTAAGCGGTTTGTGAACCATACGAACCCTGTAATTCATATGTTCCTTGCTGGAGATCATTTCCATTTGCATCTTTTCCGATTTGACCAACATTACCATTTTTACCCCAACCACTTCTCAATTTAAGATATGACAACCATTTTTTTGTTGATTGCATAAAATCCTCTTTAGAAACAAGCCATCCGGCAGATAAGGCGGGGAATATTCCGTACTGATTGTCACCAACTAACCTTGAATAGCCGTCTCTCCTTACTGTGAATGCCAGGAGGTATTTGTCAGCATAGTCGTAATTAACACGACCAAACTGAGAAACTATCCTTTCCCTTACGTGCCAGGAATCAGTTGATCTGGTTTGTTGTTCAGCGTTATTCAGTGTTAAGCCCAGATCTCTGAAATCATCGGTTGGTGCGCCTGAACCTGCAGCATAAACTCCATAGTTATATGAATCGTAATACTCAAAACCAGCCATGGCTGAAATACTGTGTTTTTCAAGGAACTTGGTCTGATAATTCGCTATGGCATTATAGGTCTGCCGAACGGTGCGGTCAAAATTTGCCGAAGTTGCTCGCGTTCTGTTCCAACCTGTGTTTAAGTTGGTAAGACTCATCACGCCTGAGCGGAAATCTTGATTGAAAGATTCTTTAAAAGATTCATCATACATGACGATTCCGGTTGCTTTCACATATAAGCCTTTCATAATATCAATCTTGAAAGCCTGATTCATTGTGAATTTATCGGATTCATTACCCCTGAAGTATTTGTCGACATTAAATGCCGGATTACCGTCACTGGCATCGCGGCCAAGAAGCAATTCACCTTTTGCATTGGTACCACGCATGGTTGGCGGGGCAGAAAGCATACGTGCCCAATAGTTTGATTCGCCATTTTGCAGCGATTCGTCTTTCCATTTGGCCATAACAAACTGAATGCCGCTTTCAGAGGTCAACCAGTCTTTAATTTTATAGTCGCCGTTAAAAGCGAAATTGATCCTTTTGTAGAAAGTTTCTAACGATAAACCACCTTCGTCGTAATAACCCAGATTTGCGAAATATTTTCCACGGTCGTTACCCCCGGTAAAACCGATGTTATAATCCTGGGTCTGTGCTGTTTTGTTTAATCCATAATCGCCATAATTGAAATCTTTGTAAATCAGATCATATATGTTACCATTGGGATCGTAATTTCCGTTGGCAGCCGTCTTGATCACGTCTTTCATTTGTTTCCAGCCTGGTTGGCTTAATAATTCCTGGTTGGTGGCGTCAAGCCGCATCACACTCCAGATTGCTCTTGAATCGTAATTTCCATCGAGAATATTGCCCGCTGCATCTTTGTACACGTTGCCTGTACCTCTGGGACCTGCACCAGCCACATTACTTACCGCCAAAGTTCCGTTTTTAATGGCTTGCTCCGCACCCAGACGTGCCCATTTAATGTAGTTTGTGGCATCAACAAATTCATAAGGTGTATTCAGGTAATTCGTACCATGTTTAACCTTAACTGTTACCGTTGCTACGCCTGCTTTACCTTTCTTCGAAGTAATAAGAATAACACCATTACTTGCGCGGGCTCCATAAATAGCCGTTGCCGAAGCATCTTTCAATACTTCCATACTTTCAATTTCTTCAGGATTGATGTCGCTTAATGAACCGCGAATCTGTCCGTCCATGATAATAAGTGGGCTACCAGTACCGTCAAAATTGGTACCTCCCCTTAATACAATTGCAGGCACTGCACCGGGTCTTCCTGATGCAGTTACCACTCTCAACCCAGGAACAGTACCCGACAGGGCCTGTGCAGGGTTGGATCGCACACCTGTTTCCAATAACTTCATATCGACTTTTTCGATCGAAGAAGTTACCTTACTTCTGGATTGAGTGCCATAACCAACTACGACCACCTCATCAATAGCCTGAACCGAAGTGGTCAAAGCAACATTAATGATTGAAAGATTTCCGATCTTTTGATTGACTGTTGCATATCCAATCATCGAAATAATAATCTCATCTTTTCCTGCAGGAACATTTAATGAGTAGTTTCCATCAATATCAGTTAACGATCCAACGGTAGTTCCCTTAACAACAATGTTAACTCCGGGAATCGTTGAACCATCAGCCGCATCAGTAATCGTACCTTTCACTGTCTTCTGTGCAGAAACCTGTACAAAAGACATCAGGAATAAAAATGCCATCATTAGTGGCAGCTGTACAAAAATTTTATTCATAGCAGTTTAATTAATTAGTAAAAAATCATTTACTGGCTTATGTCCTACATAACACGACAAATATAGGTATGTATTTTATTTTTGAAAATGATTACGAGAATTTTATTTAATGTTTTTTAACACTGGAGATCGTATTGCCAGAAACTCATAAGGATTATTCATTTTTGATTTCAACATCAGCAATCACTAGCACAAAAACCAAAATAATATTGTATTTATTTTTTTATAATCCTTTAAATGAATTTATTACAATATTTCAGGCTACAGTAAGAATTAATACTCTTTACTTAATACCAAGTAAATAAAAAAACTGTTGACGTTTAAGAATTCAGAAACGGACCAAGATTCTGATGCAAATAGGTTGTATTTTCTGAAAATTAGTTATTTTTGTTTTATGTATTACATATTAAATTTGAATTTTATTTTTTCAATTGAATTTCTATTCTAATTTTGTATGGTATGAAAACAGCTGAGCACATAAGCGGATTAAAGGCCATTGATACTAGTAGCCTTGTAGATAAGGTTGAAATGAATCTTATCGATTATTTCGTGAAGAAGGAACTTCAACCTGGTGATTCAATTCCAAAAGAATTGGAACTCGCTGATATTATGGGTGTAAGCAGGACTGTGATACGCGAAACACTTACCCGATTAAAAACGATGGGACTAATTGAATCCAAAAAACACATTGGAACAATTATCAAGAGTCCAGACTTGTCATCCATCATGCAAAAATCAATGATTCCAGGAATCCTGGATGAAGGGACATTAAAAGATATTTTCGAACTTCGACTGACTATTGAAGTCGGAATGGCTGATTTGGTTGTAACACGTGCCACCGACAAAGACATTGAAGAACTCTTTTCAATAGTTAAGAATGAAATTTCACCCTCTGAAAATACGCTATTTGATGTTGACTATGAGATTCTTTTCCACAGCAGACTATATGATATAACAGGGAATCAAACACTAAAAAGCTTCCAGAAGATGCTTTTACCTGTATTTAGTTATGTATATACCAGTGGTTTAATTAATAAGGCAATTGCCGATAAAAAATACGTTTCGCACAAAGAACTCGTTGAAGTTTTGAGGTTGAAAGATGCAGATATGTTTCGCACGGCTATGCGAAAACATCTCGAAAACCATTTTAAAAGGCTTCTTTCAATGGATGAAGAAAATAAGGTTCATTTATAAAAATAAGTAATAGTTAACCCGAAACGGCATTAAGATGTAAGAGTTTGCCAGTTCGATGCCGAGATTCATCGTTAAGTATTAAAAATGAAATAACGTAACACATTTAAGGGACCTACTGCTATTAAATTAGATTTTTTGAAATTATTACTTAGTCTTATCTGGCTGAAACCACGCATCGGAAACCAGTATGTTCTAAACTGGTATCCCAACTGGTTTTCATGCGGGCAGCAACCCTAAAACCCGAACAATACTGGTCGGTGCATAAAAAAGAACCGCCACGAACAACACGCTTTGGAATATAGGGCTCATCAGGATCAAAGGAATCTAGTGGTCCTTGTGGGTCAGTCTCAACTCCTTGTTTGACACAAGTTGAATAGTAATCCGGACGATACCAGTCATTGCACCATTCCCAAACATTTCCAGCCATATCGTACAGGCCAAAACCATTTGGCAGAAACGTCATGACAGGTGATGTTCTGTAATATTTATCCGTTTCTGTGTTTTCATTCGGAAAATGTCCCTGCCAACTGTTCGCTTTTACTTTTCCCTGTTCAATGGGTTCATTTCCCCATGGATAAATACAATTTGGTTTTCCGCCCCGTGCAGCATACTCCCATTCGGCTTCCGTTGGCAAACGCTTTCCAGCCCATTTTGCATAAGCCACGGCATCATCCCACGAAACCTGAACCACCGGATAATTGTCTTTCCCTTTTATGTTACTTTTAGTTCCCTGCGGATGGCGCCAATCAGCTCCAGGCACCCAATTCCACCACACTGCAGAATTGTTTAGCGAAACGGGATGTTTGGGCGGAGAAAATACCAATGAGGCAGCAACCAATAAACTATCAGCCGGCCTTAATGTGCCTGACGGCAATTGTTTTTTCAACTCCTCCCAGTCTGGCTTTTTTTCTGCAGTGGTAACATAACCAGTAGCTTCAATAAAAGCCCGAAACTGTGCATTAGTTACTTCGTGTTTGTCCATATAAAAGGACGAAACCTTCACTTTATGTCGTGGAAACTCATCTGCCCTACCCCATAACGAATCTCCACCCATTACAAAGCCTCCTTCCAAAATGAGAATCATGTCATCGTGGTTCAATTGTTTGGCTGACGAACAATTGTTTTTGATGGAATCAGCAGCGCCCATGAACGTCCGAACAGGCAAGTTTGATGAACAGCAGGACAATTTACCATTTACTGAATCAGTCTTTTGCTCCATTCCTTTATCCGAATTCTTTGGCTTTGAATGACAACCAACAAACAAAAAAGCCAGAAACATAGCAATAGTTATCCGACCTTGAAAATATTTGTGTCTTTTCACTTTGTCCACGTTAATATTGTTTGATTGCAAATCATTGCCTTGCTGTGAAACGGCAATTGTAATTACAAGGTTCACTACCATTTCACAAAATCGTCGAAAGCATTGTATACCCCACCCGATCGTTGCTTCTCGTGTTGGATGACTTGCTGTTCTTTCCATTGTTCGGCCATTACTTTTAAGACAGGATCGGCATGTTTCAGAAACATTTTAGTGGTGGTACAGAACCGTGGCTTTCGGTGATCTTCCGGATCTTTAATGCGATCTTTAGTACATCCGCCATAGCAATGACGCAACCAGCTGCATTGACGGCATTCGCGTGGCAAAACAGCCTTGGCTGCCCCAAAAGTCTGTTGGGTTTTCGAGTTCATCATGTTGATGATCCGGTCGTGCATCACATTACCTAATTTCCATTTGGGCTCCACAAAAAAATCGCAGCTGTAAAGATTTCCGTTGTGCTCAACCACCACGTATGGACCACATTCTTTCATCGAGGTACATTCTGGTGCTTCCATCCCAACATACGAATGAAATACCGATTCGAAATGACGGATTGATGTGGTTGGAACTCCATTTCTAAAATCGGCCTGCCATAAATCGAACATCCGGATCAGAAAATTTCCGTAATCGCCAGCCGAAACTGAAAATGGCGCCGCTTTAGTCGGATCGTTTTTATCCGTTTCAACAATCGGGATAAACTGCATAAATCTGTATCCCAGACTTTTGTAATAAGCATACAATTCATCGGGAAATTGAACGGAATAGGAAGTCAGGCAACACATGGCATTGGCTGCCACACCTTCCTGTAAAAGCATGTTGGCATTTTCCTCCACTCTTTTGTGGGTGCCTTTTTTTCCCTTATCGAATCGGTATCGATTGTGAATATGTTCGGGGCCATCGAGTGAAATTCCAACCAACCAGTCGTATTCTTTCAGAAATACAGTCCAGTTTTTGTCAAGCAAAATCCCGTTGGTTTGAAGGCCGTTTCCCACCATCTGGTTATGACCGTATTTTTTCTCAAGCTCGATGGCACGCTTGTAAAAATCAAGTCCCATCAAAGTAGGTTCGCCGCCCTGCCAGGCCAGCGAAACATTGTCGCCCGACTGCTGCATGACCTGCCGGATCAACTCTTCCTGAATTTCAGGACTCATCCGGTGCACCGGCGATTGTTTGAACAATTCTGATTTCTCCAGATAAAAACAATACGTACAATCCAAATTACAATCTGGACCAGTGGGTTTTATCAAAATTGAATTTAGAGGACGGTGTTTGGCCATGATTTATTCTAAAAACGTCTTTCAAGTATCGATTAAAAATGAGATTCCCTACTCAAAACAATGGGGAATCTCAAGAAAATATGACTACTATTTTTTTTCTGGCTGAGTATTCAACTTGTGAATATCCTTCGCTGATTGTTTCCAATATTCAATCCCTGGATTCTTTTTTACTTTCTCATTATACTCATCAATAAATTTCTTCGACAATGAATCATTGTCATGATATTGATTCCTGAGTTCATCGAGCTGCATATGTAAATCTTTCCTGACTGCGGCATACGACGGATCGTCATAAACATTTTTCATTTCATGCTGATCTTTCTTCAAATCGTACATCTCCCATTCATCAATGTCATAATAGAAATGAATGAGCTTATATCTTTTCGTGGTTATACCATATTGGCGCATCACATTGTGCTCCGATGGGTGTTCGTAATAATGATAATAATGCGCTTGCCTCCAATCTGCGGGTGTCTGCCCTTTCAGTATTGGGAACATGCTTCTTCCCTGCATATCTTCCGGAATTTTTGCTCCGGCAATATCGAGAAAAGTTTCTCCAAAATCAAGGTTCGATACCAAATCGTTGTTTACACTGCCTGACTTTATTACACCAGGCCACTTGATTAACAATGGTGTACGCTCCGACTCTTCATACATCCATCGTTTGTCGAACCAACCGTGTTCACCCAAATAAAATCCCTGATCAGAGGAATAAACGACAATCGTATTCTTATCCAAACCGCTTTCCTTCAAATAATCAAGTACTTTCCCTACGCTTTTATCCACTGCTGCAACACACGCCAGGTAATCCCGCATATAGCGCTGATATTTAAACCTTACCAGATCGTCGCCCGTTGGATTCGTTTTCTTATATTTTTCATATATGGGGACATATACGGAATTCCACTTTTCCAGCTGCTTTTCGTTCAAACCGGACCTTGGTTTATCCGACATCTTTAAGTCCCGATCCATGGTCATCGTATTGGCAATGGTCATATTGTTTAAAACAGCTGCCTTTCGGTCTCTTGAATAATCATCAAAAAGAGTTGGCGGCTCAGGAAAAGTAACATCTTCGTACATGCCCAATTCGTTGGGGCCAGGTTCCCAGCTGCGATGAGGAGCCTTGTGCCACATCATGACCATGAAGGGTTTTCCGGAATCCTTTTCTGCATCGATCCATTTGATCGTTTTATCAGTAATAATTTCTGTAGCGTATCCTTCCATCTGATACTTACCAGACTGATTGATAAATGATGGATTATAATATACTCCCTGATCGGGCAAGATGTCATAATAATCAAAGCCTGTCGGCGTTCCTCCCAAGTGCAGTTTGCCGATCACAGCAGTTTCATAGCCTGTCTGCTGAAGCACCTTTGCAAAAGTTTGCTGGCCGAAATCAAATTTAGATCCGCTCGTATTGTCAATAAATCCATTTTCATGGCTGTATTTCCCGGAAAGAATAGTTGCTCTTGAAGGGCCACATATTGAATTGGTAACCAAGCAACGGTTAAACAATATCCCATCATTTGAAATACGGTCGATGTTGGGTGTTGGCGCTAATTTAGCCAGTGACCCACCATAAGCACTGATAGCCTGATAGGCGTGGTCGTCGCTCATGATAAAAATAATATTGGGTCGCTTAATACTTTTGCTTTGCGGCTGAGCTGAAGCTATAATACTGGAACCTAAGGTCAGTATGGCCATTGATTTTGGAATTAACTGATTCATTATTTTGAATTAGAGGTTTTAAATAATTGATAACATTCATATCATCAGATTTCATCAGGCATAGGAACCAGCTTTCCTGTTTTACTAATCACCGGCATAGGTGCTTTCCATTCTCTTAATTGAACCGACAGCAATGATGATAATTCGTTCACTTTGTCAGGATACCGGCCTGAAATATCATTCGATTCGCCAATATCATCCTTCAAATTATATAGTTCCTTTTTGCCTGTCCGCTGACTATAAACCAATTTCCAGTTTCCTTTCCGGATGGCACTGTAATAATTGATCCCCGGACCATCATTTGGGATCCATTTATTGGGATAATGCCAAATCAAAACCCGTGTTGAATCTAAATATTCCGGATTTTCGAGAATTGGGATAAAGCTTTTCCCATCAACAGTTTGTACTGTTTTCAGATTTACTAAACCAGCCATTTGCAGAATAGTTGGAAAAAAATCTTCAATGATCACATACTGACTTGCAATTGAACCGGGTTTTACAACTCCAGGCCATTTAACAATCATTGGTTCTCTGATTCCGCCTTCATAAACAGAACCCTTTCCAGCTTTTAAAGGTAGATTGTGTGTGTGTTCAGCTCCACCACGGGGAGGTGCCAGGCTTAACCCACCATTATCGCTCATAAAAATGATGACCGTATTTTTATCCACATCTCTGGATTTCAGAAAATCCATCAGGTCTCCCAAACTCTTATCCATGCCCTCAAGCAACGTGGCATATTTTGCTTCGGTTGAATCCAGTCCAGCATCTACGTATTTTTGAATGAAACGTTTATCTGCCATGATAGGCACATGCACTGCATAATGTGCCATATTCAAATAAAAAGGCTGCTTGTTTCGAATAGGCGCATCCAACGCTTTAATGGCTTCCAGAGTTAACGCTTCGGTCAGAAATGTATCTGTTCCAAAATATTCTTCGAGATCAGGAACAGCCTGCACACTGGCTTTCCCAAGCAGATTTCCGTAATTCTCTTTGCCTTGGTAGCTCTGAGGATGACCTGCGGCATGACCCGAAACATTGACCATAAACCCCATATTATAAGGGTTTGAACCTGGAGTTCCCATAGATGCCCAATGCGCTTTGCCTACATGAATGGTAAAATATCCGGCATCCTTTAAAAGTTTTGGGAATGGCGTCGCAAAAGCCGTCTTAGCAATACCAGACACTGGACTTAGCCCATTTAACATCCATTGAGCTGATTCCATTTGAGCATCCTTATTATCTGAATTATTATCCTTCATTGGAGATGTCCAGTTGGTAATGCCATGATGAGCAGCGTTCATCCCGGTAAGTAAACTTGTTCGCGAAGGCGTACAAACCGAAGTGGCATAAGCATTGGTAAACTTTATTCCTTCATTTGCCAACCGCTCCATATTGGGAGTATGGTAACGTTTATTTAGAGGTGTAGTTTGATTCCAGAAAGGAACAGAAGTATCCTGCCAACCCATATCATCAACTAAAAAAAGTATGATGTTGGGACGGGTCTGCTGTACCGAAATTACTTCTTTTTTTCCGGCAGCAAACCCGACTATTGGAAGAATGCTTGCCAAACAGATGATTTTTTTACTGTTCATGAGTTGATTGCAATTGATACCAAAGCCACTTAGAAATTTTCAATTTACTTTTTACAAATTCAGCCTGAAGCTTGTCCGCAAGCTCTTTAACCTTATCTGGATATTTATTAGCAACGTTCCTTTTTTCCCCAATGTCATTCTTCAGATCATAAAGTTGCGGCTGAGGAAGATTGCCAAGGTCAATGTTTACACTTTTATCGTAGGCAGGTCCATCGCTTGGTTTAATATATTTCCATTGATCCTGGAGAAGGGTAAGCGAACCTGCATGTTCAATAATGTATTCCCTTCCGGTTTTAGTTTTTCCAAGAATTGCATTTATTTGATTTTGGCTGTCAGGCGCTTCATCGTTATCCAGTTTAGTTCCTGTCAATGATGCAAACGATGCATATAAATCAATTTGACTTAACTGCGCATCGGATACTGTTCCTTTTGATATTTTGCCCGGCCAGCGAATAATTCCCAATACTCGAGTACCAGCCTCAAAATTACTATACTTACCACCACTGAAAAGTCCCCATGGAGTATGTTTGCCCAATTTCTCAAACGACAGGTCTTTATATCCGTCATCAACCACCGGCCCATTGTCACTGGTAATTATAAGAATTGTATTATCTGCAATTCCATTAATTTCAAGTGCCTTTAATATTTCTCCAACGCTCCAGTCGAATTCCAGGATAGCATCACCCCGCGGCCCCATACCGGATAAACCAACAAATTGAGGGTTTGGAACACGGGGAACATGAATGTCGTTGGTGGCAAAATATAGAAAGAATGGTTGGCTGGCATTTTTAGTGATGAAATCGACTGATTTTTCGGTAATCCTGTTGGAAATTGTCTCATCCACCCAAAGCGCTTTTTTCCCGCCTTTCATATAACCAATACGCCCAATTCCATTAATGATAGCTTGATTGTGCCCTTGGCTTGACTGCATCCGGAGCAGTTCAGGATTTTTTTCTCCCGTAGGTTCCCCTGCAAAAGGCTTTGAATAGCTGACTTCAATCGGATCATTGGGGTCGAGATTAACAACTCGTCCGTTTTCAATATAAACACAAGGCACACGGTCTCCTGTTGCTGCCATAATAAAAGAATAGTCGAAACCGATATCTTTTAGTCCGGGAGTTATTTCGTCATTCCAATTTTGTTTTCCCCGTTCCCGGCCCAATCCCAGGTGCCATTTGCCAACAGCCCCTGTGGTATATCCGGCCCTCTTCAACATTTCCGGCAAAGTTTTCATTTCCGGGGTCACAATCATGGCAGCATCACCAGGAGCGATAGCCGTACCAGGAACCCGCCATGCATACGTTCCGGTCAGGAGCGAAAACCTCGACGGTGTGCAGGTGGCGCTTGTAGCGTGGAAGTTGGTAAATCGTAATCCTTGAGAAGCCACTTTATCAACATTCGGGGTTGAAATGCACTTTGCCCCGTTACAGCTCACATCACCATAACCAAGGTCATCAGCATTAATAATGATGATGTTCGGTTTTTTTTGTGAATTGTCCTGAGCAAATCCCGAATAAGCGAGGGCAGAACACCCCAACAGCACTGCAAATTTACTTTTTGTGATCATAGGTTATTATTTTAAAAAGCTACTTTCAAACTATTTGGAAATTATTTGAAAGTAACTTTTATGTATTATCTGGAACTAACTATTATCTCAAATTTGGATTAATATTTTGTTCTGTTTGCGGAATCGGCCATTTGTCATCTGTTCCAGGGCGGAAAGCTTTCTTACAAACCCACCATCTGGAATACGGATCGGCTATATATCCTGTAGGTTTGTTCAACGTGGTCTTTGATCCCGGGAAAGAAGCTCCCCAAAAATCGCCAGCCAAGGCTTGTCCACCAATTCCCCAGCGTTTAATATCCCACCAGCGAATACCTTCAAAAGCCAGTTCAATCCGTCGCTCTTTGCGCAGAATAGGGCGCAATAGTTCGGGATTGGTCTCAGTTATAAGTGGCATGTTTACAGAAGCACGGCCCCTGATTTTATTAATTGTCTTGTTGAGTAAATCCTGTGAGATGGGTTGCCCAGCTTCAAGTTGCGCCTCAAGATAGCTCAGGAGTACCTCGGCATAACGAATTACAGGATAACCTCCTCCATAGCCGGTAATCAGTGAACCGGAGAATGTTTCGTCAAAATATTTACGCAGTTCGTAACCGGTACGTGTTGCCTGCTTGGCTCCATTGGTCAATTGGTCAACCGATTTCACACTGTCCGGACTACTAACAAATTTTTTCCCTGAAAATGTACTATTCGGCCAAATGAATGTAGCTGCAAAACGTGGATCGCGATTTTCTGCCATGTTGGCAGGATTCCATAACGGACTAGTATATGAAAATGTCGATCCATCATTAAAATCATAGCATGAAGCCAGGGATTCTAGAGGACAAAGGAAACTCCAACCTCCAACAACAGACGGATACGTATGTTGTGGAAGAAAATTAGGGAATTGACCTCCAATATAGTTAATAGTAAAGATATTTTCAGTGGTTCCAATATTAACCGGATTAAATAGAGTTTTGTAGTCTGATGCTATGGCATTATCACCATAATCAATTATTTGTTGATAAGTTTTTATCGCTTCGGTATATTTCTTTTGGGCCAGTTGCAGTCTCCCTAGGAAAGCCAGGGCTGCTTGTCTGGTGGCACGTCCAGCCTCATTCGCCTTGAGATCTTTGGTACGGGGTAACTTACTTGCAGCTGCGGTAAGTTCTGTTGTCACATATGCCTCTACATTAGCTTGTGTTTCTTTAGAGACCTGATTTGCCTCTTCTGAATTAAGAACCTTGGTTATCAATGGCACTGCACCAAAATGTTGAGACAAATAGAAGTATGTGGTGGCTCTCAGAAAACGTGCCTCTGCTTTCATTCTCGATTTTTGCGTTGTATCGGGCACGGCATCGATGTGTTCCAGAAAATTATTTGCCAGGCTGATCCTGATATATGCTCCTTTCCAGAGGGCTGCAATTACAGTATTCGTTGGCAATAACTGACCATTCGTTAAATCGAGGATTGCCGAACTGCCGGTGTTATTTCCCCGCCTGTCGTATGCATTATCTGTTGCTAAATCCATAAAGGACAAACCGGAATACGACCAAAAATCGTTCATGTCGTTACTTTGGGAAGTAGAAATATTACCGCGGTAAACTCCTGTCAAGGCAATCGTTGCATTGGTCTTGTTGGTCCAAAAAGTTGCATTGTCATAGGCATTTGTTGGAGAAGGACTTAATTCATCCTTGCACGAATAAAATATGAATAAAGCTGCAAGAAAAGCCAATGCGGGAAAGGATATTCTTAAACAATATGTTCTCATATGAAATATTTTTTTTATAAATTGAATAATTATACTGATATCAGTCTTTTACATGCGTTAAACACTATAAACCAACAACATATAATCTAGTTGTTAAAAGTTAAGGTTAATGCCGAAAGTATAAGTTGCTAAGATTGGATAATAAGGTCCTGAGGTATTGATTTCAGGGTCCCAACCTTCACGATATTTTTTTGCAGTAAAAATGTTGTCACCACTAAAGTATACACGCACTTTTTCGATTCCGCTCTTCATCAAAATACTTTTGGGCACTGTATAGCCCACTTGTAAGTTTTTGATACGGCAATAAGAGGCATTCAACACCCAGAAGTCAGACATGACATAGTTTGGTGGAGTTGTATTTGAAAATGCCTGCAATCGGGGATAAGCCGGATTACGAACCGGATTGTTGGGATCGAATCGCCCATCCATTTGCCATTTTTGAATAGTTCCCAACGTATTAAATGCCCATCCGGCATAGCCGCTCAAATAACCGCTTACTTTAGCAACACCCTGGAAAAGAACCTTGATGTCAAAACCTTTATATCCAGCATCAAGACTTAATGAATAGTTGAATTTTGGAATGTTACTTCCCAAATAGGTCATGTCTTTTTGATCGACAATATTATCGCCATTCAGATCTTTGTAGCGGATGTCTCCAGCCTGAGAGCTTGGGTTTACTTTTGTTTGGTTTGCCCATGAAGCAACTTCAGAACTGTTCATAAAAACACCATCAGTTAGATAGCCATAATACATTTGCATCGGATACCCAATAAAAAGGTTACTTCCGTTACCAACCATCCCGCTAAGCTGTTGAACACCGCCAACACCAAGAGACATTACTTTATTATTTACCACAGTCAAATTACCTGAAACTTTGTAGTTGAAATCCCTGATTTTCTTTTGATGCGATATTTGTAGTTCTACACCTGAATTCCGAAGCTTTCCCATATTCATTTGCGAAAGGCTCATCCCCAAGACAGAAGAAACACTCGAAGACGGCTGATAAAGAATGTCATAAGTATTTTTCATAAAATAAGAAGCATCCAAATCGATTAATCCTTTAAACAAGCTTAATTCCAATCCCCCATCAATAGTCCTGGTCGATTCCCAATGGATTGTCGGATCTGTCAAAACAGTTACACCAGCGCCATTGGCCAATGCACCTCCGATAGGATAGTTGAGGCCTGAAGTCAGCGTAGACTGGTATGGATAATTGGAAATATTTTGATTACCCAGGATTCCCCATGAGCTTTTCAGTTTCATATTGGATATTACATTTGTCAAAGGCTTAAAAAATGGTTCCTCAGAAACTCTCCATCCTCCGGCAATTGAAGGAAATGTTCCAAATTTTTGGCCTGCCGGAAAACGGGAAGATCCATCATAGCGAACAGTAGCTTCAAACAAATATTTTTGCCGATAGTCATACTTAAAACGTCCGAAATATGACTGAAGCGCCCAACCAGCAGTGTAACCTGCCGCCTGCTGATTAGAACTTCCTCCCATAGTCATTTCAGTATAGTCGTTACTTGGAAAGCTTTCACGGTATCCACTAAAAAAACTAACATCCTGTGCCTCAAATGAATATCCCAACAACAATCCTAGATTATGGGTCCCAATTGTTTTCGAATAATTAGCCAGCCCTTGTACTGTTTTATATTTGGTCTCATTACGATATTGATTCAAATATGAAGTTGGCAAGGTAAGTGTCGGATTTAATATTTGTGATGCACGATACGACGAAGAATTATCAACCGTGTAATTGTAACCTACTATACCTGATAAAGTTAAATCTTTCATCACATTCCAGTCGAGCCTCAGGTTATTGTTGAATTTAGTAGAAGGAGTCCGAAGATAGGAGGCGCTCTCCAACCATGAAACTGGCGTTCCAACACTTTGATTCCCCAAACCATAGGTTCCATTCGAAAATTTACCAACGTAAATCGATGGATAACGAACGGCATAAGTCACGATACCTTCCAACGCTCCAACGTCAACACTCCCGTTGGCCTGAGGTTCATTACGATCTTCTGAGGAACCTGAAAGATGTACTGATAATGTCAAATTGTTGTACAGTTGAGTGGTGAGGTTTACTCGTGCATTAAAACGTTCATAATAGTTTTTTTGCACTAATCCTTGTTGGTTAAGGTAACCGAAGGAAACAAAATATTTAGATTTGTCCGTACCGCCATTAACACTTAAATCATGCGAGGTGGTGATCCCGTTTCTTGAAAATACCGATTTAAGAAAATTTGTATTAGGATAGTTGTCAAGATCTGTACCCGCCTTATAAGCGGCAATTTGAGCTTCAGTGTAGGTATTTGGTGTTACAACATTAGCCATTTGAGCATATTCCCAGGAATTGGCCTGATTTGGAAATTCAGTAGCAGACTGCCATCCGACATATCCATTATAATTAATCTGAGTTTTACCTTCTTTCCCTTTTTTTGTGGTAATCAGAATAACGCCATTAGCTGCCCGCGCTCCGTAAATGGCTGCGGTCGAGGCATCTTTCAATACAGAGATTGACTCAACATCCTCAACGTTGATATCGTTCATTGTTCCCGGAATTCCATCAACAAGAACCAAAGCATCGGGAGTTGCACCAAACGAACCAACACCACGCACACTGACGGTAGTTCCGTTAGCTCCGGGCTTTCCGGTACTCTGAGTGACTGTTACACCGGGCAGTACACCGGCCAAACCACTTGAAAGATTAGGGATGGGCCTGTTTTCTAGTTTTTCTCCGGAAATCTGAGCAATTGATCCTACCACATTCACTTTCTTTTGTGTTCCGTACCCAACAACAACTACCTCATTGAGGCCAACAGTTTCTTCCTCCAGAACAACGTTAACCGTTGTTTTTGCACCCATGGCTATCTCCTGCGACTTCATTCCTACAAATGAAAACTGCAAGATTGCCTTTTCAGGAATATTGGAAATTGAATAATTACCGTTCATATCAGTAATAGTACCGTTTGTGGTCCCTTTCACAACTACTGAAACTCCGGGTAAAGATCCGCCCGTAGAGTCGATAACCTTTCCAGTAATTGATTTTTGTTGTGATGATTGAAATGAAGAAAACTCTTCACCATTTCTGTAGAGGGCTATTTGACGGCCAACAATTCGATATGAAATATCTGTATTTTTAAATATCCCGTCAAGAACCTCACTTATTTCCTTTTTCTCACAATCTATTGAGACCTTGTTTTCTACGGCAAGCTTTTCTGTATAAAAAAACCGGAATTCGCTTTTGTCTTCAATACTTCTCATTACATCTTCGATGGTTACATTGCGCATTGAAAGCGAAATTTTCGCATTCTGCGAAAAGGTTTCAGTGGCCGCAACAGAAAATACCGTCAAACAAATTATAAAAATACTCAGTTTCATAATGATTAGGGTTTTTATCAAAACAGACCACAAACGGTCTTTTTGAAATCGTTTTTTTTCCATAGATTTGACTTGTTAGAATGAATAATTTTAAAAGAATTATTTATTAAAAAGTGGGGGAGTTCGCGGCTTTCCCACTTTTGCATTTTTAATCCATCATTAGTTTTTTACATCTGGCAACTTAACTTCATAGGCATCCAATTTATTTATGTTTTATTACAATTTTTCGTTCATTCTTATTGTATGTACACTTAACAGGTGCGCATATTTCCAACAATTGCATTACCTCACTAATGCTTTCATATTCAATCATTCCATTAACCGGAATCTTTTTGATTGATTCATCATCGATACTAATTTCCACATTAAACCACCTGTGCAGTTTAAGACAAACACTTTCGAAGGACTCATCTGTAAATATCAAACGGTTATCTTTCCATGCCACGAACTTGCTGGTTTCAACTTTTTGTTGTTCAATCTGTCCACTTTTAATTTCAATGACTGCTTGTTCTCCAGGATTTAAAATTGCGCCATTTCCTGAAGATGTTTCAAGAGAGACTTTTCCACGTTCGAGCGTGACCAATGCTTCTTCGCCCTGATAAGCAAGAACGTCGAATGCAGTTCCTAAAACTTTTATATTAAATTTTTCGGTTTCAACACAGAACGGTATTTTATCCTTTTTCACATCGAAATAAGCCTGACCTGTAAGTTTTACCAATCGTTGTTTAGAATTAAAAGAAGCAGGAAAACTGATGGAGGAACCTGCATTAAGCCATACTTTGGAGCCATCAGGCAAATCGAAACTGGTATGTGAGGCCAATGGAGTTGTAATGGTTTGATAACTTCCAGTTTTACTCCCCTTATTGAATAATTGATAACCCAATGCTATGATTAAAGGCAAGAGCAATATGGCAGCCACCCGACTGAAATATTGATATATCGTCACTCTTTTGGGTTCACTCTTTTCAGTTTGATTGATTAAATAGTGAATACGGTACAAAACATTGGCAAACTCGGGACCTGGATCTTCTTTGGAAGTTTCATTCCAGTGATTCTGCATTAGTCCGTCAAGTTCTTCTTCTTTCTCTGGCGAAAGCATGAGTTCAACAACAGACTCAAGATCCTGATCGTTGCATTCATTTTTCAGATATCGGTGTAAATAATCTTTCATTCTCTTGTTTTATAATAGATCAACGTGTAAGGTATAAAAAACCCCTGCTCTATTTTTACTTTTATTTTCAGTTTCTTTAAGGTTTTATGAATTTTCATACATTTGCTGCCTTATAAAATTCAAAAATGAAGGAATTTGAATTAAATAACCTCCTGACGCAACTCAAATCAGATGATAAAAATGCGATTAACGGGTTGTACGACGCATATAGTCGGAGGTTATTCAGATTTGCCTTTTCATATCTTAAAACTGAAGCTGAATCGTTGGATGTAGTACAGGATGTCTTCATCAGTTTGTGGAAAAAAAGATACGACTTAAAAGAAGATACTAATCTCGATGCTTTTCTGTTTACGGTAGCTAAAAATTCGGTGATCTCTATTTTCAGAAAAAAAATCTCTGAAAAAGAATACTTAAAACATTTGCAGCATGTTGCTGTCCTGTTTCATTGCGACAATGAAGAACAATTTGATTACCAGAACCTTTCTGAAAAAATACAGCTACTGATTGGTAAGCTACCGGAACAACGGAAACGAATTTTCCAGATGAGTAAAGAGAAAGGAATGAGCAATAAAGCCATTGCCGAAGAATTAAATATTTCGGTAAAAACGGTGGAAGACCACATTACCAAAGCCAGACGGTTTATCAAAGTACATATGGCTGAGTATGGGCTTATTGCAATCCTCTTTTTTGAACTTTTTATTTGAATTTAGCACCTTCAATTTTCTAATAGATTACCGTTAAAATTTTGAATTTTGATAACGGAAGCCAAACGATTTTTATACAACTTTTTTCTTTCGACTCATATTCCCGTGAATACTTGTGTTCGGTCTTTCCCAAGTGTAATACTCATCACCACAGGATTCTGATTTTTAGAGTTGGCTCTTGATTTGAGAAACAAACTAAATTTGACGTTTTCCATAACTAAATAATTTACGTAAATAATAATAAATCAAAGAGTTGCACAATGTATATGTTGGATAATTGGTGGATTATTTCGGAAACCAAATAGATTGGTCTCAAATCTGTCCAACAAAGTGACATTTTACCTTCAGAATTACCTCTTGAAATCAGGTCACAATTCCGATGGTATAAATGAACAGGTCATTGATTGGATGATTTGATTATACACCTATATTATTGACCAAATGTGGGTTTTGACTACTATAAGGTATAATAATATGGTTCCTCTACGAATAGCTGTCAGGAGATATATTACCTATCTCCGAGATGAAGTTGAAAACATTGAAAGTGCCAAATCAATTACATCTAAACCTAATGACTGCGAAGTTCCGCACGCAATTTTAGAAACAATGTCTCCGGAAAGCCGTGCATCCCGACCAATCACAATTTTTTGTCTGTTCTGATTTTTTTCTTTCAGCCAATACCCAAAAGCTGCCGCAAATTTCACGATATCATTGTAAATCAAGGCATTTAATTCTATCCCTCCTATCCCTGAAATTGATTCTATTAATGTCATAATTCCATTGTTACAAAAGATGATAAATTAAAGCTGAAAATATTTGTTCTGATAATCCTAAACTTTTTGCAAATTGTGTTTACTGATAAGATCAGGTACATTTTCTGCTGGAAGAATAATATCCCCAAGACAACCAACTGTTTATATATAAGAAACATTTTGAATAATTGCGGTTTAATTCACCCGTCCATAAATAATTCCTTCTGCTTTCCATCGATTCAGAAAATACTACACAAACTAACAATTACTTTAATATCGTGAAAAGAAATACAGATAAGCAAATATAATTTTTTATTAAAGGATATAAAGATCTTTTAATAATTTTAGCTTTGTGGAAAGCGAAGGAAAACAAACAGTTTATGTATCTTGAAAAAGCCACTCTGTTAGAAACAGAAGAAATAACAGCGACCTCATTAAATGATTATTATCTGGTTTCCTTGAGCCGACAGTTGAGCCTTTGGGGAAGAAAGGAGGTTCACAACGGGCGGGCACATTTTGGAATCTTTGGAGACGGCAAGGAACTGGCTCAAATCGCATTTGCCAAAACATTCCGGAAAGGCGACTGGCAATCGGGGTACTATCGTGACCAAACATTTATGCTGGCACTGGATTTACTGAAACCGGAAGAGTTCTTTGCCATGATATACGGCGATACTGACACAGATTTCAACCCTTCAACCGGAGCGCGAAATTTCAACAATCATTTCAGTACTGCGAATATAAATTCCGAAGGTCAGATTCAAAACCTGATGGAGCAATTCAATTCGGCTTTAGATATTTCGCCAGCCGCAGGGCAAATGCTCAGGTTGCTGGGACTTGCCCAGGCATCGAAATTGGTAAGACAAAATCCGGAATTGAAAAAACATCTCCGGAACAATGTCGATGGAAACGAAGTGGCTTTTGGTTCGATTGGCGATGCAAGCACATCCGAAGGAATGTTTTTTGAAACAATTAATGCTGCAGCAGTTATGCAGGTTCCGTTGGCTGTGGCCGTCTATGATGACGGTTTTGGAATCAGTGTGCCGATTGAACTTCAAACAACACCGGACAACTATCAGCGGCTTCTTTTATTTTGTTCTCGAAATCAGCAAAGTTAACGCCTTCGATTACGGTTGCTACATCTTCAACTTTAAAAACTTCAGGACATATATCTTCGCACAAACCACATCCAGTACAACCTTCTTCTATCCAAACTTTTTTTTATAGCCATGATCTTTATTTTTTATAAACGTTTGTTTAAATTGCTTCTATGATTATAAATCATTTAACTTTTACTCCCCAAAATATATTGATTATTTTTCACTTATTTAGATTAAAAGCATTGAAAATTACACATGCTTAAAAATAATTTAATATTTTGGTTAGATAAAATCAGCTTATCATATTGATGAAAATACTTCTGTTTATTAAACCATCGACAAATCCATTGGAACCACGCTGGATACAAGCCGGTCATTCTTATAGTGATCGGTTCCGCTCTTACCTTTTAATGGGGCTTGTGGTGACGAATGTACCGAAAACGTATGATTGCTATTGATGCCGCCAACAAGCGTTTAGTATCTACCGCATCTGAAGGCTGCACTACCGATTAAGAAAATCTTCATCATCTTAATCTCAGAAAGGAAGCATGGTGATGAAAAGGAAAACTTGCTGACTCCTGAAATGGATCCACAACAATCTTACTATTTCATCCAGATAAGTAACCAAATTTACCAGATGTTTTAGTAACAGTCCTATTGTATTGTATTAAATTGTAAAAAGATTTATTAACTTTACATCGGATGCGATATAACAATGTCGTATCCGATTTTATCTGATGGATAAGAGGATTGCTAATGAAACTTTTCAATTATAAGTTCTGATTTAGAAAGATTAAAAGGTATAAACTAAAATTAATCATCATGAAAAATGAAATTATTTTAACAGAAGTAGATTATGTGAGATTGAATTCATTAATCTATAGATTACTTGGTAAAGATAATCAAGACATCCGGGCGTTGAACTTTCTAAATATAGAGATTAAAAGGGCGAAAAAAATTTATCCAAAAAAAATTATGCCTGACTTTGTAACAATGGATTCGCATATAGAAGTTAAATTCCTTGAAACGGATAAAACAAGAGAGTTAAAATTAGTTTACCCTCAGAATGCGAATTACGAAGAAGGGCTAATTTCAGTTTTATCTCCTTTGGGCTGTGCTTTGTTAGGTTTTAAAGCAGGAGACTCGGTCACATTTGAAGAAACTGGAAGAACACAAACTGTCAGGATAGAAAAAGTACTGTTCCAGCCTGAAGCAAATGGAGAAGATTTACTATAATATGCTTTACAAACTTAAATTATAAGACATGGAAACAATACGAATTGATTCGGATGCCGGAATTATCTGGCAGGTAATTAACGATAACAAGGATATAAAAATTACTGATTTAAAAAAACTGACAAAAATGGAAATTAAAAATATATACCTTGCTCTTGGCTGGCTTGCAAGGGAAAATAAGGTGTCTTTTTCGGAACGCGAAAATGAATTAGCCATATGTCTCATTCAATGATATTGAAATCAAACATCTATAGTCGTTTTAATTATTGGTTGAAGTTGATAAAAGTCTGAGAAGTAGTCAGATTTTAATCAACTTCAATCATTTTATAATTTGAACTTCAATTAATGTCTTCACCTAGTAAGGAATCTTTTGCACGAGAGTAACCAAATCATTTAAATAAATGCTTGAGAGAATCCATTAAATTTGATAATTCTGCAAATGGTTTATTGTTATGCTTCTGGAAAACATCACTATGGAAATCGTCAATTTCCTCCAAAATGGGTAAAACTTTTTTCCATTTATTATCACTTATCGCGGTAAAGAACATAGTGCTTTCATCGCTCATTCTCTTTTTGGCTTGATCATAAACAACTTTCCCTAAATCAGACATAATAAGCAGCTTAATTCTTTTGTCATTCTCATCCTGTACCTCGAATAGTAAACCGTTATTAATCAATCTCCTTATTGTATCCATGCCAGTCGTATATTCCAGATGATAGATATTGATAAGATCGGTCTTCTTTGCTCTTTCAAGCATATCAACAGCTTGGAGAAAAAGAAATTCCAAACGTGTATTGATTACCATATCTTTTAACACTTTCCGGGTATAAAATTCATGATACCGGGCAATTCCCGCAACAGCTTCTAAAAATCGAATTTTATCATCGAAATGATTTTTAAAAGGAACTGAAGATTCCTGATAACGACTAGATGTTGTTCTATTTACTATTTTTTCCTGAAGTCCTGGTTCTTCTTGATGTTTGTTTACAATCCATTGGGCAAAATTCAGGACATCTAATTGTCCATTTTCCATTTCAAAATCCTCAAAAAGATCAATTAGCTGTTTTAGAACATCATACTTATTTTCCATCAGTATATTTTTTGTGTAAAAATATAAAAAGATTGACTATGTTTGCATCGGATACGATATATATTAATATCGTATCCGATTTTATTTTAACAAATGTATAAATTAAACTATTCTTTAAAAAATTGAAGATATGTTAAAACTATCAATACTTGAAGAATTTAAGGTTAAGGAGGCTCAAAAGAAGTCGATAACATACACCGATTATTTCAGACTCATAAATCTGATAAAAAATGATATCGGAAAAGAAGATGTTTCTCCGAAACGATTACATCATCTTTTTCTGGCTTTGACGTTTAGCATCAAATACGTATCGAATGATATTCCCGGAAATTTTGTCAGGATGAATTCAAATATATTGATAACCAATTCAGAACAAGTAAAACAACAGATTCGGATAGTATATCCCGGCGAAGTGAAAACGAACGATGATTATTCAATTTATAGCTTGCTGGGATTTGTTTGTTTGGGACTCAAAGAAGGAGAAGATGTAACGTATTTCAATGGAGAAAAGCTAAAACAAGTCAGAATAGAAAAAATTATTTCACATTAACAACCTTACCAATTGAGTAGTTAATCAATTCAAAAAAATTAAAAAAATCAGATATGAAAAGGAACATTATTATTACTGACCTTGACTATGTTAGGCTGGGCAACCTGATTGGTTCGATTAAGAGAACTAAAAATGAAGAGCTCAGTAACCTAACCATTTTATGCGAGGAGATTGCTCGTGCCGAAAGGGTAAATCCAAAAGAAATTGAGCCTGACTTTGTGACAATGAACTCGTTAATTGAGGTTGTTGATTTAGATAACGGAAAGGTGATGACAATAAAGCTTGTGTATCCAAAAGATGCCGATTTCAGAAAGGGAAATATTTCCATTCTCTCACTTTTAGGTAGTGCCCTATTGGGGTATAGAGTTGGAAGCATAATAAAGTTTGACGCCCCTCTGGGCGAAAAAAAAGTTAGGATTAAGAGCATCATTTATCAACCGGAAGCCAATGGAGTATTTGATATTTAGTTTACGAATCATTTGTTTACGTCATATTCATGTCTAACATTAAAACGAAAATCATGGCAAAAAAAGGAAATGGCTTAAAAGAACCTAGCAAGAATCTTAAAGAGAAGAGACTTGAGAAAAGAACAAAAAAAGAAGAACTAAAAATGTTGAAGCGTAAAAAGTTACAGGTGAACTGATCCTAAGCGTTACAAGTGCCTGAACATTGACCATCCGCTGGCTGACTAAAATCTCCTGTCAGGCCAGCGGTTTGGTTGTGAAATTATCAAACATTAAAAATCAGAGAAGATGATTATTTCAACCTTAGATTTCGATTTGCTGATGGGATGCATTCGTGCTCTTGAATGTCGGCACACAACAAGATTTGATGAGGTACAAATGTTAAAAAGAAAAATTTCGTTGGCACTGAAGGTTAAGCCTCAGGATGTGCCACAAAATATAGTTACAATGAATTCTTTTGTAGAGCTGCAGCGAAACAATGCAGAAGCCTCATTTACTATAAAACTGGTATTTCCTGAATATGAGAACATAAAGGAAAATAGGATTTCAATTCTTTCTTCATTAGGAGTAGCCATCATCTCCGAAAAAATCGGAACTGAAGTCGTTTATCACACTTGGAAAAATGAGAATCACATTATAATCACTGATGTGATATTTCAACCGGAAGCAAATGGGAATTACTATGTTGACAAGCATGATTATGGCTATTTCTGATTAATCTATTCACAGGATTTCTCTTGTGAAAGACCTTTCACAATATTACACTGTTAGCTCATTTGGTTAACCATATCCTTGTGATTATAATGATCAAATAATGGACTAAACAAAACTAAATTGTTCCATGATGAAATGCCAGATAGAAAATATAAAATATACAATAGCCAGAGAATATGGTTTTAGTAGCTGGGATCAGTATTTCGAATATTTTATTACAACAAAGCCAGGTAGAAAGGTTTTACGGAACGGCATCCGAAAAGTACTTTGGGAAGTTCTTCTTCTGTCGAATGATTTATTGTCATGTCCAAAATGCATTTTGAAGAATTATGAATCAAAAGAATTGGATATTAAGGTCGGGGAAAAATGTTACAATCTTCGCCATGAACTGCACGAGTTGAATAAAAGCACAAAACGACTTAGAAAGCCAGAAAATCAAGAAATTAAAGCCATCCGGTCGTGATGGAATTACTTTTCAAACAAAATCATTCGAACAAATGAATAAATCAGTTAGAAAATTACGAAAGAATCTCATTGAAAAGAAACCAGGTTACATTGAAAATATCCTAGCAAGTATCAACTCGGGAATAATTGTCATTGACAAAAAGTTAGACACCATATATATTAATCGATATTTCTTTGAGCTTTTCAACCCTGGACAGCAACAGGATGTAAATATTCATATTGATGAGTTAATTCATGAAAAAAAGTTACCAATAGAAATTAAGAATGCAATAATTGGAAACTATCCAGTCAAAGATTTTGAGTTTCTATACCACTCTAAAGGAGAGGGTGATATGATATTTAATTTAACCCTAACTGAAGTTCTGAAATCTGATGAAGAACGACTACTTATAATTGACAATATTACCGAAAAGAATAAAACTATTGTCGAACTGACTTTGGCAAATAAAAAAGCACAAGAAAGCGATCGGTTGAAATCGGCCTTTCTGGCAAATATGAGTCACGAAATACGCACTCCGTTAAATAGCATTATTGGATTCTCCGAACTTTTACAAGATCCAGACTTCGACCTTATTCAGCGAAATAAATTTACACAATTGATTTGTTCTAATGGAGAACAATTACTTAGCATTCTTAATGATATTATGGACATTTCAAGGATTGAAGCAGGGCAAGTTCAAATAAAAAAAGATATTGTATCAGGACATGAAATAATTATTGAAATTAAAAATGAATTTACAAATAAGGCAAATGGTAAAGGAATAGAACTAAGGGTAGATTCAATATCAGCAAGTAATGAAATTTTCTTAGAAAGTGATAGGACTAAATTGAAACAGATCCTAACTAATTTTGTTGCCAATGCATTAAAATTCACTAAAGATGGATTCATCGAGATAGGAATCAGAACTAAGGAGAACTTCGTACAATTCCATGTAAAAGATACTGGGATTGGTATACCCAAAGATAATCAAGATACAATATTTGAACGATTTCGTCAGGTTGAAGGAGCTCTGTGTCGAAACTATGGAGGTAACGGATTGGGTCTGTCAATATCAAAAGGCCTGACTGAATTATTAGGTGGAGAAATTTGGGTGGAATCTATACCTGGACAAGGATCAACTTTCTATTTATTGATTCCAACCTCCATGAAAAAAGTTGAATAATTGGTTTTATAAAATTTTCAAAGGAGTTCCAATGAAAAAATTCTACTTTATATGGTGGAGAAGATGGTGATCGTTTGTTTTCACATTTGAGCATATTATTTGATCCGAATGAATTTACAAAAGTGAGAGGATGCTAGGTATTTGGATCTAAATTCTCCTGAATTTATTTGCCACCGCCAAGTCAAAGAACTTCATATTCGCGGATAACAAATTGGAGTCAATGCAGATAAAAATGAGAAATGTGGATCAGTTTATATTTGCTGTTTTCCTCCAGCATCCGATAAATGGTTGCTGCACCGAGATCGGGCTATTTGGCTACCAGTTTAATGCTGTTGTCATATTTGTTCAGAAGTTTTCTTACGATCAGGATGCCATATTCAAGAAGTCTCATTTTCTTGCTGAATCTATTATCGAGTAAATCCTCCCCCCTCATTAAAAATAATGTGGTCGGAGGTGGTTTTATCTGGGATCTTAAGAGAATCAGTTTGCAAGCTTTATCGGGTATGTTTTTTGGAGCAACCAACTATTTGATGATTGCATAGCCAATATAGCAAACCGTAAGTTATTGAACTAAATATGAATAGGAACAGCAGAAACAACTGTCCCTATTATTGGTAATTTATGCCTTAATCTGTTTGAAACTATTATTTTTTGATTAACAACCAACTGTCAGAGTATTTTGGAAATTCAGATCTGATTTTATAAACTTGATTTCGGGCTACAGTTTCATCATCAAATGAGTCGACACAAACTCGATAATAGGCTGTTTCACTATGCAGAATAATCGGTTTGAAGCCTTGTTGAACTAATTCCTGCTTAAATCTACCTGCATTCTCATCACTACTGAAACTACCAACGATTACGAAGAATCGTTTACTTCCGTAGGCTGCCTGGTCATCAAACGAAAGCGTAAATTTTTCGCTTTTAACTGAAACTGATCTTTCTTCTGGTTCAGTTATTCTGTCAGATTTAGAATTCTCACCAACTGTAGATTGAGTAGGAACGGAAAACACTTTGGGCTCTGTGGTCATTTCAGTTTTTGGCGCTAAGTCGTTACTTTTCTTAGATGATTTGAATACT
>CAXXPT010000029.1:0-348479 GCA_963676375.2 Prolixibacteraceae bacterium
CTTCTCTCGCGTAGTTTTTAATCATTTCATTGAGTTTGATGATCTTTGGTGCGGGTTCCAGTCCTGGTTTCCAGGGATAATCGAAAGCAGGTAAAACTGAACTCAAACACAACTTTTATATTGTTGGCTCTTTAGCCAGTTCGGTCATCGAAATCAGGTTATCCAAAATCATTTCGAGTGTTGAAGGTCCTGTATTACCGGCGATGTCGTTGGTTCCTGCTAAAATTACAACAAGAGCAGGTTTCAGGTTAATCACATCGGGCCGGAACCGAACAAGCATCTGAGGGGTTGTTTGCCCGCTGATACCACGGTTTACATAGGGTTTTCCGGCAAAGTAGTCCGGACAGGTTCTGATCCAGCCTTCAGTAATGGAGTTCCCCATAAATACAATGCGATTTTCGCCTGAAGCTGGCGGGAGCCAGTTTGGCATTTTCGTCTTTGAAACGCGAGGTATTTGCCCAATCCTGAGCAAAAGTAAATCCGGCGATGAACAATGCGAATAAAAGAGTAAAGGTTAATTTTAAGGTTCTCATGTTTTAAGTTTTAATATAAATGCTGTATTTTAGTTTGTTAAGTGGTTGTTATTTAATGCCGATAACGAATGTAAAAAGAGGCTGCCTTTGCAAGACAGCCTCCTGAACTTTGGGTTTTCTGTATAAGGTAAATCAGACAACTTCAGTTTATCCGCATTTGGATGTTCCGCAGTCAGGACAAATCAAACAACCTTCCTGATAGGTCACATTTTTCGATCCGCATTCGCCGCAAACGGCGCCTTCGGCAACAGTTCCGTCCGGAACATATTTTTTCAGGGCACGGGCAACTCCGGCTTTCCAGCTGTTAATGGTATCGTTGTCGAACTGCAGGCTGGTAACCGTGTCAACTACTTTGTGAATTGGCATGCCGTGACGCAATACTCCTGAAATCAATTTGGCATAGTTCCAGAATACAGGGTTGAATTTATACGACAGCCCTTCGATGGTGGTGCGGTATCCGTGTTTGTTGGTGTATTGAAAATCGTATCGTTTTGTTCCGTCGGGAGCTACATTCTTAATAATTTTACCACTTACAATTGTGCGCGGTAACAGGATTCCATCTTCGTCGTCAGAAAGCCCGGTGAAGATTTCGTATGGGCGACCGTCGATGGTTCCGATAAAGGCTACCCATTTGTCTTTTGAATTCTGGAAACGAACTACATCGGCTTCCAATTCAATCGGACGTTTGGTCGGGAAAACGCTATCGACTTTTTCTTCAACTTCTTCTTCCTTTTTGTTGGAGATCAGCACTCCTGAACGAGAACCATCACGATAAACAGTTACTCCCTTACAGCCGCTTTTCCATGCTTCGAAGTAAAGCTTTCCAACTAATTCTTCATCGGCATCGGCTGGTAAGTTGATGGTTACGCTGATCGAATGGTCAACCCATTTCTGGATTTTTCCCTGCATCCGAACTTTGTTCATCCAATCTACATCGTTCGAAGTGGCTTTGTAATAAGGCGATTTAGCGATCATTGCGTCCAGATCGGCTTCGGGGTAATTTTTCTTCAGCTCAAATCCGTTGATTGTCATCCAGTCTTTGAATTTGTGGTGGGAAAACAACGTATTCTTCCCACGAATCGCCAACTTCATCAACAAAGTCAACCTTTTACGTTTTTTATCGTTCGGGTTTACTTTCCGGCGGCGTTTGTAAACCGGCATAAATACAGGTTCAATTCCTGAAGTGGTTTGTGTCATCAGGCTGGTTGTTCCTGTTGGGGCAATGGTCAGCAAAGCAATGTTGCGGCGGCCATATTTTACCATGTCCTGATACAATTGCTCGTCGGCGGCGCGCAACCGTTTAATCATCGGATTATTCTTTTCACGATCGGCGCTGAAAATTTTGAATGCGCCACGTTCTTTGGCCATGATAACCGACGAACGGTAGGCTTCCAAAGCAACTGTTTTGTGAATTTCTTCGCTGAAATCAGTGGCATCGTCGCTTCCGTAACGCAAACCCAATGCAGCAAGCATATCGCCTTCAGCAGTAATACCAACTCCGGTACGACGGCCTTCTTTGGCTTTGGTCTGAATTTTTAACCACATCGACCGTTCGATGTGTTTTATGTCTTCGGCTTCCGGATCCTCATCAATTTTGCCAAGAATTCCGTTGATCTTTTCTAATTCAAGGTCAATGATGTCGTCCATCATGCGCTGTGCAACCTGAACATGTTTCTTGAACAAATCGAAATTGAAACGAGCTTGTGGGGTGAATGGATTTTCGACATATGCGTAAAGATTCACTGCAATCAAGCGGCAACTGTCGTATGGACAAAGTGGAATTTCGCCGCATGGATTGGTCGAAACCGTTTTGTAACCCAAATCAGCATAACAGTCTGGAACTGACTCTTTAATAATGGTATCCCAGAAAAGAATTCCCGGTTCGGCCGATTTCCAGGCATTGTGAACAATCTTTTTCCAAAGACCGTCGGCATCAATTTCCTTGGTGTATTTTGGGTTTTTTGCATCGATTGGATACTGGGTCATGTATTTGTTCCCGGCTTCAACCGACTGCATAAAATCGTCGTGTATTTTAACCGAAACGTTTGCTCCGGTAACTTTGCCTTGTTCCAGTTTAGCATCAATAAACGATTCTGCATCGGGATGTTTAATCGATACTGAAAGCATGAGTGCGCCACGACGGCCATCCTGGGCAACTTCGCGGGTTGAGTTTGAATAGCGCTCCATGAACGGAACAATACCAGTTGAGGTTAGAGCCGAGTTTTTAACCGGAGAACCTTTCGGGCGGATGTGTGACAAATCGTGTCCAACACCGCCACGGCGTTTCATCAGTTGTACCTGCTCCTGGTCAACTTTCATAATGCCACCATACGAGTCGGAATGTCCTTCGTTTCCGATAACAAAACAGTTCGAAAGCGAAGCGATTTGGTAATCGTTGCCGATACCTGTCATCGGACCACCCTGCGGAACGATGTATTTAAAGTCTTTCAGAAGCGCAAAAATCTCATCTTCGGTCATCGGATTTTCGTAGTTCTTTTCGATTCTTGCGATTTCTGACGCGAGTCGTCTGTGCATATCATCCGGAGTTAGTTCGTAGAGATGTCCGAACGAATCCTTCAATGCATACTTGTTTACCCAGACCCTTGCAGCGAGGTCATCTCCCTTAAAATAGTTCAGCGAAGCCTGGTAGGCTTCATCCTGGGAGTACGTTCTTTTTTCTGTTTGGGGCTCGACTGCCACGTTTTTAAATGTCATATTCCAAAAAATTTTGAGCTTTAATAATAGATAATCGGTTGTTAACGTGAAGAAGTAGGCTTACACGTTTTGTTTGTTTTGCTGTATGCAAGATAAGATGTACGTTTAAAAAAATGAATACGAATTTTATAAAAAATTACAGAAGTTATCAACTTTGCAATGTTAGTATATTGTAATTCAATTTGTTGATGTTTTTTGAATTGCAAAAAGTTTACAAAAAGTTTAATCGAATTTTGAATCGACCATTTTGCTTTTTCGGGAAAAGACTTGAATGTAAGTGTATTGAGAAGGATTATTTTTTGATTGGCAAAATCAAATCAGTAAACTTATAACTTGTTGAAAACTTTGTTTAAGATAATTTGAGTGGCTCCCAAATTCTGGTTAGTAAAGTTGGTGCATTCGCCGGCAATCGAGTTTCTCTTGTCTTTATTCAGCAGAAGCTGGTCGAGTATTGTGTTCAGCGAAGGGGAATCGTTTATTGGAAAGGCTATGCCCAGTCTCACCATGGTTGTTGCCTCGTTAAACTTGAGGTAATTGGGGCCAAACACAATAGGCATTCCGAAGATGGCTGCCTCAAGGGTATTATGTATTCCTACTCCGAAACCTCCGCCTATGTATGACAAGTCAGCATATTTATAGATCGACGATAAAACTCCGATGGTATCAACAATCAAAACCTGTTTGTTCATAACCGATTCTTCGGTAGCTTCTGTATAACAAATAACGGTGGTTTTCAACAGGTTTATTAACCGGTCAACATTTCCGCGTTTGGTTTCGTGTGGGGCAATAATGAATTTGGTTTCCGGATGACTATGAATATACTGTGCCAACAGTTCTTCGTCGGGTTTCCAGGTGCTTCCGGCAACCACCAACGAACTGTTTTCTTTAAATTTTTCAACTAGGGGAATGTTCTTGCCGTTCCGTGCAATTTCAGCCACGCGATCGAACCGGGTATCTCCGGCTTTGGTCACATTCTTTATGCCAACTTCATGTAGCAACTTTACCGATTGGTCATCCTGAACAAAAAACTGTTCGAAGCTGAAAAGCATTTTTCGGTACCATTTGCCCCAAGGCGAATTTTTGAAGAACAACTGGTTTTCGCGGAATATGGCCGAAACCAGGTAAAGCGGAATGTTTCGCTTCTTTAGTTCCATTATATAGTGAAACCAGAATTCGTATTTGACAAAGAATACCATTTCCGGGCGAACCAATTCTATCAGTCTCTTTGCATTCTTTTTGGTGTCGGCAGGCAAATAGCAGATGTAATCGGCCAGCTCATAGTTTTTACGGATTTCGTATCCTGAAGGTGAAAAGAAGGTGAGAAGAATCTGGTAATCAGGATACTGTTTTCGGATGGCTTCAATAACAGGCCGTCCTTGTTCGAACTCGCCCAGCGAAGCACAATGAACCCATGCGATTGGTCTTTCGTGATTGATTTTAGCTTCCAATCCGGAGAAAGTCTGCTGGCGCCCTTTGCTGATTTGTTGTGCCTTGATGTTGAAAGGTGCAGTCAATCGGATCAGAATGGAGTAAAAAAAGATTGAAATATCGTATAGGGCGTTCATGCGGTTTTCTTTTGAGTCGGTAAAAATAGTGTTTTGCTTCGAAATACTTTTGTCGGATCACAAGCTGGCTAAATACCCGTCGTCTTTCTTTAATCGGGGCATCATTGAAGCAGCAACCGCCAGTTGATCGCAGCGTTCATTCTCCGGAATGTTGGCATGCCCTTTTACCCAAACGAATTTCACCTGATGTTTGGGGTAAATTTTCCGGAAACGCATCCAGAGGTCTTGATTCTTTTTGCCTTTGAACCGGATTTTCACCCAATTCCAGATCCAGCCTTTCTCAACGGCATCCACCACATATTTCGAATCGGAATAGATGGTCACGGTGGAATTTTCAACTTTCAAAGCTTCCAGACCAACAATTACAGCCAGCAATTCCATGCGGTTATTGGTAGTCAGCTCAAATCCGTCCGACAATTCTTTGCGGAATTGTCCCGAAAGCAGGACTGTTCCGTAGCCACCAGGCCCCGGATTTCCACGTGCTGCACCGTCGGTATAAATGGTAATGTTCAACGTTTAAATTTTAGAGGCCAACCTGCCTGATGCTATAAAGAGAAAGACCCGCAAAAATACGGGTCTTTCAAATATAATAAAATAAGATATTAGTCAACAATGGTCATTTCATCAATAAGGTTTTGTGCACCAGCCATTTTGTCGATGGTCCACAATACAAAACGGATGTCAAGATTAATGCATTTTTGTATTTCGTTTTCGAAGGCAAGGTCGCCGCTCATGGCTTCCCAGTTTCCGTCGAATGCAACCCCAATCAACTCGCCTTTGCCGTTGATTACAGGGCTTCCCGAGTTTCCTCCGGTGATGTCATTGTTGGTAATAAAGCAGGTCCGGAGATTTCCGTCAGCATCGGCATAACGTCCAAAATCTTTGGCATAATACAGTTCTTTGAGCTTAGCCGGAACATCAAATTCATCGTCGCCCGGAATTTCTTTTTCAAGATAGCCTTTCAAGGTGGTGAAATAGTTGTAGTGAACTCCGTCTCTTGGTATATAATCGCCTACCGTTCCGTATGTTAAGCGCATGCTTGAATTGGCATCGGGATAGAAATTTTTACCGGTTTCCATTTCCATTAGTCCGCCAACAAACAAACGGTTTCCTTTCTCAAGGTCTTCGGTTGTTTTGCCTGTTTCGTCGCCAATAAGACCCATCATGCGGAAAATTTCGAGCGAAGCCTGAAATAAAGGATCGTTTTCAAGAACCTTAGCTTTGGGTGATTCGAAGAACCTGACTAATCTCTCCTGACTTCCGAAGATTGATTTGGCATACAATTCTTTGGTGTATTTTTCGAAGTCGTTGCCGTATTTCGATTTCACAGTTTTAAAGAAAGGCGGGTGATATTGTGGGGCAACGTTTTCTTCGTAAATCTTGAAAAGTGCAGCAGAAATCTTCTGGTCGGTTTCCGAATCGTAATCTTTAAAGAATTCGTCCAGTCCGCCTTTTACCCGTTCGCTGGCCAGGCTAACATGTTCCGAATTTTTGTCCGATTTCAAAGCGTCATACAGTGGGCGGGTGCGATAAGCAAAGTAGAAGATTTCGGGTCCGCGAACCATGGCTTCAACCATGTATTCGAAAGCTTTTTCGTCTTCAATGTTTTTGTACGAATTGGCGATCAGGTTGAGTGCTTCGCCATATTTGGCTTTCCGCTGCTGATCGGCATTTACCCACTTTGTAAACTGATCTTCCAGTTGTCTTTTCTTTTCCAGAACGTTCAGGTGCTGAAGTCCTTCGTTTTGTCCGATACTGTATTTGTAGTAGTTCGAGCTGCGGGCATATTTGGCCGAATACATGATTCTCGCTTTTCGCGAAGTGCTCATAAATTCCTGCATCACGCGTTGCTTTTCTTCGCGCACCTTAATCCGGATTGGATTAGTCACGTTCATCGTGTATTCAATTCCGTACGAAGTTTTATAGCGGTTTGTACTGCCAGGATAGCCCAATATCATTGCAAAATCGTTCTGTTTATATCCTTTCAGTGAAATGGGCAGGTGGTGTTTCGGTTTGTACGGAACATTATCCTTTGAATAAGATGCTGGTTTGCCGTCTTTTCCGCAGTAAATACGGAACATACTGAAATCGGCCGTGTGACGTGGCCACATCCAGTTGTCGGTATCGCCTCCGAATTTTCCCATCGATTGAGGTGGGGCACCTACCAGACGAATGTCGCGGAAGGTTTCGTAAACAAAAAGGTAGTATTTATTTTCGTTGTATAACGACTGAACGCGAGCTTCGTAATGGGTATCGCCCGTGGCTTCTTTTTCGATTTCGTTCGATACTTCGCGAACTTTTTTGGCACGTTCTTCTGTGCTCATCTGCTCGGTTAACCCTGCCATAACCTTTTCCGAAACGTCTTCGAAACGGATCAGGAATGACGCTGTTTTGCCCGGATTGGCCAATTCTTCTTCTTTTGTTTTTGCCCAGAATCCGTTTTGCAGATAATCGTGATCAACAGAACTGTGTTCCTGAATTTCATCAAAACCACAGTGGTGGTTGGTCAGCAAAAGACCTTCATCCGAGATTAACTCGGCTGTACATGATCCGTGATCCAATGCAACAACCGCATCTTTCAAACTTGAATGGTTAATGCTGTAAATTTCGTCAGCTTTAAGCGAACATCCCTCCTGCTTCATTTGGTTGATATTCAGCTTTTCAATCAAAGCCGGCAACCACATCCCCTCGTCAGCCTTTACCATTCCAGGCACAAAAACCTGAATGAATGCGACAATTGCTAAAAAACGTTTCATTCGATGATATCTAGATAATTATTGAAAAAATGAGAGGGCAAAGATATGGATATATGGTTATCTGCAAATCATTTTTCAGGAAGGTTGTTAAAAATCATGTTAATATCATTAAATGATTAGTTCGGGCAGGTCGATGATCTGATTTTTTATTTGCTGTCGGTTTTAAATTATTCACAACCTGCAGAAATGTTATCTTTGTGCCGAAAATTTAATCAGCAGAATCATGGAAAGAAAAGTGAGGGTACGTTTTGCCCCGAGTCCGACAGGCCCGCTGCACATGGGCGGAGTGCGGACAGCCTTATTCAATTATTTGTTTGCTAAAAAGCATGGTGGCGATTTCCTGTTACGTATCGAAGATACCGATCAGAACAGGTACGTTCCCGGAGCCGAAGAATATATTATCGAATCGCTGAAATGGTGCGGTTTGGTGCCCGACGAAGGCGTTGGTTTTGGTGGCGATTTGGGTCCATACCGCCAGAGCGAACGCAAACCGATCTATAAGAAATATGCTGATCACCTGATTGAAAATGGGTTTGCCTATTATTCGTTTGATACGGCCGAAGAGCTTGATGAACTTCGCAAACAGGCCGAAGCCGATAAACAGGTTTTTTCGTACGATTTGCATACCCGCAACGGATTAAAAAATTCGCTCACACTTTCTCCTGAAGAAGTTCAGGCAAGATTGGCTAATGGCGAACATTATGTGATTCGTTTCAAAATGCCTGAAAACCGCGATATTGTTGAGGAAGATTTGATTCGCGGCCGCGTGTCGTTTAATACCAATCAGCTCGACGACAAGGTGCTGTTTAAGTCCGACGGCATGCCAACGTATCATTTGGCCAATGTGGTCGACGATCATTTGATGAATATCACCCATGTCATCCGCGGCGAAGAATGGCTTCCATCTATGCCGCTACATATTTTATTATACGAATCATTGGGTATTTCAGAAACCCGTCCGCGCTTTTCGCATCTTCCGTTAATCCTGAAACCTGAAGGAAAAGGGAAACTAAGCAAACGCGATGGCGATAAAATGGGATTCCCTGTATTTCCATTGCTTTGGAATAATCAGGAAACAGGCGAATCGTATCGCGGTTACCGCGAAGATGGCTATTTCCCTGAAGCTTTTGTGAATATGCTGGCCCTTTTGGGTTGGAACTCTGGCACAGAGCAAGAGTTTTTCTCGATGGACGAGCTGATCGAAAGTTTCGACCTGACCCGCGTAGTGAAATCGGGTGCACGGTTCGATCCGGAGAAAGCCAAATGGTTCAACCGCCATTACCTGCAACAGAAATCGGCTACCGAACTGGCTGCATTGATTTTACCTGAATTGAAAGGAAAAGGAATTGATCCCGATCCACAGCAACTTGAACGCATTGTAGGAATGATCAAGGAACGCTGCGAGTTTGTGAAAGACATTTGGGCACAGGCACATTTTTTCTTTCAGGCTCCGGAAAGCTACGACGAAAAGACCGTAAAATCGAAATGGAAAGCCGACACCAATGAAAAACTGGAATCCATTTCAGCGCTTTTCGAAACCATTACCGACTGGAAAGCTGAAGCCATTAAAGAAACCTTTTCGGCATTTATGACGGCCAAAGAATGGGGATTTGGAGCAGTGATGGTTCCTATCCGACTCGCCCTAGTTGGAGGTAGTAGCGGCCCCGATCTGTTTGAAATTTGCGAATTGATAGGAAAAGAAGAAACGATTGGGCGGATCAAAACGGCTTGTGAAAAGATAAAGCTGTAAAATCCTGGCATCAAATAAAAAATGGTCACTTGATTTTGAATCAGGTGACCATTTTTCTTTGTAGTAATTGCGGCTTACACCACCTTCAAATCAATCCCCATCAACAAAAGAGTAATCAGGATTAACCCAACCACAATGCGGTACCAACCGAATACTTTGAAACCATGTTTCTGCAAAAAGGTGATAAAGGTTTTGATGGCAATCATGGCAACGATAAATGCAACGATGTTCCCGATCAGTAGAGTCGTTAAATTTTCCTTCAGCATCGACACTCCATTCGGTTCTAAAATGATTTTAAGTAGTTTATACCCTGAAGCCGCCGCCATAGTAGGCACAGCCAGAAAAAATGAAAATTCTGCGGCATTGGTTCTGCTCAGTTTTTGCTGCATACCGCCAATGATGCTGGCTGCCGAGCGCGATACTCCGGGAATCATGGCGATACACTGCCAAAAGCCAATTTTTAAAGCAGTGGGATAAGTCACTTCCTGATTCTCCTTTTCCTTTTTAAACCATTTATCGACAAACAAGAGTAGTATACCACCAAGCAGCATGGTAACAGCAACCACCATTACATTTTCGAGTAAACTGTCGATCAAATCGCCAGCCAAAAATCCGATCACGGCTGCCGGAAGGAAAGCCACAAACAGCTTCTGGTAGAATGTCCAGGTTTGAAGGAACCGTTTCCAGTAAAGCACGACCACAGATAGAATGGCTCCAAACTGGATATTCACGGTGAACGCTTTGGTGAATTCGTCGATATTCATGCCGAGCAAGGCTTCAGTAATAATCATATGGCCTGTAGATGAAATTGGCAGAAATTCAGTTATTCCTTCCACTACGGCAACAACAATGGCTTCAAAAACTGTCATATTTTATGTTCTAATTTTTCGGCTGTAAAAATAAGTTTTCCCATCACTTCTGTTGTCAAAATTGTAAATTTCTTTTCCCTTGTGAATACGGTAAAAGGCAAGCATCGCAATGTCGCCCGCGCAGAATAACGAATGCAGGCACATTACGCTCAGGAAAAAATACATGAGTTGACTGTCGTAAAACTCAACGATGCCGATCAGGCAAATCAACTTCACAACTACAAATGGAGTTAATGCAACGATATGGAAAGCCCGCTTGGCAATTACCTGTCTGTCGGCCAGGGCATAAAAAATGAACTTTTTGGGGATTACACCGAATGAGATTCGTCGGGCCCCTGTAACCAGATAAGCCAATGCATGTAAAAGTTCGTGAATCACGATCAACGCTGAAAGTGAAAATGCAATGGAAAGTCCCACACTTATGAGTAGTTCTGAATGACCTTTGATTGACAAAACGATGCCCCGTGTTAGCAGAAACACGAATAACATCATCATAATTACCTGATAGATGGAGTATATCCGGATCACAAATTTTTCTTCAACGATTTGTTCTACCACAAATTCGCGCAGCTTTTGATGCGAAACCTCGGTTAAGAGTTCGAATTCGCTTTCGTTTTGCAAATCTTCCGGAGTTAGCTTTTTGCTCATGCCTGTTGATCGTTTCGGATGATTTCAGTCAATGCTTTCAGGTTGATCAGGCGGGAAATAAAAGCAAATGCAATACTGGCTCCGATCATAATGGCGTATCCCAAATACCATGTATTTATCTGACGGCTAAAATATCCTGCCAGAAATACAAAGCAAACAAACAAAATCAGTTTGCCGATCAATCGGTAATTGATTGTCAGTTTCAGGATAACAACTGCAAGTATAGTTTGAGCCAATGCGGTGAAAAGTTGAGTTGCGAGGCTGGCCCAGGCCGAACCCAACGCCTGAATATGTGGAATCAGGATTAAATTCAATCCAATGTTTATTCCCATCCCGATAATGGCCATGAAGTTGAGTTGCCTGATACTGCCGTTCGCTGTAAGCAGCGTACCAAAAATATAGGTGGTAGCAATGCCCAAAAAGCTAACCATCAGCAACTGAAAAATAGAAGCAGAAAGCTCGTTGTGACTGTATTTCAGCAAAAGCATAATTTCCTGATCGTAAAATCCGGAGGAAAGGCTTATAATAACTGCCGGCACGAACAGGAGCAAAAAAGAAAACTGAACCATCGGCCCGATATCTTCCTTTTGTTTGAGCATCCGTGCAAAAATTGGAAGCAACAATCCTGCAAATAAAACGCCAAACATGGAGACCGCATCGAGCAACCGAAACGCATGGGCATAAATTCCGGCTTGTTCTTTTCCGTCGGGCAACATTCGTTCGAGCATTACCGAATCAATGCGGTTGTAAAACGACATCAGCAAAATCAGCAGTGCATAGGGGTAGCTCTTCCGTAGAAAAACGATAAAAAATTTGCGGTCGAAATAGAATTTCAGCTTACCGGTGCGTGCTAAAACTACTCCAAGCGTGATGATACTGGTAATTAAATAGGCTGCAGATTGCGCGTAAACGAACCATTCGATTTTGAAAGCGTGGTGTGTAATATTGGTAAACAACAGTAGCGAGCAAATAATGATCATCAGCGATCGATCGAGTACCGACAATAGGCTGTCGGTACGGAATAAATGAAGTCCGCTGATGTTTGAGCGCAGGTACAGCGTGAATGAGATGAGAAACTGGTTTAAAATCAGGAAAGCAAGCAGGTGAAGTTGAATTTGCTTATACCCAATGATCAGTGCCGAAAGCATACAGACTACGGCATAAATGCCTGCCAGTAAAAACTTCAGACCAACAATGTTGCTGATGTGTTTTTTTAGCAATTGGCCATGCTGAGCTATGTTTTTGTTGTTGTAACTGGTTATTCCGAAGTCGAGCAGAATATTCAGGATCATCGAAAAGTTAAGTAGCGAAAAATACAAACCATAGCTTTCGTCGCCCACCAGGTTTTGCACGGTGAGGTCGATTCCGAATATCCAGAAAGGTTTGATTAAAACATTCAGAAAAAGGAGCAGTAAAAGATTTGTAATAAACTTCCGTTTCAAGCGAGTGTCTTTTCCTGGGTTGATTAAAGTGAGTCAAAAGTAGCAATTTTTTGTGCAGACTTTGTACATTTGAATAGATTTCGACATGACAACCCAAACTATGATAATCGCCGTAAATACACGTCTGCTGCTACCCGAAAAACTTGAGGGAATTGGATGGTTTACCCGGGAAACTTTGTCGCGGATAACCTGCGAACATCCGGAACATCAGTTCCTGTTCATATTCGATCGGCCGTTCTCAAACGAGTTTATTTTTTCGGATAACGTAACGCCCATCGTTTTATCGCCACCAACCCGTCATCCTATTTTGTGGTTTATCTGGTTCGAACTTCAGATCCCCAGAATACTGAAAAAATACAAGGCTGATTTGTTTTTCTCGCCTGATGGCTATTTATCGCTGAATACCCGGGTTCGCCAGCTGGCGGCCATTCATGATATTAATTTTGCACACCGGCCTAAAGATTTGCCCTGGCTGAAAGCGAAATATTACAACTACTTTTTCCCAAAGTTTGCCAGAAGAGCCAAGCGGATTGTAACCGTATCGTATTTCTCGAAGGAAGATATTAACCGAACATATAAAATTGATTCTGACAAAGTTGATGTGGTTTATAATGGCGTAAATACCACTTATACACCCACTTCAGTGGATGAAAACTTGAGTACAAAAGCGATGTATTCGAGTGGGAAGGATTACTTTCTGTTTATCGGATCGCTTCATCCGCGCAAAAATATATGTGGTTTGTTGCGTGCTTATGATGCTTTTCGCACATCGGTTGATTCGGATATTAAGCTGCTGATTGTTGGAGAAAGCATGTTTAAAACCAGCGATATTGAACTGACCTACGAAGGAATGCGCTATAAAGACGATGTCGTTTTTACCGGAAGGCTTAATAATGAGGAGCTGCATCGCGTTTTGGGCGCTTCAATGGCACTCACTTTTGTTCCTTATTTCGAAGGTTTTGGCATTCCGGTTATCGAGGCAATGAATGCAGGCGTTCCTGTAATTTGTTCGAATACAACATCGTTGCCAGAAGTGGGCGGAAACGCAGTGCTTTACGTCGATCCATTTTCTTTGACTCAGATCAAAGATGCCATGATCCGCATTTATCAGGAAAAAGATCTTCGGGATTTGCTCATTGAAAAGGGATTTGTGCAGAAAGAAAAATTTAGCTGGGACAAAACTGCCGAATTGCTTTGGGGAAGTATCCAGATTTGTGCGAATACCTAATGGAGACGGGAGTCAGAAGACTGGAGACCAGGAAGCTTCTCCCTGAGTAGCGAAGCATATCGAAGGGAGTATTCGAAGTGAGACGAGCTGACTTAATTATTCAAGCACCACACAAAAGTGAAAAAAGATAAGCTACAACTATTTTTACAGGAAGGACGGATTGAAGCGGGTTGCGATGAGGCTGGGCGTGGCTGTTTGGCCGGTCCGGTGTTTGCTGCGGCGGTAATACTTCCTGAAAATTTTGAGAATGATTTGCTCAACGACTCCAAAAAGCTGACAGAAAAACAGCGATACTCACTTCGCCCAATCATTGAGCAGCAGGCTTTGGCTTTTGCTGTTGGTATTGTCGATAATCATGAGATTGACCGGATCAACATTTTAAATGCTTCGTTTTTAGCCATGCACCGTGCTGTTGCGCAACTCAAAGTACAGCCGCAACATTTGCTTATCGATGGAAACCGGTTTAAAGCTTATCCCGAAATCACACACACCTGCATTATCAAGGGCGATGGCAAGTTTCTTCCCATTGCAGCGGCCTCTATACTTGCAAAAACCTACCGCGACGATTATATGGATATCATTCATCAGGAATATCCGCAATACGATTGGTCGAAAAACAAAGGTTACCCAACTTTACATCATCGCAAGTTGGTAAGGGAAATTGGTATAACACCTTACCATCGCATTACATTTGCCAACCTGGCTGATCAGCTCAGGCTCGATTTCTGAAAATAAAACAATCGGGAGTTTAATTTTGAGGAGACCATTCACTAAAAATGAATCTCAGATGGCTAAGTGTATTCAGGAGTGAAAAGCAAATTGCTTTTTCAACATCCTGATATACATTATTTAAGCCAATTTAGTGTTGGAAGGAAATGATCCAGCACAAGAAAGTTTTGAAGATTTGTTAATGCAACGGGTATTAATCCTCGTCATCATCATCGCCACCGTCGTCGTCGTCATCATCGTCGAAGTCGTCGTCGGCAACATCATCAATTTCGTCAACATCGTCACTAGCGGCAAGGATATCGTCATCACCATATTTGGTTTCATATTCTTCCTTCGCACTATCCTTAAGCGAGCCTGTGCTGTCGTAATCATCATCTTCCTCGATGATTTTTTCGGCTTCATAAACTGTCATCCGAACCAGATAATATTTATCATCTGTTTCGAAAGGCAATGCACTTACCCGCTTGCCGTCTTTGTTGGTAAAATAGATTAGGTTCTCACTGTATCCGCTTGGATATTCAAGTTTAATCTTTTCCTGAATTTCCGGATCGAGCTTGTCGTAATCCTTAATTACTCTGGGTTTACTTGGATTCATTGATTAATATTTTAGTGCAATTATATGAAAAAATTTAATAAATCTTCTGGGGCGAATATAAATGAAAATCTATCTTCAGTGCAATACTTTTAGCTTTTATTCTGAATTTTTCTCAAAAGAATAAGCTCAGAAAAAATCGATCATTGCTTTAATCACTCCATCCTGATAGTCGGCAACCATTTCAAAAGCTTCTTGCGTAGCTTCAGGTTTGAAATGGTGGGTAACCATTTGCTCTATGGGCAATCCGTTCTTAATCAGTTCGATTGATTTCTCAACACAATGATTCTGGCGACGAACATTGACAATGGTTATCTCTTTTCGGCGCATCATATCCATGTCGAAAGTATATCTTCCTTCAGGAGGGATGCCGGTACAAATTAGCTTTCCTCCAGGTTTCAGGATTCGGGTTGCGTCGTCAATCGCTTTCTGTTCACCACTGCAGTCAAATACCACATCGAGCAAAAGCGGTTCAACTTCGCTGGTCATTTTAAATGCATCCGTTTCGAGTGGGTTAAATGTGTAGTTCGCTCCCAATTCAGCTGCTTTCCGGCGCCGGTACTCTAACGGCTCATAGCCGAAAATAGTACAATTGGCCATCGATTTCAGCACCATCAACACGCTTAACCCGATTGGGCCTGCCCCAAAGATGCCAATCGTTTTGTTCTGAAAATTGGTATTTGCCAGTTCGACGCTGTATGTTCCGATGGTTAACGGCTCAACAAGTGCGGCTTCGGTCGGATTAAGAGTACCATCCTGTTCGAAGCAGCAGAATTCGGGCATGACAATATACTCGCACAGGCAGCCGTCCAATTGCCCCGGACAGCCAAGAAACATATTTTTGCGACAGGTATGCGGACGACCGGCCAGACATTGATCGCAAACCCCGCAATGAACACTGGGGTCGATCGCAACCAAATCACCGGCTTTCAGGCGGGTAACAGCACTGCCAGTTTCAACTACAATACCCGAACACTCGTGACCGACGGCAAAGGGAAATTCAACTACCTGGCTCCCGATTTTTCCGGCGGAGAAATAATGAATATCCGATCCGCAAACGCCTACAGTCTTGATTCTGATCAAAACATCATTCGCATTTTTCAAAACGGGAACAGGCTTGTCTGTCATTTCAATTCTTCGGATTCCGGTCAAAACCAGTGTTTTCATATCTTTCGTTTTTTGAATTCCCAATAAAAACAACAGCCAAATAATGAAAAAAAAATCTGATACTGGCAGAAATTCAGTATTATTTTTTGATTTCCTGAAAATGGATTAAATTCTGTTTTTAAAACCAGATATTTGTTAGACGCAATGAATTGCTGCAAATTTCACGATTAAAAATTGGTACTGCGTTTTATCACTTTTTTTAAGAGGCTGATTCCATTACTTTGTTTTGCATTAAAAATAACGATCATGTACGGAAAAATTCAAGAAGACTTAGCAAATACGCTACGTGAACTTAAAGAGCAAGGTTTGTATAAAACCGAAAGAATAATAACATCGTCACAAAGTTCCGAGATTTCGGTTGGGGGCGATAAATTAGTGTTGAATTTTTGTGCCAATAATTACCTTGGGCTGGCTAATCATCCAGAAGTAATTAAGGCTGCTCAGCAAACTATGGACAGCTGGGGATTTGGCCTTTCTTCGGTTCGCTTTATTTGTGGAACTCAGCAAATACACAAAGAGCTGGAGCAAAAAGTATCTGATTTTCTGGGTACTGAGGATACCATTTTGTATTGTGCCGCTTTTGATGCCAACGGAGGCGTTTTTGAACCGTTGCTGGGTGAAGACAGTATCATCATCTCTGACGAACTGAACCATGCTTCAATCATCGATGGTGTAAGGCTATGCAAAGCTCAGCGTGCCCGTTACAAACATGCCGACATGGCTGAACTGGAGAATTGCCTGAAAGAATCGCAATCGGCAAAATATCGTTTGGTGGTAACCGATGGCGTATTTTCGATGGATGGCGATTTGGCAAAACTTCCGGAGATCGTTGAGTTATGCGAAAAATATGACGCGTTGATCATGGTCGACGATTCGCATGCTTCGGGTTATATTGGTAAAACCGGACGAGGAACTGCCGAACATTTCGGTCTGCTCGGAAAGATTGATATCATCATTACAACCTTTGGCAAAGCTTTGGGTGGCGGAAATGGCGGATGTACTTCAGGCCGGAAAGAAATTATTGAAATGCTTCGTCAACGGTCGCGCCCCTATTTATTCTCGAATACGCTGGCTCCTGCAACGGTTGGTGCTACATCGAAAGTGCTTGATCTGTTAACCCAATCAGCCGAACTCCCGGCACGAACCATGGAGAATGCAACTTATTTCCGTGGCAAAATGGAAGCTGCCGGATTCGATTTGGTAAAAGGGACTACAGCCATCGTTCCGGTAATGATTTACGATGCGCCTTTGGCCGTAAAATTTGCCGATGAGTTGCTGAAAGAAGGCATTTATGTCATCGGGTTTGTATTTCCGGTGGTCCCTAAAGGACGTGCAAGAATCAGAGTCCAACTATCGGCTGCGCACACCAAAGCACAGATTGATCAGGCTGTTGAAGCATTTGTTAAAGTAGGGAAATCGCTCGGTATTATTTAACTCGGGTGCGTTTATAATATAGTGAAAGGCTGCCAGGTATTTACCCTGACAGCCTTTTATATATAGTACAATCTCCTCGGGCCGAAGCCTTCCTAAATTGTCTGGTATTCATACACTCCGGCGAACTATTTTTGTTTTCTCATGGCTTTCTCTATTCTGACTGTTCGCGGATGTATGAGGGTATGTACACTATTTTACCTGAATGACGGCATATTTTGAGATTCTCCAGAATTCAGCCGGATTTTCGATTTGTAGGTAAGCAATTTGTCCGTTTTCTTCAACCAATTTGTATGAGCTGGTTGGATGTTCGGAGATAACAACTGCTTTCTTTACATTCAATGGGATTGTTTTTATTTGGCGAATGTCAACTTCAGTAAAATATTTCGAATCGAAATTTTCCTGAATGGCTTTGCTTCCACCAACTCCCAGAAGTGAGCCTTCACGACTTACAATACCTTCTTCTTTCAGTTTTTTGAAGTTTCCAAGGGTGTAATAAGCGGTGTTCAGTTTATTGGTCTTATCCACAATCACGTTTTGTTTGTAACTGATGGTATCCGACTGTTGCTGAATGTCTGAGTTTAATTTCTTTACGCGGGTATCGAATTCGGCCAGGCTAGCATTTTTGTCTTCCACAATTTTCTTCAGTTCAGCAATTTCCGTGTTTTGTTTTTCAACCGTTTCATTTAAAGCCTGAAGTCTTTTTTCATACGATTTTAAATTCAATCCCGACTTTTTCAGTTTAGCTTCCAGGTCCGCAATTTTTTTACTGCTTTCTTCAAGCATGGTATTCATCAGCTTCACATCTTCAGCAATCAACTGTCTTTTGTTTTTGCCGCCTTCTGTTTGAAGCGTTGCAATCTGGCTTCTTTTTTCACGAATAAAAGTCATATTACTTTCAATTTCAGCAAATGTACCTTCCATATCGTTCACCAAAGAATCTTTCATTTGGATCGACTGGTTTAGACCGTTTTTCTCGGTTACTAACGTTTGAATTTCCTCGTTTTTCTGGTTTACGAGATATACTCCGCCGCCAATAACTCCGACCAAAATTAAAAATGCAACAATAATGATTGTCCACTGTGCTTTTTGTGATTCCATAATTCTTTAAATTTATATTGTTAATAATGTTTAAATTTCGAAAATCAGACAACTTTTACGCATTTCTTTATTCCAGTCAATCCCACACCCCTGCTTCTGTGCTGTCTGATTTCTGTCGATGAAATGGCAAGGCCTGTGCCATTCATTTTGAAATTATATAAGTGATTGTTTTTTAGTTGTTTATTGTGTTTTGTGCAAATATTTATTTTCTCAAATTGATCAAATTGGAGTAGTTGTTGATAAAAATGAGAAAAGGGAAGGGGCTTTTATTTGCCGTTTTCTTTGAGCATACGGTAGATGGTTGCCACGCCAAGATCGAGTTTCTCGGCTACCAGTTTAATGTTGTTGTCGTATTTCTCCAGAAACTTTTTCACGATCAGGATATCGTATTGGCGAAGGCTCATTTCGCGGCTGAATGCATCATCGAGCAAATCCTGTCCCCGGCCCAAAACAATGTGGTCAGAAGTAATTTCATCCTGGTCGGCCAATGTAACCGCCAGTTCGATCACCGATTTTAATTCGCGGATATTTCCGGGGAACGGATAAGATAGCAATCGGGCAGAAGCTTCAGGAGTTAACGTTTTGATGGCCATTTTATTCTCTTTACAAAATACCTGAATAAAATGTTTGGCCAGAATAATCACATCGTTTTCTCTTTCGCGTAAAGGCGGCAATGCGATTGGAAGTCCGTAAAGCCGGTAATAAAGGTCTTGCCTGAAATTGCCTTTTTTAATTTCCTCCTGGAGGTCTTTGTTGGTGGCAATAATGATCCTGCAATCGAATTTTACAGGCGTATTGCTTCCAATGCGGATAACCTCTTTTTCCTGAATTGCACGTAAAAGTTTAGCTTGCAATGAAATGTCCATTTCTGCAATTTCATCGAGGAATAATGTTCCGCCATTGGCTTCCTCAAATTTGCCGATTCGCCGGAACGAAGCGCCTGTAAAAGAACCTTTTTCGTGTCCGAAAAGCTCGCTTTCGATTAAATCTTTGGGGATGGCCGCAACGTTTACAGGAATAAAGGGCTGTTTCGATCTGTTTGAGCTATAGTGTATTGCCTTGGCAACCAGTTCCTTTCCGGTTCCGGTTTCTCCGGTTATGGTTACCGTAATATTTGTCCTGATGGCTTTTTCAATCAGTTCGTACACCTGGCGCGTTGCCACACTATTGCCAATGATTGTATTCGGGTGGGTATATTTGGTCTTGACTTCTTGCCGCAACGTCACAATCTCTTTTCGCAGGTTACTGCCCTGGCGTATGTTATTAACCGTATTCAGCAAGCGTTCGCGAATGTCTTTCGACTTCACAATGTAGTCGAATGCTCCGCTTTGCAATAAAGTAACAACAACCTCGATATCGTCCTGTTCCGAAATCAGGATAATTTGGATATCCTCATTAATTTCTTTGATTTGCTTCAGCACATCCAGCCCTTTCATGTCGGGCAGCCGGTAGTCGAGCGTAATCAAATCGGGTTCCTGATGTAAATTGGCCAAACATTCCTTTCCTGTAGTGAAAGCCTGAATCTCGTAGTCGGGATTAAGCGATAAGGTATGAACCAACAGGCGGCTGTACCACTCGTCATCTTCAACTACAAATATTTTGAAAGCTTTTTCAGGCATTTTTTCGATTTTGTTATCCAGAAATTCATTCAGACATTGCAAGGTAATAAGTTTTTTGCTGAAACGAACCTCGAAATTCTCATTTTGATAAAAATTTCAAAAAGACAAATTAATCCTCTCCGAGTTTCTGTCTCAAGAATGAATTGATCTGGCGGATTTCATTTTCAATGATCCCGATAAGACCGGTAATTTCGTCTGATGTCAGGCTTTCGGCGGAGTTCTCCAATTTCTTTAAATTGTTGTAGAGCGTGGTTGCCAGCATGTGTTTGGCAGGTGCTGCAAGTTTGTGGGCTGTTTCAGCAAGTGCGATTTTGTCAGCGTTTTGCACATTTATCCGGAATTTGACCAATGCTTCTTCGCTTGAACGGATAAAAATCCGGAGCATTTCATCTAAAAATACTTTGTCTCCTCCTGAAATCCGATCCAATTCGTTCATATCGATTGGAGCTATTTCTGCAGGTTTGGATTCACTTATTTTTTCAGGTACGAGTTTTCGGATCAGATTGATCAGATCGGCTTCAGCAAATGGCTTTTGTAAAAAGGCATGCATTCCGGCTTGGTCTATTTTCTGAATGTCTTCCGGCTTAGTTGTGGCTGTTAAGGCGATAATCCGTGCAGAAGAATCGTGATTTAAAATCTGTTGGGCGGCTTCATAGCCATCCATTACAGGCATTCGGATGTCCATCAGAATCAGGTCGAATGATGTTTTTTTCGACAGATCAACAGCTTCCTGCCCGTTAAAGGCTTCGGTAAATGCAGTATCCCATTTGTTCAGGATATTTTTGATCAGGTAAAGGTTGTATTCTTCATCGTCAACAATCAGAAAATGGAGGTTTCTGAACCAGGTCGGAATTTCTATATTTTCCTGCTGAATTTTAACAATACTGTTTGGATCACCCGGGCGGTAAGGAATCATCAGGATAAAACGGGTTCCTTTGCCTGGTGTGCTTTCCACCTTAATTTCGCCATCCTGAAGATGAACCAGTTTTTTGACGATGGATAATCCAAGTCCGGCGCCGCGCTGCTTTTGAGTGAGGTCGGTGCCCAGTTGCACGAACTCATCAAAAATCAGTTTGAGGTCTTCTTCAGCGATACCAACTCCGGAGTCCGAAACCTCGATGTGCAATTTGTAGGTTCGTCCTGAAATCGCTTCTCCTGAAACGGTTAACGTAACCTGTCCTTTGTTAGTGAATTTTATTGCATTGGTAATCAGGTTGATAAGTACTTGTTTCAGTCGGATTGGATCGCCTTGAAGTACCAGGTTTTTGTCTGTCTGATTGTTAATTATCAGATCGATACCTTTTTTTTTGTGCCGAGTCTTTGTGTAATATGTGAATCTCGTTTAGGATTTCGGCGGGCAGAAAATCAACTTGGTCCAGCTTTAATTTTTGGGATTCAATTTTAGAAAAATCGAGTGTGTCGTTGACCAACGCAATGAGGTGCTCGGCCGAATTATGAACTACTTTCAGGTCGTTGGCCATTTCGCCAGGTCTGGTTTTTTGAAGCATTTGGCCGGTCAAACCGTAAATGGCGTTTACGGGGGTTCGCATTTCATGGCTAACTGTAGCTACAAACATTTCTTTGGCTTTGGCCAGGCTTTCGGCTTCTGCTTTAGCTTCCTTTAAAACTTGTTGGTAAGTGCGGTTTTTCTGTAGGTTCCTGAAAAACAGGATCAGGATAATAATCAGGAGCAAAACCGCAGCAATGGTGAAAATAGCCATTCCCCGATACGTTTTTTCGGCCATAGCGTCAGCTTCTTGCGTTTTACTTTCCAGCCGCAGTTGCTCACTGGTTTCAAGGCTGACAATGTGCCGGTTCAAAGCTTGCGTTAATTTGATATTTTGCTCGAATAATGCGGTTTCACTGCTTTGCAATCGTTTTGCCTGGCTGGTGATCTGTTCTTCTATGCCAGCAATTTCCTTTTTAATGATTTCTTTTTCTTTGGTTTTATCAATAATTACGGGTCGTCTGGTTGTAGTATCTTTTTTGCCGAATACCCGTTTGAAGAATCCCTTTTTTTCTTCAGGTTTAAACCGAATGGTATCGGGTTGGATAATGGCCGTGTCGATTTTTGAATAGAGGTTGGTGAAAGAGTTGTGCGCATCGGTTTTTGAGCGATGAAGTGCCCTGATTCTGTCCCATACCTTTAATTTTCGGTTAGCGAGCAACGAAATGGAATCGATATGCAAAATCTCTTCAGAGTCGGGGTCCGCATATCCGGAGAGCGTTTTTAGCTTTTCCTGAATAGAATCGCCCAACTGGCGGTAAGAACGTGCAAATGATGAATTTCCGGTCAGGCTATACAGGCGGATGGTATTTTCAACCTCGTTTAAATCGGAGGCAATATCTTTAATCAGGAGTAATTTGAGATCGGGGCGCGCTTCTTTGTGGATGGTGTCGACAATTTTCGAAAGGCTTTGGTAAGCCAGGTATCCGGAAACTACCACCGCCACTGCAATGCAGATGGTAAGTAAGATAACCTGAATTTGTATCCGTAATGTCTTCATTTTATTCTGGCATTAGTAAAATCGACGTTCTTTGATGACCTCATATATGGTTATTGCCATCAGCAACATCAAAAATAAATACGAAAAGTCTTCGATTGGTATATTTAAGATACGAATATTCAGAATGTGTGAAGGATTGTATTCAACGACAGGAAGCGAAGTTAGTATCCCGTTTACAATCATAAACGGAATTAGTGAAACGAAATAAGCGAAATAGAATTTGGTAATGTGTGGTTTAAATCTACCTCGAAAAACGGTGTAGCCTAAATATAGAGCCGAAAGCAGAAAAGTAACAACGGTGTAGATTTGGTGCCTGAAGAAAAAACTAATCAATGCAAAACCGCCAATCAGGAACAGGCTTAATGTCTGGAAAAGACCGGGGAATTCCTGTTTTTTCAGGTAAAATTTCAGGACTTCATAAATAAATATGCAGCAGTAGGGAACAACAATAAAGAAAAGCCATTCTTCGAGAGGCATACCCATCAGGTTTATTCCAAGGGTAAATTCCTGATTAAAACTCCAGACTTTCGCCTTTGTGAAGCCGATGTCCCATATCCAAAAAATAGTTGCCGTGATGAAAATAGCAGGTAGGATGTATTTCAGGCTTTTGAAGTATTGTACTTTTTTGTCGAAACTAAGAAGTAGCGGGACGGAAATAGAACCAATAAGTAAAATCAGGTAAGTGAAATTTTTTATTTCCATCGTAATGTTCTTTATTGTTCCGGAGTATAGTTTACAAAGTTAGACGAATACGTATGGCTTTTTAACATCAGGCAGAAGAATTTGTTGCAGATCAGAACTTCAGAAAAAGAAGAAGGGTGCTCATCCCCCGATTAAGCACCCTTCGATATTGAGAAAATCAAGTATTAAAATATTTTATAGCCAATTCCAAATGCAAATGTAAATGTGTCTTTTCCGTAAGTTTCCTTATATGTGCCAATTGGAGCAGCTTCAGTGAATGTTTTAGTCGAATTTTTGTAGGTAGTCAACATCATACCAGCATCAAGTACGAGTCTTTTATTCATATTCCACTGAAAACCAAGTCCTGTGGTGTAAGAGTCGTCGCTGAAACTGAAATCGCTCTGAAACTGTTCACTTACTCCAGTATTCGAATTCATATAGCCTGCACTGACAGCGAAATTGTCGGTTAGTTTATATTCAGCGCCAAAAGACAATTCCAGAAAATTTTTATCAATTGTACGGTCTTGCAGGTAAACGTTTTTACCCCAGTTTACATTTTTGTCCATAAATTGAGTGAACGAGCCCGAAACCTTTAGCTTGTCGGTAACTTGATAGTCAGCCCCTCCTGCAATTATTGCAGGAATATCACTGTTTGTTTTAGCACCATCCGGGAATAAATTGGTTCCATCAACAACAGTTTTATTGGTCAGGCCAATGATGCACAAATGCTCGTATTTCAATCCGATATTAAGTTTATCGAGATGAATATCAACACCTATAATAGGGGTTACACCGCCACCTGTTTGCTTAACGTCAACATGTTTGTCGGCCAATTTAGATACGACACCAGTTGTCGGATTTGTTAGAGCACTTGCTGTTCCGGCAAGGTAAGTCGAAGTAGTTGCATAGGTTGTTTGGGCTGCTGCAATTGTTATTGCACTTATTTGTGCTGCTGTAAGTCCGACTTGTTGCAAACCACCTTCAATCTGAAGTCTCTGTTCATGGGTAATTTTACCAGCTCCTTCAACCTGTGCAAGGGTAAATGCTCCAGCTCCTCCTGACACGAGCGGTTGCAAACTTGCGGCTCCGGCAGCAGTTGCCTGAGATTTTGCTGTTGCCACCGCCGCCGCATTGGTTAAATAAGCCTGGGCATTCTGTAATCCTCCAACAGCTCCTAACTTGATGTTTGTAATGCTTCCGTAATAGGTATTTACTGCCGGTACATAGCGTGCACCAAGATATACCGAAATAATTTTATTGATTTTATAGGTAGCTCCACCTTGAATCCCCCAAAAAACTGAAGAGCCTTCAAATGAGATGTCTACGCCATAGTCGGCAACAGGATATCCCAGCGAGCTTAATCCAGATAATTGTGGTACGATACGGGCAATTTGTTTTTCGAACGAAGGTAGTCCCCGATCAAACTTTGTAGTACCTCCTCCTGCATTTACTCCAAATCCTGCAGAGAAAGCCCATTTGTCTGTTTTATATACAGCAAATGCTGATGGGAAAACGGGAGCTGTAGTTTTTCCTTTGTATTCTGGGTTATGTAATAATGGAAATCCACTATTAATTGTACTGGTTTGAAAAATACTCTGGTTATGAAGTCCGAAGTAAAAACCATTATTCATTTGAGTTAATCCGGCAGGATTAAAATACACCGCATCTAAATCAGTGGAGGCATTTCTGGAGAGCATTCGCACAAACTGTGCACTTTGGTTGGTTTTTGTTAAAATTCCACCTGCAAAGGCAGTATTCATCAACAAAAAAACTCCAGAAATTAGGACAGCAAATTTATTCATAAGATGATTTTAAAAGTTTAATCGCAGCAAAAATATAAATATTTATGACTTGTGTAAACAATATGCCTGAAAATCAATTGATTGTGAATATTTTAACCAAGAACTTTATTATTCGAAGAAAACAAAACCCAACATAATGCGCCGGGTTTTAGTTAAAAAGGTCAAATATTTTTTATGTTTTTGATCAAATTTATTGGAAATATTCCACGAAAATTATACCAACCCCGGATCTAAAGATGGATTACTTCATCATAAGCTGCAGCTGCAGCCTCCATAATTGCTTCAGACATGGTCGGGTGGGGATGTATCGACTTTATCAATTCATGGCCCGTGATCTCAAGTTTCTTGGCAACAACCAGCTCTGCAATCATTTCGGTAACATTTCCACCAATCATATGTGCTCCAAGTAATTCACCATATTTGGCATCAAAAATCAATTTCACAAAACCTTCTTTCTGGCCTGCAGCACTTGCTTTTCCGCTGGCTGAGAAAGGAAACTTACCTACTTTAATTTCATGACCGGCTTCCCGTGCTTTTTGTTCCGTCATTCCAAGTGAAGAGACTTCAGGATTGGTGTAAGTGCAACCTGGAATGGTTGAATAGTCAATCGGATGTGGATTTAAACCTGCAATCTTTTCAACACAAAGTATTCCTTCGGCCGAAGCAACGTGAGCCAATGCTGGGCCGGCAATAATGTCGCCAATGGCAAAAACAGTATCTACATTGGTTTGGCAGTATTCGTTTACCTTAATCTTCCCTTTTTCAAGCACAATACCCAAGTCTTCTAACCCAATATTCTCGATGTTTGGCGCAATTCCAACGGCCGATAAAACAATTTCAGCATCAATTATTTCTTCGCCTTTTTTTGTTTTGATTGTTACTTTGCACAATTCGCCTGAAGTATCAACCGATTCAACTGAAGCACTGGTCAACACCTTCATTTTCATCTTTTTGAACGAACGTTCGAGTGTTTTTGAAACTTCTTCGTCCTCGTTCGGAACAACATTAGGCAAATATTCAACCAAAGTAACATCGGTTCCAATGCTCTGATAAAAATAGGCAAATTCACTGCCAATGGCGCCAGAGCCAACCACCACCATCGATTTTGGCTGTTTTGGTAAAGTCATTGCTTCGCGGTAGCCAATAATTTTTTCGCCGTCTTGTTCCAGATTGGGCAATTCGCGCGAACGGGCGCCTGTAGCCAAAATAATATTTTTAGCATGATGGAGTGCCCTGCTCCCGGTTCCATCAGTTACCTCCACCGTATTTTTATCGATTAACCGGCCAAAACCGTTAATCACCTCAATTTTATTTTTTGTAAACAGAAATTGAATCCCTTTGCTCATGCCGTCGGCAACGCCTCTGCTGCGCTTTACCATAGCTGTAAAATCAGGCTTTATTTCTCCTGAAATTGAAACGCCGTAATCGGCAGCATGTTTGGCATACTCCAACGCCTGAGCGCTTTTAAGTAGCGATTTCGTCGGAATACAGCCCCAATTCAGGCATATTCCACCCAAATTTTCTTTTTCAACAACACCTACGTTTAAGCCTAACTGCGCAGCTCTGATGGCGGCAACATATCCGCCCGGACCGCTACCTACAACTATTAAATCATAACTCATAAATGATGGATTCTTTAGATTAAAATCAAACAGCATAATAACACTCTCGACCGATGAAAAGTTTTTTAGATGACCGAATTACTCTTGCGATTTTCAATATCCCGGATAAATGAAAAGCCGCTTCAGGCGGCTCTTCTGGTGTTGTTTATCTATTTCGGAAGATATTAATTTGGAAATAATTCCATCATTTTTTTTGCCAGTTGCTCACCTCTTAACCCTTTGCCGATAATTTTTCCGTCTTTATCAAGCAAGAACGATTGAGGGATTGCATTTACGCCATATAAACGGGCTGCAGCGTTTTGCCAGAATTGAAGATCTGAAACATGAATCCAGGTCAGGTTATCATCTTTAATGGCCTTTAACCAATCTTCTTTGGTTTTGTCAAGCGAAACTCCAAGTATTTCGAAGCCTTTGCTATGGTATTGCTGGTATAATTTTACAACATTCGGATTTTCCTGACGGCATGGTCCGCACCAGGAAGCCCAGAAATCGACCAAAACAACTTTCCCTTTCAGTGAAGATAATTGGATTGGTTTGCCTTCAGGATCATTCATGGTGAAATCTGGAGCGACAACACCAACTGCTGTCTTTTTTTGTTCCTGAACAATCTCATTTATCTTAATCACATATTCGGATTTGCTGATTTCAGGAGCAAATTTACTTGCAATTGAGTCTAATTCAGCACCATCAATCTGGTTAGCCAACTGGAAAAGAGTAATGTATGGAGAGACAACAGAGTTTGAATGTTCTTTCACAAAGTTCTTTGTGAAAACCTTATTGTTGTCGATCATGGCTTGATAGTCGATTTTAGCTTTATCGGCAGCATCAGTGTTGTTCGCCGACATGGGCGCTCTGGTATTTTTCCTGAAGGGCCATCACTTCTTTATTTAGTTTCTCCATTTCGCTGATGTAAATCTTGAAAACGTCTTGAGTTGGAGAACCTGTAATTTTAGTATTGCGCAAACTATCTTTATTCGCGATAACCGTAATACTGGCATTGTCGAGGAAGAATTGTGCAAAATAATCCTGGTCATTAAGACGGAGGAAGCGAATATCCGGTATTTCCATTTTGCCTTTAAACGTAAATTTTCCGCCAACAAGCTCGGCCGTGTCAACACTCTGCGGTTGTCCGTCAACTAGTTTTTGCAGATAAACTTTACCTGTTTCAACGCCAGCAACAGTTCCTTTTATCGAATACTCATCTTTTGCCGATTGACACGAGAAAGCGGCCAGGGCAAATACTAAAATTGTTAATACATTTCTCATTAATCTGATTATTTATTGGTTTTTAATTATTCTTCCTGATTTGGTCGTATAAATCGAGTAGCTTCCTGGCAGCAACAAACGATGATATTTCCTCTTTCAGCACTTTATCTTCCGACTCAGCCATTAACATCTTTATCTTCTCGTTTTGATAGAAATCATTTCGAAGTTGTTCATTAATAGTTTCATACATCCAGAATTTTGACTGTTCATTTCTTCGGTGCTGAAAGTAATTGTTACTTTTTACCATCGACAGATATTCGTCAACCGTATCCCAGATTTCGCTGATGCCGGTTTTCATATATGCCGAACAAGTTAAAACTTTAGGCTTCCAGCCCGATTCGGTGGCCGGGAACAAATGCAAGGCATTTTGGTACTGAATCCGGGCTAATCCTGCTTTCTCAATATTGTTCCCGTCAGCCTTGTTTATGGTAATTGCATCAGCCATTTCCATAATTCCGCGCTTGATTCCCTGAAGTTCGTCGCCGGCACCAGCCAACATCAGCAAAAGGAAAAAATCGACCATCGAATGCACCGCAGTCTCACTTTGACCGACACCAACAGTTTCAATGAAAATATGATTAAAGCCTGCAGCCTCACACAAAATAATGGTTTCGCGGGTTTTACGTGCAACTCCACCAAGCGAACCGGCTGATGGGGAAGGACGAATATAAGCATTCGGATCAATTGAAAGGTCTTCCATACGCGTTTTATCGCCAAGAATACTTCCCTTGGTTCGCTCGCTGCTCGGATCAATGGCCAGTACTGCAAGTTTTTGTCCCCTGGAAGTGATATGTTTACCCATGGCCTCAATGAAAGTGCTTTTACCCACACCCGGAACTCCGGTAATGCCAATGCGCACTGAATTTCCGGAGAAAGGCAAACATTTTACGATGATTTCCTGGGCAATCTCCTGATGTTCAGGTTTCGAACTTTCAACCAAGGTAACGGCCTGACTTAAAATAGTTATATCTCCGTTCAGAATGCCGTCAACGTATTGTGATACTGATAGTGTACGCTTCTTTTTGTTTTTCAGGAACCGTTTAACAGAGTCTTCGCTTACAGAAGGCAATGGTTCAATTCCTTGATTTACATTAAGCCCCGAGTATTCTGGGTCGTTTTCTATATGTGAATATGGCTGATCTCCAATCATGGTCAATATTTTTATGCGAATGTAACGATCAACGAAGAACTTTTGTTAACGATGAATTGAAATCTTTTGAAATGAGCGAAAAAAAGCCGGTTCAGAATTTGAACCGGCTTCCTTAAAAATATTTTGGAAATTACTGCCCTAATATATTGCTTGAAATCCGAAGTACCGTTGTCGGATTTTTAGGATCGTTGGTAATTACAGTAATGGTTTTATTTTGACGACCGCTTTTGCCAGTTGTATCAAATACAACTTTCAAAGGCACACTTTCTCCAGACGAAACTGTGTTTTTGGAAGGCGAAACAGCAGTGCAACCGCAAGAACTTTTTACGTCACGAATAATCAAGTCTTTTTTTCCGGTATTTTTCAGATTAAAAGTGTGTTCATTTTTAGTGTTTGGCTTAATATCGCCAAAGTCAAAAGACTCCATATCATAAGTCACAACTGGTGCATTTTTCAAGTCTTCAGCCGACAATTTTGAGAAATCTTCCTCCAAAGTTGTACTTACCGCAATCGAATTCCGATAGTCGTCCTGGCCGTCGATATTTAGGTAAACACGGTGCATTACGAACCCGTAAGCCTTAATTTTTGAAGCGTCAAATGTTACAACAATATAGCCTTTTTGTTTTGGTGCAAGCTTGGCAGGTTTAATAACAGCACTTAAGTGAGGTGGGGGAGTTTTAAAGCTCAGCTGTACAGGCTGGTCTGAATTATTGATAATTTCTGTACTATCTTTTTTAATTTGATTTTCTTTAACCGAAGCAAATGCAATGTGGTTGGTTTTTGCACGCAGTGGTCCAATTTCATTCGGATAATCTTCTTCAATAGTTCTGGTGCGTGGCGTTACTTCGCCCAAAATGGTTAAAACAACATCTGCATTTTCAGCATTCGAGCTCACGCGGATTGTTTTATTAAACACACCAGGTCTGTTTCTTGGATCGTAGCTAACTTTAATTATTCCTTTAGCTCCAGGGGCCACGGGCTCACGAGTCCATTCTGGAGTTGTACAACCGCAGGATGCCTGCACATTGTTGAGGATTAAAGGTACCTGCCCGTCATTTTTAAAATTAAAGGCAATGGTCTGTACTCCAAGTTCTTCTTTAAAAGTACCAAAATTGTGTTGCAACTTTTCAAATGCAATTCTCGATTTGGCAGTCTGTGCCTGATTTAAAAGTGGCAGACAAAATAGCAACGCCAATAAAAGTGAAAAAGAAATTTTCATAAGTATTAATTTAAAAATATGATGAGATTTCCAAAAAAACGAATCAAAGATAAAATTCAATTTTATTTTATTGTTCTCTAATAAGAACAAATCTATAAAACCTTTCACCCAATTCGTGTTAATGCAAGCAAACTTTTGTTAATGAGATGTTAATGAATAAATTCGATTCGATTTTTGAGTAGTTTCGTATAGTCAATTTATATAGTAAGCATAAGTATGAAAAGGAATTCAATTGGCTTTGTTATTATTATGGCAACTATCTCTGTGGTAGGAATCCTTCTGATCCAGTTTTTCTTTTTGAAAAATTCATATGATCTGAACGAAAGGCAATTCCATCAATTAACAACCAGTGCATTGCGGAGTGTTGCCAGTCAGATCAACGAATACAATGCCAAATTATACCATAAGATTATAAAATCGAATGAAGGTGGGCAGGTAGAGCAAATTTCAAACAATTACTATGTAGTAAATGTCAATGATGTAATTGATCCCAATCTACTTGAGCACTTTCTGGAAACTGAATTCAAGAAACGAAATCTGAACCTGACATATGAGTATGCAATCTATGATTGTAATTCTCAGAAGATGATTCATGGCAATGTAATAAAATACGATTCAATCCCTTCTGTCCTGAAGTCAGCGAAAAGCTGTGATTCTGCTTCGTGTACGATGGAGGAAATAATGTATGAAAAGCAGTACAATAAGATAAAAACTAAGGTAGAGAAAAAAAAGAAGGCCTGTAACCTTCCGACCTGTGAGAAGTTTACTTACTACTTTGGTGTTCATTTTCCGGACCGCTCGCAATTTTATAGCACAAGGTTACTAACCTGGTACTTTTTAAATGGAATTTTGTTTTTCGTGGTAATTTTCTTTGGATACGCTTTGTATGTGATTATTAAACAAAAACAGCTGAGTGAAATCCAAAAGAACTTCATTAACAATTTGACTCATGAATTTAGAACGCCTATAGCCTCTATTGATTTGGCCGCGAATGTTTTGTCTAATCCAAAGATATGTGAACAACCTGAACGACTGGCGGAATATGTAAAGATTGTAGGACAACAGAATAAGAGACTTTCGGCTCACGTTGAAAAGTTGCTCCAAATGGCTACGATCGAGAAAACAAAGCTTCAATTAAATCTGGTACAAATTGAGCTGAACACATTTATTTCAGAATCGATATTGGAATTTAAAAATAGCCAGAATGGCCGGATTTATAATGTACAGCTCGAATCTGAGATTGAAAATGCGCTAATCGAAGCAGATAAACTTCATTTTTCGAACCTTATTTTTAATATTTTGGATAATGCTATAAAGTATTGCTCCGTTAGTCCTGATATTATTATCAGACTAGAAGAAGATAGTACCCATTATTTTATTTCGTTTGATGATAATGGAATCGGTATTCCACCCAAAGACCGAAAAAAGATTTTTAACCGGTTTTACAGGGTATCTACTGGTAATGTGCACGATGTTAAAGGATTTGGTTTAGGCTTAGATTATGTGAAAAAAATAGTTCAAAGGCATGGTTGGAGAATAAAAGTGATCGAAAATTCAAGAAAAGGAAGTACTTTTATTGTTGAAACCAAGAAAACCACAAAATGAAACGAATTTGCCGTTGGAACAGGGTTTCGTTACAGCGGAGAAAAATGAAGATATTGTTCAGCGCGTAATTTTTCAGGAATTCGATTTTTATTGGATCATGTATGTGATATTCAGATTATTAACAAAGTTATTTTCTCATGAACTATCAGGGCGAAAAAATATTAATGGTTGAGGATGATCAAACCCTAAATTTTATCATAAAAGATAACCTTGAACAAAGTGGTTATTTGGTGACTTCGGCTGAGGATGGAGAATCGGCAATTAAGCTTTTTAAATCCGAAAAATTCAGTTTGTGCTTGTTGGATGTCATGCTACCCAAAAAAGACGGTTTTACTTTAGCAAAAGAAATCAGAGAGATTGACGACCATGTTCCTATCATATTCTTAACTGCCAGATCAATGACCGAAGATCGGATTGCCGGCCTAACCATTGGTGGCGACGACTATATGACCAAGCCTTTCAGTATGGAAGAGTTGCTGCTAAAGATCAGAATTTTCCTAAAAAGAAGCCTGAATTCGAGTGATACAGGAAATGATCAAAACTATTATAAAGTCGGGATTTTTAATTTTTATTTCGACAGTTTGATTTTGGATTGCAATGGCGATCGAAAGACATTGACATACAAAGAAGCAGAACTCTTGCGTTATTTCTGCGATAACCCAAATAAGGTTTTAAGTCGTTCCGACATTTTGATACAAGTTTGGGGTTCTGATGATTATTATTTAGGAAGAAGTCTGGATGTTTTTATTTCCCGTTTGAGGAAATATTTAAACAGCGACGAAAATATTAAGATTCTTAACCTTCACGGAATTGGCTTTAGGTTTAATGCCTCAATTGTGAAAAATTAATCTTCCCAATTTTTAAATTATCACCTAATTCGTTTCACGCACTCATTTAACTGCCAATCATTATAAAAAGTATAAGATATAAAAAAACGGCCGACTTGTTTTATGAGTCGGCCGTTAAGCTTTTTTGCAATCCTGAGATTAATTATCTGGTACCTCCAGCCCACCACACCGGTTCTGTATAAACATACTGACCTGTTCCGTAAGCCGTTTTAACTTCTGGATTTGTGGTTGTATCATCGTTCCCGTATGGGCAACGAAGCGGAAATTGGTTCGGATTATTTAATTTTATCAAGTTCTCACCCAATCCTTTAAGTCTGCGAACATCGTTATAACATTCTGTTGATTCGCCTGAAGCACCAAAGAATGCCAGATACTTCTGATTCATTGTTTCTTTTAATGGATTAGCAGTAAAAAGAGGTTTTACACTTGTATCAAAATAGTCCATAGCTTCTGTTTCAGAAATAGCAGCCGACGTTTCAGTAAGACCACCATTATCATTAACTGTTGGTGCATTCATTGAAGCAGCCACACTGTTTTCGGTATTGGCGATAGCAGCTACAACTGCATTTTTCAATACAGCTTCAGCATCAGTTGTTTTGTTAAGACGACAAAGTGCTTCTGCTTTCAGAAATAGTACTTCATGATAACTCATCATTAAAGTTGGGGCTGTTTGTGAGAATACGAAAACAGATGTATTGTAAGTGTATTTAACCTGATCGTTTTCGCCATTTGGAGCCATATAAAAGTTTGGATCATCAGCTCCGGTAACCTGAGTCCAATCAGCACCAACAAAAACACGACGTAAGCGTGGATCATTGCGTTCGATAAGCTTTTGTGACATGCTCTCACTGGCAGCTAAACCATCACGACTCCACTGAAAATCGAATGTAGGATTAAGGTTAGATGCATCGTAAATGGCAAAAGCCGCTTGTTCGTCAGCCGATTTAAACGATTTGTCTGCACAATCAATTACAGTTTGCAGAGTGGTTGCAGCATTCGCTGATCTCTTTAAAAGATGCATTGTATAGCGTGCTTTTAATCCGTAAGCAAATTTTAACCATTTGGCTTTGTTCCCGCCATACAGCAAATCATATGTTCCAAGCGGTCCTGTAGCATGCGCATCAGTTCCCTGGAGATCAGTAATTGCATCATTCAGATACTTGATGATGCCAGTATAAATCTCTTCCTGAGTATCAATCTTAGGATTCATATAGGTAGGAGCTCCTGTTTTAGAAGGAAGTGCAGCTTGGCTCCATGGAGTATTACCAAACATATCAGCAATTATTCCTGAATTATAAGCGGCTAATACTTCAGCAACTCCTTTTGTGATCTGATTTCCTTCCTGACTTCCTCCGGCAGAACATTTTTCGATGACCAAACGGGCATTTCTTAAGGTTCCATAGAGACCACCCCAAACGTTATTGAAGGTAGAGGATGCAGAAGGTTCACCTTGACGGTGTTCAGCACGATATAATTGGTTGTCAGTACCTACTTCGTGTTCCACATATGCTGAAGTATAGGTATTAATATCACCACCGATGTTATTAAAAGCAGTTGATGTTATTACATCTGCAATAATAAATTTAGCCGGGGCATCTTGCGTATGATTTAAATCCTTGTTAACATCATCCATTGCATCTTCTGAACATGAGATCACAAGCGCAGATAAAGCTAATGTTGCAAGGAATCCTTTGGTTATATTGATATATTTTTTCATTTTTCAGACTATTTTAGAAATTTAAATTTAAGCCAAATCCATAGCTTGCAGCTCCTGGAAGAGAGAAGCGCTCAAATGCACCGCTCATATTATTATTTCCTTGAGTAGATTCAGGATCAAGACCTTTCATTTTCGACCAAACAATAATATTTCTGGCAAAAATATTCAGATTTACTTTCAGTGCTTTTTTGTCTAAAACAGGATAGTTTAAGGAAATCTCACGCATTTTTACAAATGAATTATCATAAATCATTGATTCGGAGATGTTATTCAAATTAGAAAAATATGTCTGTGCATCTGCTCCACTGATTTTGATATCATTTGTTGCATAGGTTTGTTTTCCATTGGCATCTGTTCCTGTTACCTTAACTGCTGGTTTCTCAAACAGGAATGAATCAGATTTGCGATATTCGCCTGAACGTTTGCTTTTTCCATAATAATCAAGCAATCCTGCTGTTCCGCTATACATTTGTCCACCGTTTTTCCAATCGAATAAGGCAGAAAGACGGAATTTGTAGACAGTAAATGAAGTATTGAAGCCTAGTCTGAAGTCAGGAGAAACAGTACCAATCACTTTTTCTTCGCCAGATTGTGGCATACCGTCAGCATCAACAACAATCTGTCCGGCATCGTTGCGTAAATAGCTAACGCCATATATTACAGGAAATTTATCGCCAATACCAGCTCTTACTTGTGGTTCTGTAAAACCACCAAGGAAAATACTGTTAACACCAGGTGCTAACTTATCCACATAGTTGTCGATTTTTGAGAAATTGAAACCAAAATCCCATTTAAAGTTCTTTGTTTTGATTGGATTAACACTCAAAGTTACCTCGTGTGAATTGGTATGAATAGAACCTCCATTGGTTACCAGACTTGCAGAACCTGTTGAACTGGCCAAAGGCACTGAGAAAATTTGATCTTTAACATTTTGCCTTGAGTAGGTATAACTAAAGTTCACTAAACCCTTCCAGAAAGTAAGATCAGCACCAAATTCATAAGATACTGTATTTTGAGGTTTTAGATTAGGGTCGTAAACAGTAGAATTTGGAGTATATGCTACAACTCCGTTAATTGGATAAAGAATTGGTGTTCCTGAAGAAAAACCACCGCCAAATACTGGCGTACTGAAGTAACTAGCGTAATAGTTTCCTGCCTGTCCAACTTCAGCATAAGAAGAACGAAGTTTTCCGTAAGTTAAAATGTCATTCTTAAATAAGTTCATTTCAGTGAATATCCAGCCTAATGATACTGATGGATAGAAGAATGAACGGTTGTCGCGAGGCATGGTCGAAACAATATCGTTACGGCCGGTAACGTTTAAATAAAGCATGCTTTTATATGCTAAAGCCAAGTTTCCAAATACACCAATTGTGCGTTCTGTGCGGTATGAATCAGATGCTTGATAAACAGAAGCGTTGTCAATGTGATTCCAGCCAGAGAAGTTAAAATCTTTACCATAGCCTTCAGTATACTTTCTGCCGTATTCTACCCACTCATTACCCAGAACAGCATCAAATACAAGGTCGTCGTTTACTTTCCAGTTGTAAGCAGCTGTAAGCAATGAGTTCATCTCGTTAATGGTATAGTTGTATTGGTCAACTTCTCCTTTCCCATTCGCATGACCATATCCCCATACGTCACTGTAATTGGTTGCGTATGCATCATCTCCCAATTGATATTTTACAACCAATTTTTGGTTTTCGGTATTAAACTTGGTATTAAACTCGGCATAAACATTTCCAAAGAAACGTTGAGACCGTTCAGTGAATTTATTATTATCAATAGCCCAATAAGCGGCATCGAATCCAGCAGTTGAACGATAAGTATTTTGAGTGTAAGGGTCTCCTTTAATATACGATGGTATTCCTGCCAAATCATAACTTGGAGGTGCTGGATAAACAGTTGCAACAATACCATTATTTGCAGAACTCTGCTTGGTGAGTTTAGAAGTAACAAAGTTTCCTGAGAAACCCACTTTCCAGCTTTTGCTTAATTGTGCTTCGGCTGACATCTTTGCATTATAACGGTCAAGTCCGGTAGATGGTACAATCCCATTCGACGTTGTATTTCCCAAAGACAATGAGAAATTACCCTTGTCAAATCCCTGGGCAATGTTAAACGCATTACTTTGAGTTAAACCTGTGTCGAAGAATTGATTTGCATTATCATACACAGCAGGGACTACCCATGGATCGAGACCTGCCTTGGCTCTTTGAGGAACATAATACATTCCTTGTTTTTTTCCGTCTCTGTTTGTATTTGTATTGGTTGTGTTTCCCCCATATTTTGGGTCATTTGCAAGTTCGGCAATTTTAGGACCCCAGCTGGTTGAGGCTGAAGGACTATATGCTCCACTGGTTCCCTGGGCAAATTCATTTTGGAATTCAGGCATTGTTGATATTACATCAAAGGCAAAATTCGTTGTAAAAGAAAGCTGAGGTTTTCCTTTGGATGCACCCTTTCCGCTTTTTGTTGTAATAACAACTACGCCATTAGAAGCTCTCATCCCGTAGAGTGCCGATGCAGCCTGTCCCTTTAAGATATTGATACTCTCAATATCGCCTGGATCGATATCCAACGCTCTGTCAGCATAATCAGTTCCTGTTACAGAATTTCCTGTACCTACGTCTGGGGTAGAAGAGATCGGTGTTCCATCAACAATATAAAGCGGAGCGTTGTTGCCTGTAAAAGAACGGGCTCCACGAATTTGAATTTTTGTTGAAGCACCGGGCATACCAGAAGATGAAGAAACTTCAATACCTGAGACTTTACCTTGAATAGCAGTTCCAAGGTTGGTATTTGCCGCTTGAGTAAGTTCCTGTCCACCAACATTTTCGACAGCGTACCCTAAGGCTTTCTTCTCTTTTGAAATACCCATGGCAGTAACCACAACTTCATCAACAGAGATATTTTCAGAAACCATCTTAACATTGAATTTTGTTTGGTTTCCGATAGTTACTTCTTGTGTTGCCATTCCGACAAACGAGAATACCAGGGTTTTACTTTCCTGAGTAGTTTTTAACCGGAATACACCGTCCATGTCGGTGACAGTTCCGATTGTTGTTCCTTTCACGGAAACCGATACTCCAGGGATAGCACCTCCATCATCGGCGGAGGTTACTGTGCCTGAGATCTCCTTGGTTTGGGCCATGAGGACCTGCAAACCAATTGCAAAGAATGCAAGCAATAACGCGATTTTTTTCATAGATAATTATTTTAAATTAACAACTTCAAATAAAATTACTTCGTGGCTGCACATAGTTTTTAAACTTCATTACCAACCTACAATGTAATCGGATCTTTTGACTTTCTGAACTTTAGAGTAAATTAAAGTATAAATGTAAAAAAACGTTAAATTACATCATAATTATTGAATAAAAAATGACGAAAGTCCTATAAAAAGCAGCGAGAAATATTCTATGAATTTTAAATTTGCCTTTTTATCTTCCAAGGATTAAAGATCTAAAAAATGACAAATCATACTGTTTTAGTGTACAGGGTATGTGTTTTACAATTAATCTAGATCGCCTTAGAGGTATAAAAAAGGCCGTCACAAATTGAATTGTGACGGCCTTTAACTTATAGTTTCAGACTAGAATCTTTCAAAAGGAATTCTAGTTTAAAGTATCATAACTTGCTTTGTCCCAGAATAATTTTGTCAAAGCATTATCGCCTCCAATTGCGGCAGCAGCAGCCTTATAGTTTGCACCATTCAAGGTCTGTTCTGAAACCGGATAAGAATAACGCAATGGCATACCATTAACTTCAGCAACGTGTTTTGATGCTGCTTTTAATCGTGGGTAGTCCAATCTTCTCCATGTTAACCATGAAGTAAATCCGCGCATATAGTAGGCATAATAAGCTTGTTCTCCGATTTTCTGTTGCCAGGTTCCGGTAGCGGTAGCATAAGCTACGGCTGGTTGAGCCAGGTAAGTATCGGCCTCAGCAGCTGTTCCTCCCCATGAGGTTATTGAAGCTTTGATTGCGTTATTATAGTGAGTTTCAGCATCTGTAACAGCGTAGGTTCCACGTGCTGCAGCTTCAGCTCTCAGGAATTCAGCTTCAGCATAATCCATAATAACAACTTCTCTCTCTGGTTTCAATAGCGCGTTGTCAACGTGAGTAAATGAAGCATATGAGTTTGGCATACCTTGAGCACCACCTTTGTACGCGCCATCAATTTTTGTCCACAGGTAATAGGCACGTCGTGGGTCATTCAATGTATTCATTGGGTCAGTAATACTGCTGGTTACCACAAAGTCAAATCGACCACTTACAACCAATTCAGTATAAACCGGATTTTGGTTTGGTGAAGCTGAAAGATAGGTCAATGCACATTTGTCACCAGCAATAAATGCTTTTGGTTCAGCAGCATCAACAATCGTTTTTGAAAGAGCAGGATCTTTATCTGCAAGAACAAGACCCATTCTCATTTTCAAAGTATTGGCAAACCGAATCCATTTAGCAGTACCTGCAACTCCGCCACCATAGATGTTGTCGTAACCGGCACCCATTCCAGCATAAGCTGGATCCATAGAAGCAAGAGCAGCATCAAGACGGGTTACAAGAGCTTTGTAGATTGTAAAGGCATCATCGTATTTTGGCGATGGCTTAGTGAAATCTAAAGCTTCAGAGTATGGCATATCACCAAAGGTTTCAACCAGATTGCTCCAGGTGAAAACAGACATGATTTCGATGATAGCAAGTTGATTCTTTCTTTGTTTGGCATCGATACCTGCAAGTGGTGCAGCAGTAAGTACGGCTGAAGCATCTTTGAAGTTCATAAGAACTGTCCGGTAAAGGGCGTTCATATGGTTTGCAGGAATTGGACGGGTAACCATATCGTAGCGACTTTCGTCAGGATAAGTGGTTTCAGCGAAATACTGCATATACAACTGCGTATTGTTGTTGTTTACATTAAACGTATAAAGCTGATTCAAAAGGCTACGAATTGCCCCATTGTAAATCCCTGGTCCAGGTACCGCGGTAAAATCCTTGGTATTCTTGTTGAGGTCCTCAAGCTTTTGACAGGCACTAAACGCCATCAAAAAGACCATTAAAATGATAAGTATCTTTTTCATGTTTCGAAGATTAGAAGTTGAATTTGAGGTTGAAACCAAAATCACGTGTGCCAGGCAGTGATCCTACAGAATATCCCTGAATATTACCTGCTGAAAGACCTGCTTCAGGATCGGCATATGGTAAGTTTTTGTGAATGATCCAAAGGTTCGATCCAACAAAACTAATAGTAGCACCTTTTACGAGTAATTTAGAAAGAAGAGCAGCTGGGATATTATATGAAAGGGAAACTTCTCTCAGTTTAATGAATGAAGCATCATATACAAAGTCTCTGTGAGGACGGGCTGCAGTACCAAATGCAAAATCAGAAGTTGACGCATCAACACGGGTTTTGTTTGGAGTGCTTACACCATTCGCAACATTTACTCCTTCGATAATGTAACCACCGCTCTTTGCACCATAACCTGCTGCTGCACTTCCAACTAGTGGATCACGAACAGGATTTCCTAAATCGTTTGTGAAAACTGTTTCAGGATAAAGTCCGGTATAAAGACCATAATACATATCCAATGAATAAATGCTACCACCTTTTTGCATATCGATCAGGAAGCTGAAAGAAACACCTTTATAGCTAAAGGTATTTGTGATACCACCTGTCCATTTTGGATTTACATTTCCCAAATTGTTGGTTGCAGTGGCCGTTTTAACTGGCAAACCGGTTGATGCGTTAATGATTACATTGCCATTGGCATCATACGTGTAATCTTTTCCTTTCAATACTCCATAAGGTTGACCTACAGTTGCATTTAAAGTAACACCACCCTGGAAAGAACCTAACTGAAGATTGTCAATTCCTGGATAAAGAGAAACAACTTTATTTCTGTTTGTAGCAAAGTTTACATTAATGTCCCAGCTGAAATTTTTGCTTCTTACTGGTGAACCATTCAATGTAAGCTCAATACCTTTATTTTCAATCTCACCTGCATTTACATACATGAAATTATAACCAGTTGTCTGGCTTAAAGTCACAGGCATGATTTGATCCATAGAGTTTGTTTTGTACACTGCAAGGTCAAATCCAACACGTTTGTTCAGGAACGACATTTCAAGACCACCTTCAAGTGATTTTGTGCTTTCGTTTTTAAGATCAGGATTGTTCTTTGTGTTAGGTAATGAATAGCTAGCACCAACAAAAGGAGTATTTACACCATATTTGTCAAGTAATTGGTCGAAACCTGCAAGGTTACCAACAACGGCATAGTTCAAGCGAACTTTACCAAACGACAGCCAATTTTCTTTCAGTACTTCTGAGAAAACAAAAGCTCCCGTAACTGATGGGTAATAATAAGTGCTTTTTCCTTCTGGAAGTGTAGAGGCATGATCTTGTCTGAAAGTTCCATCAAGGAATAACATGTTTTTGTAACCTAATGATGCACTTGCATAAAGACCGCGAACACCAATTTTTGATTCAGTTTCAACAGGGAAAGGAAGAGCACTAACACTATTCTGCAATGAATAGATACCAGCTACTGATAAACCTCCGTTGGTTGAACTTGTTAATCTTGATAAGTTTGTTCTACGTTCAGTTGCTCCTAAAATTCCGCTCAGGTTGAAATCTTCATTCAAAGCTTTATTGAATTTCAACATTAAATCATAGTTATATTCGCTGAAGGTAATATCCCTTCTCATATATCCAGATTGTTGGTTCGTACGGCTAACACCAAAATTTGTAGCGATACTACCTACAGCTCTTCTTTCTTCTTGTTTTTCAGCATAATCATCAACCGAAACGCGGGCATAAGCGTCTAACCAGCTGGTAATTTTATAATTCAAGGCCATATTACCTACGATACGATTTCTACTGTCATTTTCATAGTTTTCGTAACGTTGCCAGTATGGGTTGTCAGTATAAATTGGATAAGTGAGAGCTGAGTTGTAGTTCCAGGTTAAATTTCTTTTGGTTAAGAAATAGGCTGTTTTCTGATCAGCAAAATCCATGTTGGTTTGATACCACTGACGCATATTAGAAACGATATTGTCGCTATATCCGGTTGAAGGACGTCCAGTAGCAGCCTGACGTGTGAAATTTGCTGTAGCAGTAGCAGTCAATTTTTTAGTGACATTCCATGAACCATTTACTAAGAAATTGTCCTTGTGCAAGTCACTGTTTGGCATCAAATCAGATGTTTTGAAATTGGTGTATGACATCCTCATTGTTCCATTATCAGTAGCATTATCAATAGAAACGGTATTGGTGTAAGTTACTGGTTTTTCAAAGAAAGTAATAGGACCGTTTTTAGCAGCCTCCCAAGGTTTTGTTTGCTTATACCAAGGTGATTCAGGATCAACTGAATACCATCCGTAAACTGGATGCCCATCGAATTTAGCTCCGTATGATCCATCTTCTGTTGTAGGAACCCAATCGAAGTTTTTTGTATCGTCTTTTTGGGTTACGCCATTAGCATCACGTCTTTCAAACCATCCATCTCCATTAGGACCGTAGAAATTTCCATAACCAGCACCATATTGTTGCTGATAGGTTGGGAAAGTTGATTTGTCAATGCTTTTGAATGCAATGTTAGTGTTAACAGTAACACCGATACCTTTTTTACCAACAGTACCTTTTTTTGTTGTAATCATGATTACACCACCAGAAGCGCGTGAGCCATAAAGAGCTGTAGCAGCTGAACCTTTCAGTACGTTAATCGATTCGATATCGTCGGGGTTAACGTCAGAAGCAGCATTACCATAGTCATATCCGGTTGCACCAGTACTTTGGCTTGAATAACTTCCAATTTCATTATTAATAGGAACACCGTCAACAACATAAAGTACCTGGTTGCTGTTTGTAAGAGATTTATTTCCACGCATAACAACGTTGGTAGATCCCCCCATGTTATTACTCTTTTTGATCTGAACCCCGGCAACTTTACCGGAAAGAGCATTCATGAAGTTACTAGCCTTAACCGTAGAAATCTGGTCCTCTTTAACATTCTGACTGGAATACCCCAAGGATTTTTTCTCGCGGGAAATACCTAATGCGGTAACAACCACCTCATCAACAGAAATGTTTTCTGAAACCATTTTAACTTTAAAGGTTGATTGAGTACCAATTACAACCTCCTGAGAAGCCATACCAACAAAGGTGAAAAGCAATGTTTTAGCATCTTGAGGAACCTTCAACCTAAATACACCGTCCATGTCGGTGATAGTACCTAGTGTCGTTCCTTTCACAGAAACAGATACTCCAGGGATAGCACCTCCATCATCGGCGGAGGTTACTGTGCCTGAGATCTCCTTGGTTTGGGCCATGAGGACCTGCAAACCAATTGCAAAGAATGCAAGCAATAACGCGATTTTTTTCATGTAAAATAAATTTAAATTAAACAGCATCAATTTTTAATGAAAAACAAGGCTGGTAAACTTCATTAAAACATCCCCCTTCAAAAACACTTCAACTTGATAATTTGATTCCCCCAAATCAAATTATCGGGAAATTTTACTGAAATTTTTTTAGACCCCCCTTTTTCAATAATGTATTCCGACAAGATTGTAGCAATACTTTATTTGGATTACAAATTTAAAAAAATGTGAATAGGATGATTAATCTATAAAGATAAATATTGACATATTTTAACAGTGTTAACAAATATTAAATTGTCAAAAAGGCTGCTTTAGTATGTCTCTTGATTGTTAAAGTATTGGTATATATATTATTGTGTATGTATTCCAAGTAAAATTCATTAATTATTTAGAACGAATACAAATTATAAAAGTGTATCTAATCCAATAATTTCGTCAACGAAATAGGTTCTGGTATAGCGCTTAAGCTGTAAAAACGCTGAAATTACTGTAGGTATGAGTAGTTTTATATGATCAGGAACCTCGTTGTTTTCCTTATTTAAAAACATGATCTGGTCCATTCCGAATTCGAGTGCGCCAACAATATCATTTTCCCAGGAATCGCCAATCATAATGCTTCGTTTTTTTTGTGCGTTAGTCGATTTTAACGCATGTTCAAAAATTTGTCGATGTGGTTTGGTGGTCTGTATATCTTCTGAAATAAAAATTTTGGTAAAAAAATTGGCCAGACCACAATTTTTAAGCTTTAAATATTGTACTTCCCTGAACCCATTTGTAATAATATGCATTTGATACCCTTTGGACTTAAGGTTAGTAAGTGTTTCTAAAGTTCCCGGAAATAGATGGGTTTGCAGGGCCATGTTCTCCAGATACAGCTTATTTAATTCAATCCAGTTGTAATCGTCAATTCCGAACAATTGCATCGATCTGGAGAATCGTTCAACAATGAGTTTTTGTTTGGTGATTTTCTTTGTGTGATAATCGTTCCATAGCGAATGATTGATCTGCTCATAAACTACAAAGAAAGCATCGAATGAAATGAGCTTTTGGATGAGTTTCGTTTGCTCCATGGTTTGTTCCATCGCCAACCGTGAATTGGTTGTGAAATCCCAGAGTGTATTGTCGAGGTCAAAAAAGAGGTGATCGTAAGTTCTCATTCGTCATCCTCGTTTTTATCTCCTTTTTCGGCCGTGAAACCTTCAAGTACAATTACAATTTCACCTTTAATGGTTTTCGAGCTAAAATATTCGATGAGTTCGGTCAATGTGCCTCTGCGGTTTTCTTCGTAGAATTTAGATAATTCACGCGAAACAGATGCTCTTCGGTCTGGTCCAAGAAATTCGGCAAATTGCTCCAGACTTTTAACTAACCTGTAGGGCGATTCATAAAAGATCATGGTTCTAGGTTCGGTTACCAGTTCCTTAATCTTTTTTTGTCGGCCTTTTTTCTGCGGAAGAAAACCTTCAAAAGTAAAGCGGTCGGTCGGAAATCCGGAATTGACCAAAGCTGGTATTAATGCAGTGGAGCCCGGCAAGCATTCCACTTCAATCTCTTTCTCGAGGCAGGTTCTTACGAGTAAAAAACCCGGATCGCTAATTCCGGGAGTTCCGGCATCCGAAATCAGGGCTACATTCTTACCATCTTCAATCTGTCGGGCAATCATCTCAACGGTTTTATGTTCGTTGAATTTATGGTGCGATATCAGTTTGTTCTTAATTTCGAAATGGTCAAGAAGCTTGGCCGAGGTACGTGTGTCTTCAGCTAAAATAACATCAACTTCTTTTAAAATCCGGATTCCGCGCAGAGTCATGTCCTCCAGGTTTCCGATCGGGGTTGGCACTAAAAATAATTTACCCATTTTTTATAGGTCTAAGGTATTGTAACGACCATGTTATTGCTGAAAATATATTTAAAAAATAGGAGCAATGGCGGATTTTGAGAAATTGCCATCGCTCCATATTAAAAGTTCTTCTTTTTATTTGCTGAAACGGCGTTTCAGAAGATCAACGAATTTCATGCTGGTTTCGTTCTTCTGAAGGGTGAGGTTTGCTTTCAGGTAATCAACGGCTTGCTGGATGGTTTCCAGTTTATCCAAATGATCTATTACTGTATTGTATTTATCGGTGTTATTGTTGAAAATCTCACGGATGAACAGGAAACGGTCGTTTAAGCCAATGGAGGCCCGTAAACTCGATATTGCACCACTGTTTATTGGCGATTCTGCAGATTTGGTTTCTCCAATTGAATCATTTAATGAACGTTCTTTTTGGAACGATTCTTCAACAACAGGTTTTTCCTCAACCAGTTCTTCTGGCTTTGGTATTTCGCGCATAACCGGGCGATCGGTTATTCCCAGAGTTGGTGAAACTTTAACAGGTTCGAGATCATCGTCGTCCATATCAATCGTAATTTCACGAATGCCGGGCTGAGGTTCTGATTTTAGTTCGGCCGACTCAATTGTTGACTTCTGTGCCGGTTCTTCTTCCTCATCCTCTTCGATTTCTCCATTTTCATTCACTCCAAATTCAATTAATCCTTCTTCTTCAATTTCTTCTTCAATGAATTCTGGTTCGCTTTCATCCAAATCATCATCTTCTTCAGTCAGATCATCATCTTCATTATTCTCATCAATGTCAGTTTCTTCTTCTGAGTTCATTTCATCATCTTCTTCCGACTCTTCAAAATCCACAATCTCGAGCTCCGGATCAGAAATAGTTACTTCAGAAACTTCATCGTCGTCTTCATCAATTTGTTCTTCCTCATTTTCGTCCGGAGAATCATCCGTTAGAATTGCAGCATTCTTAGCTGTAAGTTCGCGTAACAGTTCAATTTCCTGACATAAAAGTCGGGCCTTACTAAGTGTAAGGTCAATAATTAAAGAGGTTTTATCCCCACTTTCAACAATCTCTTCAGATAAGATTCTTAGTTCTTCCAGTTCTTTTTGGATGATCTGGATCAATTTACGTTTGTCCATTTTTATTTCTGATTTTAATCGGTAATTCAAGCTGGTTTTTTATTGGTAAAGATTTAAATTTATCTTTGTTTTCAATACCGGAACTCATATTCAGGAACCAGAAGCTTTTGCACTGAGGCCGGAATTCGAGCATTGTAAAAGTACAAAAATCTTTAGCAAATCACATAGATGTTTATTGAAAGGGGAATTGACCGACAAAAAAAGACTGGTAGCATTGAAGTTATAGCAGGTTCAATGTTTTCAGGAAAAACGGAGGAATTGATCAGGCGGTTGAAACGTGCCAAGATTGCACGACTTAAAGTTGAGATTTTTAAACCAGCCATTGATACGCGATATTCACTTGCCGAAGTGGTTTCACACGACGAGAATTCAATTCTCAGTACTCCGGTCGAAAACTCAGGGAATATTATGCTTCTAACCGGCGACGTAGATGTGATTGGCATTGATGAAGCTCAGTTTTTCGACACTGGCTTGATCGATGTGAGTGTATCGCTCGCCAACATGGGTATTCGGGTGATTATTGCCGGGTTGGATATGGATTTCAAAGGAAAGCCGTTTGGCCCGATTCCCGGACTAATGGCTGTTGCCGACCACATAACCAAAGTTCATGCAATTTGTATGCGATGTGGGGATGTAGCTCAATTCTCGCATCGTTTGTCGGCTGCTGATAAACTGGTTTTATTGGGCGAAAAAGATGAGTACGAGCCGTTATGCCGTTCCTGTTTTACTAAAGCAACACGCTAATGCCAATTTTATCCATTGCTCAGATTTCCTCAGTTGTTGGAGGTGTGTTGCGTTCAAATGTGCTCAATCCCGAATTACAGATATCTTCAATATCTATTGATAGCCGAACCATTTTTGATCCGGTATCGAGCGTTTTTTTTGCACTGAAAAGTGAGCGAAACGACGGGCACCGCTACATTGCCGATCTGGTTCACGCGGGAGTTCGGGCTTTTGTAGTGTCTGATTTTTCTGATGAACTCCTGAAATATGATCATTGTGCTTTCGTTGTCGTTGACAATACGCTGAAAGCCCTGCAAAAAATGGCAGCCTGGCACCGGTCTCAATTTCAGATTCCCATTATTGGAATTACCGGCAGCAACGGGAAAACGATTGTTAAGGAATGGTTGTTCGAGGTGCTGCATAACCGGTCAGTTCTTCGAAGCCCCAAAAGTTACAATTCGCAGGTGGGTGTTCCATTATCGGTTTGGAACCTAAAACCAGATTATGAGCTGGCCATTTTTGAGGCCGGAATTTCGAAACCTGGAGAAATGTCAAGTCTATCCGAAATTATCCGTCCAACGGTTGGAATTCTTACCAACATTGGAGAAGCCCATCAGGAAAATTTTAAATCGCATCAGGAAAAGTTGGAAGAAAAGCTGCTTCTCTTTCAATCTTGCAAAACGCTTATTTACTGCAAAGATCAACCTATGGTTCATGCTGAAATAAGCAAAGGCCATTTTATTCCTGAAGGAAAATCTTTTTCATGGTCTTTTAAAGATAAAACTGCAGATCTGTATTTCAGAAAAATAGAAACGGACGGAGGAGTTGAAATTAGTACCGAATTCGAGGGGCAAAATTATACCGTTGGATTACCATTTCTGGATGGTGCGAGTCTTGAAAATGCCGGTCATTGTCTGGCTTTTGTTTTGTCGCAGCATTTGGGCGAAAAATCGGTGCTTGAAAAGTTCGACAGTTTGCAGCCTGTCGCTATGCGTCTCGAAATCAAGGAAGGTATTAATAACTGTTTGCTTATAAACGATTATTACAATTCGGATATTAATTCGCTTCAAATCGCTCTCGGGTTTCTGAACAACCATGCCCGACATCCTTATTTGGGCAAAACAGTTATTCTCTCCGACATTCAGCAGGCCGGAATTCCGGATGAACAGCTATATACCGAGGTCGCCCGATTACTACAACTGAATAAAACCAGCCATATGATTGGAATTGGCTCGCGAATCCGAAAATATGCTGACTTGTTTGAAAAGTCCTCCATGTTTTTTGAATCGACCGACCAGTTTCTGGAATCTTTTCAACCCAATCAGTATCGGCAGGAATGCATTTTGCTGAAAGGGGCGCGCGATTTTCATTTCGAGCGTATTGCTTCAGTACTTCAGAAGAAATATCACCAGACCGTTTTGGAAATAGATTTGAATGCGATGATTGGAAACCTCAACTTTTTTAGGTCGCTCATTCGGCCCGAAACGCGCGTTATGGTTATGGTAAAAGCTTTTTCATACGGAAGTGGAATGGCCGAAATTGCCCGAATCCTCCAATTTCATAAGGTCGATTATTTGGCAGTTGCTGTGGCTGACGAAGGAATCGAACTTCGGCAGGCCGGAATTGATTTGCCCATTGTGGTAATGAACCCCGAAGCGCATAGTTTTGAAAACATGATCGAGTTCCGACTCGAACCCAATATCTATTCCGAAGAGATTTTTGATTCGTTCCGGAAAGTGCTTCAGCAACACGCTGTAGTTCGTTATCCGATTCATTTGAAAATAGACACTGGAATGCATCGTTTGGGTTTTGATTCGGCTGAGAAAACCGAAAAGCTGATTGCCCGGTTGGTGGTTCAGGAAGAAATGGTTGTGCGGTCGGTATTTTCTCATTTGGCTGGAGCGGACGAAGCTGTTCACGATGCGTTTACCCGCAGTCAGATTCAGCAATTTCAGCAATTGTCAGCGCTAATCACTGAACGATTGCCATATAAAGTATTCCGTCATATCCTGAATTCAGCGGGGATTGAGCGATTCCCTGAATTTCAGTTTGAAATGGTGAGGTTGGGCATTGGTTTATATGGAGTCAGCTCTTGCGGAAACTTGCAGATTAAGAGCATCAGCCGGTTGAAAACCAGTATTTCGCAGATTCGAAAAATTAAAGCCGGAGAAACTGTTGGCTACGGGCGGAAAGGCCTGGCAACTCATGATTCTGAAATTGCTGTTTTACCTATCGGATATGCTGATGGATACGACCGCCGTTTGAGTAATGGGGTTGGGAAAGTATTTGTGAACGGCAGGGTTGTGCCGGTTATCGGGAATATCTGTATGGACATGTGCATGATTGATGTGACCGGATTGCCGATTGCTGTTGGCGACGAAGTGGAATTGATGGGCGAGCATATTCTGGTGAGCGATATGGCGAATACAATCGGCACTATTCCTTACGAAATACTCACAGGAATTTCACAGCGCGTGAAACGGATTTATCTTCAGGAATGAAATGTTCAGTATTCAGTCCCAGTGTTCAGTTAAAATTGTTGTGAGTTGCGAGTTACGCGATACATGGATTTTATACTCGTAACCCGAAACCCGAACCGCGAAACTTCTTTTATCCCAGTTTGCTGATTTTTTCGAGCTTGTGAATGTCCAGAATGCGGATTTTGCGACCATCAATGGCAATCACCTTTTCACCGGCAAAGGTCGAAAGTGTGCGGATCGCATTGGATGTGGTCATATTCGACAGGTTGGCGATGTCTTCGCGCGAGAGATAGACTTTCAGGGTGGCGCCATCGTTTTCCCAACCATATTTTTCTTTTAGGAGAAGCAATGATTCAGCCAATCGGCCACGGATATGTTTTTGAGTAAGTGTAACTGTCCGCATATTCGAGAATCCAAGCTCGCGGGCCAATTTTTGGATAAGTTTAAGCGAAAAATTTGGGTTCTTGAGTAATCTGTTGTAGAAATATTCGTGCGAAATCACACCTACAGTTGAGTCTTCAAGGGTAATGGCTGAACCAATGTGCAGTTCGTCAGCCAGCAAAGCACGGTATCCGATTAATCCCAGAGGTTTTGTCATGCGGATAATTTGCTCGCGGCCACCGACACCTTCTTTGTAAATGATGACTTTCCCGTCGATCAGAAACAAAAATGCCAATGGTTTTTCGCCCTCCTTAAAAATGAATTCATTCTTTTTGTATTCAGCCAAAGTAATGTGGTTCTGCAGATCCTCCTTTTCTTCAGGGGTTAGCGTGCTGAAAATTGATTTCGGATTTTCAAAGACTTCCTTCATTCCCAATTCATGACTCAACATAGAAATAAAATTTACATGTTTTGCAGCATCAAAGTTAAATAAATTTGTCAAACAAGAAAATTTAGATCATTTATTTTCCTTTTCGGCGCTCCGCAATGATAGTTTAATTTTTTTTGCTGAAAAATGGTGAAATATCAGGAATACCTTGCGACTAAAGGCATCCTACGACCGAACCCAAAAGCCTTCGAACTGATTCTCAGGATTGGTGGTGCCTGAAACCGTTTGTATTCGTTATTATTAACCATCTTGACCGTTCTCAATACTGTCGATTTATCGAAGCCTTTAGCAATTATCTCATCTGGCGAAAGATTGAGTTCTATATAATCGAATAAAATCTGGTCCAGAATTTCATAATCCGGCAATGAATCGGAGTCTTTTTGATCCGGGCGAAGTTCGGCTGATGGTGGTTTCAGTATGGTATTGAATGGAATAATTTCGCGATCGCGATTAATCCAGTTGGCCATTTTGAAGATATCGGTTTTGTACACATCGCCCAGAACCGACAACCCGCCGTTCATATCGCCGTACAACGTTCCGTAACCTACGGCACATTCGCTTTTATTGGTCGTGTTGAGCAGAATATTTCCAAATTTGTTGGAGATGGCCATCAGCAAAATTCCACGGGTTCGGGCCTGAATATTTTCTTCTGTAATGTCGCTTTTGAGGTTGGCAAATACCTCCGAAAGGCTTTGTTCAAAGCTATCGACCATGGGTTGGATCGGAATGATTTCGTATTGAATATCTAGATTATGTGCTAGTTGCAGGGCGTCGTCAATGCTATGATCCGACGAATAACGCGACGGCATCAGCAAAACCCGAACGTTTTCTTTTCCCAATGCATGAACAGCCAAAACCAAAACCAGTGCCGAGTCAATTCCTCCGGATAAACCCAGGGTTGCCTTTTTGAAACCCATCTTAGTGAAATAGTCGCGGATCCCTAAAATTAGAGCGTTATATATCTTTTCGATGTAATCGGTTTTTGGCTGAAGGTTTTGAGAGGAAGCTTCAGTATCAATAATCCTGAAATCTTCTTCGAAGTAGTTCAGTTCTTCCTGAATTTCTCCCTTTTTATTGAGATAGACGGAGCCGCCATCGAAGATCAACTCGGTTTGCGCGCCAACCTGATTGGCATACACGATAGGCAGCTGATATTTGATTGCATTCTTAATCAGGATATTTTTTCTCGAATTTTCCTGGTTGAATGAAAATGGCGATGCCGAAATATTGATCACCAGATCAGGATTTAAAGCCGATAATTCTTTGAGCGGCGAAACTTGATAGAGTTTTTCACGGCCAAACTCGTTCTGTGTTTCCTGTTCGTCCCAAAGATCTTCGCAGATGGTAATGGCAATCTTTTTTCCACCAAAATCAAAAACCGAAAACGATTTGTTCGGCTCAAAATGGCGGTATTCGTCGAAAATGTCGTAGGTCGGAAGCAGCGATTTGTTCACTACATGCTGGATCGCTCCGTCGTACATGAAGAATGCTGAATTAAAGAGCTTTTTGCCCCGTGGTTCAGGATTGATGCGTGGACCGCCAACAATGGCTGCAATCCCGTTGCAGTGGGCCGCAATCTGATTGAGCGCCTCCTCCGATTGTTCGATAAACTCCTTCCTTTCGAGCAAATCATGCGGATAATAGCCCGTTACCGAAAGTTCGGTAAATACAACCAATTCGGCTCCTAAGGCTTTCGATTTACCAATATAGTCTATAATTTTCGATGTGTTTTCCTCAAAATTACCGATGTGGTAATTCAGCTGCGCAATTGCAATCTTCATGTTTTTTTATCTTAAAAGATCAGTCCTATTTTCAGTTTCAGCGAGTTGATGATGGTTTTATCGGAGAACGCGTTGTCGGTTGTCACATCCATCAGTCCGTTCTGGAAAATTAATCCGGTGGTAACTGCATTGTTTCCGCCTAAATCATAATCGAAACCGATGCCAACATTCATGGCCAGGTTGAACAAGTTAACTTCGTCGTTGATATTCGCTTTTTTCAATGAGCCGTCGTTGCTGGTACCTTTAGAGCCGATATTCACCATGGCCGACAATCCGAACAATCCCCAGTATTTGGCACGGTTAAACTGATCGGTTTTAAGTTTGATGGCTAAAGGAACTTCAATGTATCTGATCTGGTATTTAATTTTGCTTACCGCAGACAGGTTTTCTCCTGAAAATCTGAAGCCAGAATTGGACTGATACGAAATTTCGCCTCCGGTATTTGAAATTTGTATCCCTGTTGACAGAGAATAACGTTCATCTTCAGAGAAGTAGTAGTCTGCATTCAAACCAAAATCATAGCCAAGTATTGATTTCCCATTTTCAGTATTCGAATTGCTGGTTCGCATCCAATTCACTGAAGGGTCACCAACAAACGACAGCCTGATCTGCTTTTGGCTAAATCCACTAATGGCAGCGGCGATAAAAAAACAGAGTAGAATAAGACGTTTCATTGTTTATCGTTTAATTTGTAGCGTTAAAAATAAGTTGTTCGACCGAAATTTTAATTAAAACCAGATTTCGGGTCGGAATATATAACGTAAGATTGACATCGTTTTGTCTGGTACAAATCTCGAATTTTATATTCAAAGCAACAATAAAAAAGCGAGTTGTACGTAAATACCCTAAAATGAATGGAATGAAGCAGATCGTTTTCTCACTAAGCCTGGTATTGTTATTGGCATCGTGTACCCGGAATCCACTAAAAATAAATGTGTCGAATATTTCGGTTGATTTGAAAATCAGGCATCTTGACTCCTATTTACTCAAACAAAACCAAGACCAGATGAAGTCTGCCATTCCTGAAATGAAACGCTGGTATGGTGAATTCTTCGATATTTTTACTTATCGTATGATTGGAATTGGTGGTGTTGAGCAACCAAATTTTCCTGAATTGCTTTACTCGTTTGTTTCGGATACGCTTATCCGGAAGCTTGAAACTAACGTTGCTCAAAAAGTTGATACCATTCAGCTCCGGAAAGAACTGGAGACAGCCTTCAAACATTATAAATATTATTTCCCGGCGAAAGAAATACCCATTATTTACACCTGTATTTCAGGATTTAACCAGTCGGTTGTGATCTCGCAGAATCTTATTGGAGTTAGTTTGGATAAATACATGGGCGCCGACAGCCCCTTTTATGAAAAGTTAGGTTTGCCTGCATACAAGCGAAAAAACATGCTTCCTGCAAAAATGGTTCCTGATATGTTGCAAGGGTGGGCCGATGCCGAGTGGCCCCAGTCGGAAAAAGATAACAATTTGCTGAGCCACATGATACAGCAGGGAAAAGTGCTGTATTTTATTGATGCCATGTTGCCCGACCTGAACGACACGCTGAAGATTGGCTTTACCCAAAAGCAGCTGGAATTTTGCCGGAAAAACGAAGCCAAAATGTGGACATTTATGGCCGAACACAAAATGCTTTTCACTACCGACCGCATGAGCATCAAACGTTTTATCGATGATGGACCTTACACATCAGCGTTTTCGGAAGAATCTCCCGGTAGGGCAGGGGTTTGGCTAGGGTGGCAGATTGTTCGTTCGTATATGAAACAGAACAAAGACATCAAGCTGGCCGATTTGATGAGCAATACCAACTATCAGTCGATTCTGAATCAATCGGGATACCAACCTTAGAAAGTTCCAGGTTCCTAATTCCAAATTGACTTCGAAGTCAAAGTAGGAAATATAGTTATTACAGATTTCAGTAAATGCGCTGAATATCCTTTGCCGTCTGGCTTTAGCCGACGGATACAAAACAAAAAAGCCCCCTTTCGGAGGCTTTCTATCTTTTGAATAATCGGGTTATTCCATTTCTTTGATTTTCACGTTGCGGAACCAAACATTGTCGCCGTGATCCTGAAAGGCAATAAATCCTTCAGTTGCAACATCGGCCCATTTTTCGTTCAGGTTCGGAAATTTGCTGTCTTTAACCAGTTTTTTCCAGTCGTCTGTCCATAAGTGGTATTCAACAACAGTTGCACCATTCTGTTTGTGAACGATAGTTCCTTTGTAGCAAATAATTTCAACCGAATTCCATTCTCCGGCAGGTTTTGCATTTTGTGGTTTTGCAGGAATCAAATCATAAAGAGATCCGGCCTGACGGTTACCATCTTTTCCTAACAATGCATCCGGATGACGTTCGTTGTCCAGAATCTGCATTTCAGGAGCAGTTTTGTAAACTGGCCATTCAGGAACTTCCTGAGCTAAATAGAAAATACCTGAATTTCCACCTTGCTGAATTTTCCATTCCAGTTTCAATTGGAAATTTTTGAATTTCTTATCATAGATAATATCTCCGCCATTTTCGGCACCAGCTTCACCTTTGCCGGTTCCGATGCAATGCAATGTTCCGTCAACAACTTCCCAACCTTTCGGAAAGTCTTTTTTATTGTACCCTCTCCAGCCGTTTGAAGTGGTTCCGTCGAACAACAATGTCCATCCGGCACTGGCTTCTTCTGAGCTTAATTTGTTTAGTTCAGGAGCGGCAGGTGCAACGGCGGTAGTGTCTTTAGCCGATTTTTCGCCAGCTTTCTTCTGGCCACTTTGGCACGATACAGCGAAGACGATGCTGCCAGCCAGTAAAAGTGAATAGATTCTTCTCATGAGTAATTAATTTTTGTTTATTAAAAATTTAATGTGGTTTTCAGTTACGATTTGACAAAGCTAATAAAATTTGGAGTGAAATATAAGTTGGGTTTTAACTGTTCCGAAAAAATATTGTCCGTCAACTTAATCCTTTTTATGCTGGCAAAAACTAAACCTGATGCCTGTTTCCTGAATTTTGGATGCCCTGAAATGTTGCCAATTCGTTAAACCTTGGAGATGATGAATGGGAAGTGAATTACTTTTTTTAATTTAGGTGAGTTTTATAAATAGATTAAATTTGGTTATATGAATCAGACGAAAGTAAAAAGGATTGGTATTTTGACTGCGGGCGGCGATTGTCCGGGATTAAATGCAGCGATCAGAGGTGTTGGAAAAACTGCTATTGTTGAATATGGCATGGAGGTGATCGGGTTTTCGTCGGGTTATACCGGCTTGATTCATAAGCAATACGTGGAACTTAAGGAGAAAGACTTATCAGGTATTTTAACGGTAGGCGGCACTATTATTGGGACATCGCGCGAAAAACCGTTCAAAATTGTAACCGAAGAGGATAACGACAAACCAGCTTTGATCAAACAAAACTACCACGATCTTGGATTGGATGGTTTGGTTTGCATTGGAGGGAATGGAACCATGAAAACAGCTCATTTACTATCGAAAATTGGCCTGAATGTAATTGGGATTCCGAAGACGATAGATAACGATGTTTGGGGAACTGATATGACTTTCGGCTTCGATTCGGCGGTAAATATTGCCACTGAGGCGGTTGACCGGTTACACAGTACCGCTAACTCGCATGGCCGTGTGATGATTGTTGAAGTGATGGGGCACAATGCCGGATGGATTGCACTTTACGCCGGAATGGCTGGTGGCGGCGATATCATTCTTATTCCTGAGATTGAACATTCGATGGATAAAGTTTGCGCTAAGATTCAAGAACGATATAACAATCATAAACCCTATTCTATTGTTGTTGTTGCCGAAGGAATTGATCACCCCAAAACCATGTCGGCTGCCCGATATTTATCTGAATCTATACAAGCCCGGGTTGATGTTGAAGCCCGCGAAACCGTTTTAGGTTATACGCAGCGCGGCGGAAGCCCTTCGCCAATGGACCGCATTTTGGCCACCCGCTATGGGGCTTATGCAACACAATGTATTGCTGAAGGAAATTTTGGCACCATGGTCGCTTTAATAAATAACGATCTGACTACTGTTCCGCTTGAAGAAGTGGGCGGGAAACTGCGTTTGGTTAGTCCCGATAATAATCTGGTGATCAAAGGCCGTAAAATGGGCGTTTCATTTGGCGACGAATAAGAATTCCGGAAAATCATAAAGCAAAAAACGGGAGGTTCGATTGAGCCTCCCGTTTCTTTTTGTCATCCGTAAACCGTTGATTTACTTATCAAGCGATATCACAAAAGTCGTTAGCGATTGCCCCGGAGCCTTGTAACTGATTGCCTGATTTTTTACTTTTGAGGATGGAATCCGTTCACAGTTTTCGGCAATGCTGGTCCGGTAAATTACCACTTCTTTTTCAGGTTTTCCACCAGCATTTAGTTTCAGGTTAAAGGGTTTTTGCTCCTCCGATTTATTAACGATTGCCACAACCAATTCTGTCTTTTCCGGATTTATTGCTGCCAGAACTTCATCATTTCCGGTTTCAATTATAGAATAACCTTGCTTAAAGAATCGGGTAATCTGCATCCGCACATAAAAGTTCTTCACAATTTTAAATTCCTGAGAGATGAAATTGCAGCGCATCAGGCACCAGACATCGTTACCTTCTTCCATTAGCTGCCAATCGAGCCAGGCTTGTGGTTTCATGTAGCGCATGTCGTCGAAAAGCTTTTGAGCCAGTCCCAGATTTGATCCGAAACTTGTCTTGCTTTTTCCACTCGGGCCGGTTTCCGATTGCCAAAAGGGCTTCCCGATTGATTTGGTCAGTTGATATGCTTCGGTTCGTTCGCTGTTATTTCCGGAGTAAGTATGCGTGTTCAATTGTCCAACTTTATCCAGAATGTCACTTGCTGATTGATAAGCTTTCAGAACTTTTATGGTTGAAGCAATATTGGTTTCGTCGGAAGCTGAAATCACTGTTTTAAGTCCGGTAGCTGCCAATTTTGGAGCTAAAATCCGGATGATTTTCATTTGAGTTTCAGGCGTAAAATGGCAACCTTCCTGGCTTCCCAAATTGTACCAGTAATTCGATGTCGATTCATTAAAAGGTTCCAGCGTTTTGAATTCAATGCCGTATTGTGTCTTGTAATGTTTGCAAACTTCGAGCAGATAATTGCAAAATGCTTCGTAAAATTCGGGTTTCAGGTTGTCCTGCATTGGATCAATATTTCCACCGGCACAACCGCTGTATGTCATCCAATAGGGTGGCGAATTCGAAAAAGCTTCGAAAACGGCATCCGGCCTTTTGGATTTTATTTTCAGCATCAAAGTGCGCTGTCCTTTATCTGCACTCCAGTTGTAAGGTGCATCAGCCGATCGTTTAAAACCTTCCATTTCGGCACGTTTCCCCTTGCCTTTTACCATGTGTCCATCCAGATGCGAAGGATCGTCGCCGCCACCAATGTTGTAGCGGAAAATATTCATATTCAGTTTTTCCGGAGAAGTAATTAAATCGACAATACTATCGACTTTTGCTTCATTCCAATTGCCAACCTGCGCGGCCCACCAGCACAACGAACTTCCCCAGCCTTCAATTTTCTGGTAGGTTTGATTCGCGTCAATGTTTATTTCAGCTTGTCCGTTCTGTCCCAAACATTCTTCTCCAAAGGAGATTAATAAACAAAAACACAGGATTTGGATTAGGCATTTCATATTCGATTTTTTATTATTTCTTTTCGGGTTTTGGCACTTTCAACCGGTCACCTGTTCCCTGAATCATGATGCGTTCCCATTCTTTTCCGTAGCCGGGTTGAGCAGGCATTTTGGGAATGTTTTTGTTGTTCCCGTTGTCGAGTAATTTGCGGCTGTCCGAATTTTTAACATTCCCATCCACGTATTTCATAAACAGATACTGGTAAAACACTTTCCAGTCGGCAACCAGTTTATTGCCGGTGTAAACCGAATAGCTGGTCAGGTAATCGGTTGCTGATGCCGTATTTTGTTTGTAAAGTTCGGCAGCCTGTTGATCGGTTACTTTCACTTCGTTTGCAAACTGTGTTTCAAGTTGCGACTGGTATTTTTCAACTTCAGGATGGATGAGGTTGTAGCGTGAATAAGCCCAGTTGTTTACCTGATTGAATGTCCAGAATGCCGAAGTTTCCGACCAGGTAATCATTGAGCCGTTTCCAAGCGCATAACTCTCCGGAACACGTTGCATTCCACAGTACATCGGTGCATACACGCAACCATCGGTATCGTCAACGCCAAACCAGAAAATGCCGCCAATTGCAGCTGGCAACCAACTGCGCGACTGGGCCACAAAGCTGTAGCCTGTTTGCTGGGTAGCAATGGCGCGTTCGCAAAGGTATTCAACACTGTCAACTTCGAATTCCATGGGGCGCCAGCGGTAGGGCGATTTGAATGGTCCGGCTCCCGGATCGTCGCGCATATCCATCGGAGTGTCTTCGTAATGGTCGCGCATGGCAGTCATCACTTGTTGGAGCGTAACCGGTGAATCGGGTTTTACCCACAGTGGCATGCGATTCGAAACGTATCCGTTTGGATTTGCGGTTTGATCTATCATATTCGTATCGCGATTGAATTTTCCCATGGCGTAATTGGTGTAATCCTGACTTTCGCGTATTTCTTTATTAATTCTCCGGAAGAACGACCAAACGCGGGCATCGCAGAAACGGGCGCCTCCAAATTTCAGCGGATTGTAGACATCCGAAAAGCTGAATGCCTCATCAGTTCCTTTGTAAAAACTGTGTTTTTTTGCAAAGCTGATCACGTCCGGAGAATGATAAACGGTTTGTTTCGGGTCGTTCCAGTTGTTCGTTTTCTGAAACGGGAAAGTGGTGATTCGAGCCTGATTGGCATGCCCGCTTACATATCCATCTGGAATTTGGCGAGCTACCCAAATGGCGCCTTTTTCGTACTTGCCTTTTCCAATCAACTCCATAATCCAGGCTTCATTGGCATCCGAAATGGAAAAGGATTCTCCTGAGGTTGCATATCCATACTGAGCCACCAGTTCTGTCATAACCTGAATCATTTCGCGGGCAGTTTTCGAGCGCTGAAGCCCGATGCGCATCAGCGAGCCGTAATCCAGAATCGCGCCGGGTTGCGATTTCAACGAGTCCAATCCGCCCCAGGTGGTTTCGCCAATGGCTACCTGATTTTCATTCATGAACTGTATGACTGAATAAGTATGCGAGACTTCAGGAATTGTACCGAGCAGTTTACCGTTTTCGTAATGAAAAACTTCGCACAAGTCGCCCGGTTTGTGATCGGCTGCCGGATAAAAACCCAGCGTTCCGTAGCGGGTATGCGAATCGGCGGCGTAGGTAATCATTACCGAATGATCGACGGTGGCGCCCTTGGTAACAATCAGGTTGGTACAGGCAAAAACATTGGTGATGCCTGAAGTAATGAACAAAATCAGGACAAGTGCTAAAATACGGTTTATCATGGGTTATAAAGATTTATCATTTTTGGTAAAAGTAGGGAAATTGCAATTCGTTAAAATGATAAAGGTTGTTTTTTAGGATAAATTCAGGACAAAAAGAGACTGAACTTTTTCAAGCCAGTCTCTTTTCAGAATATGTATTCAAATAGTTTAGATCACTATTGTCATAATCGAATGTGGTAGGCTGGTTACAGGAGCAGCTTTGCCGGCAATCCACAATCTGAATGGCAATTTGCTGTCGGAAAGATTGAGGACAATCACAACCATTTTGCCGTCAGGATTGATAAATGCGGTTGATTGAAGTTTGTCGCGGTTGGTTGAACTGCTGATTCGTTTGGCACCAGGCTGGATGAATTTTGAGAAATGCCCGATGTAATAATAGCTGTTGGTATAAATCAGCTTCCCGGTTCTGGTGTCGGCATGGATGGGCGCAAAGCAGAAGTTGCCCACGTGGTTTGGTCCGCCATTTTCATCCAAGAGTACGTTCCAGTCGGTCCAGGCAACGGTTCCGCAATTGAAATCGTTTACCATCGAATTTCCGTAGCGCTCGCCCAAAGCCCAGTCGTTCACCCGGTCGAAGCTGAATTTTTCAACACAACCTTCGGTAAAAATCAGGTTTTTATCCGGAAATGCTTCGTTGACACGTTTGAGGTTCTCGAATTGCTGGGCGCTGCCAGTCCATGTTTCATACCAATGGAAACCGATTCCCCAGATGTATTTGGCCGCTTCCGGATCGCTTAGTAAAGTAGTGGCGCGTTGGTAGATCAGGTCGCGGTTGTGGTCCCAGCAAATGAGTTTTTTGTCGCCCAGCCCGTTTTTTTGTAAGGTTGGCCCGAGGTATTTTTTCACAAAATCGCGTTCGTCTTCGGCCGTATAAAGGCACGATTCCCATTTCTGTTTGGCCATGGGTTCGTTTTGTACCGAAAGTCCCCAGATGGGCATTCCCATCGATTCGTAGGTTTTGATGAATTTCACATAGTGATTGGCCCAGGCCTGAGCGTATTTTGGAAGCAGTTTTCCGCCGTGCAAAACATCGTTGTTTTCTTTCATCCAGGCTGGTGGACTCCAGGGACTCACAAACATAGGCAGTATTCCGCCAGCAGCAGCAATGGCTTGTTTGATAAATGGGATGCGGAATTTCTCGTCGTGTGCCACATTGAATGTGCTTAACGAAGTGTCATTGTCGGCAATGTAGCCATAGGTGTCGCTCGAAAAGTCGCAACTGGCAATGTTGGTTCGCGAAAAATTGTAGCCAATTCCATTGGTGCGATCGTAGCAGGCTGTCATGAATTCTTTTTTTGTAGCTTCGGGCAATTTGGCAAAAACCTCGGCTGAGGCGTCAGTCAGGGCGCCGCCAATGCCAATAAAAGTCTGGAATGTGCGGGTTGGATCGACAAATACGCAAACCTGTGTTTCAACCGGCTGACCGAAATCTTCAAACGAAATATCCGAAGTCTGCGACAACCGAAGGCTGGTATCTTTTGCTGTGGCAAAAACCTGCGCTTTAACCGGATTTATTGATGCAACAGGTTGTTCTGTAGTTTTTTTCGCTGGCTGTTGGGTACAGGCAACTCCTGCCAAAATCGATAATACAATCGTGGTTTTAATCTTGTTCATGTGGTTAATTTTATTCGGGTTTAAAACTACGAATTATTTTTATTGGTGAAGTTACCTTAATTGTATTGAAAACAAAAACCCCCTTGCTCTGGAGGCAAGAGGGTTATTCAATGCTAATTTTATTTTTTACTTAGAATTTGAATGGTGATGTTTTCGCATAGAATTTATAGGCTTTAATCATTCCATTTTCTGAATTGTCGGTTCGCGGCAAACAACGGAACCCTTTTATTCGCATCGTTTCGCCCATGTCGATAACAATCAGGTGGGGCTGAGCTGGTTTTGCCGAAGAATATTTGGTGCTCCAGAAAGTTGATTCCTGATTATCACAGGCTCTCGTGGCTGAATTATTCTCCGAAATAACTTCTTCGCTATCGGCATAAATCACTTTCCATTTAGATCGAGGTAACGAATTTCCGCTTTCATCAGTCACTTCCAGTTCGGCAAGGGTAGTTGTCTGATCATTATTGTTCTGCGAACTGAGCGCTTCCAGACAAATGTAACGGGCTTCAGTGGTTTTGTCGAACGAAATAGTTTTCCAACCACCGCCGGCTGTCAATTCTCCTGAATGGATTGGAAATTCATTGGCCAGATCGAGTGTTTCGCCACTTTTGCGGTGCATCAGCGATTCGTAATTGTTGATTTTGTCGAGAATCGGTTTGGCAATACCTGCAATTTTTGGTTCCGAAGGACCTTCCAGATCGAGTACAATAATCTCATTCTCACCTTTGCGCAGCCAGCATCCCGGCATATAAAGACTTTGCTGCGGCCCAATTTTCCAGTATCGGCCAATGTTGTATCCATTGATCCAAACCATTCCTTTTCCCCATTCGCTCATATCGATATTGGCATCGCCGGTTTTATCGAGTTTGAAAGTGGCGCGATACCAGGCTGGGCCTGAGGCTTTCGCGGTTTTAAATTTCATGGATTTCTGGAAATTATAATCGACAGGGAAATTATAAACCTGCCAGTTTTTGAGCAAAGTACTTCCTGAAGTGGTTTTCAATTCTACTTTTTCGGTAATTCCTTTGCGGTCGATGATGGTTTTGTCGTAATTCACGCGACCCATTCCATCAACTAGAATGTCGAGCTGCGATTCTTTTTCGATGACAGGCAATTCAATCGAATTTTCGGCTAAACGACGTTCAATTTTACCGATCAGTTTACCATTCACATAAACCAACGCCCAGTCGTGAACTTCAGTAATTACGAGTTTACTTTTTTCTGAAACCGGCTTCAGTGTTGTCCGGTACAAAATGCTTCCCCATCCCTGGTCGAACAATTCCATGGGTTTGATTTCTTCCGTTTGGTTTGCCTTCGGAAGGTTTTCGAACAGGTTGGCGGTCTGAACCAGACTGAATTCAGGAATGGTAATCGTTGGTTTCGAAGCAGGAGCATCGGTAATTGATTCGCCTTCATTCAGGTAATTTTTAAGCAAGTCGCGGACGGCATAGAATTTTTCGGTTGGCAAACCAGCTTCACTGATAGGGGCATCGTAGTCGTACGAAGCCACGTTGGTGCCATAAGGCGGGCAATTGGCGCCGCCCCATTGTCCGAAGGTTGTTCCGCCATGAGCCATGTAAAGACTGAACGAAATTTTGCGATCCATCATGTCTTTCATACTGCCGATGAAGCTGCTAACCGACCGGGTTTCGTGTGGCCGTCCCCAATAGTCGAACCAGCCTGACCAGTATTCGCCACACATTTTAGGCAAAGTTGGGTACATTTTAGAGTATAGGCTGAATTGTTGTTCGATGTTCGAACCAGCACCAAAATTCAGTGAACTGAAAACACCATCTAACTGATAGCGGTTGAAATTCGAACTCCAGTCGCAACGCAAAAGCTGAACTTTGTCGAAGCCAGCTTTCCTGATTTCGTCGCGAACCAGCCCCATGTATTGTTCATCTTTTCCCCAAACGGCATATTCATTTTCAACCTGTACCATGATGATATTACCGCCGTTTTGTATTTGAAGCGGAGCCAGTTGTTTTCCAACTTCCCGGATGAATTTTGATGCATTTTCCATATAGAAGGCATCGTTTCGGTCGCGTACCGAGATGTCAGCTTTTTTTAGCAGCCACCAAGGAAGTCCACCCATGTCCCATTCGGCGCAAACATAGGGGCCGGGGCGGACAATGCAATACATTCCGTTCTTTTGAATCAGGCGGACAAATTCGGCAACGTCGGCTTGTCCGGTGAAGTCATATTTACCCTGAACCTGTTCGTGGTAATTCCAGAAAAGATAAATACAGATGGTATTCATTCCCATCGCTTTACACATCTGGATACGGTGTTCCCAATATTCGCGTGGAATGCGAGGATAATGAAGTTCTCCGGCGCGGATCACAAATGGTTTTCCATCAAGCAAAAATGTATTTTGCCCAACCGAGAAGGTTCTTTTTTCCTGAAGCGGATTATTTGCTGTCGATCCTATTGCTACGAACAACGTGAAAATGAAGACAAAGAAAAATCTGATCATAAATGTAAGATTAGTCGGTTACAAGCGTCGAATTTACACCAAAAAGTAGAAATTTGGGAAAATGTAAGTCGAAAGATGGGATAGCAACATTCTTCATTTCTGAAAACACGATTGTTATAATTTAAGATTGTTGATCAAAACCGAGTGACCACAATATGGATAAGGTTGAATTACAAAGCAAATTTCTGGCAGTCTAAAGATTTACATTCAACTGCTGATCCAATCCGTACACTTTTCCCTTTTCCAGATTCGGGATTTCAGTTGTCTTTTCTTTGTATTTGACCAAACAAGAACCTCCTTTCCCGGAAAAGATTTGTGCAGAGACCAATTGATTGTTTTTCCATGTGATATCCACCACGAAACCACCTCGGGCAACCAATCCTTTTACTTGTCCATCTTTCCAGGCAGAAGGTAAGGCTGGCAACAACTCAATGTATCCGTTGTGGCTTTGTAGCAGCATCTCTGCAATACCTGCAGTGGCGCCAAAGTTTCCATCTATCTGGAAAGGTGGATGGCCGCAGAACAAGTTTGGATAAGTTCCTCCAGCGTTTGACATGTTGATTTTATAATTGTCGGTTGGGCGCAACAGGTGCTTCAACAACCGGTAAGCACGATCTCCATCTTTGAGCCTGGCCCAAAAGTTCACCTTCCATGCAAGTGACCAGCCTGTCCCGATATCGGTTCTGGCTTCCAGACTTTTACGAACTGATGCTGCCAGTTCAGGTGTTGTCTGAGGATTGATCTGGGCTCCCGGATACAACATATAAAGATGAGAAGTATGACGGTGCGTGGGTTCGGTTTCTTTGAATTCCTGGCTCCATTCCATTAAACGGCCATCTGATCCGACTTGTGGCAATGCCAGATTTTTTAAGGCGGCATCAATCTTTGATAAGATAGGATTCGAATCGTTTATTACTTCCGAAGCTTTCAGCACGTTGGAAAAAAGCTCGTGCAAAATCTGTTGATCGTGCGATGGCCCCATACTCATATTACAGACAGAGCCGTCAGGAGCGATAAAAGAGTTCTCCGGAGAGGTAGCCGGGCCGGATACCAGTTTGCCGGTTACCGGATCTTTCACCAACCAGTCGATGTAAAACTGCGCGGATTTCAGCATGATTGGATAAACCCGTTCCAGATATTTTTGGTCGAGGGTAAATGTGTAGTGGTCCCAAAGGTGCTGGCACAACCAGCCTCCTGCTGCCACATGCATTCCCCAGCCAGGATGCTCACCCGGGGCAGTATAACCCCAAACGTTGGTAATTGGATGAACACACCATCCGGTGGCCTTGTATTGCACTGCGGCCGTCACTTCACCGGGTTTCACCAGTGATTCAATCAGGTCGGTCATCGGACCATAACATTCTGAAAGATTGGTCACATCAGCGGGCCAATAGTTCATTTGCACATTGATGTCGGTATGGTAATCGCAGTTCCATGGTGTCTGAATTTTGTTGGCCCAGACACCTTGGAGGTTAGCAGGAAGCGATCCTTCGCGGGAAGAGGAAATCAGCAGGTATCGGCCAAACTGGAAATAGGTTTCCTGTAAACGAAGATCATCTGGGTTTTTCTCCTGATTTTTTAACCGCACATCAGTTGGAATAGTATCGGGTGCGTTGCCAGTCAAATTCAGAGTAACCTTTCCGAAAAGAGCAGAATAATCGTCAGTATGGTTTTTCAAAAGGGTTGCATAGGATTTGGAAGCTGCCTTGCTGAGCTGTTCGAGTGAGGTTATCTTAGGATCAGCTCCTAGGTAGTTCGGGTATTCCTGTTTGTAATTGGTCGAAGCGGTCAACATCAAAATGACTTCATCGGCATTTTGCACTTCCATCAAGCTATCAGTGTATGAAACGGTTCCACCTGTAGATAAAGCTTTTAATCTCACTGCATATTGCATACCCTCGCCATCTTTTCCATTATCCATTGTTCCGGTCATCAGCAAATGGTCTTTTTCTGAATGGGTTTCAAACCGTTCGGGACGGGTTAATGAGGTTTTAAAACTCAAAACTCCTTTTTTGTTGGCTGTTAAGCGCATGACCAGAGTCCGGTCGGGGTAACTGGCAAACACTTCGCGTTGAAAAGTAATTCCTTCCTGAGTGTAGGAAACTTTGACAATTCCCTGATTCAGGTCGAGTTCCCGATGATAATTGTCGTATGCTGCAGTTTTCCCAAAATCTAACCGTAAATCGCCTAAAGTCTGGAAACAGCCAAAAGGAACGTTGGCGCCATTCCCCTGACCAGAACCGACTCCTTTGCATATCTGCGTTTTGTTGGTCAGTTCGTTAGCTTCTTTATACTTGCCCTCGAACAGCAATTGCCTGATTTTTCTGAGTGAGGCAAAAGCCTCGGGATTGTTATTGTCATCTGGACTGCCCGACCACAAAGTCTTTTCGTTAAGTTGAAGGCGTTCCTGATTGACATCACCAAATACCATGGCTCCCAGAAAACCATTCCCAACAGGCAGGGCTTTTAACCATTCCGTATCGTTCTCCCAGCCATTTTTAACATCAGCCACTAACGAATTGGCTGGCTGGGTGTACCATAAACGAATTTGATGTTCTGGTTTAGGGCTTACATTACAGGAGTTTAGTCCTATTGCTAATCCCATCAATAAATATTTTAATTTCTTATAGGTCATAGTTGAAGGTTGTTGTTTAGTCAAAGTTAATTCATTTTCGATTTTTACAATACGAGTCCTGGACAACAGGACATATTAAAGAAACAGGTGGTAATCCTGTTTCCAGTCTTGACCACCTGCTTCATTCAGTGCTTAAATATTTTTCTTAATAAGCCGCATTTTGAACCAATGTTCCGTTGCTCTTGTCAATTTCTTCCTGTGGCAATGGCCAGTGGTAGAACTTATCATCCCATTTATAAGTAAGTTTACCATCCTTCACATTGTTCAGAACAGTACCTGCAGTGTGCCAGCGTTTAAGGTCGAAATAGCGTAATCCTTCAAATGCTAATTCAATCCTTCTTTCGTGCCTGATCCGCTCGCGCATTTGTTCTTTGCTCAAACCAGCTGGATAAGGAGGCATTCCCACACGTGCCCTTAAGTCAGTCATGGCCTGATATACAGAAGCATCAGGTCCGGCAATTTCGTTTTGGGCTTCGGCATACATAAGTATAACCTCTGCCAGACGGAATACCACGGCGTCCTGTTGACTAAGCGTGGTATAACCATAAGGGGTATTCTCAGGACAAAGGAACTTTTTCAATCCATAACCAGTTGGACGACCATTGGTTGGAAAATGTACATTTCCGCCACCCCAATCCGGATGATCGGCAAATACCGTTTTACTCAACCTTGGGTCCCTGTTGTTAAAGGGATTAGCTGGATCGGTAAGCGGCGAAACTCCCCATGCCAAGCCATCTGAGCATTCAAATGCATCGACAAAACTTTGCAGCGGACTTACCATGATCCAGTCTCCATAAATCAAATCAGCTCCGTAAGCAGGTACATTATCAGGAGCAAGGTAATTCACCGCATAAATAATTTCCTTGTTGCCATTTTGTCCTTTATCCTGAAAAACATTTTCAAAAACAGGGCTCAAGGCATATTGCGGGGTTATTTCCTGGCACAAACTTTTTACCTGACCCAGCAAAGCGGCATCGGGTGTGCCGTTCGATCCGTAAGCCTGATAGATCAATGCCCTGGCCTTTAAAGCCTGTGCTGTTGATTTGGTAACGTGACCAGAATTTTGATAATATGGAACCGTTTTAAGATTAGCGATGGCGAAATCCAAATCCGTAATAACCTGCGCATAAATTTTGTCAGAAGTTACTTTTGCCTGTTCCTGATTTTCAAGGGTTAGAGGCTCGGTGACCAGTGGAACATCGCCATATGCGCAATACAATTGGAAATAGTAGTAGGCCCGAAAAAACTTGACTTCAGCTTCTGCAATTTTCTTTTCAGCATCGGTCATGTCAGTACCTTTATAGGCACTCAACTCTTTCAGGTAAATATTTATCCGGGCTATTGCCTGATAACTAAGTGAATAAACCAGGGAAATGTATCCACCTGTTGAGGAGGTGATATCTCCGGCCACAATGCTTTTTGAATTAAAGTAATTGTGTTGTCCGTAACTGTTATCAGTAATATTATCCCAGTTTGGAAGATGGTAAGCCCATACTCCTCCCGGAGGATTGTCCCATGATGCACCTGTTGTATTTAACCCATAAATTGCAGTCAATGCCATATTAAAATCACTTTTTGTTTTCCAGAAAGTACTGGAAGAAATTTTATCTAATGGCTGTTTATCAAGATAATCCGCACATCCACTCAGTAAGAAGATGGATAAAACCAGTATTAATATTTTATTACGTCCTTTCATGACTCAAGCTTTTAAAATTTAACATTTACACCGAATGAAAAAATCTTGTTTTGTGGGTAGTTGACTGCCGATCCGCTTCCTCCACGTTCAGGATCCAATCCTGGATAGTTGGTAAGAGTAACCAGATTGTCGCCGGAAAAATAAACCCGTAATTGTTCAATGCCAATTCGTTGAGTTGTTTTACCAGGTAAAGTATATCCAAATGCTAAATTTTTCAACCTCAGATATGAACCATCCTGCAAGAACCATGATGAGTTACGGCTAATACGTTCGGGTGAGTTCCATCCCCAATAAATACGAGGCATTGTAGCTGAAGGATTACTTTCAGTCCAACGGTTTCTCCAATCGGTTGTTGGAGGCGCACCTTGTACAAAAGGTATTGTTCCCCAGTTGTTTACAAAATATTTAACATTAGATATGCCCTGGAATTGAGCTGATAAATCAAAACCCTTCCAATTGGTTGAAAAATTGAATGAATAGTTTAATGCAGGATATCTTCCTTTAATTGGAACCCTGTCGTCGTTGTTTATTTTTCCATCGCTGTTTGCATCTTTATATTTCAAATCACCAGGAACTGTTGCATCATTAAATTGTTTTGGAGAATTGGCAATCTCTGCTGCCGACTGGAAGATGCCTATTTGTTCAATCATATAATACGATTCCCATTCAAGGCCTTCTTGTCTCAGATAATACCCACTTATTTCGCGGGCGCCGAAATCAACGAGCTTATTTTTATAATGATCTAAATTAAACCCGGCGCTGTAATTCAATCCGGCAAAATAACCCGATTTCACATCGTTCTGGTAGTTGACAGATAATTCGAACCCTTTATTTTCCATGGTACCGTTGTTAACAGTCGGAGGGTTCAAACCTACAACGCCGGTTACCTGCGAACCTCTTAAAATGTCAGAAGTTCTTTTTTTATACCAGTCAAAAGTTACATTTAACCCTTTAAGAGCAGTTAAATCGAGACCAAAATCAAGAATACTGGTTGTTTCCCACATGATCGCTTCGTTTGCCAAAGCGGTTTGTGCAACACCTGAAGATAAACTGGCATTATCAAAAGAATAATTGTCGGTTAAATTGAGCATGGCCTGGTAAGGATAATTTCCGATATTCTGGTTTCCAAGTTCCCCATACGAACCACGCAACTTCAGGTTGTTTAACCAATTTAGGTCAAGGCTTTTCATGAAATTTTCTTCGCTGGCTCTCCATCCTGCAGAAAAAGACGGGAATGCACCCCAGCGGGTTGCGGAAGCCAATCTTGAAGTTCCATCATACCTAAGGTTTGCTTCCAAAAGGTAGCGTTCTTTATAGTTGTAATCCAAACGACCGAAAAACGACATAATGGCCCATTCATATTGGGAACCAGTTGCTTGTTGAACCGATGGACTTCCGGCATCAAGTTGCCTGAGTATATCGCTTGGGTAATTTTTACGGTAACCTTGCAGATACTGACTAACATTATCTTCCATGCTGTAACCAGCTTGGGCAAATACTTTATGCTCGCCAAATGTTTTATCGTAACTCAAATAAGAATACAAATTCTTGTACACGTTTTGGTCATCCCGTACAACCAATCCAGCACCACCAACGTCGAGCAAAGTCATATAGGCATTTGTCCGGAAATTATATAACGGAATCTGTGGCCTGAAATCGTACGATTTGCTGAGATCCAGATTCATGGCAGCTTTCGTGTACCATTTTAAATCTTTTAGTAATTGCACATCAAGCCAACCCTGTGTTGAAATAGCATAGTCATCGGTATTTTTGAATACCTTTTCTTCGATAATGGCTATCGGGTTTTTGTTGTTAAGCTCATGATCATAAGCCTTGAATGCATATCTACCACTTCCGTCAGCAAGATAAGGGCCGTAAGTTGGAGCCTGAGACATTGCTGCAACGAAAGTATCTTGAGAACCTTGTCTTGGTTGGGCTTGGACACCTTTTTTTACAGAAAAATTACCTCCAAACTTGATCTTATCGTTTATCATTGAACTCAGATTTACCCGAACATTATACTTTTCGTAGTTAAATCCTTTCATTACACCTTTCTGGTTTACATACCCCAAAGAGACATCGAATTTGGTACCTTTATTTCCACCGCTAAAACTTAGGTTGTGGGTCTGTGTGGGTGCCGGACTAAAAATTAAATCAAGCCAATCGGTGTTTGGATATAAATTCCGGTCGGTAGCATTGCGATAAGAGTTTATCATATCCTGAGTATAAAGTCCTGTAGTGAACCCTGAATTGATTTTCGCTTCGTTAAACAATTCCATATACTCGGCTGAGTTTGTGATCAGATCATACATTTTCGTGGGGGGTGTGAATACCAAAGTTTCCACTGTATTCCATGCTAATTTTACCTTCCTTACCCGTTTTTGTGGTTACAAGAATAACCCCGTTGGCAGCGCGAGAACCATAAATAGATGCAGATGCAGCATCTTTCAGTACCGAAATGCTTTCAATGTTGTTCGGATTTAAATCAGATAATTTTCCTTGAACGCCATCAACAAGTACCAATGGGTCAGACCCTGCACTACTGAAAGTACCTGTTCCCCTGATTCGGATTGAAATTCCTTCATTTCCAGGTTCCCCAGAGTTCTGAGTAATCTGTACCCCCGATAAATTTCCCTGCAACATAGCTGCAGCGTTGGTTACCGGGCGTTTAATCATTTCGTCGCCTCCCACAGTTGCAATAGAACCGGTTAGATTAACCTTTTTCTGTGTTCCATAACCGATGGCTACAACTTCGTCAAGACCAATGGCATCTTCTACCATTGTCACATTAATCGATGATTTTCCCGCAACTATAATCTCTTGGGCTTTCATTCCTACAAACGAAAATTGTAAGGTTGCATTTTCAGAAACATTCGAAAGCGAATATTTTCCATCCATATCGGTGATAACACCGGTTGTAGTGCCTTTCACCACCACGGAAACGCCGGGCAGCCCGACACCTGTGTTGTCGGAGACTTTACCGGAGACGGATTTTTGCTGTTCAACCGGATTGGATCCGGGAATAGCAGTTGTTAAAACAATTTGGCGGTCTTTAACCAGATAACTGACATTGGTATTTGCAAAAATTCGTGTCAGTATTTTGTCGATACTTTCGTTTTTTACCTCAATGCTAACCTGACGTTCAACATCAACCATTTTTTGATTGAACAGAAAGTAGAATTGACTTTCATTTTCAATCCTATTCAGAATGTCGATTACTTTTGCGCCTTGCATCTTAAATGTTAGGCGTGTTTCTTGAGAGTAAGTAACTGTTGCATACGTTTGAGCAACAAAAAGGAGTAAAAAGAATACACTTAAGCGCATAATTTTCCAGAGTTTAAAGAGTACCCGGTTAGGCACAGATACCCTGATTCGTTTTTTTTTCATAAATTTGAATCATTAAGTGGTTAAACAATTATTAGAGCATTGTACTACTTGATTTTGACAGGAGAGTGGTACGAACACTTTCCTGTTTTTTCTTTATATCATTTGAATTGATTTATTTTTGATTGGTTGATTGTCAGAACTATTTTTCGCTTTTGATAGACTCCTTCCTGATCACTTGTTCTTTTTTCCTCTTTGAAGCTTAATGGTGTTGTAATTGAAAGTAACTTAAGTACTTCGTCAAGTGGTTCGTCAGCAAATGTTGCATGGAACGTGTAAGTGTCGAGCATTCGATCATCTATAATTACTTCGGCATTATACCAGCGGCTTAGCCGCCGGGCAACCTGCTGCATATTTTCGTTTCTGAATACTAGTTTACCTTCTTTCCATCCGGTGTATTGTGATGCTTCGACTTCATTCTTAACAAATGTTTGTTTTTTATTATTGAGTGTGATTTGTTCGTTGGGTTTCAAAGTGGTCAAAGGTTTTCCATCGAGGGTTGAAACATCTACTTTGCCTGTTTGTAAAACAATTTCCTCGGTAGGTTCATCCTCATTGGCAATCACGTTAAAGGTGGTTCCCAATACTTTAATATCCAGATTTTTGGTATTTACATGGAAGGGGATTTCTGCGTTATGTACCACATCAAAAAAAGCCTCACCAATTAATTCTACTTTTCGTTCGCCAATAAATTGCACAGGGTATCTCAGACTTGATCCGCTGTTCAGGTAGCCGGTTGATCCGTCGGGTAATTGAAATTTGGTACGAACACCCATTGGACATTGAATCTCGGCAAAGGAAACAGGGGCGGATGATGGGTTGGATTGGAAATAGTAATAAGCCAGAAATGAGAACATTAGCGGGATGATTAGAACAGCAGCTATACGCTGAAATCCTTGCCACCAATTAAGGCGAATCGACTTTTTGTCTTCATTCAGTCGGATGTGGTGATGAACCCGATCAAGTATGGGTTTCAAATTCCTGTCTGAAACAGAATCTGAATAAAGCTGAGATTCCCAGTCTTCATTCAGGACTTCTTCCGCAACTTGGTTTTGTCTATCAGACAATTGCTCCGAAAGATCGATCTGTTCCTTCAGAGCAAGCTTTCCTTCTGAATACTTTTGTATAAGATTTAGTAGTTGTTGCTTCATCGCATTAAGTTGCGTATTTCTTTTTTATTTTCAGGAACAAACGGCTTTATTTTTGCCTGCTTTAAATCTTATATCCAATGAGCTTCTTTTTCTCATGGGTGATTTGGATTTTTTTTCAGAAAAGGCACAAACGATTCAATCAGGTCTGAATTGAAGTACTTCAGAGAAGTCCGGATAATAGATAATGAAGGAAAACTGAATATTGTTGATTGATCAATTTGTTGCGACTTTGCAGTAAATCAATACACAAATAAAACGGCAAAAAGGAGCAATGCGAGGTTGTTGGTTCTTAAATGAGCGCGGATAAACCTAAGGGCTTCCGAAACCTGGTTGTCAACAGTTCCGGCTGAAATATTTAACTCTGCTGCAATTTCTTTCGAACTTTTGCCCTCCAGTTTGCTCTTGATGAAGATTTCACGGCGCCGGGATGGCATTTGTTCGATTATAAGGTTGATCTGTGTTAATACCGACTCATAGTTGTCATCATTAATTGATTGATTGTCGGTAAATTCAGGTTCATTCTGAAGGCTTTCAAGGTAGCGAAGCGAAGTCGCTTTTTTATTGAAATGTTTCCGGATTTGATTGAGGGCTATCGTGAATAAATATGATTTAAATGACAGTTCTGACTTCAATGTCTGCCGGTTTTCCCACACTTTGACGAAAACTTCCTGAACCAATTCTTCAGCATCGGTTTCGGTTTTGAAATATTTTAGTGCAAATCCAAAGAGTTTCGGACTGTAAATTTCAAAAAGTGAATCAAATGCCGCAACATTTCCTTTTTGAAGTAACTGAACCAAGCTATGATCATCGTGTTTCTCAATCATCCAAGAAGCTTCAATCTGAAAAATTCGGGATAAATCTAGTAAAAAGTTTGAGTTTACGTTTTCTGTTTCTTCTTCTTAGCCGCCGGAAATAATACATTATTCAGGATTAACCGATACCCGGGAGAGTTTGGGTGCAGGTTTAAATCGGTAGCCGGATCGCCTACAAAATGCTGAAAATCTTCCGGATCGTGTCCTCCAAAGAAGGTCCAGAAACCTTTGCCCACTTCGCCATGGATGTAACGAGCTTCGTTGGCAGCTTTATTTTCGCCCATCACCAAAACATTGGGTTTAACGAGTTTTCGGTCGAAGGCGGTGGTTTGTCCCATGAACCCTTTGATCATATTTACATGATTTTGGCAAAGCATGGTAGGCACCGGATCCCATTTGGCGGAGAATTGAAAAAGCGTGAAATAATCTTGCTCGCGGGGAACTTTTCGGGTAGTCGACACATCGATGTCCGAAAATTTATATTCGTACGGATTCCGGTTAATGGTAAAATTCTGGAATGCAAGGGTATTATTGAAGTTTAGTTTCTGGTTCATATCAGCGTCGGCCGGATCACCATCGAACATCGACTCACAAATATCCACGCCTTGAGCCGATTGTGTAATGTCGTAAGTGTCGGTGGCAGCGCACATGGCAAAAAGGAATCCGCCGTTTTCGATGAAGTTGTGAATTTCGCGGGTGACCACTTTTTTCATTTCAGGAACCTTCATAAACCCTAGTTTCTGGGCAAGTTCCTTGTTTATTTTCACTTCTTCCTGATACCACGGAACGTGCTGATAAGCCTGAAGAAACTTACCGAACTGTCCTGTAAAATCCTCATGATGAAGGTGCAGCCAATCGTAGTCTTTCAATTTGCCGTTCAGAATTTCTTCGTCGTAAACAACATCAAATTTGATTTCGGCATATTTTAAAACCAGCGTCACTGCATCGTCCCATGGTTGTTTATTGGGTGGGGAGTACACGGCAATTTTAGGAGCTTTCTGCATACTCACGGCATCTTCGTTCACGTCTTCGCGTGCAATGTCGGTGAGTAGATTGTTGGCTTGACCGTCAGCGAGGGTTTCGAAGCTAACACCACGCACCAGGCATTCGCTGGCAATGGCCTGTTGATGTTGAATCAGGAAACTTCCGCCACGGTAATTGAGCAGCCATTTTACTTCAATGCCTTGTTCCAGCGTCCAATAAGTTATTCCGTAGGCTTTCAGGTGATTGCTTTGTTTTTCATCCATCGGTATCAGGATGAAACTGGCTTTTGCCGTTTGTACCAGCAAAACGAGAGTCAGGATAAGCAGCCACCCGAAACGGTTTTTAGAACGGAATATGTTCGCCTCCTGAATTTTCATAATGGCTGAATTTATCGTTATCGAACGACGAGTTGACCGGAATGGCTCCACCTTTACGGAACGGATCGCCTGAGTCGTCATTCATCTTCGATTGTAACTTTTGTCCGTACTGGCCACCACCAATTTCTTCCGGAATAATATTTTCCATATCAGAGAATTTGGCCAGGTTCTTTTTAAACGACAGTTTGACATCGCCCACCGCACCGTTACGGTGTTTGGCAATGATAATTTCGGCGACTCCAATCAGCGAGTTCCCATCCTCATCTTCAGTAATTCCATAGTATTCCGGACGGTGGATAAACAAAACGATATCGGCATCCTGCTCAATAGCTCCCGATTCACGAAGGTCGGAAAGTTGTGGTCGTTTGCCTTCGCGCGATTCAACCGAACGGTTCAACTGCGAAAGTGCAATTACCGGAATGTCCAACTCCTTGCCAATGGCTTTCAGCGAACGCGAAATCATACTTACTTCCTGCTCGCGGCTCCCTCTCATGTCGGTTCCGGCAGTCATTAGCTGAAGGTAATCGACAATTACACAACCAATGTTGTGCTGCATTTTCAGTCGGCGGCATTTGGCCCTGAATTCGAAAATCGAAAGTGCCGGGGTATCATCGATAAAGAGTGGAGCATCGTCGAGTATAGCAAGTTTGCGGTGAAAATGATCCCATTCCCAACCTTGCAGCCGACCATTTTTTATTTTTTCTGATCCCAGTTCTGTTTCAGAGGCGATCAAACGATTGACCAACTGAATGGATGACATTTCGAGCGAGAAAAGGGCAGTTGGCACTTTGTGTTCGACGGCCATATTTCGCGCCATGGATAAAACATAGGCTGTCTTTCCCATCGAAGGCCGGGCAGCAACAATAACCAAGTCGGTTTTTTGCCATCCTGAAGTAATCCGGTCCATGGCTGTAAAACCACTGGGGACACCGCTCAGTCCATCTTCGCGGTGCGACGCTGCCTCGATTAGGATAGCCGCTTCGCGCAACAGCGGTTTGATGGGCATTGATTCCTTTTTGATGTTTCCTTCGGCCACCTGAAAAAGTGCGGTTTCCGAAAAATCAATCAGGTCGTCAACGTCAATGGTATCGTCGTATGCTTTGGTTTGAATTTCAGTTGAAACGCGGATCATTTCGCGCTGCATAAACTTTTGAGCGATAATACGCGCGTGGAACTCAATGTGAGCGGCCGATGCAACCCTTGAAGTCAACTGAGTGATCATCATTGGGCCACCAACGACTTCAAGCAGGTCGCGGTTTTTCAGTTCCTGAGTCACCATCAGCAAATCCACCGGCTTTTCGTGAGTCGATAAATACTTGATCACGTCAAATATCTTCTGATGTTCTTCCTTGTAAAAACTCCGGGTATCGATGATATCGGCAACGGTAATGTAGGCGTCGCGTTCGAGCATTAAGGCTCCTAAAACAGCTTCCTCTACTTCAATTGCCTGTGGTGGTATTTTCCCATACTGAGCATTGATTTGCTCAACGGTCATTTTATTTTGTTGTTGGTAATTCTTTTTCTCTCCGGCCATTTTATTGGGATTCAATCAATCAGAAATTTGTGTTTTCTGCAAACCGATTTTTTTGCAGGGATTCAAAGGTAAAAAAAATGGAGACCTTTTGGCCTCCGGAGGATATTTAGTTGCTAACAAAATCAGTTGAGTTTATCTTCAATAAGCTGTAATCCGGTAAATACTAATCTGGTGTTGGTGAGTTCATGAAAAGCTCATATTTTTCGGCAAGTCCTTGCAGCATTGTTTGATCGGAATGCTTAATTGTTAAGATATGATCTCTGAATTTGGCAAAACTATCCTGATTGTTGTTAAATGAAATACGGTAGGAAATATCTTTTTTTGAACCGTAGGCCTGAAGAAGAAAAATTAGTCCTCCAATTGTGTTTACCTTCTGAATCAACTCAATTATTCTCTTGCGCCTTGGTTCAAACTTCTGAACTGTGATTTCAATATCGAAAGCAAGTAATCCGATAAAATCAGAATAAACTCCTTGAAATACCAGAACATTGCCTAATAAATTACAGGCGGTTTCCTCTTTGGTTTTCGTTGCGTAATTGATATCTATTGCTTCTGGCAGAATTTTATTTTCGACACCCAACAAGTTTCGTTCGAAAAAAAAATCGTTGAGTTGGGTAAACCATTCCTTATCTCGATCCTTCAAATGTTGCTCTATGTTTATGATATCATCATCAACCGAAGTAAGTAATTCAACAATGTCATTGAAAAGGCTTTTTTTATACCATTTGTAAGGTTCTGTCCAGAAATAATGAATTTCAAAGATGGCAAAGGTATCCGAAGATAAATCAATGAAAAAATCGTAGTCGTCGTTTTGGATCGATACCCAATAGGGCTTAAAAAACTCCTGATCGAGTGGATGGTCGAATTGAGCAATTAACGAAACCCATTCCAATTGCGATTGCATTACTTTTTCTGACTGAAGCGGCTTGAAATTTTTCAGCTTTGCGCACAGTTCCGGGTATGATTCCAGATACTTTAAAATAAAAGGTATTTTTTTGAATTTGGAATCCCATTCTGCTAAAAAAGAGGAAAATAGTTGTTGTTTTACTTGGTAATTCATTGATGAAGAATGATTATTAGTATCCGACAAAAGGCTTTGACATTTATTCTCTTTAGTGCTTTATTAATTCAGCAGGAAATTCTACTTGAAATATTTTTAAATCATTCAGATTATATGGAAAACTAAATTCATCAATCAATCCCGTTTTGTGACCACAATATTTGGATACAACGCAAGCAGCACATTTATTAGGATGCAATTTATCCTTTTCAAATTTCTGCTTACCGTTTATCATCAAATCGCTAAGCTGAGTTACGTATAGTTTATATTGATTCTCTGTTACCTCGTTCATTTCAAGCCTTTTTACTCCAACTCTATGTATATATGGGTACCCATTTTCAATATCATAAAACCAATAGATTAAGTATCCATATTCAATTTTATAATCTTGAATATTTCTAATGTACGATAGTGTTTGTAATTCATGATTGGGATAAAAAAATATTTCTGAATCTGACCAATTGGTAGCTTTATCTAATCTATCTTGCAAAGATTGATTTTCAAATGAATCAGTTTGGTATTTATAACGATAGTATTCAAAATATCTTTCATATTTACGGTAATCGCTTTTCTTCTGAAATTTTTCTTCAACTACAAAATATCGGCTACTCTTATCTTGAAAAATGTAATCAGGACTTCCGGAATAATTCTCATTTTTATTTGTGAATATTGCTTTATCAATAGAATGGCCACAAAAAATCAGTTCTGAACTAATAATTTCTTTTATAACTGGATCAGAATCAATTTCAAAACCATTGTAATGCACAGGAGGATTTTTGGAATCAATCTGCCTAAATAGTAATAATTTTTCATGAAGGAATTTGCCAATATCTGTATATTCAATTCCATTTGGTTTTAAAATATCGAAAGACTTGCCAATAGAATACCCAACTGGACAATATCTGTAATTAGAAAGATCGGTAGCGGAGAATAATTGATTTTTAAAGTCCTTTTCTACTATCTCGGTTTTATTCTTTTTTAAGTTCACTTCCTCAAGTAAACATTCAATAACAACTGATCGACCATACATTGATTCAAGATATTTCAAATATCTCTCAGCAAAATTTTTATCTGTTATGCCAATTTGGTTTAACAAATAAGTTCCGAATATTGTCTGTTTATAACTTAACACAAATCAACTATTAAAAAGTATAATTTTTAAAGCAATACTCAAAGCATAGCATATGCAGGAAAAGAATAAGAATGCCGCTTGCCATTTTAACCCCTTCCAACTAATTATTCCTAAAGTATTTGATAGCTCTCTGAATGAATTAAACTTTTCCTCGTAAAACTCTTGGTCCAGTTTCTTTATTTCATTTTGAGTTAGAAGTTCTATTCTGCAAAAAATTACTTTACAAATCGCATTTACTCTAGTACAGAAATTTGGCCACTTGAAATCAAAATCAGGAAGGGTTCCTTTATCATTTTCTTTCTTTTTGTTATAATATCTCATTCGAACATAGGCTATATGTCTTGAAATTCTAAAATCATAAAGTCGAGAAATCACTACAATTATTCCTTCATATATTGATAATATGATGAAAACTAAAGAACCAATATAAAGCCAATCGATTGAGGTAGTCATGTCGTTCTTCCCTTTTCCAAAAAGAAAAGCTAGAAATCCAATTGAAATAGTTAGCAGAAGGTTATTCGTAAATGAAAATTGACTTAAAGCCAGATTCTGCCAGGTTCTATGTCTTTCAATGTAATTCTTTAATTCATCATCCATTGGTTTCGATGTAAAATAAATCTCATTTATTAAAAGTATTCAAAGAAGCATCATAAAAATTAAAAATTTGATCGCTTCGCATAATATTAGGAAAACGCAAGTATTCCCAAAATAAAAGATAAAATGCCAAAGACGAAAGACCAAAGAGCCATCCTATTCCCATATTGTACTTGTGGATTGGGGTGATCCAAATTAAAGAAAAGTTGATCAAAATATTTTGCTTTCTTAATTGTTAGTTGGCATTCTTGCTGTGTTTCAGTCCCCAATCTTTTCCTGTAATATTCATTTATGACAATTATCTTGTCATTTCTGGAATCTATTTTAATCCTTCCTTCTTGGTTATACATCTTCAAAAAGTTATTGTCAATTGTCCGTTTAAAACACTTAATCTTTTTATTATTTGAGCTGTTGGTAATTGTGATATACCCATTTGAATCAATTTCATCATAATTTGTCCAAATCCATGGTTCTAAAGAATCTATGTTCATTGATGCAAAAATTTTAAATTCCATAGTTTAGTTTTTAGTTTGATAAATATACCCACTTCCCACCAAACCTTCCTTTTTTATCTGGCGTAGTTATAAACAATACCCCATTATTACATAACCGTAAAGAGGTATTTGCATTTGTTATTTCCCCAAAAAACCTCCGGCATTGCCTCGTTTCGATGGTCGCGAGGATCTTTTAGAGGCAAGTTTCCCTCTTTTTGATCCTGATTTCCTTCGAAACGAGGCAATTTTCCTTTAAAACGAGGCAATTTCCCCCGAATTGGGGGGCGCGAGGATCAAAAAGATTCGGCATTGGTGCTCTTCGAAGGAATTATACCTTTTCGTTTGCCGAATAAAAAACCCGGAGAGGACTCCGGGTCTTTCATTGCATTACACTTCTTTCTTTACGGTTCGTCCCGGGAAACGGGAACTCAAATCTTCGTAAATGGTTTTGGCACCGGGAACATTCATTTTTGATGCTCCTTTGAGGTAATTGTAAAAAGCCAAAACTGCAATGTAAGCTTCGCTGCCACAAAGCAACATGGTGTCGTCGAGCATTTCGAGGGTTGGTGCGGCAACCTGTCTGATCTGCCGAAGTGTCTCGTAAGCATTAAGGTCGATATTCAGTTCATTTGGTTCGATGTAAGGAGGAACTGGCGTTGAGGGAATGCTGAGGTATTCGGCTCCTTTGGTTACAAACGGAATTGATTTTTCGCCCATTTTTGGCAATCCGGCTTTTTGATCATTGGTCAAGCTTACCAGGTAAGGAGCAAGAATAGAATTTGCTTGAGAATAAAGCTGTTTAACCTGTTCGACCACTTCTGGTGGAATGGAAAGTGAAATTTGATTTGAGTTACTCATGACGATTGATTTTGAATTTTTGTGAAACATTGAATAGAACTCACCACTGAGGATGAAATACTTATACAAGTTACAAAATTCCGAAAAACCGAACATAAGTTATTGCAACTGAATTTCTGAAATGGCCGAAATTCGTGATGAACAGTATGATTTGACATATGAAGTGCATCGATTTTAAAAATTGATTTTACATGAGAAATCAAAAGCTGGCATGAAATCGTACCAATCGGTAAAAAAAATGGAGACCTTTTGGCCTCCATCAGATATTTAGTTGCTAACAAATTTTACTTCAGCTTATCTTCAATAATCAGCCCCAATACATCGCCTAATTTGCGGTCCATGGCAGCAATTTGCTGTGGTACAAAGCTCGTGGCGGTCATACCTGGCGTGGTGTTGACTTCCAGAAAATAGAATTCGCCGTCTTTCAGAATGTAGTCGATACGGACAATTCCGGAGCAATCGCATAGGTCATAAATGCGCGACGAAAGTTGCTGAATCTTCTGTGTCATTTCCGGAGAAATACGGGCAGGCGTAATCTCGTCAGTTTTTCCAACGGTATATTTGGCCTCGAAATCGAAAAATTCGTTTTGTGGTATGACTTCAGTTACCGGAAACAGGATTTCCTGATTCGAAAGTTTAACCAGTCCGCAGGTGAATTCCGGGCCATCGATAAATTCCTCAACCAAAATGTCGGAACTTTCTTTTGTCGCCATCTCAAGAGCAGCCAGTAACTGACTTTTTTCTTTCACTTTGGTCACCCCGAAGCTTGAACCTCCGGCATTGGGTTTTACAAACACAGGCAAGCCGAGTTCTTCAATCAGCTTATCGGGGTCAATCGCATCGCCTTTGAACAGTCGTACCGATTTGGCCATTGGGACATCGAAATTGCGCAGGTAATTGCTGCAGAAATATTTGTTGAAGGTGAGTGCCGACGAATAAACCCCGCAGGTGGAGTAGGGGATTTTTACTAAATCGAAATAACCCTGAAGTTTACCATCTTCGCCCGGGGTGCCGTGAATGGTGATGTAGGCAAAATCGAATTGTATTTTTTCGCCGTTTCTGACGAATGAAAAATCGCCTTTATCGACCGATGCTATTACTTTGTCGCCTTCAAGTACATCCCAGTTGAGGCCTTGCATCTGCACTTTCCAGACATTGTAAATTGATGGATCTATTGATTCGAATACATTTTTACTGCTTTTCACCGAAACAACAAATTCGGATGAGTCGCCTCCATAAACAACTGCAATATTTTTTTTCATTTTTTGATGAGTTTTGAACCACATAGAACTCATAGTTTTTTGTTTTTAATTCTTTTCCCTATGTGTTCTATGTGTCTATGTGGTTTGCTTTTTTTTTATTCTGAAGTTACCCGGTTTGACAAATAATTCCGCCATTTCTCAATTACATTGGCCAAATCAGCCGGTAATTCCGATTCGAAGATCATCTCTTCGCCGGTTACCGGATGCACAAACCCGAGCATCTGGGCATGAAGCGCCTGACGGGGAATCATCTCGAAACAGTTTTTTACAAATTGCTTGTATTTGGTGAACGTTGTTCCTCTCAGAATCTGATCGCCTCCATAATTGTCGTCGTTAAACAGCGGATGCCCGATGTGTTTCATATGCACCCTGATCTGGTGTGTCCGACCAGTTTCCAGACGGCATTCCACCAGATTAACGTAACCTAAACGCTCGATTACTTTATAATGTGTAACTGCAGGTTTACCATAGTCGCCATCAGGAAAAACGGTAAAGACCTGCCTGTTTTTGGGGCTTCGGCCAATATTACCGGTAATGGTTCCTTTGTCGTTTTCCAGATCGCCCCACACAAGGGCAACGTATCTTCGTTTGGTGGTTTTTTCAAAAAACTGAAGCGAAAGTTTCACCTTGGCGTCAGTAGTTTTTGCAATCACCAATAATCCTGAAGTGTTTTTATCAATGCGGTGAATGAGTCCGGGGCGTGGATCGTCGGAGTTGAACAGCGGCAATTCCCTGAAATGGTAGGCCAGTGCATTGACCAGCGTTCCGGAGTAATTTCCGTGTCCGGGATGCACAACCAAACCAGCTGGTTTGTTGATTACAATCACCGAATCGTCTTCGTAAACAATGTTTAAAGGAATGTCTTCCGGAATGATTTTAAGCTCGCGGCGTGGATAATCCATCACAATGGAAATTTCGTCGCCGGGTTTTACTTTATAACTCGATTTTACAGGAATGGTATTGACCAGAATTTTACCCTCATCGGCAGCAGCCTGCAGACGGCTGCGAGTTGCGTTTTTAAGCCGGTCCGATAAAAACTTGTCGACTCGCAGCAGTGTTTGTCCGGGATCTACTACAATGTTATAATGTTCAAACAGAGCACCATCTTCGGTCTCTTCAATTTCTTCAAATTCGTCGAATAATTCGTTGTCTTCAATCATTTAGAAAAATGAGTTATCTGGTTCTTCTGTTTTCGCCTTTTCTTCAAGTTTTGTTTTATCAATGGTAAGCCACAAGTCGATGGTGGTTCCTTTGGTTACTTCAAAAACTTCTGCCGGATCCGGACTTTGTTTAAATATCATTGCTTTTGCTTTCTGCGATTCGTAAAGCACCGATTCATCATAGGTAACAGTTCCGATATTCAGGAAAGATTCACCTAAGGTCAGCTTGGCTTCGGTCAGGTTGCGCCCGAACAGGGTTGGAATCTGACTGGTTTCACCTTTGCTGTCGCTTCCCAAAACCAAATCGATCACGCTTCCTTTCGCGATCATTTCTCCTACACCAATTTCCCGCCCTTCAGTTTTTTGTTCGAGCACCAGGTTTGGAAATTCTGATGGTTTATATTCAACGCTTCCGGCAATTAAACCCGAGCTTTCGATGATATTGACTGCCTGTCGGTACGAAATGTCTGTAAGTTGGGGCATTGGTATCTTTTCCTGGTTAACAGCGCAAAGGGTAATGAATACAGTCCGGTTTTCCTTCACTTTCATCCCTGCTTTTGGGTAATGATCTAATACCGTTCCTGGAGCTGTTTCTCGCGAATAAACCGAATCACGTATCTGAAACCGGAGGTCTATTCTGTTGAGAATATCTGAAACATCCGCGGGTGTTTTGCCACGCAGATCGGGTATTTCAACTGAGTCTCCATGGTCGGTGTAAATCCGGAGGGCAAACATATTCAGCACAATCAGGAAAAGGGTTATTCCGACGGCTGCAAGTGCGTTATACTTAAAGGTTTTGGTCTTAAGAAATTCTTTCAGAGTCATGCGTTAAAATTCAGGATTCGGACAATGAACGCAAAAGTAATTTAAAAAAGTGCAAGTCGGTTTTCACAATCGATGAATATTGAAAAAACAGATGCTTCAATTGACGATCTGGGTATAAACACAAAAAGGTAAAGAAAATTCATTCTTTACCTTCTGTATATGATCGGAAATCCGAAAGCTCTTAACTACCTTTTGTGTTGTGGTTCGTCAGAAACAGTCAGTTTTTTTCTTCCTTTTGCACGGCGGGCTTTCAATACTTTACGGCCATTGGCTGTAGACATTCTTTCGCGGAATCCGTGTTTGTTTTTTCTTTTTCTGTTTGATGGCTGAAATGTCCTTTTCATCGGTCAATATTTTTTAATAGATAATATTCGTTTTTAAATCGGACTGCAAAAATAGTTCTTTTTTAATATCCTGCAAACCAAACTAATCTTTATTTTATTTATTTTTCAAAGTCATGTGAATCAGCCTTTTCGTTTCGAAAAATTCTTCCAGAAAAAAGCTGTGCAGTTCGTAAACCTTAATTTGTTTTCTGAATGGTTCAATTTCGTCGTCGAAGTCTCCGCCTTTCAGGTAAAGGATCCCGTTGGGTAAGTCGTTGTTGCTTTGGCTTGCAACCTTAGTTCGAACCATTGAAACGAAGCGTGGGAATGCAGTCACTGCGCGGCTAACCACGAAATCAAATTTCTGTTTCACGTCTTCCACCCGGATATGTTCTGCGGTCACATTCCCGAGGTTTAATGCAGAAGCGACTTCACTGACCACTTTAATTTTCTTCCCGATTGAATCGATCAACAGGAACGAGGTTTCAGGAAACAGGATTGCCAACGGTATGCCTGGAAAACCTCCGCCGGTGCCAACATCAAGAATGGTAGTTCCGGGTTTGAACCGGATAACTTTGGCAATAGCCAGCGAATGCAGCACGTGCCGCTCGTAAAGTTGCTCAATATCTTTTCTGGAAATGACATTGATTTGGGAGTTCCACTCTTCGTATAAAGAGCCCAAACGGCCAAATTGATCCAATTGCTGATCGGTCAGATCAGGAAAATATTTAGTAAGAATTTCCATCATGGTAATTGTGGGTTCAATTAAGCTTCGTGCTCGTCAATCTCAGTCGATTCGATCATTTTGAAGAGCATTTCGCGGGCCCTGAAAAGCTGGGCTTTTACGGTCCCAAGGGGCAAATGTAGTTCTTTTGCAATTTCCTCGTACGAAAATTCGCGGAAATAGCGAAGTTCAACCAGGATGCGGTAGCGGGGTTTTAAGCGGTGAACGATTTTTCGCATCAAAATGGCTTTCTGAATCCTAATAAGCTTTTCCTCTGGATCCGGATCGGTTGAACGAAGTTTAATTGGAGCATCGTTTTCGCCGTTTTCCTGATTGTTTTCGATGGAAACATATACACCACGACGCTTTCTCAGGAAGTCGATACAATTGTTGGTTGCTATTTTAAACAACCAGGTGCTGAATGCGTAATTTGGCGAATACTGGTGCAGATTTTTAAACGCTTTGCCAAAGGCTTCGATGGTTAAATCTTCAGCGTCGTTTTTGTTATTCACCATTTTAAGCAGCATGAAATAAATCGCATCCTTATAGCGACTCATCAGTTTTGCAAAAGCTTTCTCTTCGCCTTTAAGAGCCGCTTCCACCAGCAAAAAATCATACTGAGCTTTATCTGATAATTCGGGATTTAATTCCATCTACTTCTTCGGTGAATGATGTACACTGACCAAAAAAACCACCAGTTCAGGATTGGTTTTATTAAAATGTACGTAAACGAAGATAAGAATATTTTTCGTTCATTCAGCCGGTTCAACAGCATTTTAACAATAACAGCAAGAAGAATAAGGTATATCAGTGGTATTGCCGAAAAAGTGATCCAGTATTCAGGATGAAGAATAATTACTGTAGCTACAAGTCCGGGAAGCAGTATTCTGGTGACATCGTCCATAAATAAACTGATTTTTTTTGACCACGACAGACTTTGCCTGATCTGGACACCTTTTTTAAGCAAACGGATATGATCGCCACGATCGTCTTCAATGTGTTCGCGGATAGCCAAATCGGGATTGGTGGTTAATTTTACGCGGCCTTTTTTCATGTTTTCATTGAAAATCAATTCAAGGTTGGCAAAATTCCGGTTCATTTTATGCCTGAATCCAAGGGTGTCGAAATACATCGATTTTTTGAAAAGAACGTTGTCCTCGTTGAAAACAAAGGGCTTTCCGGCAAGTGTCCACGCACCGCTGATCATGAACTGGTTGAAACGTTCCAACCGGCAGATCAGGTTGCGGAAACCCTTTAGCCGTTCAATGTTGGTATAACCAATAATCAAATCGGTCTCAGGCTCAAGTAAACCGTTCATGGTTGCCAGCCAGGCCGGGATTGATTTCGCCTGTGGATGAAGGTCAATAAAACGATCCAGGGCGATGACGCACCTTTCAGACCAATATTGATGATCTGTTTTTCTGAAAATTGAGTTTCTTGGCTCAGGCTGGTCACTTTTAGTTTGGGGTTGGTTTCGGCCAGTACATTCAGAATTCCATCGGTATTGTCTTCTGAGTGAACGTTGATTACCAGTAGCTGATAATCTTCAAACTGTTGCTCTTTAAATTTATCCAGAATCTCCCTGATGTGTTGTTCTTCGTTTCTGACTGACAGAAATTATTGATATGCGATTTGAATTTTGAACGGGGTCGCCATCCTTGTGTCTTGCCAGTCTTAAATAGTATCCCAGCAAAAAATACACCTGTATAAAGAATACAAGAAGCAGCAGAAGCCAGAAATATAATATCTCTGATTGTCAGTATTTTAATATTAATTAGTTCCACGATCGGGGTGATTGGTTAATAAAAAGACTATGTCGATGTTTTACGTGCCGCAAAATTAATAAACCTGCGGATTAAATCCTTCCTCTTTTTAATTAGATTTAACAATTACCCTGTTATCGCTTTTTCCTGTCGTTACACTTTTATAGCTATCTTTGGGCACTCAAAAAATAAGGCTTGATGCAATTTGATTTAAAACATACGACTGGCGGAAGCAAAGCAAGGGCAGGTTTTATTACTACCGACCATGGTACAATTGAAACTCCGATATTTATGCCTGTTGGAACGGCTGGTTCGGTAAAGGGAATTCACAAACCGTGATTTGAAAGAGGATATTGGAGCACAAATCATTCTTGGAAATACCTATCACCTGTATTTGCGTCCGGGTTTGTCCATCATTGAACAGGCTGGCGGTCTGCACAAATTTAACGGTTGGGATGGCCCGATATTAACAGATAGCGGTGGTTATCAGGTGTTTTCGCTGGGAGATATCCGGAAGTTGAGCGAAGATGGTGCCAAATTTCAATCGCACATTGATGGTTCAGGGCATTTATTTACTCCTGAAAACGTGATTGACACGCAGCGTACGATTGGCGCCGACATAATGATGGCTTTTGATGAATGTACGCCTGGTGATGCCGAATATGAATATGCCCGGAAATCGATGGAGATGACCCAGCGCTGGCTCGATCGTTGCTGGAACCAGTTTGTAAAAACTTCGCCAAAATACGGACATTCACAATGTTTATTTCCGATTGTTCAGGGAGCTGTTTATCCTACACTGCGCGAAATTGCGGCACAAAATGTATTGCAATATAACGCTGATGGCTATGCTATTGGTGGCCTTTCTGTGGGTGAGTCGGAGAAAGATATGTATGCCATGATTGAAGTGGTGAACGAAATACTTCCGGAGAATAAACCCCGTTATTTAATGGGCGTTGGAACTCCGGTGAATATTCTGGAAGGAATTGACCGCGGTATTGATATGTTCGACTGTGTAATGCCAACCCGCAACGGACGCAACGGAATGCTTTTCACAAGCAAGGGTGTGATGAACATGCGAAACAAGAAATGGGCCGACGATTTTTCACCAGTCGATCCGGATGGAACTTCGTTTGTCGACCACAATTATAGTCGCGCATTTCTGCGTCATTTGGTCATTTCGGGCGAAATGCTCGGTGCGCAGATTGCCAGTCAGCACAACCTTGCTTTTTACCTTTGGCTGGTTAAAGAAGCGAGGAAGCATATTTTGAATGATACATTTAAGAGCTGGAAAGAAGAAATGGTTCAACAACTCTCAGTACGTTTATAATACTTTGATTTATGCTGCACAAAATTGACTTTTATATCATCAAGAAATTTCTGGGGACGTTCTTTTATGCCATTGCACTGATCATCAGTATTTCTATTGTTTTCGATATTTCTGAGAATATTGATGATTTTATGTCAAAGGATGTTCCGGTAAAGGCAATTGTATTTGATTATTACCTGAATTTTGTGCCCTATTTCGCTAATTTATTCAGCGGTCTTTTTACGTTCATTGCAGTAATCTATTTCACTTCTAAGTTGGCCTACAACACCGAGATTATTGCCATTTTGAGTAGCGGTGTGTCGTATAACCGGCTCATGCGGCCTTACCTGGTTGGTGCTGCTGTAATTGCAGTGTTTTCGTATATGCTTGGTAATTACGTTATACCGCCAGCGAATAAGAAAAAAGTTGATTTCCGGAACATGTATATCGGAACCCGGAAAGCATCGAACGAAAAAAATATTCACCGCCAGATTGAACCGGGTGTTTTTGTTTACATGTCGGCCTACAATGGATCAAACGACGTGGGTTATAAATTTACCATCGAGAATTTTATCGACAGGAAGTTAGTTTCGAAGGTGTCGGCCGAATACATCAAATGGGATCGTGAGAAAAAGAAATGGGTGATTCATGATTATAATATCCGCACGATAGACGGATATACCGAAAAAATAACTCAGGGTACCGAAAAGGATACGACACTTAATATGCTTCCTGAAGATTACCAGGTGGTTGATAATATTGTGGAAACAATGACATTGCCTACGCTGAATAAATCGATAGCCAACCTGAAACTTCGGGGAGTGAACACCATTGAGTATGAGATTGAAAAGCACAAACGCCGCTCAGGACCATTTTCTGCTTTTATTTTGACCATCATTGGCGTTTCGCTTGCTTCCAGAAAAATTAAAGGAGGTATCGGTTTTCATTTGGGACTTGGATTGCTGCTTAGCTTCTCCTATATATTATTTATGCAGGTTACAACTGTTTTTGCTACCAGCGACCTGCTGGCTCCCTGGCTGGCCATGTGGATTCCGAATATAGTTTATGGCGGCCTTGCATTTTATCTTTATCGTCGGGCAGCAAAGTGATGCTTTAAAAATTCAAACTTTGAATAGTATAATTCAAAAACAAATAAACAAGCGGGAACAGCTTTTTTTGCACGAATGTTTTATAAAACATGTCTTGCTAAAAAAAAATGATAATTTTGCCCGCCATAAAAGCATTTATTTGAATGCGACCAAAAAATCAATTTTTAGATTATTTTAATCAAAAACAAATTCTATGTCACTGAAAAGAAGCATTTTAGACCTTCGGAAACGTAAGGATGAGGTTCGTCTGGGTGGAGGAGATAAAGCTATTGAGAAGCAGGTTGCTCAAGGCAAATTAACCGCGCGTCAACGTATCCTTGCCATTGTTGATGAGGGCTCATTTCATGAATACGATATGTTCGTTGAGCATGTTGGAACCGACTTCAACATGGGTAACAAAGTTTTGGCCGGAGACGGAGTTGTAATTGGAACCGGAACTATTTATGGTTCACCAATTTGTATTTATGCTCAGGATTTTACTGTTGAAGGAGGATCTTTAGGATTAATGCACGCCCGTAAAATCACCAAAATTATGGATCATGCGCTGAAAATGCGCGTTCCGCTGATTGGTATTAACGACTCGGGTGGTGCCCGTATTCAGGAAGGTGTGAATTCGCTGGCTGGTTATGGCGAAATTTTCTTCCGTAACACGCTTTCTTCAGGTGTAATCCCACAGATCTCGGTTATTCTCGGCCCTTGTGCCGGTGGCGCAGTTTATTCTCCAGCATTGACCGACTTCGTTTTTGTGGTTGAGAATATCTCAAAAATGTTCATCACCGGTCCTGCTGTTATCAAGAGTGTGTTAGGCGAAGATATTTCGATGGAAGCACTTGGTGGAGCACGGGTTCACGCTGAAATTACCGGTAATGCTCATTTCTTTGCTTTGAGCGAAAAAGAATGTTTCGAGCAGATTAAAACCCTGATCACTTATATTCCATGGAACAATACAGTGCGGGCAAAAGCGTTCCCTCCGCAGGAACCAAAAACCAAACTGAAAATTGAAAATATTGTTCCGGTTGACGCACGCATGCCATACGATATCCGCGACATTATTAAATCAATTACCGATGGTTCAGAGTTCTTCGAAATCATGGAACTTTTTGCTGCCAACATTGTAATCGGTTTTGGTCGTATGAATGGCGAAACTGTAGGTTTTGTTGCCAATCAGCCGTTGGTTTTGGCCGGTGTGCTCGATTGCGACAGCTCTGATAAAGCTGCCCGTTTCATTCGCTACTGCAACGCTTTCAATATTCCGATTATTACGCTTGAAGATATGCCTGGATACCTTCCGGGAGTTGATCAGGAACATGCCGGTGTTATCCGTCACGGAGCAAAAATCCTGTATTCATATTCAGAAGCTACTGTGCCAAAAATTACAGTGATCATCCGTAAAGCTTATGGTGGTGGTTACATCGCTATGAACTCGCGCCATTTGCGTGCCGACTTTGTGTTTGCATGGCCAACTGCCGAGATTGCAGTAATGGGACCTGAAGGCGCTGCCAACATTGTATTCCGCAAGGAAATTGCGGAAGCTGCCGATCCGGAAGCTATGCGCCAGCAGAAAATTCAGGAATACAAAGACAAATTTGCCAATCCTTATGTAGCTGCATCGAAAGGTTACATCGACGAAGTAATCGAGCCACAGGAAACACGTAAAATCCTGTTGCACGCACTTCAGATTTCAATGCATAAAGATGTGCCGGCTCCAGCTAAAAAACATGGACTTCCACCATTTTAAACCAAACGATAGGATTATGGCAGACCAGGAAAATAAGCAGTATATTATTGTACACAGTGCAAAATATGAAACGACTTATAACAAAAAGTACCTGAACCGGAAAGTTTGGGAAGAACCAAATTTTAATCTGATCAAATCATATATTCCGGGAACGATCATCGACATTTTGGTCAAAGAAGGACAGGTTTTGAACGGAGGCGACAGTATTATTGTTTTGGAGGCAATGAAAATGTACAACGACGTGCAGATGCCTTTCAAAGGTAAGGTTGTAAAGATCAACATTGAAAAAGGGCAGAAAATCCCGAAAAGCTATGTGATGATCGAAATTGAACCTGTAGCTTAAGCATTTTCAGAAGTATTTTTATTTACTGAAAGTAACACATAGAGAGTGTTTCCAGAAATGGGGACACTTTTTTATTGGCAACTAACAAATAAAAGCCCCTTCATCACAAACGATAAAGGGGCTTTCTATCTTAAAAATTACTGCTTTTTAGTTTGCCTTTGCCTTAAAAATCAAATCTACCACATCGGCTTTTGAAGTCAGCGATTTGACGAATTGCTGAACATCGGCAATGGTCATTTTCTGAAGGATATCTTCGTAGTTTTCAGGAGCGGCTATATTGATATTATAAGTATAGAAGCCAGTCAAAGCTTGAAGCCAGTAATTGTTATGGAGTTTGGACTGCTCACGGTTTTTTTGGAGGTTTTTTACCGCTTTGTCTAGATCAATTGCGGTTGGTCCATTTTGTGCAATTTTCTCAATTTCCTGGTAAACGATTGCTTTCAGGTTTTGGGCTTTCTCCGGATCGGTATCAAACATTAGGTTGAGGCTTTTTTCGGCCTTCGGAAATTTCACTGAATTAGTTGAAACCCGCACTCCATAGGTTCCGCCTTCTTTTTCGCGAATTTCTTCAGTATAACGGAAATTCAGGATGTCGCGGAAAACACTCAGCAAGACATTCTGCTGAGGAGTATAATCCATTTTTGCGTCAAAATTCACGATAACTGTGGCCTTCTTGGTTTCCAGCGGAATCTCAATCTCACGTACGGTCTTTCCTTTCGGTCCTTCAACATTGCGATCAATCCAGGTCTCTTTTCGAGGCAAATTGGTCAACGAACCAATGTATTTTTCGGCCATCGTTTTGGCAGTTGCTTCGTCGATGTTACCAACAATGATGTAAGTAAAATCGCCTGCATCAGCAAAACGGTCTTTATAAATACTTTCAATCTGTTCCAACGAAATTTCGTTGAACAGTTCCGGAGTAATCAGTTTAGTGCGTGGATTCTTACAGGTCATAATCATCGATAGCGAGTCGCTCATGATTTTCTGCGGATTGTTGGCCATGTTGGCCACATACGCTTTTAGTCGGCCAAGCATGGCTTCGTAGGCTTCTTTATCGAAACGCGGATTTTCGAATTGCAGGTAAAGCAATTGCATCATGGTTTCAAAATCTTTCGGTGTGGCCGATCCGTTAAATGTTTCATTCAGGTCCGACAATCCGACATTCAGGCTAACCTTTTTACCTGTTAGCGCTTTTTTCAAAGCAGTGGCATCATAATCACCAACACCAAACGAGCCCATAAATTGATTTAGCATCAGGGCTGAAGCAACTTTATCGTTGTTAATTTTTGAACTTCCTCCGTTGCTCATGGCTACCAGCGAAACCTGATCTTTTTCGTAGTCAGCCTGGCGGAAAACCACTTTGGTATCGTTGCCTAAAGTCCATTCAACAGCGTTAAACTCCGGAAGTTGTTTGGTGTTTTTTACTTTCGAACCTTTCAACTCCCCTTTGATTAGGTTTGAGGAAACGGCAGCGTCAACATACGGTTCAATCGGGCTCTTCTCAACATTGCTAATGATAGCCATGGCTTCTTCTTTCGAAAGGTGTTTGGCTTCAGGTTTATCAGGTCCCATTACCACAACAACCCGGTTTTCCGGAGTCATCCATTGTTTTGCTTTGGCCGAAATTTCTTCAACCGAGATGGTTGGCAGTACTTTCTGAACAAATTCCCAGTCGAAATCGATTGAAGTCAAAGGTTCACCTTCGATATAATTGCTTTTGATATCCCGGGCAAACTGGTCGTTATTTATTTTATCGCGTTGTTTGTAGCGGCTTTCAATCGAAGTCAGCAAATTGGTTTTGGCGCGGTCGAGTTCTCCGGGGGTAAAACCATATTGGTTAATTTGTTGTGCTTCAGTGTAAATCGATTTAAATGCCGTATCGTCCTGATCGGGTTTGGCGGTTGCTTCGATTGTGAGTACATCATATCCATCAACAAAGCTATCGTAACCGATGCTTCCTCTTACGAATGGTGGTACTCCTTTTTGAAGCAACTCGCTAATGCGGTCGCGAGTCATCATGCCAAACAACGTCTGAATGGTTTTTTCGCGAAGGTAGCCCATGTTCTTTTCTGAAGGTGGAGTTGCTTTGTGCTTGATGTATAAGTTCACCTCGTAGCTATCAGATTCCTTATCAGTTGTCAATGCATACAACAGTTCTTTGTGTTCCGGAACGTCATAAAATTCGCGTTTGGGAGGGTTTTGCACAGCCTCGATTTTCGAAAATAAAGCTTTTACTTTTTGCTCTACTGCATCAACATCAATGTCGCCAACAATTGCAATGGCCTGCAAATCGGTGCGATACCAGTTGTGATAAAAATCGCGAAGTGTGTCGTATTTGAAGTTCTTAACAACGTCCATACTTCCAATCACATCGCGTTTGGTGTATTTCGAACCCTGAAGCAAAACTTTGACATACTGGTTAAACATCCGGCGATCGGCATCTTGTCCGGTGCGCCATTCTTCGGTAATGACTCCACGTTCATTATCGATTTCCTGATCTGTCAGCAAAAGGAAATGCGACCAATCGTTTAAAACAAGTAAACAAGTGTCAACCAATCCGGCATGTTTTACCGGGATATCACTCAGGTTATAGACCGTCTCGCCATAGTAGGTGTAGGCATTGATGTTCCGGCCGAATTGCACACCATGTTTCTCAAGCGTGTTGATGATTCCTTTTCCGGGGAAATGTTGCGTTCCGTTAAAAGCCATGTGTTCGAGGAAGTGAGCCAATCCATTCTGATCGTCGTTTTCGAGCAAAGCGCCTACATTCTGAATGATGTAGAAACTTGCCCGTTCTTTTGGCTCTTCGTTGTGGCGAATGTAATAAGTCATTCCGTTGGCTAGCTTACCTATCCTGACTGCCGGATCGGTGGGAGCTTGCTTACTAAAATCAATCTGACTGAAACCCATCCATGACAGTTGCACCAGGGCAATAATCAGGACTAATCTGAATTTGATCATATGTCTGTTATTTGATTAAAATTATGCATCCAGACAAGCTTTTTGAGATCGCTTGTCATAACACAAACATAGGTAATTATCAAATGTTCAGAATTACAAATAATCTGGATTATTTTAAAGAGAGTCGGAAAAGAACCCTGAAAGTCAGCCGGAATAACAAGCAGAAGTGGCTTTAATAAGCGTATGTGTATGTATTGGTTGAGGTGATTCCGGCAGCATTCCGGGTGTTGAGAATAAAGTCAGTTTTGTGTTTCCCATTTTCCCTGATTCCGGAAATGTCGAAACTGTATTCTTTGGTGATCAGCGCCTTGCATACATCATCATTGGCATTGTGGCGGAGTTCGAAGGTTGGTGGCGGCAGTGGCGGAGTTCCGCATTCGGGTTGAATCAGTGCAAGATCGATCTGGTGTTCTTTGCAGCCACCACCATATTGAAGCGTCAATACCAGGCAGTCCCCATCAATTTTTGCGCTGATTAAACTTAACAGATCGGTTTTAAGACTGTTGTAGTTCGAATAGTTTAGTTCCACATATTTTGTACAGGTATTCTTGTTTGTTTCAATCTGATCAGTGCAGGCAGATTGAAATAAACAAGAGATGAAGAACATGTATAGAAAAACCTGTTTCATTTGTCAATTAGGTTTAATTTTGGTTTGGGTTCATCACTTTTCCAATAAACAGGATGGCCTTGGTGTCTTTCTCGCGGATGGCAAACACAAACGGGTGATCGACCCTAAAGCTATTGTCTGGTCCAATGGAAGTTACCCCGACGGTAATGCCTGTAACAGCAGCAGCCTCGGTTCCTCGTTCATCAACTTTAATGTACGATTTGTGCATAACTTCCGAAATAAGTAACTTGGCAGCATCCGAAATCCCGCTCAGGTTCGCTTTGGCATCGTTAAATGCATCAGTCATTCCCAGAGCTTGTAATTCGTCAACCAGGCTGTCGTCAAACTTAAATTCGAATTTGGGCAGATACACTTTTTTCTTCTGTTCGGTCATTTTCGACAGCCAATCGTTTACATTTTCTGCAGTAAGCGATGAAATTACATGATTTGTATTCTTTCCCGAAGCAGGAAGAAAAATCAGCATCGAATACTTTCCGCTCCCGTAAGGCATTTCGAGCATTTGGAAGTTTTGATGGCTGTAATAATTGTATGGATTCTCGATTGTCATGGTTGGAACTTGAACCACCTGTTTATCTTCTTTTGTAAACGGCATGTCGGTTGTTTCTTTCGGATCGAACCTATATTTCCATTCGCCGTTAAAATATATGGCATTCAGCAAATACATGATATCTTCAGGATTGACCTTTTCGATGATTTTATCGATTTTACCTTTAGTTTTGGTATTCACCCAACCGTTCACCCTATTCAGGGTCTCTGTGGTTTTTGTAAAGTCGAGCCCGGCCACTTCGGCCTGATAATAATTCTGATTGGTGGTTATAAAATCGTTTTTTACACTGAACGTATTCCGGTAAAAAATCGCATTCGAAATGGCTAGTTCAACCTTCGGGTCGTGGCTCGTTAGTGCCGCAACCAATTCTTTATAGCTTTGGTTGATGTCATCCGGGGTCAGACCTGATTTGTGCAGCATATCTTCCATTTGCTTTTTGGTGTCGCCATCGGTTCCGTTATACACCATAGCCAACGCGAGCGAAATGCTCATGGGCGAAATCATTGCATTCTTCGGTTCGCCGAGCGAAGCATTCACCTTTTGAAAAATTTCGAATCCGAATTGGTTGTCGGCTGCAATAATTTTTGCTGATTTTTCGGTCGGAGTTAAATCGGTAATTGCTGGCGTATCCACATCGTTTTTACAGCCCATAACAAGCAATGCCATTGCCAAAAAAGAAAGAAATCGTTTCATAACATTTGCTTTTTTGAGATAAGACGAATTGTAACGGATCATGGTTGCGTTGCCTGTATGAAATAAACCTTAAAGATAAATAATCAGTAAACAGAAAAAATATTCGGAATGACGCAACTAAACCCGGGCTTGATTCATCTTAGGGGAAATAATCTCCTGATTTTGTTGAAACTGGGCAATGAATGGCAGTGGATAAATGACAGATTATTAGAAACGGGATTGAAACAGCAGTTCTAAATCGGTTTAATTCCGTTAATTTTGGGTGATCAGATTAATCAATGGATTTGGAAGATTTTAAACCAATCATATCCGATTGTATTGCCGGTGACCAGAAAGCTATGGCAAAACTATATCGACAGTTTGCCCCGAAAATGTTTGGGGTGTGCCTGAGGTATGCCAAAGATTCAACTGAGGCTGAAGATAATTTACAGGAAGGATTTATCAAGGTTTTTACCAACCTGAAGTCTTTCCGCAATGATGGTTCTTTGGAAGGGTGGATTCGCCGGATCATGATCAATGTGTCGCTTGAAAAGATCAGGAAACAGCATTTAATGTACCCGGTTGAAGATGTGGCGGTTTATGATTCAGTCAATTATTCGGACGATGTGATTGCTAAAATTTCGGCTGACGATCTGATGAAACTGATTCAGCAGTTGCCTCCGCGCTATCAATTGGTTTTTAACCTTTATGTGATCGAAGGAATGTCGCATCAGGAAATTGCCAGCGAAATGTCGATCACGCAGGGAACCTCTAAATCGAATCTGGCACGTGCCAGAGAAATATTGAAGAAAAAAGTTCACGAGAACTTTGGTGAGTTGAATGCCAAAAATAATTACACGGCATGAAGAAGGATAAGAATTTGGATGAATTGTTTCGTGACAAGCTCCTGAATTATGAGCAGGAACCGCCTGCTTATTTGCTGGAGAATATCCTTTCGGGTGTAGCAGATGCCCGTCGGAAAAGAAAATTGGTTTTTTGGAGAGTGGCCGGAGTTGCTGCTGCCCTGGTGTTGGCATTTATTGCCGGTTGGCAGTTGAATAACAGCGATTTTCAGGAAATGAAACAGCCTGTTATTGTTGGCCAGAGTTCAGCTCCTGAAAAGCCGTCTGAAGCTAAAATTAAGGAAAAACAAGAAACGCCGGACGGCCAAACTAGGCCGGAGAGCTTACAGGTTGCCAGCAACGAAGCCAGTTCTTTGAACAAAAATAACAATTCCAATTCCACAGCCCGAAGCTTGAAATCTGAAACAACTGCTTTGGTTGCCGAATCTGCTCCGGTTACCTCAAACAATGAATCGTTGCTGATGAAACCGTTGAAGAGCCTTTACCGGATATTAATGCCTGAGAGCGAAAACGTATATGCACTTCAGGAGAAAAAGAACCGGAATAACTCTTCGGAACTGATTCAGAAATCGATCGATCAGCAGATTATGGAGCAAAATAAGCAACTGCTTGCTACCGAAAATAAGTCGGACGAAAAAGCCCGCTGGATGGTTGGCGCCCAGGTTTCGCCCGAATACAATGTTTCGCGGGGAAACCAATCGAAAACGTACGCAAGCAATATGCTCAACGCTTCGTCGAATTCGGTTGATCTTGGTGGCGGAATTTCAGTGGAATTTAAAAAAGGGAAACGCTGGAGTCTGCAAAGTGGAGTTTATTATTCCGGATTGGGGCAGAAATCAGGAAACTCAACGTATTCAGCAGGAAAAGATTACATGTTTTCAGGTGCCGATAAAGGATCGGAATATTTTAATACCAATGTAAGCATCAATGCCAGCAATAATAAAATGATGATGAACAGCACTGCCGGAGTCATTGAATTTAGTGGAGTTCCTTCAGGGATAGTGCTTGGCGCCAATCTCGAAGACAAATCGCTCGCAGCAGCAGCAATCGTTTCGGAAGCCAGTTTTGTTCAGAGTTTTGAATACATCGAAATTCCGCTGTACTTGCGGTACACAATTTTAGATTCGAGGTTTGATGTAGAGATGCTTGGCGGATTCAGCTCAAATGTACTGATCGGAAACAATACCTATATGGAAAGCAGTAACGGTAAAAGCCTGGTTGGCAGCACCAAAGATATGGAGTCTCTGAATTACAGCGGAACATTTGGATTGGGCTTTAAATATGGCTTATCAAAACGCATTTACCTGAATGTTGAACCGCGCATAAAATATTACCTCAATTCACTTAATAGCAACTCTTCGCTTACCTACAAGCCCTATACTATTGGCGTTTTCACCGGATTGAGCTACGAGTTTTAATTCTATTTGTTGGTGGCTGAGCTTGTCGAAGCCGAAATTCTTGTTCCCCCGCGCAACCTTTTGTTCAATCAACTCATCTTGATTGCAGACCAACAGTCCGGATTTGTTTGTGGGCGGTTGGTAAAGTGCAAAAACATAAAAAACCAAAACGACATGAAGAAAATTCTCATTCTGATTCTGGCCGGATTATTCCTGTTGCCGGCTTTTGCCCAGAAAGGTAAAAAGGACATCGTTTATCTCAAATCGGGTGGTGTTATAAAAGGACAATTGATCACTCATGATCTTGATATCGTGAAAATCAACTCAGCCGGGAATGAATGGGTTTTTAAAACGACTGATGTTGACAGCGTTTCTAAGTATGCCCTGCAATCGAAAATCCAGGGGGCGAATGGCTTGTCGAAAGATTATTTTTTTGACACCTCCCTTGGTGTCCTGTTGGGTAACTCGGGCAATAACCAATCGGCACCGTTTTCGTTTACGAGCTCGTTAAATTTCAGGGTTTACGATAAATTCTATCTCGGTGCAGGGTTGGGAGCCGAGTTCTTCGACGAGTCATACATGCCTGTTTTTGGGCAATTTCAGTATAAATTCCGTGATACGAAGTTTACTCCTTTTTTCAATTTGCAGGCAGGATATGAAGTCGCACTCGAAGATGGAAATCGGCAGCACTACAGGGATCTTTATTATGCAAGCTCTTCATATTATTCTTATCCGTCTACAACCGAAAAACTAAATGCTGAAGGAGGTTTCATGATCAATCCGTCCATTGGATTTCAACGATTTTCATCGGAGAACTTTGGATGGTTTTTTGCTTTTGGATATCGTTACCATCAATTAAATTATTCAGGAGAAAATGGATATAAGCTCGAAACCAACTACTCGCGTCTTTCACTTAAAATCGGATTCATTTTCAATTAATTACAGCCATGAAACAAACTAAATATATTTTTTCAACTTTGGTTATCATATTGGCTTTTACATCGGCCTGCACCGACAAGGTTTTTGAAACCTTTACAGCTAATGCCCCTGTTTACCTGAGTTATACCGATTTGCGCTCGGCTGTAAAAATGACCGCTGCGCGTGAAATGAATAATCCGGGGAAAATCTATTTCAAGGATAATTTCATTTTCATCAACGAGAAAATGAAAGGTGTACATGTGTACGATGTGAGCAATCCGAGTAGCCCTCAGAATAAAGGTTTTATTGAAATTCCGGGGAACGTTGATATTGCCATTAAAGACAATATTCTATATGCCGACAGTTATATAGATCTGGTTTCGATCGATGTTTCCAGCTTTTCAGCGATTAAAGAAGTTGGTCGGATTGAGAAGATTTTTCCGTACACTTTGCCATCATATGATATCAAATATCCAGTTGCCCGCTTAGATGAAACGAAAGGTGTGGTAACCGGGTGGGAAGTAAAAAGTGTACGTCAGGAACTGGAGCAGCGCTATTATCCAACCTATTACCGTTACGAGAGTCTTACAATGGATAAAAACTACGCGACAGGAATTAGTTCTTCTTCCGGAGCTACCGGGTCAACATACGGTGTTGGCGGCAGCATGGCGCGGTTTGGCTTGTATAAAGACTTTTTATATATCGTGAATCAGAGCAGTTTACTAACTTTTAAGTTGAATTCGAACTCACAAGTTACTTTGTTGAATACCGGTTATGTGAACTGGAATGCTGAAACCATTTTCATCACCGACAACCACCTGTTTTTGGGAACTCAAAGCGGATTGATCGTTTTGTCGCTTGAAGTTCCAGAAAGGCCGGTTCAGATTGGGAATTTCACCCACATGACATCATGTGACCCGGTGGTTATCAAAGGCGATTTGGCATTTATAACTTTGAAAGGAGGCTCAACGTGTCGAGGTGGGATACTCAATCAATTGGATGTGGTAAAAATGAGCAATAGTTATACAAAATTCACGTTATTAAAATCGTATCCGATGTATGGTCCGCAAGGATTAGGAATTGATGGTGATTTGTTGTTTCTCTGCGATGGCGATGCTGGCCTGAAAGTTTATAATGCAGCCGATCCATTGTCTATTCTTCAGATTGCAACTTTTCCGTCCATCAATGCTTACGATGTAATTCCAATGAATAATTACCTGTTTATGATCGGCGAAAAAGGATTTATGCTTTACGATTATTCAAATATTCAGAATATAAAACAAATTGGGTTTATTCCAGTAGTAAAGTTTTACGCCGATTAAAGGATTTTTGTTGAACAATACACAAAAAATCAGAATATAGAAAATTTGGCACAATTCCTGTAGTGAATAAAATATAATTAGTCCGCAATACGTGGGCAACTGTTGAACTCTGTGGTATCCTCTCATAAAAAAGCCAGACGATTTGTTTCGTCTGGCTTTTTGTTTTTAATAAAAATCAAACTTTGTTGACTGAGGAAATTAAAACCGCTATTTTTGCAAATTGTCAAATTTTGAAAATCTGTATATGAATTTCTATATCTCCCGTCGGTTCTCCCGACTAATTAAAGCGCTTCCGGTTTTGTTTCTTTTGCCATTGGGCGCCTGTTCAAATTCGAAAAGTCAGCTGCCTGATTCGCTTGGGACACATTTATTTACTCCGGTTAAACTTCCTGAAAAACTCAAATTTGCCGGAGAAGATGTACCCATGGATTATTTCGATGTGCGCGAAAATCTCGACCGCGAATTGCTGTCGACCGTTTATTTTCATTCGCAAACCATCCGGTACATCAAAAATATGCCGCGCTATTTTTCAATCATAGAGCCTATTCTCAAAGCTAATGGTATTCCTGAAGATTTTAAATACCTGAGTGTTGCCGAGAGTGGATTCGATGTTCGCGCGTTGTCGCCAGCCAAAGCAGCTGGTTTATGGCAGTTGCTCGAATCAACCGCAAAAGAGAATGGTTTGCAGGTCAATGCTGAAGTTGATGAGCGTTACCACATCGAAAAATCCACAGAAGTTGCCTGTCGCATGTTTAAATCGGCTTACCAGAAATACGGAAGCTGGGCGCTGGTTGCCGCCTCGTACAATGGCGGACGGGCTGGACTCGATCAGAAAATTGCCCAGCAAAAGGTTAAAAGTTACTACGATTTGCTTTTTGTTGAAGAAACAACCCGTTATGTATTTCGCATACTGGCGCTCAAAATGGTGATGGAAGATCCTGAAGAATATGGTTTCAAGATGGATAAGAAAGACCTTTATCCGGTTATTGAAACAAAAAACGTTGAGGTGAAAGGTTCAATAGCCGACCTCGCTGCCTGGGCCATCAATAAAGGAATCAATTATAAAATCCTGAAAATGTTTAATCCCTGGCTGAGGGAAACTTTTCTGAAGAATCCGACCAAAACAACCTATATTTTGAAGATTCCTGAAAAAGGTTTCCGGACAAAGTAGTCACCTTTCCCTATTTTTAGTTTCGATTTGATAATTACAGTCTCATAATGATAAAATGCAGATAGCAGAAAATATTCATACTCCGGAAAATCTGACCGAAGAAGAAGGCATGATTGTGGTTCATGGGGCTCGCGTTCACAATTTACAAAATGTAAATGTCGAAATTCCCCGAAATAAATTAACGGTTATTACCGGATTAAGCGGGAGCGGTAAGTCGTCGCTGGCCTTCGATACTATTTATGCTGAAGGGCAACGTCGGTACATCGAAACATTTTCGGCTTATGCACGCTCTTTTTTGGGCAACATGGAACGCCCCGATGTTGACCTGATTACCGGGTTGAGCCCTGTAATTGCCATTGAGCAAAAAACCACCAATAAAAATCCAAGATCAACGGTCGGAACGGTTACCGAAATTTACGACTTTTTCCGGTTGTTGTATGCCCGTGCCGGAGAAGCCTTTTCGTACAATACCGGCGAAAAAATGGTGAAATACACCGACGATCAGATTTTGAACCTGATCAAATCTTCGTTTGCCGGGAAGCGAATTTTGATACTTGCACCTGTAGTAAAAGGCCGCAAGGGACATTATCGTGAGTTGTTCGAGCAAATTTTGAAAAAGGGTTTTCTGAATGCACGTATCGATGGTGTCGTCACCGAATTAAAAGCTGCCATGCGGCTCGATCGGTACAAGAATCACTTCATCGAAATTGTGATCGACCGTTTACTGGTTGATGAAGCCAGCGATAAGAGGCTGCACGATTCGCTGCAAATAGCGATGAAAAACGGTCATGGGATTTGTATGATTCTCGATCACGACAGTCAGGTTGCCAAATATTACAGCAGGCAGTTGATGTGCCCCACAACCGGTATTTCATACAACGAACCAGCCCCACATAATTTTTCGTTCAATTCGCCGCAAGGAGCCTGCCCCAAATGTAACGGGCTAGGGATGATCAGCGAAATCGACCTCGAAAAAATTGTTCCGGATAATACAAAGAGCATTCAAAACGGAGGGATTGCACCACTTGGGGCGCACAAAAATACGTTGGTATTCTGGCAGATCGAAGCTTTGGGTGAAATGTTTGGGTTTAACCTGAAAACGCCAATCAAAGATATTCCTGAAGATGGGTTAAATGCCATTTTGTTCGGCACCAACGAACGGATTCAGCTCAAAAATTCGCCACTCGGAGTTTCCATGAATTACATGATGACTTACGAAGGGGTGATTAAATACATTGACGCGCAGAAAGACGACAATCCTTCGCAGAAGGCGCAGAAATGGGCCAACCAGTTTGTACGCGAAACGGCATGTCCTGAATGTGATGGACAACGGTTGAAGAAAGAGTCGCTTTATTTCAGGATCGATAATAAAAACATATCGGAGCTGGCAAAGCTCGATATTTCGGAACTGAATGAATGGCTCGACAATCTGGAAGACCGTTTGAGTGACCGGCAGCGGAAAATCGCAGTTGAAGTCATCAAGGAAATCCGCGACCGTATTCGGTTTCTGCTGGATGTTGGCCTGAAATATTTGTCACTCGACCGTACTTCGCGAACTTTATCCGGAGGCGAAACGCAGCGCATCAGGCTGGCAACCCAAATTGGTTCGCAACTGGTGAATGTGCTTTACATTCTCGACGAACCGAGCATTGGCTTGCATCACCGCGATAACCTCCGGCTCATTAATTCGTTGGAGCAATTGCGCGATACCGGCAACTCTGTTATTGTGGTTGAGCACGATAAAGACATGATGATGAATGCCGATTATGTGATCGATATGGGGCCTTTTGCTGGTATTCATGGCGGTCATGTGGTTGCAGCAGGCACACCTCAACAAATCCTGAATGCCGGAACTTTGACCTCTAAATATTTGTTGGGCGAAGCGCAAATCGCGATTCCGGAGAAACGGCGAAAGGGAAATGGCAAAATTCTATCGCTGAAAGGTTGCACTGGCAATAACCTGAAAAATGTGTCAGTCGATTTTCCTTTGGGAAAAATGATTTGCGTCACTGGTGTTTCCGGGAGCGGCAAATCCAGCCTGATTAATTCAACTTTGCAACCCATTTTGAGCCAGCATTTCTATGGATCGGTGAAAGACCCGCTTCCATATACCGAAATAACCGGACTCAATCACATCGATAAGGTCGTTCAGGTCGATCAGTCACCGCTTGGGCGCACTCCACGAAGTAATCCGGTGACCTATACCGGCGTATTTTCGGATATCCGAAACTTGTTCGCCCAGTTGCCCGAAGCTAAAATAAGGGCTTATCAGCCTGGCAGGTTTTCGTTTAATGTAAAAGGCGGACGCTGCGAAGATTGCCAGGGTGGGGGATTGAAACAGATTGAAATGAATTTTCTTCCCGATGTTTATGTACATTGCGATACCTGTAATGGTCGCCGGTACAACCGCGAGACACTGGAAGTTCGCTATAAAGGCAAATCCATAGGCGATGTGCTGGATATGACCATCAATCAGGGAGTCGAGTTTTTCGAGCACATTCCGTCGATCGTCCATAAATTAAAGACTATTCAGGATGTAGGTTTGGGATACATTACTTTGGGACAGTCGTCAACCACGCTTTCGGGTGGAGAGTCGCAACGGGTAAAACTGGCTACCGAGCTGGCAAAAAAGGACACTGGCCAAACCATGTATATTCTCGATGAACCAACAACCGGGCTTCATTTTGAAGATATCCGCGTTTTGCTTGAAGTACTGAATAAGCTGGTTGACAGGGGAAATACAGTAGTGGTGATCGAACACAACATGGACGTAATAAAAGTGGCTGATCATGTGATAGACATTGGCCCCGAAGGCGGAAAAGAGGGTGGTAGAGTGGTTTGTTTTGGCACTCCGGAAGAAATTATAAAGAACGAAGAATCATTTACGGCAAAATACCTGAAACAGGAAATGAGACTTTAGCCCTGTTTTGGATATTGAACATTGAAACTTAACCAATATGAAATGAGCATGATTGAAACAAACACCAATCAAAATAAATATTTCCAAATCATGCGAATTCCATTCGACAATTAAAAAACAAATTATATACGAATGAATACAATTGATATCTATTGCGTCAACACGGGCGAAAAAAGAAAATATCCTCTTGGCATTAGCCTGATGGAAATAAAAGACGATTTTAACGTTGATCTCGAAAACCCGATTATAGGTGCATTGGTAAATAACAGAGTGAAAGAACTTTCATTTGTATTTGTAAAAAATAAAAAAGTAGAATTCATCGATTATTCACATCCAGACGGAATGCGTTTGTATGTGCGTTCGCTGTTTTTCGTTTTATTTGCGGCCGTTCGCGAAGTTTTCCCTGAGGTGAAATTAAAAATGATGCACGGTATTTCGCGTGGATATTATTGCGAATTAGCAGGATTGGAGCGTCCAATAACCGATTCGGACGTATTTGCCATTAAAAGTGAAATGCAGCTGTTGGTTGATCGCGATATTCCGTTTGAGAAAGTTGGTTTGCCCACTGAAGAGGCTGTTGAAATATGCAGGAATCAGAACTTGCGGTACAAAGCAAAACTATTCGAACAACAAGGAGCACTCTTCACCTACATTTATTTTATGGGCAAACAGGCCAATTATTTCTTTGGGCATCAGGTTCCTTCAACCGGTTATTTGCAGGTTTTCGACCTTGTTTCGTATTACGACGGTCTGCTTCTTCGTATTCCAAATCCGGTTAATTTCAGCGAGATTCAGCCCTATTCGAAGAACGATAAGTTGTTTGGAGTTTTTCAGGAGCATAAAGATTGGGCTGAAATTTTAAATGTACCCAATGTGGCCAACCTTAATGAAAACACTTTGAATGGAACAAGTGGCGACATCATTAAAATATCAGAAGCTCTGCATGAGAAAAAAATAGCAGAAATTGCCAATTTAATCAATGCTCAGAGAGATAAAGTAAAGATTGTATTAATCGCCGGACCTTCTGCTTCGGGGAAAACAACTTTCAGCAAGCGGTTGATGGTGCAACTGGCCGTGAACGGACTGAAGCCGACCATGATTTCGTTGGATGACTATTTTGTTGATCGTGAAAAAACGCCTAAGGATGAGAAAGGTGAATACGATTTTGAAGCTATTGAAGCCATTGATATCGAGTTTTTTAACTATCAGTTGAATCAGCTTTTCAACGATGAGATTGTTGAATTGCCAAAATTCAATTTTGCGGTAGGCCAAAAGTTTCCTTCAGGCAAAAAATTGCAATTAGTTCCGGGTAGTATTTTAATTGTTGAGGGAATTCATGGAATGAACCCTGATTTGGTTCCGCACATTGCTGCCCACAATACATTTAAAATATTTATTTCGGCCCTTACCCAGATTTCAATCGACGATCAAAATCACATTTCAACTACCGACAATCGTTTGATCCGAAGAATGATACGCGATAGCAAATATAGGAGCTACTCGGCTCAGGATACGATTCGTCGTTGGCCAAGTGTTCGTGCCGGCGAAGACAAAAATATTTTTCCGTACCAGGAGAATGCCGATATCATGTTTAATTCGGCATTGATTTACGAGCTGGCGGTGCTCAAAAAGTACGTTGAACCACTTCTAAAGGCGGTTCCTGAAAGTCAGTCTGAATTCAGTGAAAGCATCCGTTTGCTTAAGTTTTTATCCTACTTTAAAACGATCGACGATCTTGAAATTCCGCCAACTTCACTTATCAGGGAGTTTTTAGGGGGAAGCAGTTTTACGTATTAGGCAAACTTTTTTATCTTTTACATCTCAGGTAAATTTAAATCTCGGTAGCTAACTTTTTTAATGGGAGCTGTTTTTATAATTCCTTATTTTCTTGCCAAGTCTTGGTTATCAAGTATTCCTCCTTTTATACATATCAGCTAGTCTGTATTTGTTTACAATAAGTTAACAAACGCAATTTGCTTTTTGTTGGATTCTTGCAAACTATTGCGCACCTGAATTTTAGCCAAACTCCTCACAGCAAAGAATCAACGATCTTGTTTAATCTGCTCATCTATTAAATCTATGACCCATAGAATATTCTAATGTTAAATTTTCTGTTAAAAGTTGTAAAAATTCTAATTAAGTGGTATTTTTGAATAAAAGATAAAAGAGTATTAAATCTTATTAGATGCACTGTGACGTTCTTTAACTATTAGATATCAGGTATATATGAATTATTTGACATCTAATTTTTGCTGCCAGCTTCTGAATAAATTCTAAATGAAATTAGAATTTTAAGAAACAATGACTTCAAATAATAAACACGAATTAGGATGTTAGAAAAATCAAATTATCAATGGTATGCAGTTTATGCCAGAGCCAATTCAGAAAAGAAGCTTTTCGACAATTTGCAAGAGAAGAATATCGAGTGTTATTTACCCATGCGAAAGGTCCTGAAATATTGGAGTGATAGAAAGAAGTGGGTAGAAGAGCCATTGTTTAAGTGTTATATATTCGTAAAGGTTAGTTACAAGGAATTTTTTACCGTATTAAATACCAACGGAGCCGTTTGCTATGTTAGTTTTGGAGGTAGGGCTCAATCCATTCCTGAAACCCAGATTAATAATATTAAAATGTTTCTTGCTCAAAGTGAGTATGAAGTTACCGTTTCTCATGAGCGGATTCAACGTGGCGTTTTGGTTGAAGTTTTACACGGTTCTTTTAAAGGGATTAAAGGTGAGGTTATCAATATTTTAGGCCAATCGAGATTGTTGGTTCGAATTGATTCCATGAATTGTAGTCTTTATGCAAACATTGAAAGAGACGAAGTCATGCTTCTGGAGGAAAAGCAAATAGCCAAGGTTAGGGCTCTTGCATAGAAGAGTGTTGATTGTTATGCCATTCTTTAAGCATACTTATTTAACTGATTCTGTATAGTTTATACTTATATTTCGGTATTGTCGTAGATACGGGCGATACAGGTGAGCTAAGGTGAAGTCTAATACATATTTTGAAATATTGTATTTTGCAGACACCCGGATTTTATTTCATTAACTTTCCACGGACATTTTTTGCTGTTTATCTCAATAATAAAATATTGAGTAAAAAAAAGCCTTCTTATTTGGAAACAATTTAAATAGGTGCTATGTTTGTATAGAAGATAAAAGAGTCTTTAATCTTTAAAATTAAAACAAACATGGCATTCGAATTACAAAAGTTACCATACGCATACGACGCGCTCGAACCATATATTGATGCGCAAACAATGGAAATTCATCACGACAAGCATCATGCTGCCTATACAACAAACCTGAACGCAGCATTGCAGGAAACTGAATTTGAAGGGAAAACAATAGAGAAAATTTTGGCTAATATATCGGGTCAGCCAATTGCTGTTCGCAACAACGGCGGAGGTTTTTACAATCACAATCTGTATTGGGACGTAATGGCTCCGGGTGGTGCAAAGACTCCTGAAGGTGATCTGAAAAAAGCGATAGACAATTCGTTTGGCACATTTCAAAATTTTAAAGAAGCTTTTACCAAAGCAGCCCTTACCCGGTTTGGGTCCGGTTGGGCATGGCTGGTAAAGCAGGGTGATAGTTTGGTGATTTCGTCAACACCAAATCAGGATAACCCGTTAATGGATCTGGCTGAAGTAAAAGGGATTCCGGTACTTGGGGCCGATGTGTGGGAACACGCGTATTACCTGAAGTATCAAAACCGGAGGCCTGATTATGTTGATGCCTTTTTCAACGTGGTTAATTGGGACGAAGTCGCCCGACGGTTTAAAGGTTAGTTGATTTTTGGTTTTTTTCCGCCCGGTACAGAGGTACCGGGCGGTTTTGTTTTTATACTTATTATTGGTTTGTTTCACTTCTTGAATTACCAACATTCTCGCTTAGTAAATCTGCAATTAGTTGCTCATTAAACTTATAGATTTCCAATTCCAAGCTATACACTTTTGTTCCAAGATCCGAATCTGAATTAACGCCTTTTCCTAGTTTTATAGCTTCAAAAAGTGTCTTAAATTGACTATCGATAAAAATAAATGACCCAGAGGCAGATTCTCCAAAATACTTTTTAGTAAGAGCTCTTAATCGTGTATTATTTTCATTCCAGATGAGATAATCGGCCTTACATTTTGATATTAATGCTGAATCAATTATTATCATCTTAAAATCCGACAGTTGTTTTTCCATTAGCTTGCTAATTTCCTCAAACAGGGTGGTGGCATACTCTCTTTCGTATTTTTGTTGCTCGATTTGAGCTTGATAAAAGGATTGTTTATTTTGCCAGTAACTTGTCAACCCACCTCCCACACATGATAGAAGTAGAAAGGACACTAATATTTTGAAAAGATCTTGCTTGAAAATATTATATTTAAGATTATTTGCTGTAATCATTGTGCTAATTTTATCACTTTCTTATTACACCAATGATAGATGAATGATTACTGTTAATTAAATTATAGTTTTCCGTACTATAAGAGCCTCCATCGATATTCCGTTGAATACCTAATCCTTGAGTCCGAATATTACTGTTCATAATTACAGCTTGTATGTTGAATGTATTATTTTTATCTGGAGCCGCACCAAATTGTACTCCAGTAACTTCCCATTGCGTCCTGCTTGTATTTGGATTAACATTAATATTTGGCCACCAGTTACCATTTGGGTCTTGTACAAATACAACGATACATTGTCCTACTGGAAGTGCAGGAGAAGTAGTTACACGTATTGTATTATTTAGCATTTGAACTTGCGCTCCTGAAGAAGGTTGTGTTATGCTTATAGTTACTTGAGCAGAGGCTTGGGTTACTCCTAAAAATAAAAAAGCAATAATTGAAAATAGTGTTTTCATAATTCAAGGTATAAATTATTAAAATTATTATAAAGTATTAATTAAATGCTTGTTACTCTATATGCAACTTATCTTCTTCATAAATTGGTTATTCTTTTTAACTATTCAAGTCGTAAATTTCTTTACGAAAGTTAGTGAAAAAATAAATATAATATGATCTCGTTGCTTCTTTAGTGAGTTGATATGTTGTGTGTTGGATATATAATGATCCTAATGATTTCTTATTTTGGAATAGAGAATAAACGAGTTCTAATTTTTCATATTTGGTGTTCAAAAGGATAGACGTGATCTTTTCTAATTTGTGGATATTAATGTTATGTATTGTAAAACGGAGTATTTTCCCAGTGAATAAAGTGATTAAACAACGATTTTTTCTGCAATGCAGGTTTGAATTGGATTTCAGAAGGATTGGTCTCCCTTATTCAGAACCAATCTAAATTACTCCTGAATTGCTGATTTAGCAAACCTTTTAATTCTCGTTTCTGTTATCTTAACTGAAAAAACAAAGAGTCATTGTTTAACCAAAAAGATAACTAAAATGAGTTTTACATTACCCGCTTTACCCTATGCAATTGATGCGCTTGAACCATTCATTAGCGCCAGAACACTTGAATTTCATCATGGCAAGCACCATCAGGCTTACGTTACCAACCTGAATAACCTGATTGTTGGAACAGAATTCGAGAATGCCAATTTGGAAACCATCATCAAAAAAGCCGAAGGTGGAATATTCAATAACGGAGCCCAGGTTTTTAATCACACTTTTTACTTCGAACAATTTTCTGCAACACCGGCAACAGAGCCTTCAGGAGCATTGAAAACTGCAATCGAAACTACTTTTGGATCGCTTGATGCTTTTAAGGAAGCCTTCAATAAAGCTGCTGCTACTCAGTTCGGTTCAGGTTGGGCCTGGTTGGTTAAAGATGCTGCCGGAAAACTAAGTATCGTTCAGTCGAGCAACGCAGGCTGCCCGGTTCGCGACGGATTAACTCCACTTTTAACCTGCGATGTTTGGGAACACGCTTATTACCTCGACAAACAAAATCTCCGTCCGGCTTACATTGCCGATTTCTGGAAAATTATGGACTGGAAAGTGGTTGAAGCACGTTTTTAGTTCGTTTTAACTTTGTACTTTTAACTTTTAACTTGAAAATATGAGCGTAGAAAAAGTATTCGCAGTGATGTCGGCGTCGCCCAAACCTTTAAAAGCTGGCGAAATTGCTGAATTAGCAGGACTGGATAAAAAAGTGGTTGAAAAGGCCATGAATGAATTGAAAAAGCAAGACAAAATTGTTTCTCCGGTGCGCTGTGCCTGGGAAGTGAAGAAATAGTCCTGAAAATAAATGGAGAAGGCCGCTGGTTCAGACGAACAGCGGCCTTTTTTCATTTTAGCTGAATATGTTTTGGATAATCAATTAACTTTAGTGACTTTACAAAGACTTGGTAAATTTCTCGTTTCAACCCAAAAGCCGTTTATGAAAGCATTTAATATCTTAATGTTAGCTCTTTTATCCGTATCGTGTTCTTCCCTAAAACCAAATTCCGGAGAGGATGCTATTCAATATAAAAACATCGAAAAACACATCGCCGAATTATCATCTGACCGTTATCTTGGTCGAATGCCTTTGTCGGCAACTGAAGGAATAACCGTTGATTACATTGCCGGTCAAATGAAGGAAATTGGTTTAGAGCCAGCTAACGACGGGAGCTTTTTTCAGGAAGTACCTTTGTTGGCAGTACACTCTAAAATCTCTAATACGCTTGATTTCGAGACGCCAAAAGGACCGTTGAAATTTCAGAAGATGACCGATTATGTGACTTTTTCGCGAAAGATGGAAGCTGAACAGTCGCTTGACCAATCGGAGCTCGTTTTTGCAGGTTTTGGCATAACTGCTCCTGAATATGGTCGCGACGATTTTCAGGGAATGGATCTGAAAGGCAAAACCATCCTGGTTTTTGTGAACGATCCGGGTTACGGAACAAACGACACTTATTTTAAAGGAAATACCATGACTTATTATGGCCGCTGGACCTATAAATTTGAGGAAGCTGCCCGTCGTGGAGCAAAAGGCTGCCTGATTATACATGAAACGGGGCCAGCCGGTTATCCGTGGAAGGTGGTGAGCAACAATGGAGAAACCACAAAATTATACCTGAAGCCTGAAAATGGATATCAGGATCGATGTGCTTTCGAAGGCTGGATTTCGCAAATGGCTGCTGAACAGTTATTTTCGACTTGCGGAATGAGTTTTCAGGATGCCAAAAAGCTGGCGATACAGAAAGACTTTAAACCGGTCACCTTACCTGTAAAAGTTTCGGGTTGGATGAAGAGTACTTTCGAAACCAAGACTTCCAAAAACGTTTGCGGATTGATACGCGGAAGTAAACGACCCGACGAAGTGGTGGTTTATGCGGCACACTGGGATCATTTGGGCGTGGGAATTCCGGTAAAAGGCGATAGTATTTACAATGGCGCAACCGACAATGCAAGTGCAGTAGCCTGGATGCTTGAAATTGCCCGTGGATTCAAAGCGGCACCAACGCCTGAACGTTCGGTATTGTTTCTTTCGGTCACAAGTGAGGAATCAGGTTTGTTGGGTTCTGGCTATTATGCCGAACATCCGTTTTTCCCAATGGCGAAAACCGTTGCTGTAATCAATACCGATGTGATGCTGTTTATGGGTAAATTCAAAGATGTGATGCTCACTGGTTCCGGACAATCGGAATTGGACGAGTGGGTGAGGAGCGAAGCCGAAAAACAGGGAAGGTACATCGCACCTGATCCAAATCCGGATAATGGCATGTTTTTCCGCTCCGATCAGTTTCCATTGGTGAAACTGGGTGTTCCGGCCATTTATGCCAAGGGTTATGTTGATGCTGAGAAATTAGGAAAGGAAGAAACCATGAAACAGGTTGACCGCTATTGGAAAGAAACCTACCACAGTCCGTTTGACGAATACCATCCAAAGACCGACGATCTGAGCGGAATTGTTGAAGATGCCAAACTGCTTTATCACGTGGGTACCAATCTGGCTAATTCAACCGAATGGCCTAAATGGAATTCGGATTCAGAGTTTAAAACAGTGAGAGAAGAATCCAGAAAATAATAAATCATAAATCATCATTCATCACTCCATGAAGCTCCTCCATACTTCCGACTGGCACCTCGGTAAACGGCTCGAAGATTTTTCCAGAATAGAAGAACAGCAAGCTGTTTTACAGGAAATCTGTGAAATTGCAGAGCGAGAACAGGTTGACGCCGTTTTGGTAGCCGGCGATTTGTTCGATACTTTCAATCCGCCAACAGAAGCTGTCGATTTGTTTTACAAGACGCTGAAACGCTTGTCCTCTAATGGTCGCCGCCCGGTAATTGCCATTGCGGGAAACCACGATTCGCCCGACCGTATTGAAGCGCCCGACCCGCTCGCTCGCGAGTGCGGAATTATTTTTGCCGGGTATCCCAATTCAGTGGTTCCGCAGTTCGAATTAGAATCAGGATTGAACGTTTTGCACAGTGAAGAAGGTTTTTTGGAAATGAAGCTTTCTGGAATCGATTTTCCTTTGCGCCTGTTGTTAACACCGTATGCCAACGAGTTCCGCCTGAAAACTTATTTGGGACATGAAAATAGTGATGAAGAATTGAGAACTGTCCTTCAGGAGAAATGGGGTGAGCTTGCTGCTAAATACTGCAATAATAAAGGTGTCAATCTGCTGGTTACTCATCTTTTTGTTGTAAAGAAAGGCGATGAATTGCCAGAAGAACCTGCCGATGAAAAACCAATTTTGCATGTGGGTGGTGCACAGGTTATTCATACCGAAAACATTCCATCACAGATTCAATATACGGCTATTGGTCATTTGCACCGTATGCACCGGGTTGATTCGGAACCTGGTTCGGTTTATTACAGTGGCAGTCCGCTGTCGTACAGCTTTGCCGAAGCCAACCAGAAAAAGTATGTGTTATTAATTGATGCAAAACCCGGGAAAGCGGTAACAGTTTCAGAAGTTGAACTTATTAAAGGCAAAAAATTGCTTCGTAAACGTGCCGAAGGAATGGACGAAGCGCTCCAATGGCTGATCGAAAACCCTGATTGCTTGGTTGAACTGACGATGGTGACCGACACCTACCTCACCGCCCAGGAACGGAAACAATTGAGTGCGGCTCACAATGGAATCGTGGCTATTATTCCTGAAGTTAAAAACACTTCAGATATGGTGACTGGAAATAAAAAGAGTATCGACCTGACCAAAAACATAGAAGAATTATTTATAGATTACTTTCGGCATAAAAAGGGGCAGGAACCTAATGAAGAGATTATGAAACTTTTTACTGAGATATTAGCAGAGGAGGGTGAGCAATGATCCCAGTAAAGCTTACTATTCAAGGATTATATTCTTATCAAGAGAAGCAAACTATTGACTTTACTAAGTTGGCCTCCGCTCATTTGTTTGGAATTTTTGGGGCAGTTGGCAGTGGAAAATCGAGTATTTTGGAAGCCATGACTTATGCCCTTTACAATGATACTGATCGGATGAACTTAAGAGATAACAGGAGCTATAACATGATGAACCTGAAATCTAACGAATTGCTGATTGATTTTGAATTCGAAACAGGGAAGGGTCAAACAGCTTATCGGGCAGTGGTGAAAGGAAAGCGAAACGGGAAGAAGTTCGAGAAAGTCGAATCGTTCGAGCATTTAGCATATAGGAACGACAACGGGACATGGGTGCCGATTGAAGCTGGATCACTTAAAGATGTGATAGGTTTGAGTTATAACAACTTTAAGCGTACAATTATCATTCCGCAAGGACAATTTCAGGAAGTTCTACAATTGGGAAATACTGATCGAACCCGAATGATGAAGGAACTTTTTAATCTTGAAAAGTTTGAGTTGGATTCTAAAGTCACATTACTCGAAAACAAAAATAATTCGCAGAAGGAAAATCTTGACGGGCAATTGAAGCAGCTTGGAGCAATTGATCCGGAGCAGGTAAAACTTTATGAAGAACAGTTAGGCAAACTTAAAATCGAAATTGGGCAGTTATCGAAATCCTTGACTGATCAGCAAAGGATAGATACAGAGTGGAAAAAACTTCAGGAGTTGGTCATAAAACTTGCCGATATTCAGCAAAAGTTAAAACAGTTTAAGGATCAGGAACCAGAATTTGTCAAGCTTGAAAAAATAATCCTGAATTATGAATATTGCCTTGTTCAGTTCAAAAGCCATTTGGATGCCTTGGCTCAAAGTGAAAAAAAGATTAGCCGGAAAACTGAAACAATTGAAAAAGATGAGCATCAGTTGAAGTTGGCCGACGAAGAAATTCTACGCACAGAAAAAGCGTATGAATTGGTGAAGCAGGATTACGATCAGCGCGACCGGTTTCGTCAACAAGCTGATGAACTGGTCAAAATTGCCCGTTTAAATGTATTGCAGGCAACCATTCAGACGAATCAGGAGCGACTCGAAAAGGGGAGTCAGGTTCTGAATGAAACGATTGAACTGCTTGAAAAAAGAAAGCTTGAAAAAGGGAAGCTGGAAAGCGAGATAAAAGCGGACAAAGAGAAACTTCCGGATTTGACTTTGCTCTCGCTGGTAAAAATCTGGCACACCGAAAGTAAAAGCCTGAGCCGACAGTTAACCGAAATCAATGATGAAATTGGAAAACAACAGAATGAGGTACGGTTGCTAAAAGACGCGATAAAGCTTAAATTTAGTTTGCCCGTTTTTATTGGAATTTCAGAGATTGCAGGTTTCTCAGAAGGTGTTTCGTTTTTGAATGAAAAAGTTTCTGAATGGAAGAAGCAGGTTGGCGAACTTGATTTGCAGTTGGAACATTACCGGGTGCAGGTCAAGTTGGAAGAATATGCGGTGAATCTGCACGATGGCGAAGCCTGCCCTCTGTGCGGTTCGGTAAATCATCCGATGGTGTTGAGTCCAGAAAGTGTTTCGGAAGCGCTGAAGCAGGCTAATCAAACAAAATCGGCGCTCGAAAAACGAATTACAGAGGCATCTGAGCAGTTGGTGCAATTGTCTGATTTATGGAATCGTGAGAATTTACGCGCTGAACAGTTAACAGAGTTGATGCAGAAACAGAAAGCGGCCGGACAAAAAATATCTGATCATGCCGCGAGGTTTATATGGAGCGGGTTTCAGGATGAACAAGTGGTTAACGAGGCTTTTACGAAGGCCGAAATGCTTCAAAAAATACTGAAAGAAAAAGAAGCCGAGTTGGATAAACTGCGCATTCAGGAAGAAAAAGAAGCTTTAAATAAAGAAAAATATCAGGCTGAACTGGAGAAGATTAAAACGGCTCAGGCGGTTGCTCATGCTGAAATTGAAACACTTTCAGGACAAATTGTATTACTGAGTATTGACGGTTATCGCCAAAAATCATCATCTGAAATTGAGGCTGAAAAGCAGTTCTTCTTGCAAAAGAATATTCTGATTGAAAAACAGTACACTGAACTTACCAATCAACTGACTAAACTTCGTAAGGAAAAGGATACCGTTTCGGGAAGTCTGGAAGCCAACCGAAAAGAACTTCTTCAGGAGCAGGGTTTGCTCGCCTCGCTCCGGAAAGAGCTTGGTTTGCGTTTGCAGCAAAGCCAATACACCGATATTGACGAAGTAGAATCGGTACTAAAACTGGAAATTAATCTGGAAGTTGAAAAGAAAAAGCTGGCCGATTTCAGGCAGCAGTTTGTGGTTGTTCAAAATCAGCTTCAACAAGTTCAGCAAGAGCTTGCCAATCGAACCTACGAGCCTGAAAAACATCAGCAGCTTTTGTCCGAAATTGCCATGGAAAAAGAAACGTTGAATCAACGAAATCAGGAATTGGGCAAGGTTGAAGAGCTTCTCCGGAAGTTAAAGCACGATCTCGAAAATCAGGTGCATTTGCGCAAAGAACTTGAGAATCTGGAATTGAGAGCCGAAAACATCAAAACCATGAAGTCGCTGTTTAAAGGAAGCGGTTTTGTGAACTATATTTCGTCGGTTTACCTTCAGAATTTGTGCAATGCGGCCAACGACAGGTTTTTTCAGCTCACGCGTCAGAAATTAAGTCTCGAAATAACCGGGGATAACAACTTTCAGGTGCGCGACTTTCTGAATGGGGGCAAGGTTCGCAGCGTTAAAACCCTTTCCGGAGGACAAACATTTCAGGCGGCTTTGAGTTTGGCGTTAGCGCTGGCCGACAACATACAGAAGATTACCGATTCGAACCAGAATTTCTTTTTTCTTGACGAAGGGTTTGGTTCGTTGGACAAGGATTCGCTGGCGGTGGTTTTCGACACCTTGAAATCGCTGCGGAAAGAGAACCGGATTGTCGGCGTGATTTCGCATGTTGAGGAAATGCAACAGGAAATCGACACGCACCTGCGCATTGAAAATCACGAAGAAAATGGCAGTCGCATTCTAACCAGTTGGGGTTGAGGTAGAAAGAATCATTATTCGGTTGTGTCGTAGCGTTTAATTTCCACAATGAATAATGACTCTTTACTGTTCCTAAATATTTCGTGTGTATTATTCAGAAAAAGAACTTTTTTCGGTTGCAGGTGGTAAATACGGTAAGTCGAAATAGAAAGTTGAACCTTTGCCTAATTCTGATTCCATCCAGATGGAGCCGCCGAGTAACTCTGCATATGCTTTTGAGATCGCAAGTCCAAGTCCGGCCCCTTCATGCTTCCTTGTCATTCCAAGCGTACCTTGCCTGAAACGTTCAAAAATAAGGACTTTCTGTTCCGGATGAATTCCGGGACCTGTATCCGTAACGAAGAATTCAAGTTTTTCGCCCAGGTTTTTGTATCCAAAAGTGACTGATCCTTTTTTCGTAAATTTTACGGCATTCTTAATTAAATTGGTCAGTATCTGGTTCAGTTTGGTGCTGTCGGTATCAATAAAACTCTCATCTTCAGGTAATTCGCAATGAAAATCGATACAAATGTTATTCTGGTTTACTTCTGGCATAAAAAACAAGTGCAATTCGTGAAGCATTTTGTTGATGTTGGTTCTCCGGATCCTCAAAGTAGTTTCGCCAGCTTCAATTTTCGATATATCGATTAAATCGTTAATGATATTGAGCATTCGCTGGCCACTTTTTTCAATAACCTCAAGGAATTCTATTTGATTTTCTTGCGATAGGTCTGGCTCTTTGAGTAATTCGGCAAAACCTAATATGCCATTCATTGGAGTGCGTATTTCGTGGCTGATGTTAGCCAGGAAAGCCGATTTTAAACGATCACTTTCCTCCGCCTTTTCTTTGGCCTTGATTAATTCGGCTTCGTTTTTCTTCTTTTCGGTTATGTCTTCTCCAATTGATAGGTAATTGGTAATTTTCCCTTGCTCGTCAATGATCGGTGAGATTGATTTATTGGCCCAGTAAAGCCTCCCTGTTTTAGATTTATTTATCAGTTCTCCTTTCCATATGTTCCCGGAAGTAATCGTTTCCCACAGATCAGTGTAAAATTCTGGTTTCATTTCGCCAGATTTAAGTATTCTCGGGTTTTTACCAATGGCTTCAACCGATTCATATCCGGTCATTTTGGTAAATTTAGGATTCACGTATTCAATGTTTCCTTCCGAATCTGTAATTACAACCGATACCGGATTTTGCTCAATGGCTTGCGAAAGTTTTCGTAATTCTTTTTCGGCCCGTTTACGGTTGGTAATGTCTTCAATGTACCCTTCAATGTATAGTAACTCATCGTTTTCGTCAAAAACACACCTTCCACGTTCCCAAACCCATTTAATTTGTCCTGAAACTGTTTTAATCGGATATTCTTCTTCAAAAACAGATCTATCCTTCATTATCTTTTGCCATTTCTCCCAGATGGGTGTTCTATATTCCGGCAGAATCAGATCGTTGAACGAAATTGTTTTATTATGAATAAAATCAACAACATTATAGCCAGTAATTCTTAAACACGCATCACTAATGAATTTCATGGTGTATTGTTCATCCAGTTCACATCGATAACCCATGCCTGGCAAGCTACCAATTAGGTTTGACAGGGTTAACTGATTCTCACGAAGTTCTTTTTCACTTTTTATTTTTTCGGTAATATCAATCAAAAGCACGAGTCTTGCATTGGTATGCCTGAAATCCAGGTTGTGCGAATGCACTTCAACCTGGATTATTCGGTCATCTTTTGTTTTGTGGTTCCATATTTCTGTTTGCTGAAATGAATCAGGGTCATCTATCAGGTTTTTCCATAATCGTGTAAATTCCATTGGTGCTTTCAAATCAAGAATAGTCATTGATAGAAATTCCTCTTTGGTGTATTTATATACATCAATTGCCGAGTTGTTTACTGCCTTAATCTTCATCGAATCGAGATCGTAAACGAACATGGGCTGAGGGTTCAATTCAAATAATAGCCTGAAATAGGATTCACTTTCTTTTAGTTCTTGCTCCGCTTTTTCCCTTTGTTTAATCTCTTTTCGTAACAAGAAGTTTTTATAGATACTTCGACGGGAAATAACCAACAGAATTAAAATAACCAATACCATTAGCAGCGACTGGGTGACTTGAAATAAAATTCGGCTCCTCCACGAATTGGCATTGTAGTCCATCCCAAAGACCGCAATTACCTGACCTGTTTGTAAATCTTTAATTGGTACTTCTGCGCTTACCCAAGTTCCCCAGCGATCAGTTACTGGCTCGGTAACCTGAGCTTGCCCGTCAACGAAAGGTTTTTTATCAATTGGGCTGGCTTCAGTAAATTCTTGTCCTGAAGGAGAATAATCATTTGAGTTTTCGGGTTCTGAATCTACCAGGAAATAAAGTTTGCCATTTCGTTCGAGATATAAGTAGGCAAATCGAACATTACCAGTAACTTGAACGACTTTTTGAAGTGTGCTTTTTAATTGCCGATAGTCGTCTTTGTTAAGGGATTCTGGTTGTTCAGGCAGGTGTTTTAGTTCGTCTTTTGGTAGACTGGCTTCGATTGAACGTGCAATTTGCAGAACTTTGTTATTCTCTTGTTGCTTGGCCGTTCGCCAAATGAAAAGGACAAACAGGATTCCAAGCGAAACAACAATCAGATAGATAATAGATTCCTTATTTGATATCCAATTCGTTGTTTTTTTTGTGTGCATATGCTTTTTGAGTGCTATTTGTATGATTATAAGTTTATTCGGTAAACAACACCCTTAATGTAAATGTTACAATCGAAGTGGCACCTTGATTGACAACTAAAGAACTGAAAAAAAAGCACTTTTCAAAGAACTTGTGCCTACAAACTTGAGGGCAAAAAGGGAATAAATTGGAATTAAATTCGTTTAGTTTTTTAATTCGGTATGATTTAACGTACTTGAGGAGCGATAGCAAGAATGACAAATCATTTCTGTTTTATTTACCTTTGATCTGAAATTTCATTAAAGGTCATAAAATTAATTGGTTACATCGAATAGGTTGAGGATATTTTTTTAACTAAATGCACCCAAATGTCTTTCTGTTTTTTACAGCTCAAAAATATCATTAGATTTGAATAATGGATAACAAGAATCTATTTCTTCGAGCAAAATATTTCTCAAAAGCCCGGTATATCTATATCAGGGGCAAACTTAAAAAATCGGTAGCCCCATATTACAAAGATATTCCTATTATCATCAACAATTACAATCGTTTAACCACACTTCAGGCATTAATCAGTTTTCTGGAAAAATGTGGATACAGGAATCTATTCATCATTGATAATGCATCAACCTTTCCTCCATTGCTGGAGTACTATGAGACCTGTCCCTATAAAGTATTCAGATTGAAAGATAATGTTGGACATCTTTCGCTTTGGAAGACAGATATATACAAAGAATTCATACATAATTACTATGTATATACTGATTCTGATATTGTTCCATGCGATGAATGCCCTGCCTATTTCCTGAATTATTTTCTACAGGTTCTTTTGCGTTATAAATATGCGGCAAAAGTTGGGTTCGGACTTCGGATAGATGATTTACCTGATCATTACCATATGAAGCAATCGGTAATCGACTGGGAAGGTAAATTCTGGGCGCATGAAGTTGAAAAGGATCTTTACCGTGCACCGATAGACACCACGTTTGCACTTTACCGTCCGTATGCAAAAAAGAATGCTAACTGGTATGTGGAACAATATCGTACAGGAGGTAAGTATGTTGCGCATCATATGCCATGGTACAACAACAGCAACGATCTTTCGCTTGAAGAGCAGTATTATATTAATAGCTGTACGAAAAGTACGCACTGGACAATTAACTCAAATTTACCTGAATAAAAATTCAAATAAGTCCCCTGGTTGGGTTATAAATATAAAAGCCGCTCTTCCGGAGAAGTAGCGGCTTTTGAATTGTATTTATTGATTTTATTTTTTCCAGAGCTCTTCAATCGATTCTAAAGTCTTGCCTTTGGTTTCCGGAACAAATTTCCACATGAACAGGGCTGAAAGGATGCCCATTATGCCGTAGATCCAGTAAGAAAATCCGTTGTGGAACTTCTCGGTTAACCAAACGTTGTCGTTCATCATCGGGAATGTCAGCGAAACAATCCAGTTAGCAATCCATTGAGCCGCAACGGCGATAGACAATGCTCCACGAATTGAGTTCGGGAAGATTTCAGCTAAAAGTACCCAGCAAACAGGTCCCCAACTCATAGCAAAAGCAGCTGTATAAATGAGCATAAATACCAAGGCCAAAATACCCACATGACCTGAATAGAAGGTAAAACCAAGCGCAAGCATACTGAATGCCATACCAATGGAACCAATAATCATCAATGGTTTACGTCCGAACTTGTCAACCGTCATGATAGCTACAACTGTAAATGCAAGGTTTACCGCTCCCACTATGATAGTTTGCAATAAAGAGGAATCGGTCGAAGCGCCCATGTTACGGAAGATGTTTCCGGCGTAGTAAAGCACTACGTTGATACCTACTGCCTGTTGGAAAACTGAAAGCATGACGCCCACAGCGATTACGCCAAAACCATATGATAGCCAGGGCGCGTTAATTTCATGCAGTGTTCCTTTGATGTCTTTCAGAATTTTGTCGGCATCTGTTTTTCCAGCAATTTTTTGCAATACTTTCAACGCCTTTTCATCTTTGCCATTCATGGCCAGGTAACGAGGTGTTTCAGGAACAAAAAATAACAGCACAATGAAGATACCGGCAGGTATAGCTCCGGAAAGGAACATCAAACGCCAGCCTTCGGTGGTTAGCCACTGCTCGTCGCCTTGTTTGGCGATAAAATAGTTTACGAAATAGATCACCAGCATACCGAAGATGATGGCGAATTGGTTAAACGAAACCAATTTTCCGCGCACATTAGCCGGAGCAATTTCTGCAATGTACATCGGTGAAATCATGGAAGCGATACCTACTCCGATACCACCGATGATACGATACACTACGAATGAATACACATCCAGCGTACCGAAGAAATTGAAGGCTTCTGGTTTCCAGGCGCCAATAGCCGAAATAAAGAAAGCAACTGCTGAAATAAACAAACCGTTTTTGCGACCTAATGATTTGGAAATAAACCCGGCCGAAGCACCACCAATCACACAGCCGATCAGTGCACTGGCAATAACGAACCCTTTGACGGTATCCGCAGTATTTTTCATATTAACAGTGTCGGACAATTGAGGAAGCGCTTGTCCTAAGAAGCCTACTGCCCAGATAGTTAAGCCCGACAACACCACAGCACTGATAATGCCGCCTTTTTTTGTTCCAAGAAGGCGGATAATTTGACCACAAATAATGATGAATACAAAGTAGAGCACCAACGTCATCATGATTTTGTATTGACTGAAAACAGTCATAATATCTTTTGAGAAAATGTAATCGGCACCTTGCATGGTGTAGATGTAAAATTCAACCAGTGATTTTTCTGCACCGTTTACCACAGCAGTGTCGTATCCAAAAAGCAAACCTCCCAGGGTGGCAACCAAAGTGAGCAAGACAATGTACATGGGGTTTCCTTTCTGGAAGGAATCTGTCGTTGATTTAGAAGATGTATCGATATAAGCCATAAGTAAGTTTGTTAGTTTATTGTTATTATAATGACACAAACCGGAATGGAGATTTCCTCCATTCCGGTTATCTGTATATAATGTAATTAGTTCAAATTAGATGTACATGTTCACAATTGCTTCGTACAATTCTTGTTTGCCGCTAATTTGTTTTGGTTCGCCATTGGCTTTTGCATAAGCATAAACATCTTCGAAAGAAAGTTTACCTTCTTCGAATTCTTTACCTTTACCTGAATCGTAAGATGCATAACGGTCAGCAACCATTTTCTTGTATGGAGATTGTTCCAAAATTGCTGCTGCAGATTCCAACGCACGAGCCATAATATCCATAGCACCTACGTGAGCGATAAATAAATCTTCGTTATCAGTTGAGTTACGACGGATTTTAGCATCGAAGTTAGTACCACCACCTTGCATGCCGCCACCTTGAAGAACAACAAGCATAGCCTGAGTCAATTCGAAGATGTCAATAGGGAATTGGTCGGTGTCCCAACCGTTCTGAACATCACCGCGGTTAGCATCGATAGCTCCCAACATACCAGCATCAACAGCACATTGCAGCTCGTGCTCGAATGTGTGACCTGCCAAAGTAGCGTGGTTAACTTCAATATTTAATTTGAAATCTTTCTCCAAACCGAATTCTTTCAAGAAACCAATTACTGTTTCAGCGTCAACATCGTATTGATGTTTCATTGGTTCCATTGGTTTTGGTTCAATCAGGAATACTCCTTTGAAACCTTTTGCACGGCCATAGTCGCGAGCCATTTTCAGCATAGTACCCATGTGTTGTTTTTCACGTTTCATGTTGGTGTTTAACAACGACATGTAACCTTCGCGACCTCCCCAGAATACATAACCTCTACCGCCTAACTCGATAGTAGCATCGATTGAGTTTTTGATTTGAAGCATAGCGCGTGCAGCAGCGTCAAAATCAGGATTGGTGCTGGCCCCGTTCATGTAACGAGGTGGAGAGAATACGTTTGCAGTACCCCACATCAGTTTGATGCCTGTTTCGGCTTGTTTTTGCTTTGCATAAGCAACGATGGCTTTCAGGTTAGCTTCGTATTCTTCGATAGAAGAACCTTCGCTAATCAAGTCGATATCGTGGAAACAGTAGTATTCAATGCCCATTTTTTGCATGAATTCGAAACCTGCATCCATTTTATCTTTTGCAGCCTGCAATGCATCGGCAGCGCCTACCCATGGGTGAATTTGTGTTCCAGGGCCGAATGGATCACCACCTTCTGCACACAAAGTATGCCACCAGGCCATGCTGAATTTGAACCAATCTTTCATTGGTTTTCCATAAACCACTTTTTCAGCATCGTAGTAACGGAATGCTAACGGGTTTTTACTTTCTTTTCCTTCGAATTTAATTTTTTCCACTGATGGGAAATAAGCTTTTGTGCTCATGATTTTTATTGATTATGGTTAATAATTTACTGTTTCAATTGTTATTCTTAGAAATGAGTTAACATCCTGATGTTGAAGTGATAGTTAAATATTTTTTATTTAAATGAATTTATTCAATAACGTTTTCCACTCGCCGTAAGCATCTTCGTATTCGGCCTTTTTGCTTAAATCCGGAGTAACAGTATCTAATTTTTTCAAACTGGCAAACGCTTCTTTGGCCGATGTGTAATAACCTGAGCCAATTCCGGCGCCACGGGCAGCGCCAACCGAACCGTCAGTATTATAAAGTTCGATAGTGGCTCCCGAAATTCCGGCGAGCGTTTCGCGGAAGACCGGACTTAGGAACATGTTGGCTTTTCCGGCGCGAATAACCTGCGCTTTGATACCAATTTCTTCCATGATTTCCATTCCGTATTTGAATGAGAAAACGATTCCTTCCTGTGCAGCACGGAACAAATGGGCATTGGTATGGGTATTAAATCCCAATCCTGAAATTTGAGCGCCAATATTTTTGTTCCGGAGTACACGTTCGGCACCATTTCCAAAAGGAAGAATGCTCAACCCCTCAGAGCCAATGGCAACTTCAGAAGATTTTTGGTTCATCTCATCATAAGAGAATGCTTTATTCCCTACATTTTTGTTCAACCACGAATTCAGGATTCCGGTTCCGTTGATGCAAAGCAACACGCCCAAACGGTTGGCTTCGGAAGTGTGATTGACATGGGCAAAAGTATTTACCCGTGAGAATGGATCGTATTTTACTTCGCCGCTAACGCCGTAAACAACTCCGGAAGTTCCGGCAGTAGTTGCAATTTCACCCGGATTCAAAACGTTCAATGATAGCGCGTTATTGGGTTGATCACCTGCGCGGTAACTGATTTTTGTTCCTTCAGCCAATCCCAGTTCGGCAGCAGCTTTGGCATTCACCAAACTTTGAACCGAGAATGTAGGTACGATTTCAGGAATAAACGATTTTTCGAATCCGTAATAATCGAGCAGTATATCGGCTACCGCATTTTCCTTGAAGTTCCAAAGGATGCCTTCAGATAAGTTTCCTGCGGTGGTTTTTATTTCGCCTGAAAGCTTCATGGCAATGTAGTCGCCCGGAAGCATAATTTTATCGATTTTGCTGTACAATTCAGGCTCGTTGTCTTTCACCCATTTAAGCTTCGACGCGGTAAAGTTACCTGGTGAATTAAGTAGGTTAGAAAGGCACTTTTCTTCACCGATTTCAGTAAACGCTTTATTCCCGATTTCGGCGGCACGGCTGTCGCACCAAATGATCGACGGCCGCAAAACCTGTTGGTTCTTGTCGACTACAACTAACCCGTGCATCTGATATGAGATTCCAATGGAATCAATGCTTTGGGGTTCAATTTTCGATTCGGCCAGCACATCGGCCAGTGCAAGTTTCAGGTTTGCCCACCATTGTTCGGGTTCCTGCTCAGCCCATCCGGCCTGAATGGCGGTAATTTTCATTTCTTGCTTTGGGTAAAAAGCAGAAGCAACGCAATCACCTGATTGTCCATTGATTATTGAAGCTTTTACAGATGAGCTGCCTATGTCGAATCCTAGTAAATACATGTTGAAGAGGTTATGAGTTATGAATTATTAGTTGTTAGAAAAAAGCCATTGGTCATTAAGAAAGAGGAAAAAGAAAAAAGGAAAAACCTTTCCGAATGACTAATGACTTTTTCCTGTTACTAGCAAGCCGTTCTGTTCTGGTATGCTCGACAAAACTAGGGCTTACAACGCCATTCTCAAAATAAGCTAAAATGTTATAAAACATTAATTAGAGAGATTTCCTGACAGTCAGTTTGCTGGGGATAACCAAATTGGTTTTTTCTCCGGTAATTACAAACTCCGCAATTTTCTTTCCCATTAGTTCAAAGTCGGTTGAAATGACTGTTATTCCATCTTTTACATACTTTTTCATTGGTGTTTCGTTGTACGAAATAACGCCCACATCTTGCCCCGGAACGAGATTTTTTTGCTCGCACTGATCCAGAAATTTGGCTAAAGTTCGGTCGCTTACTAACAGATAGAGGTCTCCTTTCAATAGATCAAATTTCTTGAAATCATATAGTGTTTTAAACGGAATCTTGTAATCGGTGCAGAACTTCTCGAAGAATTCGATGGATTCTTTTGGGTGGTATGTGAACGAAGGATAGAGGTAAACAAACCTCTCGTATTTCCTGATAAGATCAATCCCGCTTTCGAGCGAATCGTACAACGCCTGACCAAAATCCTGATGGATAGACGAAGTTCCTTCCTGTGCATTTACATTCCAGTCGATCACGAGTAGTTTGCTCGGTGGAATCTGGCTAATAATCTCAGATACACGTTCATGATCGAAATTCATGATAATGTACTTGGTATATTTCCCCAGGCTTTCCTTAATTATCTTCTCAAAATCATCAATGTTATAGTGATGAAAATGCAGATCGATGGCAATAGTTTCGGGTAGACTATCCAGAAACGAACCATACAGAACTTCTTTGTAAGCTTTGAAAGTATCCAAAAACAGGAATACTTTGGTAACCGCTTTGGCTATAAAATAACCACGGTTGGGCACCGATTCAATCACACCGCGATTTTTAAGTTCGGCATACGCTTTAAAAACGGTATCGCGCGAGAGCGAACTTTCTTTGCATATTTGGTTAACAGAAGGTAACATATCGCCAACCCGAAGTAAATTTCGACTAATTGCTTCGTTGACTGAATCAATTAATTGCTGAAATTTCAGTAAGTTAGATTGGGGGTTAACCGTAAAATGAAATTTGCTTTCCATAAGTGCGAGCTAAGAGTGGTCTGTTCTGGTATGCAAACATACAAAAAAGGATTTACGGAGGAGCAGCAAATTAAACAAAAAATGATTTGTTTAATAGTTTGCAAATTCCTAAACATCGTTCAATTCGATATGTGATTGAAACACTTGCAAAATGATTCAGATTATTTCCCCAAATTTGTTTGTTTCGTGGTTTGACCCGGTATAATTTGCTATCCAAGTAACGTTATTGAAATGTTTTTTTAAATTCACACCCCAATAAAGTGTACTTCTAACAGTTATTTTAGTGCAGAATCCGGGTTATAATAAAAGATGCAAATTATTCAGGGGATATATGAGAATGAACTGATTGTCCGCTTAAAGGCTGGCGATCAAACTGCTTTCGAGTTATTGTTTCATTTCTATTATCCTGGTTTGGTGATGTATTCGACCCAGTTTACCGCCGATCGGATGGAGGCGGAAGAGATCGTTCAGGATTTTTTCGTCAGGTTCTGGCAAAAACATCGGCAGATATTGCTTACTGATTCACTGAAAAGTTATTTGTTTTTATCGGTTAAAAATGGCTGCCTAAATTACTTAAAGCATAAGAAGGTTGAAGAGAAATATATTCAGAAGATGGCAGAACTCTCAGGGCAACATATAGCCTATGATCCTGATTTGTACGTGGCTTCCGAACTTCAGGAGAAAGTGAAGAATGCCATCGATTTACTTCCGGAGAAATGTCGTGAAATTTTTATTATGAGCCGAATTCAGGGACTGAAAAATGAAGAGATTGCCGCAAATTTGAATATTTCAAAAAGAACCGTCGAAACTCAGATCAGCAAAGCGTTAAAAGTACTTCGTGTTGAATTGAAAGACTACATTGGTTTAATGATTCTGCTCGGAATCTGCCATTAGTGTCCTGCCAACATCGAACCAATCAAGTCAAGGTCACCCTGAACTTGTTTCAGGGTCTTATCAATGAAGAGATGCCGAAACCCAGACTGATAAGCGAGAGGGCAGGAAGTTCAGCATGATATTTCAATCAGAGTTGGTCAGCAAGCCACTAGTCGATATTCAGTTCCCAATTTAAAAATTGTGAAAAATTGTAAAAATCGGATACGTGTGTTTCCGAACCTTGTTGTTTTAAATGAAATTGGATGAAAAAAATGACAAAAATCCCCTATATACAGGACAAGATTAAAGATCTGATTGAAACACGTAGTTTACAGGAGCCGGAAGATCAGATTATTGAAGCACGCCGGATTGTTTGCGAAATTGATGAGGTTGACAGTCATGCCGCTTTTAACCGGATAAGTAACCGAATTAGAAATACGCAGCCAGGTTACCAGATATTTAATATCGCGATGCGTATTGCTGCAACACTTTTCATTCCACTACTATTGGCGTCTTCATGGTTATTTTACAAGCAATACTCACAGCCTGAAACTGGCAAATTAGCCATGCAAGAGGTTACAAGCCCTGCAGGAGTTCGCTCCCAAGTAGTTTTGCCTGATGGTAGTAAAGTTTGGTTAAATGCTGAAAGTACATTAAAGTTTCCGGTGCCATTTTCGAAAGATATCAGGAATGTTGATTTGCAGGGCGAAGCTTATTTTGAAGTGACCAAAAATCAGAAGCGACCATTTGTTGTTCATTCAGGAAATGTTGAAGTGAAAGTTTTGGGAACAAGGTTCGATTGCAAAGCTTTCGCTGAAGATTGCAACATTGAAGTGATTTTGGAAGAAGGCAAAGTTGCATTGAATTCGAATGTTGCTTCAGGGCAGGACGAGTCGATTCTGAAGCCTGGCGACCGTGCTGTAATTGAAAAAACAACCGGCGAAATGCAGATTGTAAATGAAAATATAGGCAAATACATTGCCTGGCATACGGGAAAACTCGTTTTCGACAATACTCCGATGGAAGAAATTGCTACGAGGTTGGAGCGGTGGTACGGAGTTGAGGTTGTTATTCAGGATAAAAATATATTGAATTACCGGTTTACAACAACCTTTGATAATGAATCCATATTCCATGTAATTGAGCTACTAAGCCTGTCTTCGCCTATACAGATGAAATATATTCAGGCGTCTATCGGGAAAGATAATAAAACACAGACCAGAGCGAAAGTATTAATAAGTAAAAAATAAAACCAGATTGCCTATGAGTTTCCGTTAAGTTGAGACGAAGAAAGGAAGTGCGTCAACACCCCCTTTCTGGTTACCCTAATAGGGCAGATAAATTTCGTTACAAATTTAATCATTCAAATTTATGAAAAAAAAGATGAATTCATTGTGTGCGGTCTTTACCGAACACCGAAAAACCTTTCAAATTATGCGGGTTTCACTATTTCTTATCCTGATAAGCGCTCTTCAGGTGATTGCAGGAGCCAGTTATTCTCAATCAACACGCTTGTCGTTGAATATTAAGAATTCAACAGTAAAAGATGTATTAGGTCAGATTGAGGAGCAAAGCGAGTTTTACTTTCTGTATAACAATCAACTAATTAATGTTGATCGTAAAGTCAATCTGGAAGTTCAAAATGAAAAGATAGAAGCTATTCTGTCGAAACTTTTCGATGACGGAAGTGTGAATGTACTCATTCGCGACCGACACATCATTTTAACCCCTTCAACAGGAGAAGCCTCTCAGCAGCAACAAAAATCAGTTTCCGGGAAAGTAACGGATTCAACTGGCGGTGGTTTACCCGGAGTTTCAATCGTGATAAAAGGAACATCTATTGGTGCTATTACTGATGGTGATGGTAATTACCGTTTTGCAAATGTTCCTTCCGATGCCACTCTTGTTTTCAGTTTCGTTGGAATGAAATCGCAGGAAGTGAAGGTTGGATCAAAAGCAAAAATTAATGTGACACTGGAAGAAGAGTCGATTGGTCTCGACGAAGTTGTAGCTATTGGTTACGGTACTCAGAAAAAGGGTGATGTAACCAGTTCGGTAACCAGTGTTAAATCAAAAGATTTTACATTAGGTTCGAACCGCGATGCTTCTGAACTAATAAAAGGAAAAGTTGCAGGTTTGAACATCAGCAATGGTTCAGGAAACCCTACAGCTCAGGCGAACATCATGCTACGCGGTATCTCTACTTTAAAAGGAGGAACTAACCCGCTGATCCTTATCAACGGGATTGCTGGTGGATTAAATACTGTTGCTCCCGAAGATATTGAATCGATTGACGTTTTGAAAGATGCTTCGGCTGCTGCTATCTATGGTACACGCGGGGCAAATGGAGTAATTCTGATTACAACCAAAGCCGGGAAACGCAATATGAAACCGGAAGTAAACTATACAACTTATGTTTCGACTTCGAACTTTGCCAGGAAGGCTGATTTTTTAACGGCCGATGACCTTCGGAGTAAAATTACTGCTGGAGTAAAACTTCCGTTCACCGACGAAGGAGCAACTACCAATTGGCTCGATGAAATTACTCAGACAGGCCTTACCCAAAATCATAATGTTAGCTTAAAATCGGGTAACGAAAACTCGAATTATGCCGCCAGTGTTACTTACAACAATCAGGATGGTGTTTTTAAGCGTACAAATAATCAGGAAATGCGTGCAACGTTCGATGCAAACCAGTTTTTTCTGAACGATAAGATTAAGATTAACCTCAATTTTATTAAAGGTCTTCAGCGAAACGCCAATGTTGGAGAGTCTTCATCATTTAACAAAAATATCTACAGGCAGTCGCTGATCCGGAATCCAACGGCTCCGATTACTAAAGCCGACGGTACATGGATGGAAACTTCACGTTTTCAGTATTATAATCCATTAGGCGTGATTAATGAAACTGCCGGGGAATATAAGAATGAATTTACCAAACTAAGTGCGACCGCAACTATAAAACCTATTTCTGCATGGGAAACTAACTTGTTGGTTTCAACACGACGTTCGAACGACGTGAACGGCTATTCAGAATCAAAACAACACTATTCCAATACCATGAATAAAATGAATGGTGTGGCATCAAAAAGTAGTGGTTCTGGCCGGTCTGATGATTTGGAATTAACGTCGAGATATAACCAGAATATTGGCAAGCATAACTTTTCTGTTCTGGGTGGTTATAGTTACGAGTACAATGTAAATGAGAGTATGTCAGCATATAATTACGACTTTCCAACTGACGCCTATTCTTATAACAATCTGGAGGCTGGAGCTGCTCTGCTTAGAGGAAAAGCCATAATGAGAAGTGATAAATATGACAGTAAATTAATTGGTTTCTTTGGACGTGTAAGCTATAACTTTGCCGATCGTTTTAATCTTCTGGCAAGTATGCGTCACGAAGGTTCGTCTAAATTTGGAGCCAATTATAAATGGGGTAACTTCCCGTCGGTTTCTGCCGGATGGACCATCAGCAACGAATCGTTTATGAAAGGTCAGTCATTAATCAATAACCTTAAATTGAGAGCTGGTTATGGTATTACCGGAGTAATTCCTGGCGGTTCTTACGAATCTCTTACAAGACTTAAATACGAAGGTAATTTCTTTAGCGATGGAAAATGGGTGAAGGGGTTGGTTCCAGCCAGTAACCCAAATCCTGATTTGCGTTGGGAAAAATCGAAAGAGTTGAATATTGGGCTTGATTTTTCGATCTTAAAAAACCGTTTGAGTGGAACAGTGGATGTTTACAAGAAGACTACCACCGATTTGCTATGGGAATATAACGTACCGAAACCTCCATACCTTTATGGGACAATTTTGGCTAACGTGGGAGAAATGAGTAACAAAGGGATTGAACTGGCTTTGAGTGGAACTCCTGTTAAAACGAAAGATTTTGAATGGACTTCCAGTCTGACTTTGTCGCATAACGAAAATAAGCTTGTAAGTCTATCAAACGACTTCTATGCAATAGATGGTAACTTTATTAATACAGGCGATGCCGGTGATCCAATTTCAATGCCAACCCACCGTTTAGAACCAGGAAAAGCTTTTGGTAACTTCTGGGGTATGAAAACAGTAGATGTAACTCACAAGGGTGATGAATTTGGTACAGATGGTTCGGCCGCCAAGCCAGAAGGTGTATGGGTTATTGAAACTCCGGCTGGAGAACGTAAAGTTTTGAACACAACTATGTATTCCGATGAATACAGACAGTATCTGGGCAATGGTATTCCAAAAATTAATGCCGGATGGACCAATAGCTTCAGGTATAAAAACTTCGACATGAGCCTGGTTTTCAATGGCGCTTTTGGATTCCAGATATTGAATTTCCAGCGGATGTTCTACGAGAATCCAAATATCAATTACAACATGCTTCGTAGCGCTTTCGACAATGTTTATGGAAGGGCTCCACTGCGTTATAACCAAACCTTTGTAAGCTATTACATCGAAGATGGTGATTACGTGAAACTCGACAATGTAACGTTGGGATACAGTTTTGATGTAAAACGTTTCAGTTTCATTAAATCTCTTCGTGTTTATGCAACTGGTCAAAACCTGTTCTGCATTACCGGTTACAAGGGACTCGATCCGGAAATTGAACGGGGCGATATTCATTCTCTTGGCGATGACTCAAGAGATAAATATCCTTCCATCAGGACATTCACATTTGGACTTAATGTAACCTTCTAAAAAAAAGTTTGATCATGAAAAGATTTAATTTAAAAAGCAACATACTGATAGCAGGATTGTCAGCACTCCTTTTAAGTTCCTGCACCAATCTGGATGAAACACTTTACAGTCAGATTACTGCTGAAAAGACAAAACTTACGTCAGAAGATCTGAATAACATTATTGCTCCGGCATTTACAACACTTCGCAACGTATATTGGGATTGGGATGGACTTGCAGATATTTATGAAGAATCTTCAGACTGTATGGTTGTTCCTGAGCGAATTGGTATTGGTTGGGGTGGATATTACACCACAATGCACCAGCATACCTGGAGTCCTGATGGCCCGGCTCACATCTGGACAAACTGGAACAGTTGTTATACCGGAATTAACAATGTAAACAGTGCACTCTACCAGCTCGATAAACTTGAGGGTGTTGCAAATAAAGATAAGTTTATAGCTGAATTACGCGGTTTACGCGCATATTATTACTATTTGCTGTTCGATAACTTCCGCAATATACCGGTTGTGACCAAATTCGATTTGCCCAAAGGTTTTCTGCCATCTCAAAATACACCTAAGGAAACTTTTGATTTCATGGTAAAAGAGTTGACAGAAGCATTGCCTCTGCTTAGTTCAGCGCGAAATTCCTCAACTTACGGACGTTTTACCAAATGGGCAGCTAAAATGACTCTGGCTAAGTTGTATCTGAATCATGAAGTGTATTTTGGTACACCTAAATGGGCTGAAGCGCAAGCTCAGGTTGATGAGGTGATCGCCAGCGGTCTGTTCAAATTAGCTACAAACTACAAGGACCCATTTATGTTTGATAACGACAATTCGGTTGAGCAGATTTTCTGTATTCCTTACGATAAAACTTATGCTGCAAGTTGTTATCATCCGTTTAAAGCGCTTCATCCAGCCAGTCAGGCAACATTCAATCTTGCAGGTCAGCCTTGGGACGGAAGTGGTGCAATTCCTCAATTTATCGATACCTATGATCCGGATGATACCCGTCTGAAAGATACTTTCCTGGGCGGGCTGCAGTATTCAGCGTCTGGTGCACCAATTATGGTCGATGGAGTTCAGTTGAATTATACCAATTACATGACTGATGTAAACGGTTGTTACCCGATGGAAGGCTATCGTTTGGTAAAATATGAAATCAGGAGTGGTGAAGATGCTCAAACTGGCAACGATGTTCCGTTGTATCGCTATACAGATGCGTTGATGATCAAAGCTGAATGTTTGCTCCGTCAGGGGAAAGCTGATGAAGCGGCCGCCATTGTTACCCAAGTTCGTCAGAGGGCTTTCAAAAATACACCTGCAAAAGCAACTGTATCCGGAGCAAAATTGGCTGGTGGAAGCTCTTACAAATATGGATCCTATTCAGCAGGAAAAATTACTAATCTGGAAGGTGGAGCTGATATTAAATTTGGAGGTTTCCTTGATGAGTTAGGCTGGGAATTTGTTGGAGAACATCACCGCAAACAGGATTTAATCCGTTTCGATGTTTACACCAAAAAATCGTGGTTCAGTAAAACCCGGAAAGACGATCGAATGAAAATATTCCCAATACCGCAAGATTTCATGAATAGTAACCCAAATCTGAAACAGAATCCAGGGTATTAATCAATTGAAAATTCAATAAATACAAGAGGGTGTCTCATATTCTGGAACACCCTCTTTTCAAATAAAAACCTATGCCAGCAAAATCCATTTTTACTTTTCTCATATTGTTGTTTCTTTTTATTGCAAGCGGTTATTCCCAAAAAACACCTGATGCCGCCGGTAATGGAAATCCAATTTTGCCCGGGTGGTTTGCCGATCCGACAATTGTAAAAATTGGCGATATCTACTATATCTACGCTACTACCGATAATGAGATGCTCGGTTCAGGGGCACCTACAGTTTGGTATAGCCGCGATTTTCAGAATTGGTATAACTACACCATGGAAGTGCCTTCTTTAGCATCTTTAAATCTGAGAAACTTCTGGGCTCCGGATATTGTGATTGGAGATGATGGAAAATATTACCTGTACTTTGGTAATTGTCAGGCGGGTTGTAATATTTATGGGTATGTCTCAGATAGTCCGGTGGGGCCCTGGGAAAAATTACACGAGGACGATACGCCGGTAATTCCAAACGGATATCCCAGAGAAGGATTCCCGTCGTTAGATGCCCAATTCTTTAAAGATGATGACGGTAAAATATATGCTTATTGGGGAACATGGGTACATTATAACAATGGGTATGCGGTGGGGCAACTAAACAACCAAACCATGAGTACAATGTTTTCTTCTGAAAATATACCTTTAACGCAAACACCAAAGCCATTCGAAGCTGCATATATGTTGAAAAGGAATGGCAAATACATTTTAATGTACTCTGGGGCTTCGTGTCACGACGAAACCTACAATGTCAGATACTCCTATTCCAACAGTCCCTACGGGCCATTTACTCCAGGCCTGAACAACCCCATTCTGAGCACAAATGCCGACAAGTCGGTGCATGGGCCGGGACACCATTCTGTTCTCAAAAACAACAACGATTATTACATCGTTTACCACCGTCACGATTATCCTTTTACAGCCGGAGGGCTTGCAAGACAAATATGCATCGACAGTTTAGTTTTCGAAAATGATTCAACGATCAAACCGGTTGTCCCATCACATCAGGGAATATCAAATTTCGTAAATCTGGAATCACCTGTAGATATTGCATATTTAGCAAAAACGACTGCTTCGTCGTATTATCACTTGCAGTCGCTGGCCTGTAATTACGAATACAAGCCATTGTATGCCACCGATCAGAATAATGCTACCATGTGGAAAGCCGCCAATAACAGCTTCCCTCAGGATATTACGGTTGATTTAGGAAAAGTAAGGAATATCAGGAGAATAATGACCCAATTCGAATTTGCGAGTTATTATTACCAATACAGAATAGACTATTCAGCCGATGGTAAAAAATGGAAAACTTATGTCGATAAATCAAAAAACAGAACTTCTGGAAGCCCAATGATTGATGACAAAGATGTCAGTGCCCGCTACCTGAAGCTAACCATTTTGGCAACCGAAAAAACAGGTTTATTCGCGGCTGTTTGGAACATGAAAGTTTATGAAACGTTATTTGATATCCCTTTGAAATTGGAAAACAAACTTTCGGACCAAAGGCCTGCGGAGCAAAGCAAAAAGGAATTATTGGTTAATCTTAATCTGGATAAGATTACACTCTCCGATCCGTTAACAAGCATCCCAAATAAAGGATCTGTTGGTGGAAATTTCGCGAGAAGTGGGGATGTTGTTGTTGGAATGGATGAAAAAGAAGGGATAAAGTACATCCAGTTTAATAATGGAGCATTAACACTGAACGACAGACCTGTTCCGAAGTGCTTGGCATGGAATGGTGCATACACCGTATCGGTTTGGGCAAAAAATCCAAAAGTTGATAAAGAAGGAGAGTGTCTCGTTTCATGGTGCGATCGTACCGAATTTGACCTTGCAAATTCATACAACGCGCTGTTTTATAATAGTGGTGGTTATGGCGCTGCCGCTCATCTCGAAGGTCACTTTGATATGCGTTATAAAATTGTGCCAACTGAAAATAAATGGCATCATATTGTGCTTACTTTTGATGGTGTTGTCGAAAAAATATATGTCGATGGGATTTTGAATAACTCGCAAAATATGACCTTGGCATCGGCAATCGATAAAGCGAAGATAATTCTTGGAGCCTCCGATATTGGTGAAAATTATTCGGGTTACATGGCGTCAATGCAAATGTATAATTATGCCCTGGATGCGAAAGCGATAAGCGACCTAATGAAGAAAACAAAGCCTGGCAAGTAAGTAAATCTTTATCAAGTCGTAAGAGCATCCAAATAACAAATTCAATTGAAAATTACTAAACCATTACGAAACAAAATACATTAAGCAATCATGAAGAAAATACTATCCACATTATTGATTGTTTCAAGTCTTGGCCTTCAGGCGCAAGTGAAACAAAGCGTCGGATATCCCATTTCTCCGGTTCCATTTACATCGGTAAAAGTTACCGATGCTTTCTGGGGGCAACGCCTCAATGCCAGTCGCGAGGTAACTATCCCGCTGGCATTCAGTAAATGCGAAGAAACCGGACGGTACAAAAACTTTGTCAAAGCGGCCCATCCGAGCGATACGACCAAGGTGACCGGATTCTCGTTCGACGATACCGATGTGTACAAAACCATCGAAGGAGCCAGCTATTCGATGCAGACTTTCCCGAACAAGAAACTGGATAAATACATCGACAGCGTGCTGACTATTGTTGCGGCAGCACAGGAGCCCGATGGTTACCTGTACACAACCCGAACAATGAACCCAAAACATCCTCACGAGTGGTCGGGTACTAAACGATGGGAAAAGGAGGAAGATTTGAGCCACGAATTATACAATTTGGGGCACATGGTTGAAGGAGCCATTGCGCATTACCAGGCTACCGGAAAAACAAATTTCCTGAATATCGCCAAAAAGTACGCCGATTGCGCTATTCACGAAGTTGGACCAAATCCGGGACAGGTAATTGTTGTGCCTGGTCACCAGATTGCCGAAATGGCTTTATCGAAACTGTATGTGGTTACCGGCGAAAAGAAATACCTCGACTTTGCCAAGTTTTTGCTCGATAAGCGCGGCAAAACCAAATTTATTCAGGAATACAGCCAGAGTCACAAACCGGTTTTGGAACAGGATGAAGCTGTTGGGCATGCTGTTCGTGCAGCCTACATGTACACCGGAATGGCCGAAGTGGCTGCCTTAACTGGCGATAAAGGTTATATCGACGCCATCGACCGAATTTGGGGAAATATTGTTGGAAAGAAACTTTACATCACAGGCGGAATTGGTGCTACCGGAAACGGCGAGGCGTTTGGCGAAAACTACGAACTGCCCAACATGTCGGCCTATTGTGAGACTTGTGCTGCCATTGGCAATGTATATCTCAACTATCGATTGTTCTTGTTGCACGGCGAATCGAAATATTACGATGTGCTCGAACGCACCCTTTATAATGGATTAATCAGTGGCGTTTCGCTTGATGGCGGTGGTTTCTTCTATCCAAACCCGCTCGAATCAATGGGGCAGCACCAACGGCAGCCCTGGTTTGGTTGTGCCTGCTGCCCGTCGAATATTGCCCGCTTTATCCCGTCGGTTCCCGGATATGTTTACGCCGTTCACAACAGCGATTTATATGTCAACCTGTTCATGTCGAACAATTCAGAAATCAAGGTTAACGACAAAGTGGTTGGCCTGAAACAATCGACCAGCTATCCGTGGGATGGCGATGTAAATCTGGAAGTTACTCCAAAAGGTAAACAGCAATTCAACCTGAAAATCCGTATCCCTGGATGGGTGCAGGGTTCTGTTGTTCCAAGCAATTTGTACAGCTATATCGACAATAAAACATTGAAATATTCTGTAAAAGTGAATGGTCAGGTTGTTGAAAGTACGCTTGAAAAGGGCTATTTCACCATTAACCGCACCTGGGTGAAAGGCGATAAAGTTGAAGTTCATTTCGATATGGAGCCACGTACCGTTAAAGCTCATCCGGCGGTAGAAGCCGATCGCGGAAAAGTGGCTGTTGAGCGCGGACCTGTGGTGTATTGTGCCGAGTGGCCCGATAACGATTTCAGTGTTTTAAGTGTCATGTTGAATAAGAAACCAGAATTTACGGTTGAAAGCAAACCTGAATTGTTGTACGGAATCAACATGATTCACACCGATGCCCAGGTTTTAAGTTACGATGCCAAAGGCCGTGTGGTAGCTAAAGATGTAAAACTGAACATGATTCCATATTACTCGTGGGCACACCGCGGAAGTGGCGAAATGGCCGTTTGGCTGTCGAACGATTTAAGTTCGCTTCGTCCGGTAGCTCAGCCAACTGTAGCTTCAGAAAGTAAAGTTTCAGCTTCGCATAAAGTGAAAATTTTATCGGCCATTAACGACGGGTTGGTTCCCAAAGATGCCAACGACCGCACCATTCCTTATTACCACTGGTGGCCAAAAGAAGGAACATCCGAATGGATTTCGTACGATTTTAATTCAGAAAAAACGGTGAGCCGTACTACGGTTTATTGGTTCGACGATGCACCATGGGGCGGATGTCGTGTACCTGAATCATGGAAAATCTATTATCAGGATAAAAACGGAGCCTGGTTGCCAGTTGAAAATACAGCACCTTATGGCGTTGAAAAAGGTTTTGGAAACGAAGTTCGGTTTAAACCGGTTACCACCAAAGTACTAAAGCTCGAAGTTAAACTTCCGGAGAAGAACGCTTCTGGAATTTACGAATGGCAGGTTGAGTAAAACAGAGGATCGATAGTTTCTACCAATATTTTGATAAAGTTTTAAATGCTGGCTTCTCAATTTTAGCGAAATGAGAAGCCAGTATTGATCGGGGAGGGGATGTGAATAGAAAAATGGTAGTTTTTGCCATTTTTGAGATACAAATAGTTGTTATGTGTGGGGAATATGAGTAAAAAAGTCATGTTCTGATGTTTTCTGGATTTGGCGATTGATGTAATTTTGATAGTTTTGTTCCCCATAAATCAGCACCGAATGGTTGTGAGCGCCGAACATCTGATGGAAAGATTGCATAATGGGGATGAGTCCACATTTGAAGTCATCTACAAGATGTATGCTCCCCGATTGTTTTACTTCATTTACGAATACATTCCTCAAAAAGATATTTCCGAAAATATTGTTCAGGAGACATTGATGGTTTTGTGGAATAAAAAGTTTGAGCTTACCGCCGACACGAATTTAGGCGCTTACCTATTTACCGTTGCTAAAAATAACTGCTTGTATAAACTCCGCGAAATAAAATACAGGCAACGGATTTTTGACTATGCAGAGGTTAGCGAATCAGAGCTGGAAGCCAACTATTGTGCGTTGGAAAATTTGGAAACGACGAGGTTCAACGAAGTTGAAATAAGTCAGATTATCGAAAATACGCTTGAAAAATTGCCCCCTCAGTGCCGGACGGTTTTTAATCTCAGCAGATTCGAAGGCAAGAAGAACAAAGAAATTGCCGAGGACCTTAATATTTCGGTAAAAGCAGTTGAAGGCCACATCACCAAAGCGCTTAAAATTTTCCGCGTTGCTTTAAAGGACTATTTGCCTTTTGTTGCCTTTATCTTCGTTAGATAATTATCTAAAAAGGGGTCCCCAAAAATATTTCTACTTTTTTTTTGAATAAAATTGATTTTTCAAGCTAGGGTAAAACCCTGTTTTTGCTTTATACATATGAAATAAGTGTATGATGGACATTAATAAAATTTGGAATTTAGTTACTGGTGAAAGTAATAAGACTGATAAACAATCAGTTTTAGCCGAACTTGAGCAAGATTTAGAAGCTCAACGGATATATAACGAACTTAAAAATACGTGGGCGCTTTTGTCATCGACCAAAGAAATGCCTGTCGCGGAAAAGGATGAAATGTTTTCCAGATTTAAGGAGCGTCTTCAGACAGCGAGCAATACCCATAGGATAAGACTAAACAACTTATTCAAATATGCCGCGATATTTATTCTGGGTATGACAATTACAACTTTATCGGTTTATTTGACAGAACGCAAAGGGTGGCTAGGTTCCAAAAAGGAATTTATTCAAACAGTAGTTGCTGATAAAGGCCAGATTTCGAAGGTTATCTTGCCTGATAGTTCTGTTGTATGGATAAATTCAGGAAGTAAAATTACATATAACAGTAGGTTTGCCGAGAATAACCGGAAGATTCAATTGGTTGGTCAGGCATTTTTCCATGCGGCGCATAACGAGAAGATTCCTTTTGTAGTTGATGTCAATGGGTTCCTGGTGAAAGTTTTAGGGACAAAATTCGATGTCAATGCCTATTCCGGAGAGAAAAATATTCGGGTAGTGCTGGAGTCGGGTAGGGTTGAGCTTCATCAGGCATCGGACCACGATTTTAAATACACCCTTTCTCCTGGCGAGATGGCCACATTTAATCCGGAGAACAAGAAGTTAACAATTGATAAGGTTAAGCCTGAACTGTTTTCATCGTGGAAAGAAGGAGTGCTGATTTTTAGGGATAAACCTATGGCAGAAGTTCTTGATGCAATACAGCGGAGGTATAACATTGATATTGAAGTAAAAGACGCCAATATTTATAAATCCGTATTTACTGCAAGAATTAGCAATGAGCCATTGGATAAGGTATTAAAATCGATGGAGTTTTCATGTTCTGTAAAGGCAACTATAATTCGCGATCCGCAGAAAACCGATTCGGCATTAAAAGTGATTCTTTCGAAACCTTGATATAATTAACCCTATAAACAAATTTTGCCTATGAGAAACTGAATGGTCGGGTGTGAAAGAAAAAAGGAGATGCTGGTAACATCCCCTTTCGTTTCCTCTTCGCATCGTAATGGCTCGCTAAAGCTTAACAAATTGAAAAGTCAATAATCAACAAGACAAATCTATGAAAAAAAATCATTTTTCTGAGATTTCCTGTTTCTCGAAAATATGGAAATCTAAATTCTTTATGACAATGAGAATAACATTATTTATCTTTTTTGTAGCTGTAACTCAGATTTTTGCGGGAAATATATACTCGCAGAATGTACGGCTTAGTTTGAAGTTAGAAAATGTGGGCATCAAAGATGCTTTACTTCAAATTGAAGAAAAATCGGAGTTCTATTTTATGTACGATGCAACCAAGGTTAACGTTAACCAGAAAGTTAGCTTATCTGTTGATAATGGCCTCATTACAGACATCTTAGACCGGTTATTTAAATCAACTTCTATTAATTATGAAATCAATAACCGGCTGATTGCTTTGTCAGAGAAATCATTTTCAGAAATGGTTCCGGCTGATCAGGCGAACAAGGCCTCGGGGAAAGTCGTCAATCAGGCAAACGAATCGCTTCCGGGTGTGACTGTTCAGGTAAAAGGAACGTCAACAGGTACGATTACCGATGCTGATGGCAGGTTCAGTATTGCGAATATACAATCGGGCAGTACCCTGGTATTTTCGTTTGTTGGGATGAAACCAATGGAAGTGGTATTTAAGGGTCAATCCAATCTCAATGTGGTTTTGGAAGAAGAGACCATTGGCCTGGATGAAGTTGTGGCTATCGGTTATGGTAGCGTAAAAAAGGGTAGTGTAACTAGTTCAATCGCCTCAGTTAAATCTGAAAATTTTGTGAAGGGCGCGGTAAAAGATGCCGCACAGTTGATTCAGGGTAAAGTGGCCGGGTTAACTATTTCGTTGCCATCGGGCGACCCTACCAAAGGAGCTGTAATTATGCTTCGCGGTAATGCTTCGTTGTTAGGTACCTCCGATCCGTTGGTATTGGTCGATGGTGTTCCCGGCAGTCTCGAATCGGTTGCTCCTGAAGATATTGAATCGGTTGACGTTTTGAAAGACGGATCTGCTTCTGCAATATACGGAACTCGTGGTACCAATGGGGTAATCATTATTACCACTAAAACCAGTGGTAACGAAATGGCGCCGTCAATTGAATATTCGGCATATGCTTCAAGTGCAACAGTAAGCCGGAAACTGGATTTTATGAATGCCAGCCAGCTTCGCGAAAAATGGAACCAGGGATATAAGTTTACCGGTGCCAACTTAAAAGATTTTGGTTCGGATACCGATTGGCTCGATCAGATTACGCGTAATGCAATCAGCCAGGTACACAATGTAATTTTCCGGGGTGGAAGTAAAAACACCAATCTGACCGCTTCGTTAAACTACAAAGACAACGAAGGTATTTTTATTAAGTCTGATAATCAGAAATATACCGGACGTATTGATGTGAATCACAGCATGTTTGACGGCAAACTTGTTGCCAATATTGGTACCATTGTCAGCGAGCAAAAATACTGGACAGGTGGCGACGGATACAGCTTCAACAACTATGTTTATCGCCAGGCAATTATCAGGAATCCTACTGAGCCGGTAAAAGACACTAATGGAAAATGGTATGAGCGCGATGTTTACTTCTATGACAATCCGGTTGGTTACATTGAAGAATCAGTTGGAGAAAACCGCTACCGGAATGTACGTTTTAACGCAAGTTTGACATTTACGCCAATCCAGGATCTGTCAATCAAAGGATTAGTTACCCGCAAAGGTGATTCAAACATTCGCGGATTTTACCAGACGAAGAATCATGTCTCAAATGTAAAATATTCGTCTGGCGGATTTGCTTCGCGCGGAACCGACGATTATGTAGGTAACTATACCGAATTAACGGCTAACTATAAAAAGACAATTGGAAGCCACAATTTCTCTGCATTAATTGGTTACAACTACGAAGACAATATGAACGAAGGCTTCTGGGCAAACAATAAGTATTTCCCCACTGACGGATATACTTATAACAACCTGGAAATTGGAAGTGGATTGCCAAAGGGAGAAGCCGGAATGGATAGCTATAAAAACACCGACAAATTAGTTGCCTTCTTCTCACGTGTTACTTACAGTTACCGTGATAAATACTTGTTAATGGCAAGTATCCGTCACGAAGGATCGTCCAAATTCGGTGAAGATCACAAATGGGGTAACTTCCCCGGAGTTTCCGGAGGATGGCGCATTACTGAAGAACCTTTTATGAAAGGTATTGGATGGGTAAATAACCTGAAGTTACGCGCCGGTTTTGGTATTACAGGTATTAATGTGGCCGACTCGTATAATTCAATGAGTAGTTTGGATTACAGCGATTACTTTTTCTACGATGGACAATGGGTTCGTAAACTGGTACCTGTGCGCAACGACAATCCGGATTTGAGATGGGAGAAAAAAGAAGAGATAAACATTGGTCTCGACTTCGATTTATTTAAAGGAAGGGTAACCGGAGCTTTGGATTTCTATAACCGATTGACTAAAGATGCTTTATGGAATTACAGTGTTCCGACACCTCCGTATTTGTATGGTACAATTATGGCCAACGTTGGTGAAATCAAAAATCAGGGGTTTGAAGCTTTGATCAATGTTATTCCGGTTAAGACTTCCAATTTCACTTGGAATGCTGGCTTTACTTTCTCGACCAATAAAAACAAACTGGTATCCTTGTCGAACGATAAGTTTCAGACAACCAGTGACTTCTTCGATGCTGGTTATACCGGAGAACCTATCCAGATTTCGACACACCGTATAAAAATTGGTGGCCCGATTGGCGATTTCTACGGGTTGAAAGCTGTTGACATTACCGACGATGGTATCTGGATTATTGAAAAGCCAGACGGAACCCGCATTCCGGCTACCGAATCATCAACCGACGACCGTCAGGTTTTAGGTAACGGTATTCCAAAATACTACGCCAGCTGGAACAATAGTTTCAAATACAAGAACTTCGACCTCAGCATCAACATGCGTGGAGCTTTCGGATATCAAATCCTGAATTTCTCCCGGATGTTCTACGAAAATCCAACAATTGGGTATAATACACTGAACTCGGCCTTCGATAAGGTATATGGAAAAGCTGTTTTAACAGATGTTCAGCGGTATGTAAGCTACTATGTTGAGAATGGCGACTACTGGAAAATCGACAATGCTACACTTGGTTACACGTTTAAATTAAACAACAAAAACATCGTTAAAAATCTACGAGTGTATGGTTCTGGCATTAATCTGCTCACCATTACCGGTTACAAAGGTATTGACCCTGAGGTTAAACAGACCGGAATGGATCCGGGTAACGATGAAAGGGATAAATATCCAACAACAAGGACATTTACATTTGGTGTTAACGTAACTTTCTAATGCTGCTATTATGGAAAAGAAATATATAAATACGAAATCATTTATAAAATCAGGTATTGCTATCTTCTCTTTAGGCTTGATTTTAACGGTTGGAAGTTGTACCGATCTTAAAGAAGAGGTTTTTTCTGAAGTCACCAAAGCATCGTTCGTTCCGGCTCAGGATGATATTGTTGCCCTGATGGCTTCCGGCTATACACCGCTTCGCTACATTATGGACTGGCAGGGTTTGTTTGATGTTCAGGAAGAACCAGGCGACGTAATTGTTACTCCAACACGCCCCAACGGGTGGGACGATGGTGGTACCTATAAACAAATGCACTTTCATACCTGGAACAACCAATCGTGGCAGCCGCAAAATACATGGATTACTTCTTATGCAGCCATTAATAACATCAACAGGGTATTAATGCAGGTTGACGAAGGTTCACTCCCAATGACAGAGCAACAGGCTGTGATTGTAAGATCAGAATTGCGTGCATTAAGGGCTTTGTGGTATTCTATCCTGTGCGATACGCATGGAAATGTGCCATTGGTAATTACATACAGCGACGAGATTCCGGTACAAAAGACCCGTACTGAAGTATATAACTTCATTGTTTCGGAGCTGACCGCCGTTCTTCCGAATTTGCCTGCAAATGTTGATAAAAGCACTTATGGCCGTATGACACAGTGGGCTGCACATCAACTGTTGGCGCGCATGTATCTGAATGCTGAAGTTTATAAAGGTTCGGCCGAATGGGCAAAATGTATCGAAGCCTGCGATAAGATTATTGCCAGCGGAAATTTTATTCTTGAACCCGACTACAGGAACCCATTCAAGGTAAACAACGAAAATTCGAAGGAAATTGTATTTGCCGTACCTTATGACAATATCTACGGAAAAGGTTGGAATGCACACATGAAGCAACTTTTGCCTATCCATCGGTATGTGTTTAATATGAGCGCACAGCCATGGGGCGGATCAAGTGCAAACCCTCAGTTCATCAATAGTTACGACCCGGCCGATAAAAGATTCGATGCCACATGGTTACACGGGCCGCAGAAAAATGCAACTACTGGCGAAGTTGTAACCACACTTGTAAACAAAATGCCCAGCATTTACTTCTGCGAGTTTGAAGAAGGTTACCGCGTGTGCAAATACGAAATAGCCAGTGGCTGTAAAAGCAGTATGAGTAACGATCTTCCTTATTTCCGCTATACTGATGTACTGATGATGAAAGCCGAATGTTTGCTTCGTACCGGAAAAAGTGCCGAAGCTGCTACTATCGTAACTCAGGTTCGTGCCCGCGATTTTGACGATCCGGCCAAGGCCAAAGTTACCGGTGCCGAGTTGGAAGGAAATACAACCATTAAATACGGAACGCTTGATGAAAAAGGGGATATTGCTTCTCCGGGAGATCAGACTCCGGTTAAATATGGTCGTTTTCTTGATGAATTGGGATGGGAGTTTGCTGCCGAGTTCCGTCGTCGTACCGACATGATCCGTTTTGGAGTTTACCAGAAAAAGAGCTGGTATAACCATACCCCGAAAGGCGATTATACAACATTATTTCCGATTGGCGAAGATCAGTTAAATACCAATCCGAACCTGAAACAGAATCCAGGTTACAATTAAAAATCCCCCTTTGCTCTGCCAAATCCAGAGTTTGTAAATCTTAATATTAAACAGTCATAAATGTTCCCCCGGAATTTTTCGGGGGACATTTTACCTGACTCTAAGTGAGATTTGTTAGAATTGAATAAATTGCTTAAACCCAATTATCAACGTTTTATATCAGTAAGCCAAACATGAATAAAACTATTATGATTCTGAAAACCAGACAAAATTCAGACTTCGACTTAACGAAAAAAGATTCAGCAGATGTTTTGCCTTTGCTGGAAGTTTCATCGATCGTCAGAAAGTTCTTTGTTATTGTTTCTTTTCTGATTATGGCTACTGTCATTGCATTTTCACAGCAACCTCCAGTTGATAACCGTCCCGCAACACTTGGTCTTGAACAAGGTGTTGTTTCATTTAGCACACCCAATTTTGATCTTGAACTACTGAAATCATCCCAAACCGTTTCGTCGCTTCGGACAACCGACACCGAAAAGTTCGATTTTACCCCTCACCAATTGCTGGCAAAACGCGATAAGGATGGCTATTATCATCTTGGCGATTTAAACTTCAGGATAAAAATCGGAAACAACGGGCAATGGGAATCGTTTTCAACCGCTGCCAAACGGGCTTCAGTAAAATCGCTTACTCCAGAAAATTCAGCCATTTTGGCCATAGCTGATTTGGCCAAAACCTTGCCCGAAAAACTGCCTTTACAAGTGATCCGTTATTGGGAAAAAGAAGGCAATGGCCTTGTTTTGCGGTTCGAACTAAAGAATAAATCCAATCAACCGGTTGAAATCGGTGCGTTGGGTATCCCAATGATTTTCAACAACAATTTCGATGGCAAAGAACTCGATCAGACTCACGAAGAAACCGTATTTTTCGATCCGTATATCGGTATGGATGCAGGATATTTGCAGGTTGTTCGTCTGAATGGCCATGCTCCGGTCCTGCTGGTTTTGCCTTACGGAAAAACTCCGTTCGAAGCATATCGCCCGTTAACTGATGACCCAACGCCACGGGGAACAACCTTCGAAGGATTTCATGAATGGATGGTCAGCAGCAAAGCGTATGCTGAAAATGAGTGGAAGGGCTCTGAGCAATGGAATAAGCCAACTTCGCTGATACTTCAGCCAGACGAAACGCACAGCATTGGCGTAAAATTTATTTTGACTGACAATGTCAGAAACATTGAAAAAACTTTGATCGAAAACAATCGTCCGGTCGCAGTTGGCATTCCCGGATATGTAATTCCGCAGGATGTAAATGCCCGGTTATTCCTGAAATACAACCAGAAGATAAAATCGGTTGAAACTGAGGGCGAAGGCTTTTTGCAAACTACACTTGTTGGAAAAACAAAATCAGGCTGGACTGAATATACCGTTAAAGGAAATAACTGGGGCCGCTCACGAGTGACCATTACCTACGCCGGTGGGATTCAGCAAACAATTAATTATAAAGTCATTAAGCCTGAATCTCAGGTGGTGGCCGATAACGGTAAATTCCTGACTACCAAACAGTGGTTCGATCAGCAAAACGATTTGTTTCACCGCAGTCCTTCGGTAATAACCTACGATGACGAGAAGAAGCAGCAGGTAACGCAAGATCGCCGGGCATGGATTTGCGGATTGAGCGACGAAGGTGGAGCGGGCTCCTGGCTTAATGCCATTATGAAACAATTGGTTGAGCCCAATCCGGAGGAAATCAAAAAGATGGAGACATTTGTTAATCAGACCATCTGGGGCGGAATTCAATACAATTCAGGAAAACTGAAATATGGCGTTCGCAAAAGTATGTTCTTTTACGAACCCGACAGTATGCCTGCCGGAACTTACAGCAACGACATTAATTTCAAAGTGTGGTCGGCATGGAATCGCAAGGGCGCCGAAATTACCGACCGCTCATACAATTATTCGCATGTGGCAGCAGCTCATTGGGCAATGTACCGCCTTGCACGTAACTACAATGGCTTGGTAACCAAACAATCCTGGAAATGGTACCTCGAAAATGCTTATCATACGGCTATGGCTATGGTAGAACAGGCTCCATATTATGCAGTTTACGGGCAAATGGAAGGAACCGTTTTCCTGCTGATTTTGGAAGATTTAAAGCGGGAAGGATATACCGATTTGGCTGCTGATCTGGAGAAAACCATGAAAGGCAGGGCAGAACATTGGGCAACGCTGAGTTATCCGTTTGGCAGCGAGATGTCGTGGGATTCAACCGGGCAGGAAGAAGTTTACATGTGGTCGAGATATTTCGGGTTCGACGAAAAAGCGGCGGTGACTTTAAACGCGATACTGGCATACATGCTAACCATTCCGCATTGGGCCTACAATGGAAACGCCCGCCGCTACTGGGATTTTCTTTATGGCGGAAAGCTTTCGCGTTACGAACGCATGATTCATCATTACGGTTCGGGATTGAATGCCATCCCGGTTTTGAGCAAGTACCGGCAAACACCCGACGATTTGTACCTGCTGCGCGTTGGTTATGGCGGTGTTTTGGGCACGTTATCGAATATTACCGAGGAAGGATTTGCTCCTTGCGCGTCTCACTCTTTCCCAACCGATCTTCGGAATGACGGAATTTCCGGAGATTACGGCTGTGGTTTTTTTGGATATGCAGTCAATTCAGCAACTTACATTACGCACGATAACGAATTTGGCTGGTTGGCCTTTGGCGGAAACCTTTCAGCTCAAAAAAGCTGGATAAAAGTCGATTTAACAACGGCGGCCAAATCGCGTGTTTATATTGCCCCTGTTAGTTTGTGGCTAACTTTGGACGCAGGGACATTCAAGTCTGTTTCGTTCAATCCAAAATCAAAAGGAATCAGGATTGAACTCGATAAATCGAACGAATTTACACCGAAGGCCTATCTCCGGATCGAATCTTCCGGCGAAAATAAATATACAACTGAAGGGTTGATCCAAAAGGAACGTGGAGCTTTTGAGATTCAACTGGCAAATGAACCAATGTCGGTTAAGCTTTGCCTTAACGAGTAAGATATTTCGGGTATTGGATAATAATTTAAGCAAATGGACTATAATAACCAAAACGTTGTTTCCGCAAAGTCGGTATCATTCAAAGGATGGATTTCGGTAGAGGACCAATTGCCCGATCTGAATGTAAATGTGCTGATGTACCATGAAATAGAAACAACAGATGAAGGTATTTACCCCTATCTGGAAATCGGATATTTGAGCAGCCCGATGCCCGGTGAAAATTACTTAGATTTGGCGTGGATGGATAAAGAACATAACAGTTTGTCGGCGCCGGCTTATTGGATGACGCTACCCAACTTCCCAAAGCCACTTTTTAAACAGGAAGATGAATAAAGAAGAGCGTTTTTTAGGTTGAACACGAAATAAGTGTATTTGTCGAGTTCGTTGTTTTATAATAAGCTTTCAAAAACTAAACTTTCAGATTATGGCTATTAACCGAAAAGATTTTTTCAAAAAAGCTTGCCTGGCAGGCGCTTGTTTTTGTGGGTTTACATCGTTGGGCGTTCAGGCTGCTGCATCAGAAGCCGTTTCTGGTGAAGCGCAATCCGACGATAAAAAGCTGAAATTCATTCAAGATTGGATATCGACCTTGCTCTTGAATATCGACGAAAATGCAGGCGATGAGGAGTGCCGCAAGATTATGAAACCCTGCGCTATGGCGCACTACAACTACCTTGAAATGGACAATGTATTGGCTCCGTACAGGGGCGATATTGAAAAATTCAATGCCTTCATTTCAGGAGAATGGGGCTGGAAAGTGAATTACGACAAGGCTAAGGGAGTTATCTTGGCCGACGAAAACAAGTCGTATTGTGTTTGTCCGATGGTGAACAAAGAGAAAGGTGTTCGTTCTTCGATTCTTTGTTTTTGCTCCGAAGGCTTTGCCGAAAAAATGTTCTCCACGGTTGTTGGCCATCAGGTGAAAGCTCGGGTTGTGTCGTCAATTCATCGTGGAAATGACCGATGTATCTATGAAGTTACTATATAAATAATAATCTCACCGGATTGGATCGGATAATCAAATTGTGGACTGGTTTTTCTTTTGCCGATTTTTTCAAGGAAACAATAGATTGATGATCAGACAGGGATCCGGTTTTTCGGGTTCCTGTCAATTCGGAATAAAACTGCATAAAAATTCAAAATTGAATAGCAATTTAATATCACCAATTAAAGACTAAAGCATGCTGAAATATACAGGAATACTACTCTTTGTTATAACATTAGTCTTGAGCAGCAAAGCTCAGAAATTCGAAGATTTGGCTCAAACACCTCCCATGGGCTGGAATAGCTGGAACAAATTTGGCTGTAACGTGAGCGAAAAGCTGATTTGCGAAATGGCTGACGCCATGGTAAATAACGGAATGCTCGAAGCGGGCTACAACTATTTGGTGATCGACGATTGCTGGCAGGTTAGCCGCGATTCTCTGGGCAACATTGTTGTCGATCCTGAACGCTTCCCGAATGGCATGAAAGCAGTTGCCGACTATGTCCACAAAAAAGGCTTGAAATTCGGCATCTATTCCTGCGCCGGTTCAGCCACTTGTCAGGGCCGCCCGGGAAGCCGCGGTTACCAGTTTCAGGATGCACGCACCTACGCCAAGTGGGGTGTCGATTACCTGAAATACGACTGGTGCAACGAAGAGGGGCAGAATGCCAAAGCCGCATATAAAACCATGAGCGACGCGCTGAAAGAATGTGGTCGCCCGATTGTTTTCTCGATTTGCGAATGGGGCGAAAATAAACCGTGGGAATGGGGTAAAGGTATTGGTCATTTATGGCGCACCACTGCCGACATCCGCGATTGCTACCAGTGCACGTTTGACTGGGGTGGACTGGGCGTGCTCGACATTATCGACAAACAGGCTGCCCTGCAGCAATACGCCGGACCCGGCTACTGGAACGACCCCGATATGCTCGAAGTGGGCAATGGCGGGATGACTTACGACGAATACAAAACCCATTTCACCATGTGGGCCATGTTGGCAGCTCCGCTGATGGCCGGAAACGACCTTCGCAACATGGATACTCAAACCAAAGAAATACTGACCAATGCCGATGTGATTGCCGTCAATCAGGATAAACTGGGGCTGCAGGCCACCAAGTTTATGGACATGGGCGAATACGAAATTTGGGCCAAACCGTTGTCGAACGGCGAAGTGGTTGTGTGTTTTATGAACCGCACCAACCTGCCCTGGAAACTCGATTACGACTGGAAAAAGCAAACCATGTACTTTGCCACCGAGGTAAGTGTACACAAAAAAGAATACAATGTGTTTGATTTGTGGGCGCACAAAAATATTGGCAAAACCAGCGACCGACTGGTAAAAGAAATTCCGGCACATGGGGTTTTAGTTGTACGTTTATCGGTAGTTAAATAATAAAATTCTTAATTGAAAATAGTAATCAAACCAACAAAGGAGATACAAACGATAAAATTGAAATTATGAAGATATACAAGCTATTCATAGGATTGCTATTCAGTTTTTTTGCTCTTGGAAGTAGCACTGTAGTTGCCCAAAACGGCGATCAAATTCTGGATGGAATTGGCGAAACAGGTTTAATTTCACGCTATACGTTTAAAGAAGATGTGAAAGACTGGTCGCGCAACAATTTGCACGGCAGCATCCAGGGAAACGACTTCAAGTTTGTGAAAGACGAACTCTTCGGGAATGTGCTTTCATTAAACGGAAGCAACGACACGTATATCTCGCTTCCGGCTGAATCGGTTACGGGCGAGCAGACTCTCAGCATCACCGGCTGGATTTACCTGCGTTCGGCAAAAAGCGGCCAGTTGTTTTTCGATTTCGGGAAAGACAGCAAGTCGCATTTCTTTGCCGCTCCGGTGGGGGCAAATGACAAGGAAGAATTTCAGGCCCAAATCCTGACGAATGCAAAAATTTATGCGGCAAGTTCAACCGCACTACCTGTTTACAAATGGGTTCATGTGGCTGTGGTGATCAACGTTCCGTATAAAACGCTCAACACATTTGTAAATGGGGCACTTGTTGCTGAAACTAAAAATGCTGAAGTTGAATTGCGACAGCTTTTCAAGAGTAATTCAGGAGAAACCAATAAGCTATATATCGGACGATCGCTGAATACGGAATATACTGGTTTAAATGCCAAGTTGCACGATTTCCGCATCTATCGGGTTGCACTGAATGACAAGCAGGTTGCCCGAATTTATGGCAATGCGCTGAGCGAAGGCGAGTCAACGGTTAGAACCAATGAAGAGTCAGAAGGCGAACTTCAGAAGTTTCCGACAACAACGCCGCAGTTGTACAATGCATACTTGAAAAGTGTTCCTGATATTCAGGTAGAAACCGAAGTAGGGGTGCTGCCGCGCTTGCCACGTTTCGTAAAGGGTGTTTACCGCAACGATATCGAGGGTCCTGAAGTTCGGGTAATCTGGTCGGCGCCAAAGGATAACAGTCAGGTACTTACAGCCGGAACTTACACTTTGACCGGAAAAGTTTCAGGAACAAATCTTCAGCCTAAAGCAACGGTGGTGGTTAAAGCAGCAAAAGCGGCAACACCTAACCGCACGCTCGAATTTTTTAAACTCGATCAGGTAAGTTTGGATACTGATATTCATCATCATGATACGAAATTCATTGAAAACCGTGATAAATTTATCACAGGTTTAGCCAAAACAAATCCCGACGATTTTCTCTACATGTTCCGCAATGCTTTTGGTCAGGAACAGCCGAAGGGAGCCAAACCGCTGGGTGTTTGGGACAGCCAGGAAACCAAATTGCGTGGTCATGCCACTGGTCATTACCTGAGTGCCATTGCACAGGCCTATGCCAGCACCGGATATGATGCCGCACTTCAGGCCAACTTTGCAGCCAAGATGGATTACATGGTGAACACCTTGTACCAGATGGCACAACTATCGGGACAACCCAAAACCGCAGGTGGCGAAGCCGTGGCCGATCCAACCGCAGTGCCGGTGAGTTCGGGAAAAACAAACTACGATTCTGATTTGAGCGAAGGTGGTATCCGTACCGATTACTGGAACTGGGGAAAAGGCTTTATCAGCGCCTATCCGCCCGATCAGTTTATCATGCTCGAAAAAGGAGCAAGCTATGGTGGCGATAAAACCAAAATCTGGGCTCCATACTACACCTTGCATAAAATCCTTGCCGGTTTGATGGATATTTACGAGGTGAGCGGCAATAAAAAGGCGCTGGAAATTGTGAAGGGTATGGGCGACTGGGTGTATGCCCGTTTGAGCAAAGTGCCACAACCGACACTCATCAGCATGTGGAACAAATACATCGCCGGTGAATTTGGCGGAATGAACGAAGCGATGGCACGTTTGTCGCGCCTGACCAAAGAGCCTCGCTACATGGAAGTAGCCCGGTTATTCGATAATATCAAGGTATTTTACGGCGATGCCGAACATTCGCACGGACTTGCTAAAAATGTCGATTTGTTCCGTGGATTGCATGCCAATCAGCATATTCCTCAGATTGTGGGGGCGCTCGAAATCTACCGAGACTCGGAAGCTCCTGAATATTTCCACATTGCCGATAATTTCTGGAACATGACCACCAACGATTACATGTACAGTATTGGTGGAGTAGCCGGAGCACGTAATCCGAACAATGCCGAATGCTTCATCGCACAGCCATCAACAATTTACGAGAACGGTTTCTCTGCTGTTGGCCAGAACGAAACCTGCGGAACTTACAACATGCTCAAGCTAACCCGTGACCTTTTCCTTTTCGAACAGCGTGGCGAGTTAATGGACTATTATGAACGCGGTCTTTATAACCACATTCTGGCATCGGTAGCTGAGGACAGTCCGGCAAATACTTATCATATTTCGCTGAATGCGGGCTCCGAAAAACAGTTCAGCAACGATGATATGAGCGGTTTTACCTGTTGTAACGGTACGGCGCTCGAAAGCAGCACTAAACTTCAGAATTCCATTTATTTTAAAAGTTCCGACAACAAGGCGTTGTATGTGAATTTGTTTGTGCCGTCAACTTTAAAATGGACAGAAAAAAACATCACCGTAACGCAAACAACGGCTTTCCCTAAAGAAGATCATACCATGCTGACTATTAAAGGGAAAGGAGAATTTGACCTTCATGTTCGCGTACCGCATTGGGCAACCAAAGGATTTTTTGTAAAGATCAATGGTAAGGATGAAGCAGTTAAAGCCGAGCCAGGAAATTATTTGACAATTAGCCGTAAATGGAAAGACGGCGATAAAGTAGAGTTGCGCATGCCGTTCCATTTCTACTTGGAACCAGTCATGGACCAGCAAAACATTGCCAGTTTATTTTATGGCCCGATTTTATTGGCAGCGCAGGAATCAGAGCCGTTGAAAGAATGGCGGAAGGTAACATTGAATCTGAAAGACATTAGCAAATCGATAACCGGCGATCCGGAGAAGTTAGAATTCAATATTGATGGTGTGGTATACAAACCATTCTACGAATCGTACGGACGCTATTCGGTTTACCTGGATGTTACGCTGAAGGAATAGAACCAAAAACCAAATAATAAACCATGTTAAAACGAATTACATTTTTTCTGATTGCGTCAGTCTTTGCGCTGGGCTCAGCAATCAAAGCTCCGGCTCAGGTTACTCAGGCTGAGTACCAGCGAGCCGATTCCATTATGAAGCTGAATGATCTTGTTTACAATCAGGTTAATTCGGTCAACTGGGTCGATTCCACTTCGGTGTTCTGGTATTCGGTGAAAACCCGTGAGGGAATGGCCTACACGATGGTCGATGCAGCAAAGGCTACGCGTAAACCAGCCTTCGATGTAGCTAAACTGGTCGAGCAACTCAACAAACAGCCGGGAGTAAAGGCAACGGCAAAATCGCTTCAGTTGCAAAAACTGAAGTTCGACCTGAAAGCGAACAAGTTCCAGTTTCTATTCGATAAAAAGTATTTCACCTGCAACCTGAAAAATTACACGTTGGTGAAAGACTCGGTTGCAAAACCATCTGTTACAAATCCTTATTGGAACGAGGGGTTCGATGAATTGAGCAACAAACCGGTTACTTCGCCCGATAGCACTTGGGTGGCTTTAATCAAAAATTACAATGTTTACATCCAGAATAAAAAGGACGGCAAAGAGGTTCAGTTGAGCTTCGACGGGTCGGCTGGCGATTTTTATTCGTCGTATTTCAGTTGGTCGCCCGACTCGAAAAAGCTGGCGGTGAACAAAGTGCGCAAAAACGAAGATCATTTCATTTATTTCGTCGAGTCGTCGCCAAAGTCGCAGTTACAGCCTATTCTGCAAAAGCGCAATTACCTGAAACCCGGCGATGCGCTGCCCATCAAGCGTCCGTCGCTTTTCAATATTGAAACATTAAAGCAAATTCCGGTAGATGCGCAGGCGTTCGAAAACCAGTACGAATTGTCGAACCCGAAATGGAAGCAAAACAGTTCGGCTTTTACCTTCGATTTCAACCAACGTGGTCACCAGGTTTTCCAGGTGGTTGAGGTGGACGGAACTTCGGGAATTGTAAAAGTTATTATTGACGAACGCAGCAAAACCTTCATCGATTACAGCGGTAAATATTTCCGTCACGATATGGAAAAACGCGACGAAATCATTTGGGCATCGGAGCGCGACGGCTGGAACCACCTGTATTTATGCGACTCTAAAACGGGCAAAGTGAAAAACCAGATTACCTCCGGAAACTGGGTGGTTCGTGAAGTGGTAAAGGTTGACGAAAAAACGAATACCATTATTTTCAAGGCTTCAGGAAGAAATTCCGACGAAGATCCGTATTACATTCATTACTGCAAAGTGAATTTCGACGGCAGCGGCTTGGTCGACCTTACTCCGGAAAAAATGGAGCATCAGGCGACTTTCTCGGCCGATTTTGCCTATTTCGCCGACGCGTATTCAACCGTACAAACTCCGCAGGTAACTGTTTTACGGCGAACTTCCGATGGTAAGGTGATCATGGAACTGGAGAAAGCCGATGTTTCGGATGTTCTGGCAAAAGGCTGGATTGCTCCTGAACCTTTTGTGGCCAAAGCCCGCGACGGAAAAACCGACATCTGGGGAAACATTTACCGTCCGACGAATTTCGATCCGAAAAAGAAATACCCGATCATCGAATACATCTATGCCGGGCCGCACAGTTCGTTCACTCAGAAGAGTTTCCGTCCGTGTAGTTCTGCATGGTCGGGACTTGCTGAACTTGGTTTCATTATCGTTCAGATGGACGGAATGGGAACATCGAATCGCGGAAAAGCTTTTCAGGATATTTGCTATAAAAACCTGAAGGATGCCGGATTCCCCGACCGCATTTTGTGGATGAAAGCTGTCGCCGAAAAATACAGTTATATGGACACTACAAGGGTTGGCTTGTTTGGCGGATCAGCCGGAGGACAAAGTACACTGGCCGGGTTGTTGTTTCATCCTGAATTTTATAAAGCCGGTTCGTCGTCATGCGGATGCCACGACAACCGCATGGACAAAATCTGGTGGAACGAGCAGTGGATGGGTTACCCGATTGGTCCCGAATATGCCGAAAATTCTAATGTGGTAAATGCCGCCAAACTTCAGGGCAAATTATTGCTGATTGTGGGCGAAATGGACGACAATGTCGATCCGGCTTCGACCATGCAGGTGGTGAATGCGCTGATTGCTGCCAAAAAGGATTTTGAACTGGTGGTTCTACCAGGCACCAACCACACCCTTGGGGGCGATTATGGCGAACAGAAACGCCGCGATTTCTTTGTAAAAACATTTTATAATCAGGCCACTCCTGATTGGAATAAAGTGGTAAAAAGTAATTAATAAAAAACCACATAGGCACATAGAACACAATAGGAGTTGATAACACTAATCTATGTGACCTATGTGTTTATGTGGTGTAAAAAAAATGAAAATGAGAAAGATACTTGCTTTATTGGTCTTCGTTTTGGCAGCTTTTGCCATTCAGGCACAAAACACCAAGCTTGAGCCTGCAATTACCCGTGTTCCCGATTCACTGAAACTAGACAAATTCTATAAAAAATACATGAATGCCAATGGCATTGCCATCACAGCGTCGTGGCGCGTGCCGGATACTGCCATGGTTCAGGCCTGGCGCATCCTCGATTTTATGACCCGCGACCTGCCCAAACCGGTACTCGATGCCATGGTGAAAGTGAAAACCCGTGTGACGGTAATGGCGCGTTATGAGGGAACTACCGATGTGCCTGAACATGCCCATCTGGCAGCCGATACCACCTTAAACTGGGATTTGCGCGCCCGCGGATTGGGCGGCGATCTGGAACTTCCGCTGACCTCGTGTGCCGAAGAAAATCTGCTGGCTTACCAAATCGATAAGTACCATGCCGAAGATATCCTGATTCACGAATTTGCACACTCTATTCACCTGATTGGCATTGTTCAGGTTGATCCGACTTTCAACCAGAAATTGGAAAAATTACTGAATCAGGCTGTGGCAAAGGGAAAATATGCCAATACCTATGCCAAAACCGACATTGCCGAATACTTTGCAGAAGGCGTTCAGGATTGGTTTAATGTAAATGCCGAAGTGCCCAAACCCGACGGAAAACACAATGCGCTAAACACCCGCGAGGAGTTGAAAAAATACGATCCGGATTTGTACGAGCTGTTGAGTCATTATTTCTCGGAGTTCAAGGAAAGTCCGTCGAAACACAAGAAAGTAAATCTTTACAAAATCTGATCAGAAGATTGAGTGAAGACTTTAAGACGATAGCAAAGATTTTTTGTGGATTATTTTTTGAATCCCCAGTGGACAGCCGGGGATTTTTTGTTTGTGATTAAACCTTTTTCAGACAATCGAATCCAAAACAGAATTGATACTATTTTACAGTTGTGGAAATTGTTATAACGTTATTTATATTTCTGATCTACCAATAAACCTCATTGTTAACGACTTCTTAAAAAAGTTAAAGAAAACCTAAAGTTGAAAAAGCGATTAAACTTATCGGGTTTTACTGCATCCAAAGGGGGAATTTAAACAATTTCAGAAAACAGAATTTTAAAAGAAAAGGTTATGAAAACAAAAGTTTTGATGATTGCAGTGTTACTAGGTTTGACAACTGTGGCAATGGCTCAGCCAAAAGAAAACGGACAGGGAAAAGCTCCTCTGGCTCCAAAACATGAAATGCGTATGGAGCATCGTAATCCAGGCCCTGGAGCAGGACTTGAACTTACCGATGCACAAAAAGAAGCTTTCAGACAAAGCCGTTTGGCAGTGCAAAAGCAACTGCTTCCTATCCAGAATGAACTGGGAGAAGCGGAAGCGCATCAGAAGACGTTGATGACTGCTGAAAAAACTGATCTGGCAGCGATCAACAAAAACATTGAAAAAATTGGCGGTTTGAAAATTGAAATGGCCAAAATCAAGGCCAAAAATCATTTGGATCTGCGTGCGCAACTGACCGAAGAACAACGCCTTAAATTTGATAATGCCAGGGGCAAAATGATGCACGATGGTGCCAGACAAGGAATGAGGAATGGCAGGCCAGAAAGGATGGAATAAGTTGGTTTGATCATTAAAGGGTTGATTTTTAAAGTAGTCCGGAAGATAATGCTTCCGGACTACTTTTTTTTTAGAGGTTGTTCCCGGTGAACTTCTTTTCAGCTCGACTAATTTATGAATTTGAGTTTTTGTTTCGAATCGCGCAGAACCCAGAAAATGTCCACCACATTAATGCTAAAAAAAGAGCCAAACGTAAGTACGTCACTGTGTGCAATAAGTAGCAATTACAGATCACGACAAAAATAGGAAACCGCTCTGCAGGTGCTCTTTTTTTGTTGTATTCGTTGAAAAAAACAGATCATTTTAAGACAAAATTCCTTTTTGTTAGTGAAAGTGTTAGGTAAACCCATAAAATTGGTAATCACTGTTTATTTAATTCGCCATTCCGTTTATTAAAGGTATTAATCTGACTTATCTCACTTATGTTGGATGAAATTCTGCTGCAAACGGAAGTGAGTCAGCCCCTTTTTTTATAGACTAATTTTCTTTACTTTGCCTGTATTTCTGCAAACATTCTAAGCAAACCCAATTCGTGGAAAAACTTCTTCATACTGAAAAGGAATTAGTAAAAAAGCTCAAAGAAGGCGATTCATTTGCCTTTGAGGTGCTTTTTTATAAATACCGTAATAAGGTCATGGGTTTTGCCAGAAAGATGGTTCCGGCACAAATCGATCCACAAGAAATAGTACAGGAAGTATTCGTAAAAGTGTGGCTGAAAAAAGAAACGATTAATCCGGATAAAGATTTCCAATCGTACCTATTTGCTATTGCCAAGCACCTGATCCTCGATCATCTGAAATCGGCTGTAAACCGCAAACTCTACTTTGTTGAGGAACACTTCCAACAGGATTTGATGATTGATGATGTTTCTGATGGCTCAAAGTCGAACGATAAAGAGGAGAAACTATTCAATTTGTTACAGCAACTTCCGGAGCGCCGAAAAGAAATTTTTTGTTTGAGTCGGTTCGAGGGCTTAAGCTACAAGCAAATTGCAGAACGCCTGAATATCTCAGAAAATACGGTCGATAGCCAAATTCGCAATGCGCTGGCATTTCTTCGGAAGGAGTTCCGAAAGATTGTCGTTTTGGCTTTTTTATACTTCTTCCAGTAAAAACTGTTCCTAGATACGAGTTTCGGGGTTTGCGTTTTCACTTAACAAATAACCTGTAACCCACACCCTGAAATTTTTTTTCAAAACTCCTTCACGGAAAATCACAACAACTTCGTATTACTTACAAATGATTTAAAAATGGCTGAAAAAATTATCGACATAGCGAACCGGTTTCTTGACGAAAAGGATTGTAGCAGTAAGGAACTCTCTGCGTTAAAGAAATGGCTTTCCGATCCATCAACTCATCAAGAGGTCGAAAGTTGGTTGGCAGAACATTGGGTCTCGTCGGGTGAGATGGACTCGAATATACTGATTGAATCTGTTTTTGAACAAATTCATGCATACCAGAATGTACATTCTAAATCAGGATTTTCACTCACCAGAATTCTGAAGGTTTACCAAAAAATAGCTGCATTTTTATTGATTCCGATAATCACATTCGGAATCTTATATTGGGTGAGCCAGTACAATCAATCGGTTGGTCAGTATACCGAAACGATTGCTCCTCGAGGACAGAAGTCTCAAATCGTATTAGCTGACGGTACAAAAGTTTGGCTTAATTCGGATACCAAAATCAAATATCCGGGCAGTTTCAGTAAGGATCAACGCAATGTTTACCTTGATGGTGAGGCATTTTTCGAAGTGTCGAAAAATGCGCACCAGCCATTCATTGTGCATACTTCAGGCCTAAATGTGAAGGTACTGGGTACTAAATTTAATGTTAAGGCATACGCCGATGAAAATCATATTGAAACCTCGTTGTTTGAAGGGAAGATCAATCTTTTAATGAATAAATCATCGTCAGGAAGTCCGGTAGAGAAAACGGTCGAACCCGGACAGTCGTTCAGTTATTCAAAAACCGATCATCAATTGGCTGCCAATAAATTTCCTCAGGATGAAATCAATGGCTGGAAGAAGAATCAACTCATTTTTAAGGATGATACTTTCAGTAATCTGGTTAAAAAAGTAGAACGCTGGTACGATGTGAAAGTGGTTTACGATCAAAAACTATTTAGCGATCGGCGGTTGACCGTTGAATTATACGAAGGTGAGCGACTGGAACGCTTAATGGATATTATCAGTCTGGCCTTGTCGGTTGATTATAAATACGAAAAGGGTGAAATTATCTTAATGCCTAAAATGAAGAATATGTAGAAAAATAAAGAGCGATAATTGGTCGAAGAATTACCGCTCTTTCAATGTCAAACCATAGTTTAACACGTAACACGTCAAATTTATGAAAAAAAACAGAACAAGTCTGTGTAGGGAATCATTTATCCCTATGCGAAAGTATTTACGGATTATGAAACTAACTTTCATCTTTATTTTATTGGGGCTGATATCTTTCGCATCAGTCACTTACTCACAGTCAGCCAAGTTGACTTTTGAGTCGAAGAATGCTACCATTGAAAGTGTTTTCAAACAAATTGAAGCGCTCTCGGAGTTCAAATTTGCCTATAACAGCACCAAGCTGGATGTTGACAAAAAGATATCTCTGAAGATTGAAAATCAAACTATTGATGCTATCCTAAGTAAAATCCTGGGCTCAGCAAATTTTCAGTATAAGATTGTCGACCGTTATATTATTATTACTGATGAGAATTTGAATAATACCAATTCTTTGGTAAACGGTATCCAGCAACAAAAATCTGTTTCCGGTAAAGTAACCGATTCGGGTGGAGCTCCAGTGCCTGGAGTTTCGGTAGTTGTTAAAGGAACAACCAACGGAACAATAACCGATTTTGATGGTAACTATACAATCGCAAATCTTCCGAATAATGCATTGCTTCAGTTTTCATTCGTAGGGATGAAGTCACAGGAAGTTGCAGTTGGAACAAAGGCTACCATTAATGTTACCATGGCTGAAGAGTCGATCGGTTTGGACGAAGTAATCGCTGTTGGTTACGGAACCCAAAAGAAAGCCGACTTAACCGGTGCCATCTCGGTGGTGAAAATGGAGTCGCTGAAAAGCGTGAGCTTAAGTTCAGGAAACTCTATGCAAGCTTTGCAAGGACGGGTTCCCGGTCTTTACATCGAAAAAACAGGTTCTCCAACCGGCGCTCCTTCACGCATTCTGATCCGTGGTGTAAACACATTGGGCGACCCTAATCCATTATACATTATCGATGGTGTACCAACCAAAAGACCAGAAGTATTTCAAAGTCTAAATCCTGGAAGTATCGAATCGGTTCAGGTACTGAAAGATGCTTCTGCTTCTTCTATTTATGGAGCGAGAGCTTCCAACGGTGTTATTATCGTAACAACAAATAATGGTTCAAAAAAGAATGGTGAAGTTAGTATTCAATATAATTCTAACGTTTCGATCCAGTCAGAAAAGAATCAACGTTTTAAAATGTTGAATGCTGTTGACAGAGGAAAAGTACTTTGGCAGGCATCTGTTAACGATAAGATTAATCCAACCGATGGCTACGGTGAAATCTATGGCTTTGATTGGAACAATGACTATAACAATCCGGTGTTGAATAAAGTTACAGTAAAACCATTCGTTGGTGGCAACACAAATGTTCCGGTTGGTGATACCGATTGGCAAGCTGAAGCTTATAAAACTGGTTATGTTACCAATAATGACATTACCATTTCAGGAGGAAACGATAAATCGTCGGCTTTGTTAGGAATGGGATACATTAAGAATACGGGTATGCTAAAATATACCAATTACGACAGGATCAGCGCCCGTTTAAATGCACAGACCAGTGTATTTAAAGGGAAAATTAAAGTTGGAATGAATACTGAAATGGTATCATCGAATGAAACGTTACAATCTCCTGACCTTGGAAGCGCCCCAACTCCTGGATTGGCCATAAACCTGGCGCCAACGATTCCGATGTACACATTAACTGGCGAATTCGCCGGCCCAATTGGTTCAGGATATTCTGACAGGAATAACCCGGTAGATATGCAATACCTGAACAGGTGGGACAATACCAACCGGACTTTCTTATTTGGCAATGTTTTTACTGAAATTACTCCGATGAAAAATCTGGTTTTCAGATCAACCTTGGGCATTGATTATTCGATGGTGAATAACAAAAACATTGAGCAAAGATTTACCGAAGGATTTATTGCCCGTGCAGTAAACAGCCTGAGAAATATAAATAGCAATTTCACCAGTGTTTCATGGTCAAACACTTTGAATTACAAATTAGATCTTGGTTCAAGTAAATTTGCCGTTCTGGCAGGTATCGAAGCTGTTGGCGATAATTTCAAAGACATCACAGCTTATAAAGAAGGATTTGCTACACAGACGGAAGAATTTTTCGTTTTGAGTGCAGGAACCGCCAATGGAAATAGTTTTGGAACTGCCCAGAGTAGCCGGTTATTCTCTCAGTTTGGTAAGGTTGAATATACTTTCTCCGACAAATATTTGGCAACTGCAACTTTAAGGCGTGACGGATCATCACGGTTCGGGGCAAATAACCGGTATGGTCTTTTCCCTGCTGCAACTCTTGGATGGAGAATAAGCGCAGAACCATTTATGAGCAATATCCCTCAAATTTCGAATCTAAAACTTAGGGCAGGGGCTGGTCGAGTTGGTAACCAGGATGTTGGTAGTTTTGCGAGCCTTGGATTATACGAACCAAGATATGGAGCAACTGCTTTCGAGGGAGCAGGTATTCCTCACGTAGGATTCTTCGACCAATACCGTAATGTAGGTACAGCCTATGACATATTTGGCAGCAACACCGGAAATCTTCCATCCGGGTTTGTATCTGTTCAGGCAGCTAACCCATCATTACGCTGGGAATCGACCAAAGAATTCAATATCGGACTTGATTTTGGAATCTTCAACAATAAATTGATTGGTGCATTCGATTACTTCACACGTGAAACTTCTGATATTTTGATCAGACCACCAGTTGCTTCAGCCGTGGGCGAAGGCCAGTTACAGTTTCTGAACGGTGCTACTAAAACAAATAAAGGATGGGAAATATCCTTGAGTTATGCAGGTGGTAAGCGAGATGCAGATTTTACCTATACTGTTTCAGCTGCCGCCGGTCATTTTAAAGATAAAATAACTGTTCTTCCTGAAGAGGTGCGCACAGGTTATCCGGGAAATGCTGAGCAATCAATTATAGGGCATTCAGAATTATCAGTTTTTGGATATGTAACCGATGGCCTTTTCCAGAATGCTGCCGAAGTTGCTGCGCATGCTACTCAGCCTGGAGCTGCACCGGGAAGAATCAGGTATAAAGACTTGAATGGTGATAAAAAAGTGGATGCCCTTGACCAGAAATTCCTGGGAACTTTATTGCCTGCCGTAGAATATAGCTTAAGAATAGAACTAAACTACAAAAATTTCGATCTGGCTATATTTGGTTCAGGAGTTGCCGGAAAAACAGGTTATTGCCCATACATCCAAATGAACAACTTTGTGAGAGGTCGTGATAACGGAGCTCCGGGCTTATTTAACGCATGGTCTCCTTCGAATACAGGTTCAAGCATTCCTGCTTTAACTTTATCTGACAACAATAACGAAACCAGAACTTCGGACTATTTTATGATCAACGCATCATATTTTAAACTGAGAAATATTAGTTTAGGTTATAAAGTCCCCGCATCGGCTCTGAAAAAAGTTAGCGTGATAAAAGAACTTCGCGTATACGGTATGGCTGATAATGTATTCTGGATTACCAGTAAAGAGTGGCAAGGGCCAGACCCCGAAAGAACTGACGTTAACACGATCCCCAATCCAAGTACAATTTCATTTGGGGTAAATGTTTCATTCTAACCATTTAAAAAACAAAGAATTATGAACTATAAAAATTTTAGTAGAATATTAATCATTTTGGCCTTTTCACTAGCCTCATGTAATGATTATCTGGATACAAAACCTGAAGGGTATATCGCTGCTGGCAGTCCTACGGTTGAAGGAGCTAATGGATTGGTAATTGCTGCTTATGCCGGTATTGCAAACGACGACATGATCGGCCCGATGACAAGCATGTGGGTTTATGGTAGCGTTCGCTCCGATGATGCATATAAAGGTGGCGGCGGTGTTGGCGACGTAGGTGATGTGAATTTCTATGAACAGTATAACCTCACAACTCCCAGTCAGGTTTGGATGGCAGCATATAGCTGGGAAAATTTTTATGCAGCTATTTCACGTGCCAATGCTGCATTACGGTCGCTTAATGAATTGAAAGATGAGAATTTTACTCCATCATCATTACGAAAAGTTAGGATTGCCGAAGCTCGCTTTTTAAGGGCACATTCACATTTTGTACTGAAACAGATTTTCAAAAACATTCCATTTATTGATGAAACTTTGTCGAATGAGGATATTTTGAAGACCAAAAACAATCAGCTCACCAACGATCAACTGTGGAATAAAATCGGTGACGACTTTAAATTTGCTATGGACAATCTGCCCGAGTCGCAACCTGAAGTTGGCCGTGTAAACAAATATGCAGCTGCAGCTTATCTGGCGAAACTCAGGCTATATCAGGCTTACGAACAGGACGCTAACCATAAAGTTACGGGAATTAATGCTGCAAGGTTAAATGAAGTTGTTACACTTACACAATTGGTAATCGCTTCAGGAAAATATCGTTTGCAACCTGATTTTGCTGAAAACTTTTTGGATGGTTTCGACAATGGACCGGAATCGGTTTTTGCAGTTCAGTTCTCTATTAGTGATGGTACTTCTGCTGGCCGTTTGAGTTTTGTTACCGGGTTGAATTATCCTACAGGCGCTTCTCAGTATGGATGTTGCGGATTCCATCAGCCAAGCCAAAATCTTGTAAACTCGTTTGCAACTGATGCTGCCGGCTTACCAAAATTCAACACATTCAACAATGTAGAATTGAGTGCAGCCGACATTACGCCAAAAGGTGTTACTGTTGACCCACGTATTGACCATACTGTTGGAATGGACGGACACCCTTACAAATATCGTAACGATGCTGCTTACATATTCAAAAACAGCTGGGTTCGTGATCCGGGTGTTTACGGATTCTTCCAGAGCATGAAAGAGCAGCAGGCTGCCGATTGTTCTTGCTATAAAAAGCTTGGCCCTTTCATGGGAACATCTAAAAACATTGACATTATTCGCTATGCCGATGTGCTTTTAATGCAGGCCGAAGCTTATATTGAGCTGGGACAGCAGGATAAAGCTATGCCTTTGATCAACCAGATCCGCGCAAGGGCTGCCAATAGTACCGGCAGAACTAAATTTGCTGACGGAACAGCTCCTTCAAACTATAAAATAGCACAGTATGACGGAGTTAATTTGCCCTGGACAAAAGAAAACGCCCGTATGGCGCTGCAATGGGAGAGAAGATTGGAATTTGCGATGGAAAGCCCACGGTTCTTTGACCTGGTACGCTGGGGAATTGCCGAACCTACTTTGAATTCTTACCTGGCCAAAGAAAAAACCAGAAGAGCCTTTTTAGGTAGTGCAAAATTCACTGCTGGCAGGGACGAATATTTCCCAATTCCACAACGTGAGATCGATTTTACAAAAGGATTGTATGTTCAAAATCCTGGGTACTAATATCTGATAATGATAAATGGGGGGGAGTTTTGCTTGCCCCCATTTTTACCTGAAACTGTTTTTTATATCAAAGCTATCAACATGTCAACTAAAATTTCTTTTTCGCTACTAATCCTTCTGCTTTTTATAAGCTGCAAATTCAGTCCTGAAAAAGAAAAAACTCAAGCTTCCATCCATTTTATTACCGATAACCTGAAAGAAGGTGTTCCATCTGGTTTAATCCATGATGGGAAAGAATATCACCTTTTTTATCAGGGCAAAACCGACAGCATCACAACAAAATGGGAACAAGCAACAAGCACAGACCTTATCCACTGGAATAAATCAGTTCCATTAACTTTTCCCGATTCCACCGGTATCGTTAATTCAGCAAGTTTTGTAATCGATTGGAATAATACTTCAGGATTGGCTAAAGATGGACATAGTCCATTAGTCGCTATCTATCAGGTTTCAACTAAAGATCAGGCAAATTTACAGTTCCTAACGTATAGCTTTGACCTAGGGAGAACATGGACGAAGTACGCCGAAAATCCACTTTCACTCGATACCGGTCAGGCTAGCTATAAAATCTCGAAAATAATATGGCACGAAGAATCGCAGAAATGGATTTTGGTGTTAACTGGCCACGATCATGTCCGGTTTTATTCTTCTGATAATTTGATTGATTGGCAGTTAAGTAGCACCTTTAGTGAAGTGCTCGATTACATTAGTGGCGAATGGGATTATGCTGATTTCTTTCCTTTAATTGCTGAAGGAAGCAACGAAACCAAATGGATTTTGTTGGTCAGTTATAATTCCGGAAATACTTCCAGTGGGGCCGGAACAAGGTGTATAGTCGGCGATTTTAATGGCATCAACTTTCAACCGGTACACGAAAAAATCAAATCTGTCGATTACGGAAGTGATAATTTTGCCGGTGTAACCTGTAATCAGAATAACGACTGCTTCCATATTGGCTGTATTAGCAATTCTACTGATGTTAGCAATTCTGCCAACTCATTTACTCTTCCCCGGAAGCTTTCGTTAAGCCGAAATTTTAACGGCTATATCCTAAAGTCAACACCTGTTGATGAAATCAGCCAGCTTAGGGGTAAAAAGAAATTAATCGCGAGTACCGATCTGAAAGGAGTTCTGGCAGTTAACGAGAAACAAACAGTACCCTACGAGATAAACCTGACATTCAATATCAATAAATTACAATGGCTGAATTTTGCTGAAAAATTTGGGATTGAATTGTCAACGGAAAATGGTGATAAAATGATAGTTGCATATAATCACAGTAAAAGAGTATTCTATATTGACCAACTTCTTTCTGAAACAAACAAGATAACTGAAAAGCCTCAGGAAACTGATTATGCCCCATTCATTGCTAACGAGGAAACACTCGATCTCAGGATAATCATTGATCACAATTCAGTTGAATTGTTCTCGGGTAACGGATGTGTGGTTATGACAGAGAAAATCTCTCCGGACAAAGATTTTAATCACTTTAAGATTTTTGCTGAAGGCGGTGAAATAACGTTAAAAGGGGCAAGCATATACAAGCTAAAAATCGATTGAAACTTTGATCCTTGTATTTTAAATATTATTTTTATCCAAACCATTAAACCTTAAATAGTTATATCATGAAAAAATATTTTGGCATTACAATTATTTTAATTGTTATAATAACCCTGGCGTGTACCAATCAGGGAAACAAAAATCAAATAAAAAATAATCCTGAAGCCGGTTATTATACTGAGCCCTATCGTCCTCAAATTCATTTTTCGCCCCAGGTGCATTGGATGAACGATCCCAATGGGTTGGTTTTTTCAAACGGGCAATACCATTTGTTTTACCAGTATTATCCCGACAGTTCGGTGTGGGGGCCAATGCACTGGGGTCACGCTATAAGTAAAGATTTAATTCACTGGAAACACTTGCCTGTTGCACTTTATCCCGATTCGCTTGGTTGCATTTTCTCCGGCAGTGCAGTTGTCGATGTGAATAATACTTCAGGACTTGGAAAAGACGGAAAAGGACCACTGGTGGCTATGTTTACTTACCACGATTTTAAGGGCGAAAAAGCCGGAACAAATACATTTCAAAATCAGGCCATTGCATACAGCAACGACGAAGGAATGACCTGGACCAAATACGATCGCAATCCGGTAGTTAAAAATCCGGGTATCCGCGATTTCCGCGACCCCAAAGTGATGTGGCACGAAGCCTCCAAAAAGTGGGTTTTGACTTTAGCTACGCTTAATACCATTACCTTCTTTTCGTCTCCTGATTTGAAAACCTGGACGATAGAAAGCGAATTTGGAGAGGGCGTTGGCCAGCATGGCGCAGCATGGGAATGTCCCGATTTGTTCAGGCTAAAAGTTGATGGAACCGATCAGGAAAAATGGGTGCTTTTGGTGAGCATTAATCCTGGCGGACCGAATGGAGGATCGGCTACACAGTATTTCGTTGGCGAATTCGATGGCAAGGTATTTCATAACGAAAGTCCGAGTCCTGCTCCTCGATGGATGGATTATGGTAAAGACAACTACGCCGGTGTAAGTTATTCGGGAATTCCGCAAACCGATGGCCGTCGGCTGCTGATCGGCTGGATGAGCAACTGGCAATATGCCAGCAAAGTTCCAACTCCCTCATGGCGCGGCGCAATGACCTTGCCTCGAGAGTTGAACCTTAAAAAACTTCCTTCCGGTGAAATTGTACTGAACGGTTACCCAACTTCTGAATTCGAAAACTACGGACCAAAATGGCAAGACCTTCAATCGCAAACTCAGAAATTCGCTGCGGGATCAATTGCTTCATTTGCACTGGGGAATGCCGATGCCTTTGATTATTCTGTCGAACTCGATTTATCTGCGGCGAATCAGGCCACCATTCAATTGGCAAACAGCAAAAGCGAAGTGTTTGATATCGTTCTTGATAAGGCCAAACAGCAAGTACGGATTAACCGAAATCAATCGGGTGAAACAGCTTTTAGCAAGGAATTTCCGGTCGATATTATTGCTCCTGCCAATATTAACAATAAAGTATCGCTCAGGTTGGTTGTTGATCAGGCGTCAGTTGAGCTGTTTATGGATGGAGGATTGCTGGAAATGACTAATATTGTGTATCCAAAAGAAATTTATAATCAGGTAAAGATTAAATCTGATCAGGAAATAACTGTACTCAACTCAAAAATAAGGAACCTCACGTCAATATGGCGTTAAAAACTTAAGCTCATCTATATGAAAAAATCATCTGCTCTTTTATTTGTCCCGATTATGTTAGCTTTTTTCACCATGGGATTTGTCGACTTGGTAGGTATAGCTGCCAATTATGTGAAAGCTGACTTTGAATTATCCGATACGTTGGCAAACTTATTGCCCTCCATGGTGTTTTTGTGGTTTTTTGTTTTTTCAGTTCCAACAGGTATGCTGATGAATAAAATTGGAAGAAAAAACACCGTTTTGTTGAGTATGGTGGTAACTCTTCCGGCATTAATAATTCCTCTAATTAGCTATTCATTTGTCTCGATGCTTATTTCCTTTACCTTCCTGGGTATCGGTAATACCTTGATGCAAGTTTCTCTAAATCCGTTGATTGCAGGTTTGGTAAGCAAAGAAAGGATGGCAAGTACCTTGACTTTCGGTCAGTTTGTCAAAGCAATCGCGTCTTTCATCGCGCCAATTCTTGCGGCATGGGCAGTCCTTCGTTTTTCGGATTGGAGAATGATTCTGTTCCCTCTATTCCTGACGATATTAGTTTTGGTGATTGTCTTACTTTTTCTAACGAAAGTCGATGAGCCAAAAGCTGAAAATAAATCAACATCTTTTCGGGCTAGTTTTTCACTTCTGGGCGATGCCACTGTACTTTTTTTGTTTCTCGGAATCATGGCGCACGTTGGGCTCGATGTTGGTTTAAATACAACCGCACCCAAACTTTTGATTGAGCGGTTGAATATTCCATTGGCTGACGCGGGTTATGCCACAAGCTTTTATTTTATTTTCAGAACTTTAGGCTGTTTACTCGGCTCGGCTATATTGGCAAAATTCTCAGGCAGGAATGTATTTTTGGTAAGTGTATTGATGATTTTATTGGGTGTATTAACCATGTTCACTGCCGATAAAACCATTATTTATTTTGGCATTGCCTTATTTGGCTTAGGTAATGCGAATATTTTTTCGGTCATGTTCTCACAAGCCCTTGTTTGTCAGCCCAAATACAATAACGAAGTTTCTGGTTTAATGATCATGGGCGTATTTGGTGGAGCCGTTTTTCCATTGATCATGGGAGTTATGTCAGATACAATGGGCGGACAAGTCGGCGCTGTTATTGTTTTACTTGCTTTAGTCAGCTACCTAATTGTTGGTGTTTTTCCTAAAATTAAACAAGCTTAACACGCGGGCCAATCATTGCAAATAAAAATAAATCAATGTGTTAAAAATAAATCATGAAACGATCCCCCGATTTATCCGGTGGAGTTCCATGAGAAAGAACAGATAATCATTTTACTAATAACGTTATTTTCGCATGAATAATCCAATCAAAAAATATACGGTAATTGGGATGGGCGAAGTGCTGTGGGACTTATTGCCCGATGGAAAAATATTAGGTGGAGCGCCCGTTAATTTTGCTTACCATGCCATGCAGCTTGGTGCAGTTGGGGTGGCCATAAGTTCAGTTGGTAACGACGAGTTGGGGAGCGAAATCATGGACTCGGTCAACTCGAAAGGTGTTGAAAACTGCATTGCTGTGAATAGCCATCCGACCGGAACTGTTGGAGTTACCCTGAAAGATGGGAAGCCCGATTACACGATTTACGAAAATGTAGCCTGGGATTTTATCGAATTGACTCCGGAAGCGATCCAAATGCTTCATCAGGCCGATGCCATCTGCTTTGGAACTTTGGCTCAGCGCAGTGCCGTTTCGCACAATGCCATCCAGAAAGCGCTAAAACTCGTTCCTGAGAATTGCCTGAAAGTTTACGACATCAACCTGAGGCAAAAATACTACAGCAATGAGCTGATCAACGAATCCTTATCAATCGCCAATGTGTTTAAGATTAACGACGACGAGGTTGAGATTTTTAAACACTTGTTCGGTGTGGAAGGCAGTGAAACCGAGGTTTGCCGGAAAATTAAGGAAACCTATTCGTTGGAATATCTGGCATTAACCAAAGGTGAAAAAGGTAGTTACCTGTTTTATGAAACTGAAGTATCGTTTCTACCAACGCCTTTAGTCGAAGTTCAAGATACCATTGGGGCGGGAGATTCGTTCACTTCGGCCATGGTAATGGGAATCCTGAACAAATGGCCTCTTAACGAGATTCATCGAAAAGCAGTTGAAATCTCGGCTTTTGTTTGTACCCAAAAAGGGGCAACACCTGTGTTGACAAAAAAAATGTTGGTTTAAAATCATTGATTTAATATCGAATTTCAACTTGCCCCTTTGTTAGCGATAATAAAGGGGTTTTTGTTTTTCAGGATGTATCTAACTTAGATCATAAGTTTTTTTTGATAATTGTTAAATCAACATTTATCCTAAAAAATGTCTTATTTTGTTAGTCATATGCAGAAACAAATATTTTATGACCTCTTCAGGCCTGAATAATACTGTAAAAGAAAAAAAGTTATTCCTTGAATTCCAGGGTGGAAACCTCGCCGTATTCGACTATTTCTTTGATAAATATTATCAGGGGCTCTGTGTATATGCCTATCGGATGCTAAAATCAAACTCTGAAGCCGAGGACCTGGTGCAAGATTTTTTCGTCCGGATTTTAGAGAACCGAAAGAATATTTTTATCGACTCAAGTGTTAAGTCCTATTTCATCCGTTCCATTCACAATCGCTGCCTCGATATTCTGGCGCATCAGAAGGTAAAGATTAACCACGAGCAATTCCGGTTAAAAATGATGAGCGAGGAGGATTTGCAGGAATATCCGTTGCTCGACAGCGAACTGACCGTTCAAATTGAACGGGCAATTCAGAGTTTGCCGGATGTGATTCGTGAAACTTTTATGCTGAATCGTTTTGAAGGCCTTAGTTATCAGCAAATAGCCAATCAGGAAAATATTTCGGTAAAAACGGTTGAATACCGCATCAGTAAAGCGCTTGCCATTCTACGTAAAGATCTTGGCGACTATCTGCTTTTTCTGCTTTTTGTAAGCAGGCTTTAATTTTTAACATTTTTTTCGAAATTGTTTAGGGTGAAGAAATACTTCGCCGTCATATACATGAATTTAATCTATGGAAACACTCGATCACATACCTGATTATTTAATGGCCTATCTCAACGGTGAAGCCAATCCTGAGCAAGAACAGCTTGCTGATGAATGGCTTAAAAATCCGGAGAATGCTGATTTATTTAGGCAATTGAAGAAACTTGACAGCCTGACAGCCGACCTAAATTTACTTCATCAGTTCGATCTGGCTAAAGGCCGACAACAGGTCTGGGAAAAGCACAGGGCTAATAATGTTGTATCAATATCGGTATGGCTGCAGCGCATTGCCGCAGTACTCTTTATTCCGGTTTTACTGGGGGGAATCTGGTATTATCTGCAGCAAAATGAACTTAGGAAAGAATTGACTGTGTTAATGGTTAATCAGGAAATAATAACACAACCAGGAACTAAAACACACCTGTTTCTTCCGGATAGTACTGAAGTTTGGCTGAATGCAGCCAGTAGCTTGAAGTTCCCATCGGCATTTGCCGGAAACGAGCGTCGAATTGTTTTGAACGGTGAAGCAATTTTCAAAGTATATAAAAACAAAAAGAAGCCATTTATTGTCGGAACAAGTAGTATGGAAGTTGAAGCCGTTGGAACAGAATTCAATGTTTCAGCTTATTCAGGCGATCTGGAATTTTCAACAACACTTGCTGAAGGAAAGGTAAAAATAACAGATCTGACAAAACCAGATCAAGTAATGTTTATTGATCCGGGAGCCCAGGTAAATTACGATACGAGAAGTAAGACCTATAAAGCTGAACGGGTAAAGGTTCAGGATGTAATTGCTTGGCGGGATGGAGTTTTGATTTTTAATGAAACACCTTTCTACGAAGTTGTTGCTAAGCTTGGCCGGTGGTTTAATGCCGACATTAAAATCAACGATACTTCCATATCGAATTACCGTTTTACCGGCACATTTACCAGCGAAAGTCTCGACCAGGTGATGGAATTGCTGACTTTGACAACTCCAATAGCTTACTCAAGCAGCAAGCGGGAAATTTTGGATAACCGAAATTTTTCGAAGCAGGAAATCAAGATATGGAAGAAAACAAAAATAAAAGCTAATTAATAAAAGAGATAAAACGAAGCCTATGATTTGAAAATAATCGTAAAAAAACAGGGCAGTTCCCCAACTGCCCTGAGCCTAATAACCGTCTGATCACGGTTAAATTCTTAATTTATTAAATCAAAAAGTAATTCAAACGTATGAAAAAAAAATGTATTCACCTATGGGATGATGGAATTCATCGTTCCTGGAAAAAAATTCTTATTGTTATGAAGCTTACATTAATCCTAAGCCTACTCGTAATTACTCAGGCTTTTGCCTTAAAGTCGTATTCTCAGCGAACCTTAATTAACCTGAAGATGGAAAACGTTACCATCAAGGAAGTGTTAAGAGGGATTGAGGAGAAAAGTGATTTTTATTTCCTGTATAACAACGATCTGATCAACGTAAATCGCACAGTCAGTATTGATGTTAAAAATGAAAAGGTACAGGATGTGCTTTCTCAGTTATTTGCCGATAAAAGCATTACTTTCATGGTTAAAGACCGGCAAATAGTATTGTCACCTATGCAATCAGGTTCTACGATGGACCAGAAAGCAAAATCAGTAAGCGGGAAAGTTACCGACCAGTCAGGCGGCTCACTTCCAGGTGTTTCTGTTGTCCTGAAAGGTACTACTAACGGAACCATTACTGATATGGATGGGAAATTTACCCTTTCAAATATTCCTGAAAATGGCAAACTTCAATTTTCTTTTGTTGGGATGAAGATGCAGGAAATTTCTGCTGAAGGAAAAACAACAATCAATGTTACCTTAGAAGATGAAACCATCGGCATTGAAGAAGTTGTGGCCGTTGGATACGGTGTTCAGAAAAAATCAGACGTTACAGGTTCTCTGGTGCGCGTTGGTGCTGAAGAAATAAGATCACGTCCGGTAACCAATGCCGTTCAAGCGATGCAAGGAAGGGCAGCCGGTGTTGACATCACTTCGAATGAACGTCCCGGAACAGTTGGCGATATCACCATTCGCGGGGTACGCTCGCTCACCGCATCAAACTCACCGCTTTATGTGGTTGATGGTATTCCTTTAGTAACCGGAACTGTCGATGCAGGTGGCAATACATCAAACAAGGTAACACTTGGTGGTATTGACAACATGAACCCCAACGACATTGAATCAATTGATATTTTGAAAGATGCATCGGCGACTGCCATTTATGGATCGCGTGGAGCCAACGGTGTTGTTTTGATTACGACTAAAAAAGGGAAGTCTGGAAAACTTTCACTGAATTTTGATAGTTCAGTGACTACTGAGAAAATACATGAATTTTCACCACTGTTTAGTGCAGGTGATTATGTGGAATATCGTCGATGGGCAGAATACAATGCTTATCCAACAGTTTATGCAAGAGGTGACCAACCAACACAGGCCAATGATGCTAAAATTTTTACCGGTGACGACACTGCCTGGAACAATATACTCAAAGGCTGGTCGGGCAGTACCTGGGATGGATCAAAATTAACTACTACCAATTGGACTGATTTTGTAACCCGCACAGGTGTTACCACACAAAATACATTGAGTGCAAGTGGCGGTACCGACAAAATGAAAGCATACGGCTCCTTTGGATATACCGATAGTCAAGGGGTAGTAAAAGGACAAGGTTTTAAACGTTACAATGCGAATGTAAGTGTAGATCTTACGCCTTTAAAATGGTTCTCATTTGGTGGAAACCTGAACAGTTCATACAGTATTCAGGAATATGGACAATCAACTGCCGGTAACGTTGGAGTGTCTGCTCAAACCGGGTTGTACCAAAGTGCTTATGGAATTTTTACGTATGCACAGCCTTATGATGTTAATGGTAACCGGATAGATTATCCTGGTGGTGACATCGCCGTTAAAACCATTATTGATGAAGAGCAATATTCTCAGGATCAGCGTGTTACTTTCAGAACTTTTGGTAGTTTGTACGCACAACTGGATTTTGGATCGTTGATACCTGTATTAAAAGGATTAAGATTTCGTACCAATTTTGGTCCTGATGTTCAATCTTGGAGAGATGGTATCTATGATGATGGGAAATCCGTGATCAGAAGTGGTTCCGCCTATGCCTCTTTGGAGAAAAGACAACGCATTTCTTACACACTTGACCATTTGTTATATTATGATACAAAATTTGGAAAACATGGTTTTGGTATGACTTTACTTCAGAGTCAAACGCAATTTGAAACCGAATCAAGTTTTATGTCAGCAGATAATGTTCCGTTCTCAAGCCAGAAATGGAATGCCATGGGTGCTGTAAGTTCTCTTAAAAGCTGGAGTTCAGGAATTGTCAAACAATCATTACTTTCATACATGGCCCGTTTAAATTACAGTTATACTGATAAATATCTGTTAACTGTTTCTGGACGTTATGATGGAGCCTCTGTATTGGCAGCAGGTAATAAATGGTCATTCTTCCCCAGTGCTGCACTTGGATGGCGCATGGATCAGGAAAATTTCATGAAAAATGTAAATTGGGTGACTCAGTTAAAATTACGCCTTGGTTATGGGGTTACTGGTAACGCCGCCATTGATCCTTATTCTACCAAAGGTAGGTTAGAGGCTATGTTTTATCCATTTGGAGCTACCTCTACAGCCGGTCAATTAAATGTTACAACCATGGCCAATCAGGAATTGGGATGGGAAAAAACCTCGCAATACAATGTCGGTATTGATTATTCAATATTCAAATCAAGAATTTCCGGAAGTTTCGATGTTTACACTTCCCATACTACCGATTTATTACTCAAAAAATCGATCCCTACAGTTACCGGTTTCTTGGACACTTATGCCAACATCGGGGAAACCAAATCTAAGGGTGCTGATTTAACTGTAAATACAGTAAATATAAAAACCCATGACTTTGAATGGTCATCAAGTATAAACGCTTCATACCAGGATAACCAGATTGTTTCTTTAGCTAACGGTAAACAAGACGATTTAAATAATAAATGGTTTATTGGCCAATCACAAAGTATAGTCTATGGCTATGAAGCTAATGGAGTATGGCAGGATTCCGATGCTGCAGAAATGGCCAAATTCAATGCCAATGGCCATACTTTTAGTGCAGGTAATGTGAAACCGATAGACCAAAATGGTGATTATAAAATTGATGCAAACAACGATCGTGTAATTGTTGGTAGTACAATTCCGAAATATATTTTAGGTATAACAAATACCTTTAACTACAAAGGTTTTGAGTTGTCAGCATTAGTATACGGCCGTATGGGATATATTTATAGCACTGGAGGTGAAGGTATGGTTGGACGATATCAACAAAGAGCTGTGAATTATTGGACGCCTACTAATACGAACTCTGATTATCAAAAGCCAATTTATTCTGCCGGCTATGGTGATCAGTATTATGAATCGCTAGGTTATAAACACGGATCATTTTTAAAGATTCGGAATATTTCGTTGGGATATAATTTTCCGGAACGAATCGCCAATAAACTTAAGTTATCTAAATTACGGTTGTATGTTCAGGCATCAAACCCAGGTTTTATTTTCAGCCAAGTGTCCTATGTAGATTTGGATACAAAATATCATGCTTCGAACAGGGGTTTTGTAACAGGGCTTAGCGTACAATTTTAATCAATGTTAAATTCAAAAAATTGAAATTTATGAAAAAACATATCATACATCATGCACGCCTGCTTACACTCCTGGCACTAATAGCATTAGGTGTAACGTCTTGTTCCAAAAGCTTTCTGGACGAAAAATTGGAAACAGCAAGGGACTTTTCATATTACGAAACAGAAGCTGGTATTCAGCAATTAGCCGTTGGCGCTTATTATCGGGTTTTTGCATCTCCGTTTGCTACCGAATATCAATTTGGTACCACCAATTATGGTACCGATGAGTTTCACGTAGGTGGTGATGATACCAACAGTCAATGGAACAATTATGACAGCAGGTTCAATTCCATCATAACAACCGTCAGAACCACAGCACAGGAACCCTGGGATAATGCTTACCTCGGTATCGGATTGGCTAACCAGTTGATCGAATCGTCAACCAAAATAGTATCGACAAACGATGCGATCAAAAAAACAGCCTTGGGCGAAGGGTATTTTATGCGTGCCTTTAACTATTTAAAATTGGTTCGGCAGTATGGTGGTGTTCCTTTAAAATTGAAACCAAGCAACTCTGTTGAATTAGAGTTTACCCGCGCAACGGCTGAAGACGTGCTAAAACAAGTAATCGACGATTTTACACAAGCTTATAATTTATTGGCCAATACAGGAGGACCCAATAAAATCACTAAAGATGCTGCTGCCCATTTTCTGGCAAAAGCCTATTTAACACGTGCCAGTGAAATTAACGACTCTTGGAATTCAGGCACAAAGACTGCCGACCTGCAAAAAGTGGTAAGTTTATCTGACGAAGTGATCTCACGTCATCCACTTGTTAGTAATTATCAGGCACTCTGGGATTACACCAAGCCCGATGGAGCTAATGAATCCCTGTCGGAATTAATTTTATCGGCCTCCTTTAGCCGTGATCCGGCTCTTAAAACAGAGAATAATAGTCATATCTTTTTCACTGCTCGTTATGATGACCTGCCAGTGATGCAACGTGACCTTACAGGGATGCGTCCTTACAGTCGTTTGGCACCTACTTATTTCACCTATGATGTATTCGATCACATTAACGACTCCCGCTTCTGGAAAGTATTCAGGACAAAACACCGCGTAAATAAAGCCGGCGCTTCAGGTGGTATTACCTATACACCTGGAGTAGATTTGGGTATTCTGTATATTATTAATTCCAAGGGAGATACTCGTTTTGCTAAAACGATTAATAATAACGATCCTAATATTTTATACAGCGTAACAAAAAAGACAATTCCTTCGGTATATGTGGCTTATGCTGCTGATGGTTTAGGGTTAGAGGCAAATCCACGCTTCCCTTCTTTGTCAAAACACTTTGAATCTGATAGAACCGCCATCAACGACAACAGAGGTATGCGTGACGAAATTTTAGCACGTTCTGCCGAAACCTACTTAATGGCTGCAGAAGCAAAAATTCGCTTAGCCAAAGCAGGTACTGGTTCTTATGCTGATGCATTGACTTACATCAATGCTGTTCGTAACAGAGCTAGTTATAAAGATGGTGAAAACCGTTCGTTTTATACCGACGGCGCCGCGTCTTTTCCAACCTCTACATTTGTTCAGGCTGCGAATATGAATTCTTTTATGACTGAAAATTCATATTATGAGTCTAACAATATTCCGGTAGCTACATCTGCAACTGATTTGACAATTGCAGCCACTTCGGTCTTACCGGCAGAAGATGAAGCTGTAGTGACCAAATTAGGGTATTCAAGCGAATATGACAGAATGTTGTGTCTGGTACTGGATGAGCGCACCAGGGAACTTTGCGGTGAATGGCTTCGTTGGGAAGATCTAAGCCGGACTAAGACATTGATTCCAAGGGTCAGAGCTTATAACAAAGAAGCAAAAGCAAACATTAAGGATTTTCACCTTTTGCGTCCGATTCCACAAACATTCCTTGATGGAATCTATAAAGATGGACAACCTTTGACTTCTGCTGAAAAAACTGCAATGCAAAACCCTGGATACTAATAATCCAGATTCGCAATAAAAAAATAGGAAGGCACTTTGCGCCTTCCTATTTTTTATAACTTACCTTTCAGAAAATCAAACCTTTATTTATAGGTTTGTCAATAATTAACCAAACAAAACCCTAAAAACTATGATCAGGAATATTCTTGCAGTTCTGATGCTGCTTCCGATTTTTGTACATGCCCAAAATCAACCGGCAAAACCTCAAAACGACGCAACCGCGCCATTGCATTTGATGCAGCCTAACTACGAAACTCCGTATGTAGTTCCAACTGCGGCAGATATTACCAAAGTACTCGACCGGGTTTACAATTATCTCGAAGCAACAACCCCAACTCAACTGGTTGATGGTTCGGGTGCCGACATAATCGATCTTACAAAAGTTACTGCACAAACAAAATTTAAGCCTGCCGATTTCCGCCTGACAAGCTACGAATGGGGCGTTACTTATGCAGGAATGTTGCTGGCCACCGAAACAACCGGCGATAAGAAATATGCTGAATATTCGTTCAGCCGCATGAAGTTTTTGGCCGATATTCGTCCTGCTTTCCAGAAGGTTGAGCAACAGTCGCCCGATACCCGTCATATCATGACTTCGATACTTCATCCTCATGCACTCGACGATTGTGGTGCCATTTGTGCAGCCATGATCAAGGCAGAAAGAGCAGGTATTAAAACCGATCTGAAACCGACCATTGATAACTTCATCGACTTTATAAGCAACAAACAGCAACGGTTTGAGGATGGTACTTTAGCCCGTAACCGGCCATTACCAAACTCTCTTTGGCTCGACGATTTGTTTATGAGTGTTCCGGCTTTGGCTCAAATGGGCAAGTACACCGGACAAACTAAATATTACGACGATGCCGTTAAACAAGTGCTGCAATTCTCGAAACGCATGTTCAATTACGATAAAGGATTATTTATGCACGGTTGGATTCAGGAAATGCCTGAACATCCACAATTTCATTGGGCACGCGCCAACGGCTGGGCAGTAATGACCATGGTTGAGTTGCTCGAAGTATTACCAACCGACTATTCCGGTCGCGATCAGGTTCTCGATTTGCTGAAACGCCACATTCGTGGTTTGGTCAATTACCAGTCGCCACAAGGTTTCTGGCACCAGTTGATCGACAAAAACGACTCCTATCTGGAAACTTCGGCTACTGCAATTTATGCATATGCAATGGCCAGAGCCATCAATCGTGGATACATCGACGATCAGGTTTATGGTCCAACCGTAATTCTGGCCTGGAATGCGGTTGCATCAAAAGTTACCGAAAAAGGACAGGTTGAAGGCACTTGCGTGGGTACCGGAATGGGCTTCGATCCGGCTTTCTATTACTATCGCCCCGTGAATGTTTATGCAGCGCATGGCTATGGACCGGTAATGCTTGCTGGTGCTGAAATCATTGAAATGCTGAAAAAACATTTCCCAAAACTGAATGACAGCGCTATTCAGTTCTATAAACAGGAAGTGAAATCCAACGGTCCGATTTTCGACGCCAAGTAGGTTTCTCTTCGAATCAGAAAAGTTTCGATTTCTTACCACATAGGCACATAGAACATATAGGAATAAAAACAATAAACTATGTGAACTATGTGTCTATGTGGTTCAAATAAGATATAAGCGCATGAAAATTTCAATTTTATTTAACCTGATTCTGGCTGGTATTTGCCTGATCGGGAATTTGCAGGTTCAGGCACAAATTGGCCGCCGGTTTCCTTCTGAACGAAAAGTGGTGAAAGATCCGGTAACCGGCACTGAACTGACTTTCCTGACCAGTACTCTGGTTGGCGACAGCAAAATCTATCAAACGCACAACCAGTGGACTTCGGATAGTCAATGGCTCATCTTCCGATCTGATCGGGTGAAGGGCGAAGCTTTTGCTGTGAACGAGAAAACCGGCGACATTGTTCAGGTTACCGAAGGTGGTTACATCGGGATGCTGAATGTTGCCCGCAAAACGATGAAACTTTATTTCATGCGGAAACCTCAAGCGAATGCGGAATCAAAGCAACTCGATATTGTTGAGGTTGATCTGGCCAAATTGTTTTCCGACAGCAAAGCCGGAACATTAAAATCAGCTTCGGTTTATCAGCGAATTTGTGGCACTACTCCTGCTGAGTTGGAAGCTGGTGGCGACATGGCGCTCGATGGCGACGAAAACTGGGTTTGGTTCCGGGTGGGAAAAACCGAAGCAATGAAACATCTTCCGGAGGGAACAAAAATCGAAGAAGCTTTCGGTCCCCGGAAAATGGGCGCTGGTCCGGCCGGGATTGCCGGAATGAACATTCGCAATGGTGAAATCAAATATGTGGTTTCGGTTCCGTTTCAGATCGGTCATATCCAAACCAACCCATGGGTTCCGGGACAGATTGTTTTCTGCTGGGAAACTGGCGGTAAATCGCCTCAACGCACCTGGATTGTCAATTCCGATGGAACGGGTTTGCGTCCGCTTTATCCTGAATCTACCTACGAATGGATTACTCACGAAGCGGTTATTAGTCCCGATGAAGTGGCTTTTGCCATCATGGGGCACCGTAAAATTCCAAATACTTTAACCGAAAATAAACCGGGAACCGATGTGAAAGGCGCGAATCCGGGTCAGGAAGCGGAGTGGGGGCCAAGCGGTACGCGCGAAAAACCTACCGGATTGGGAATAGTCAACATCAACACGCGCGAAATGACCATCGCCGGGCAAATTCCGTTTGGAAGCGGTTTCTGGCATGTCAACGGTTCGGCCGACAAACGTTTTGTAGTTGGCGACGATTTCGACAGGAACCTTTACCTGATTGACCGGAAAACGCACGAGATGATTCTGCTGACAACCGGCCATAAACCCACAGCAGCCGATCATCCCCACCCAACTTTTAGTCCCGACGGTACTCGCATCGAGATACAATCGGCAATGCTTTCTGAGGACAACAAGTCAATGAATATCTGCATTGTACCAGTTCCAGAAGAGTGGTTGAAACGAAAATAAATAGTTATGAACGGCACAAAATATAGCCTCTTCCTGATTCTGAGTTTTCTGTTTTTCCTGAAAAGTCAGGCTCAGGAAGACCGTGGCTACAAAATATACCAGTTCCCGGCTAACATGATTCCGCGCATCGATGGCAACACAGATGACTGGGTTGACTTTCCGGCTGAATATGTGGTTGGTACCGATCAGCTTTGGGACGACTCGAAACATTATCCGGAAGTTGATCCTAAAAACCTGGATGTAAAGGTAAAAGTGGCTTGGGTAAAAGGCATGAACCGACTGTATTTTCTGTATGAAGCCTACGACGATTACTGGGACTTCTCGTTGCCCGGCTTACACAACGATATTTTCGAACTGGTGGTTGATGGCGATCTTTCCGGAGGTCCTTTCATTGTTGAGCAGCATCCCAATCCTTCGCCCAATAAGATGGAAACTTATTTCGATTTTCAAGGTGTTCATGCGCAGAATTACCACATTTTTACACCGGCAGTTGGCAAAGATTGGTCGTTGGCCTGGGGACCACAAAACTGGATCAAAGATTTGCCATATTCAAATATTGCCTATTCATACAATTTCAAACCCGGAGAATCAGGAAAACTGATTGCCGAATTTTGGATAACGCCTTTTGACTTTGCTAATGCTGAAGGTCCCGGGCAGTCGGTTGAATCGACACTCACCGACAATAAGAAGATTGGCTTGACCTGGGCGGTGATCGATTACGACGATGTGATCGACGAATCGAAAAAAGGCTTCTGGAACTTGTCGAAAAACCATAAAATGTATGGTAATTCGAGCCTTGGAACGGTTTTTACCTTGATGCCGCTCGAAGAAAAATACCAAAAATCGTTTGCAGCTCAATGGTCATTTATAGTAGCCGACATGTTAAAAAGGGAAGTGCTTTTCAAAGACGAAAGCTGTGGCAAAATAACAAGTTGGCATTGGGATTTTGGCGACGGAACAACTTCAACTGAGCAAAACCCAATGCATCAATACAAAGATGCAGGAAAATATATTGTCATTCTCGACATCGAAGGCTCGGATGGAAAGTCAAGAATGTCGAAGGTGTGGGATGTGGCGGTTAAATAACCGATCAAAACGTATTCCAGTTAGCAATCTTTATAACAGGAATTACCTCGCTAACTTTTCCTTACAGGAGAAGATCGTTTCCGGAATAAAGATTGTGAAAGTTGGGTAGATAGTAAATATACCGTATTTTTAGCCGGAGATTATGATGAGCCTGATCGCGAATGGGTGAAACGTATCGGCAAACGACTGAAAATTATGTGTTTATATTATATAAATATTTTACAATGAAGCAAATATTTACTTTTTTAATCGGAACTCTCTTCTTTTTTTCGACCCATGCTGCTATTGTCGATACCATTCAGGTTTACAGTCCAGCGATGCAGAAAAACATTAAGGCGGTGATTGTCACTCCTGACAATTATGCTTCGGCCAAAGAATTGCCGGTGGTGTATTTACTACATGGATACAGTGGTAACCACCTCGATTGGATCAACAAAGCCAAAGGATTTGAGAAGGCTGCCGATCAACTGAACCTGATTATTGTTTGTCCCGATGGTGGTTATAGCAGTTGGTATTGGGATAGTCCGGTCGATCCAACTTCGAAATACGAAACATTTGTTTCGGGCGAATTGGTCAAATCGATTGATGCAAAGTATAAAACTATAAAGGATCGGAAAGGCCGTGCCATCACTGGGTTGAGCATGGGTGGGCACGGAGCTTTGTACCTTGCATTCAGACATCAGGATGTGTTTGGTGCAGCCGGAAGCATGAGTGGCGGTGTTGATATTCGTCCGTTCCCAAACAACTGGGATATGGCCAAACGACTGGGAACTTATGCCGAACAGCCCGAACGCTGGGAAAAGAATACAGTGATCAATCTGTTGAATTTGTTGACTCCGAATTCGCTGGCGATTATTTTTGATTGCGGAACCGACGACTTTTTCTACCAAGTGAACCAAAACCTTCACCAACAGCTGTTGTACCGCAACATTCCCCACGATTATATCACCCGTCCGGGAGGCCATACCTGGCCATACTGGACCAATGCCGTGAAATTTCAGCTGCTATTTATGAGCAATTATTTCAACAGCGCAAAATAAGGAATAAATAGTACCAGTAAAATAAGCCACAAGGGCCCGATGGTTCAAACCATCGGGCCCTTGTGGCTTATTTTACTTCCAGAATAATCTCATCCAACGCTCGTTTCGGAACGTGGTGGACTTGGTTCTCGTCGCGCCAGTATTTGATGTCCTCACCTTTCAGTTCTTCCAGAACTACGGTTTCTTTGGGTTTTCCGAGAGCCAAAACATACAGAATATCGTATTGCTCCGATAAATTCAGCAATTCGCGAAGTTTATTCCGGTTGACTGAATGAATGATGCAACCGCCATACCCCGCTTCAGTTGCCCCAAGCAGGATACTTTGCATAGCAATTCCATCGTCGCAAAAGTAATTTCCGGTAATTAAAGTATCGTTCAGCAGGACGATGTATGCCGATGGTCGCTCGCCTTCCTCGGGACCTTTCCAGGTAGTCAGGTAGCCAGCCCAGGCGAGTTGCTCAAAGATTTGAGCATTGAACATTTCGTCGGTGCTCAGAATGTATTTCATCGATTGCCCGTTACGGGCCGATGCCGAGTTTCTGGCCAAATCGACCCATTCGCGAAGCTGATCCTGTGATATTTTTTCAGACTGGTAAAAGCGCCGGTAGGTTCTGTTTCTAAGGATAAGTTCTTTAAGCATGATCTTTCATTTTTATTTCAGGATAAAAATAGCAAATGTGTTGATTGAATTCTTTGAACCTAATTTATTCAACGATCAAAATCTTTTTCACTTCAGTAAAGTCATTGTTACTAATATGAAATAAATATGCCCCTGGCTTTAGTTTAACTTCACATTTCCCTGCTAGATCGTTTTTGCTGTAAACTTCAATACCCTGAGTTGTGTATATTCGAATGCTAGATGGTTGTGCCGATAGTGAAAGATCGATGGTTACATTTCCCTTCGAAGGATTGGGATAAATCATGATGACATGGTTCTGTGCATCAAAAAGCTGATTGCCGCTGGAAAAGTCTTTGAGCAAGTATTCATTCGAAATCGTCTGACAATCATTGTATGCGATGCAACGGAACTTGTATCCGTTCAAACGTTCAGGAGCATTGATAATACGAAGACTGGAAGAAGCCTGATTTCGGAATGAAGTACCGGTGATGTTTTCCCATCCAGAACCACTGTTCATTTCCCATTTATAATTTACCTGGTCGCCGGCATCAGCCAGCAGACTAATTGTATTTTCGATCCTTGTCAGATTTATATTTTCCGGAAATTCAGGACACGACAGATCAACATCAGGCAAAAATGTATTGTCTATTTTTGTGGCCTTTGGTTTCCCCAACCACTTGATTTCAGCAGCACTCATCGCGTAATTACGCAATTGTATGCAGCTTACAAAAACAGGATTGGTTTCGCCATTATCGTCAGAGAAAAAATTTGAAGACTGCACTCCCCAATTGTTATTCAGGCAAAATCGTCCGTTTTTACTATCTTTTAGTGTGATGGTGCCAACGTAGTTTCCATCAAGATATTGATCCAGTTTTTCCTTGTACAAATCGAAGACCAATGCCAGCCTCACCCAGGTACTATCGGCAAAACTACCATTGTATTGCTCTAAAATTCCCAGGCTATTTTTTTCTCCTGAAAGGAAAATGTCGGCGTCGTCGCTGTTATTATTACTTGTTTGAAGAATCGCAGTATAGAGATTTTTGCCTGATGGTTTGAGTAAATCAAAAATCAACGAATAGGTATTGTCGCAATCAAGTACACCCGGAAGGCCTTCGGGGGCAATATTCGAAAAGAAGCGCAAGGCGTGGTGTGAATCAAAAGCAGGGATTCTGGCAATGTTTACCGTGCTGTTTTCGATGGAAGGCAGATGGAATGAAAGCGTTGATCCGAATTCGATGGTTTGTCCGGTAACATTGTTATCGCCTACTATTGCCAATTGCGATCCGATCGTTCCATTTAAAGTTTGATTAAAGTTCCACTGGGCAGTAATTCGCTTCTCCGGAAAGAATCCTCCACTGCCATTGTTGCAAAAATACTGGTAGGCTTCCGATGGACGGTCGGTCTCCAGAGCATCTATCCCAAATTCTTTTAAATACTTAAAATAAGCAGGATCGTTTACTGTATATGCCCACAATTGAAGCTTGTTTGCATAAGCCATTTCCTGTAGTTCTTTCATCCGGTTGTGGTTCGAATAAATGTTATCGGCAGGAATTTCGATGGCAATAACCCCGTTGTTTTTAAGAAACGTATAGAATTCTGGATCATCAATATCTTCAGGAAGTTCTCCAAAATAGACCAAAGGCGTGTTTGGTAAAATTTCGTGATATGTCTTTACTTTTTCTGAATCATCGGGATCGAGTAAAACAATGTCTTCGGGAAGATTGGCCTCTTTTAAGGTTCGTGCTATTAGTTTGGGCGCAAAAACCTTCATGTTCAAATAAAGCTTTTTCTGGTATTTATTGGCTAGTTCAAGCGCCTCTTTGAGCGTCGGAACCTTGATGCCTTTATATTTTGCGTTTTTCCAACTACCGGCATCAAGCGTTTTCAGGTAGCTTAATGTAAGTTTCTCCACTTCACCATGGCCATTGGTCGTACGGTCGATGTAATAATCGTGCATTAACACTAGGGCGCTGTCGGCAGTAAATCGAACATCAACCTCAGCAGCATAAATATCTTCAATAAATCCTTGTTCAAGCGAAATAAGGGTGTTCTCAGGAAAATTATATGAAGAACCGCCTCGGTGTCCGATTGGCTTAAAGGCACATTGAGCATGAACAACATAACCAAGCATTACAAAAACCACACAGAGCAGTATTTTATTGGAATTTATTGTTGCGAATGATATAAGCTGATTTCTCATAGACGTCGGTTATTCAGTAATATAAACGTTTCATTCTAATTAATTGGAGTTAGGCTTTGCAGTATAGAAACCAAGATTATCATTTACGTTTATGAGTTGGTTTTAATCAGACGTTCAGTTTAAAGGCTCTTTTTTGAGCGGTTAAAGCCAATTCGGTGGCCAGGAAACAATGATCCTGCGACATGGCTGTTTCGGTGCGGTTAACCACATCGCTTACCAACTGTTCGCCATAAGGCATATATACCTGAGAGCAATCGAAATACTTAGTTTCCTTTTGGTTGACCAAAAACAAGTGATTTTCCCCTTTTCGACCTGCAATATCAATATACTTGCGCATTTCAATGTAACCTTCGGTACCTAAAATAAACATGCGGCCATCACCCCAGGTTGCAAGGCCTTCAGGTGTAAACCAGTCGATGCGGATGTAGCCTGTAGCATGGGGACTGCGCACGGCCATGTCGCCAAAGTCACAATATTTTGGATAGTTCGGGTTGTTGAAATTCCCAACCTGCGAAAAACTGACCTCGGCTTTTTTGGAGCCGGTGTAATAGAGAAACTGGTCGCACTGGTGTGAGCCAATGTCGCATAAGATTCCACCAGCCTTTTGAGGATCGTAAAACCAGTCGGGACGAATTCCCATTTTCATTCGGTGCGGCCCGATTCCGAGTGTTTGAACTACTTTCCCGATTGCTCCGCTCTGAATCAGTTCTCCGGCTTGCACCGAGGCACGATTACCCAAGCGCTCGCTGTAAACAATTGAATAAATGCGTTTTGTTTCTTTCTGGACTTTTTTTACCTCTTTCAGTTGGTCGAAAGTCAGTATACCGGGCTTGTCGGTCATGTAATCTTTTCCTGATTTCATCACACGAATGCCAATGGGCGCCCTGTCAACCGGAATAGCGGCACTTGCTACCAACTGAATGGAATTATCTTCCAGAATTTCTGTTTCGCTTTTGACGACTTTAACGTTGGGGTACCGTTTGGTAAAAGCGGCTAACAGTTCGGGCTCTTTGGCATAAACCGCAACCAGTTGTCCGCCACCTTCGATTAATGAGCTTACCATGCCATAAATATGCGAATGGTTGATCCCGATGACTGAAAACCGGATGGATTCTTTCGGGGCTGGCCGCTTCTCCGGTTGGATAATCATCTCTTCGATTGGGTTATTGCTTTGAAAACCTTGGCCAAATAATTCGGTTGGTAACATGCTTGCAGCTGCTAAGGCTGAAGCTGAGGCAAACGACTGCCTCAAAAAATTACGTCTGTTCGATTCCATATTTTGTGTTTTTAAGTTTTTATTGATAGTTATTTGAAATTCATTCAAACACTTGTTTCGTTTTATATGGCTCTTAATGTCCACATTATTAGTGATTTGTTGTTTGATTATTCTTGATTTTAATTGCTATTAGTAAAATGAAAGAAATAGTGGTAATTATCATCAACAATCCAAACCAATCCTCATGTTGAGTATAAAATGTATCAATTCTGGCTATGGCGATTTGTCCAACTAAATTGGTTGATTTACCATTTGAACAATTTGCTTCGGCATTTACTCTTCCATATGCATCGCTAATCGTTAGTCTTCCCAGCCTTGCCGTTCTCACTTCTGAGAAGCCGTTTTCTACCCCCCTCAATATAGCCATTCGTGAATGAAGCCAATCGTCAACCACGAAATCCCAAGCAGGAATGCAAAGAAAAACAACCTTATTCCTGCCATATCGTTTAATGTATTCCGGGAAATCAAGGTCTTTACAAATAGCTGCTCCCGACTGAAAATTCCGGAATGTAAATAATCCCAACTTATTACCCGGAACAAACTCATCTTCCAGAACAGTCACCAGGTGAGTTTTATTATAATCCATTATCGTATTGCCTTGCTCATCTATTGCCAAGGCTGAATTATGTGCAGTTTCATTTTTGAAATTTGTATATCCGGCTATTATACTGATATGATTTTGTCTCGCGCAGGTACTCAAAATTTCAATAGTAGCTGAGTCTATTTCTTTGTTTACATTAATTGCCCTCTCCGGAAGCACGATTAATTTTACTCCATGAGTTGCAAGTTTACTGATTTCTGATACATAATTTTGGGTGTGTTCCAATTCGTTCTGAAAATTAAGATTGCCCATTTTATGCATCTTTTCATCCAGAACAACAAGCCCAACAGTCGATTTTTCTGTTATCGGAACAGTGTTAATTCGTATAAATCCATAAAGAAATACCGAAACGATAAGAATTGAGGCTGTAAATATCAACGCCAATAATTTTGTTTTCTCTTTACGGAAGTGCCAACCCATTGCCAAAGCAGAAGGAATGAATGTTACCATAAAGGTGATTCCTAAAATTCCGGTTAGGGAGGCAATTTGTATTAATGGCAGAAAGTTTGATTGCGAGTAAGCGATACTTGCCGCAGTACCATCGGGTGAGAACCTGATCAATAACTCTTCAAATGCAGTAAAAAAAACAGGGAAAGCGAAAACAGCATACCACGAACTGGTTTTTACAACCATTATTCTTGTGAGCACAATAATAAATGCAAAAATCAGAGATAAGGCAAGAGTGAAAATTATTGCGGGAATCAATGTTGCAACAGTAATTAAATAACTGAGCCAACTAAGTCTGCCGATTAAATAGGCAAAGAAAGAAATGAAGAAAGTCTGCTTAGCTGTGGCATTAAACGAAATGAGTAGAATCGGAATAGGAGCGACCCACAAAAGATACCAATAATCTCCATTTAATCCGTTTGAAATGTACCAGCATATACCAGAAAGTAGAATACTTGAAATTATCAAAACTCTTTTAGTAGCGACCGTTTTTATTTTTTGAAAAGTTCCCATTTTCTTTCAAATTTTAACTTACTCTCCAACTTTCCGTATCGCTTCTCTGACTTCGTTCAAAAATAGCGGAACTTTTACTTTTGGATCGCCTTCTCCGAGGGTTTCGATCGGCAGGTAGCCCCGATAGCCAGATTCTTTAATGATTTTCATTAACCGATCAAGGTCAGTTTTTTGCTCCACTCCGTTTACAAACAGGGTTTCTTTGAGTTGCCAGTTCACAGCATAAGGAATGGTCTGAGCAATTTCCTTGTACGGATCGGTGCGAAAGCTGCCAATATCGAGAATTAATCCAAACCAATCGGAGTTAACACGTTGGATAACTTCGATGGCCTGATCGGCGGTTTTGATAAAATCGTTGTGATTCTGGATGGCAACTATCACACCGTGCGATTTCCCAAATTCAGCGCATTCTTTCAGGTCTGCCACCATGTAATCAACTACTTTTTCGCGAGCCAGACCTTTGGTGGCGGCCGTTCCGGAGAAAACACGAATAACCGGTGCTCCAAGTTTTTCGGCAGCTATAATCCAGTTTTTGACTAGTTCAACACTGGCTTTGCGTTTCGCAGGATCGGGATCGGTAAAATCGTTGCGCACCCCGGTTCCGCTGATTTCGAGCCCCAGCAAAAAGGCTTTTTGCTTGATGTGATAAAGATATTCATCGGAAGGAACTTCAGGGTATCCGGGGAAATAATAAGCCGTAATATCAACGGCATCGAATTGGTTGACGGCACAAAATTCAAGCAGCTGGTCGAGGTTCATTTCTCCTTTCGACAGCGGTCCGTTGAATGAATAGGCATTCAGGCTTGTTTTTAGTTTCGCCTGAAGTTTCTCGAACGATTTGCCCTGAACATGGAACGTGCTTATCAGGAAAAAAGCCAGGATAATTGTATGTGAAATTCGTTTCATACTCCAGATTTTAAGTTGTTTAGATAAATATGCTCATTATCAAAACGGTAATAATTCCAACAACTCCAACGGTCGATTCCATGATCGTCCAGGTTTGAAACGTTTGTTTGATGCTCAGTCCGAAATATTCTTTAAACATCCAGAATCCGGAGTCGTTGAAATGCGACCACATCACACTTCCGGCGCCTGTGGCCAAAACCATCAATTCGGGTGACGTTCCCATTTGCTGAGCCATGGGCAACATGATAGGAGCGGTAGTCAGTGATGAAACCGTTGCTGAACCGGTAGCTAATCTGAAAATGGAAGAAATCAGGAAAGCCATCAGCAGCGGGTTCATTTGTATGTTATCCGAGATGGATCGAATGTATTCGATCACATGACTGTCTTTTAAAACCTGTGAGAACGCGCCTCCTCCGGCGATAATCAGAACGATCATTGAGATGGCGCCAATCGATTTGGCTGAACTGTTCATTACATCGTCCATCTTTCTTCCTTTCCGCAGCCCAAGTGAAAAAATGGCTACAATTACTGCCATGAAAAGCGCAATATTGGCGTCGCTCATGAATTTAAAGAAAGTCAGAATTCCTGAAATCAAATGCGTGGATTGCTCGCTAAACCCTTTAGCGGTGAAGATGTGCTGGTAAAAACCGGTGATGCTTTCGATTCCCATTTTGGTGAGCTCGGCTTTTGCAGGTGGCGGTTCAAAAACTAAATCGGTTAATGCACCAAGAAGCATTAAAATAATGGGAGTAACAGCGCAAAGTACACTGATTCCCAATCCGGGAAGTTCGCTTTTTTCGAATTTCCGTTCATTAAAAAGATCGGCAGGTGGATTCACTGTTATTTTTTTTGTGAAGCGCGACAACCAGACACCACCAATCAAACAGGCGGGAATCATTGGTATCAACCCGTAAAGCAGCACTTTATTCACATCGGCTTCATAAATAAACGACACATAAGTAGGGGCAGGGTGGGGTGGTAAAAAACAATGCGCCACCGACAATGCCGAGCATAACGGAAGCGCCAGCCAGATGGTTGGCAATTTGGTTGTTGATGCGAACGTAAAAATCAATGGAATCAGCACAAGAAAGCTGGCGTTGTACATCATCGGCAAGCCAACAAGAAAGCCTGTGATGAGCAGGGCGTACTGAATGTTTTTCAGGCCCATAAAATCGATCATCCGGAAGGTAATGGTATGGGCGGCGCCGCTTTCTTCCAGAATTTTGCCGAGCATGGCGCCAAAAGCCAGAATCAGAACGATTTTGCCCATCGTGTCGCCAACTCCTTTCAGCACCGAATCGAGAATGTCCAGCGGGTTCATGCTGCTCAGCAAACCGACAGCGAACGAGGTGATGAGTAAAGCTAAAAAGGCATTGATTTTAAATTTGCTAATAAGCAGAAGCAGGATCAGAATTCCGATACCGACAATGACGAGAGGCATAGCAGTTTAGTTAAGGAGTTTGGTTTAAAGATAGATTTTATTTGCAAACAATCATAAGAGTCGATAATATGATGTAACTTTAACATATTAACTCTCACCTCTATGATGCAATACACTTGAAAATGAAAAAACAAATCTTTTCGATTCTTATATGTTTCTGTGTTTTGGTTATGGGCTGCAAAAGGGAAAGTGACGGATCAAATTTGGTTCTCAAGATTAAGTTGTTTGATGAAAATGGTTATTCAGTTTCCGAAGAGTCTGGTACAAAAATTCTATTGAGCAGAGGACTGGAATCATTTCATGGCATAACTGATTCAAAAGGAGAATGTAGTTTTAGTAATTTTCCCTATGGTATTTTTAATGTGCAACTCGAAAAGAATGGGTTTATTTCAGAATTTATGAATCCTGAACTGACTTATCATGAGAATGATACGCTAAATGTTCACAGTTATAATATGGTTGAGGTTCCTAATTTTGAAATTATTATAGACAGTATTGCCAAAAGTACGTCTATATTTAATACTGGATACTTTGGATATTCCAGATTGAAAAATACGAAAGGGAAGCCTTTAATTCAATATAATTCAAGAGTTTATTTCAGCGACAAAGCTGATGTTTCAAAGGATAATTATCTGTTTTCTCGTTATGGGCCAATTTTGACCTCATTTATAAATGGAGATAAATGTATCGTGTGGATAAGAGATATGCACAGTGAAAATCCGGTTCCTTCTGGTTATGAAACTTTGTATGTCAGAATTTATTTAACTGCATTCAATGGTGATTGGTATTTATTTCGGGAGGAGTCATTGGGGAAACCCTCTGAAGTTTTTAAGTGGAAAGTTGTTTATTAAAAAATCAGTTAAAGCGAAATCGATCGATCTCGCTTTAACTGATTTAATTTGATAGGGATTGATTGTTTATTTCTTCAATTCATTGCTGAACGAATAGGGAAAATCAGTGTCGTTGATACCACGTTTCATGTTGGGTTTGTTACCCATCTTGAAATTGATGGTGGCGCCTTTCATCAGCTCGGTGTAGCTTAACCAGTTTTTGGTGTAGTCCGCACCATTGAACGTCATCGATTGGATATATTTATTGTCGGCGCTGTTTTCAGGTGCGTTGAGGATAATTTCTTTGCCGTTTTCGAGTTTCACGGTAATTTTTTTGAAGAGCGGTGCACCTAAAACATACTGGTCGGCTGCGGGAGTAACCGGGTAAAAGCCCATGGCCGAGAATACATACCAGGCCGATGTTTGTCCGTTATCTTCGTCGCCACAATAGCCGTCAGGTGTTGGGGCATACATCCGGTTCATCACTTCGCGCACCCATTTCTGCGTTTTCCATGGCTCTCCGGCGTAATTGTACAGGTAAATCATGTGCTGAATCGGTTGATTTCCATGTGCATAGTTGCCCATATTCATGATCTGCATTTCGCGGATTTCGTGAATCACCTGTCCGTAGTATGAATCGTCGAAAATTGGCGGAACTACAAAAACAGAATCGAGCATGTGTGCAAATTCCTTTTTGCCGCCCATCAGGTTAATCAAACCCTGAACATCGTGCAAAACCGACCAGGTGTAGTGCCAGCTGTTTCCTTCGGTAAAGGCATCGCCCCATTTGAATGGGTTGAATGGTTTCTGGAAGGTTCCATCCTGGTTTTTACCACGCATCAGCTTGGTTTCCGGATCGAATACATTACGGTAGTTCTGGCAACGTTTGGCGAACAAATCGATTTCCTCCTGAGGGCGTTTCAGTTCTTTGGCTAGTTTCCAGATGGTCCAGTCGGCAAAAGCATATTCGAGCGTGCGGGCGGTGTTCTCGTTTATTTTCACATCGTACGGAACGTATCCCAGCTTGTTGTAATAATCAACTCCTTTGCGGCCAACCGAATTCAGCGGACCTTCGGTTTTGCTGTTTTTTACAACTGCTTCGTAAAGTGTATTGATGTCGTAACCACGGGCACCTTTCAGGTAAGCATCGGCAATAATGGTAGCCGAGTTTGAGCCGATCATACAGTCGCGGTGACCCGGGCTGGCCCACTCCGGAAGGAATCCGCTTTCTTTATAGGCATTTACCAATCCTTCCTGAATTTGTGCATTCAGGCTTGGATACATCAGGTTAAAGAATGGGAAAACGGCACGGAAAGTATCCCAGAAACCATTGTCGGTAAACATGGCTCCCGGTAAAACTTGTCCATTGTATGGACTGTAGTGAACTTTTTTACCGTCTTTGTCGAACTCGAAAAACTTGCGTGGAAACAACATGGCGCGGTACAGGCAAGAATAGAAAGTACGAACCTGGTCGGTTGTTCCGCCTTCAACTGCAATGCGCGAAAGGTTTTCGTTCCAGATGTCTTTTCCTTTCTGGTAAACCTGATCGAAATTGTCTTTACCCAATTCTTTCAGGTTCAGGTCAGCCTGATCGAAACTAATGAACGACGAAGCGATGCGGGCATGAACCTGTTCGCCTTTTTTAGTAACAAAACGCAGGGCAGCACCCACGTGATTATCCTGAAGTTCCGATTTTCCGGCAACAATATCTTTTCCGCTCCAAACATGGGTTTCAGCAAAAGTTTTGTCGAAAATAATAACAAAATAGTTCTTGAAATTCGCCGGAACACCGCCACTGTTGCGGGTGGTATAACCAATCACTTTATTTTCAGAAGGAATAACTTTGATGTATGAACCTTTGTCGAATGCATCGACAACTACCCACGATTTTTCGTTTTGCGGGAAGGTAAAACGGAACATAGCTGCCCGTTCGGTTGGGGTGATTTCGGTAGTTACATCGTAATCGGCCAGGTAAACGCTGTAATAATGGGGCCGGGCAGTTTCGGCTTTGTGCGAGAACCAGCTGGCACGATCTTCACCTGCAATTTTCAGCTCACCGGTTTCAGGGAAAAGTGAAAACTGGCCGTAGTCGTTGATCCACGGACTCGGCTGGTGAGTTTGCTTGAAACCCTGTATTTTGTTGGCGTCGTAGCCGTACACCCATCCGTCGCCCATTTTGGCCGTTTGCGGGGTCCAGAAATTCATCCCCCAGGGCAGCGCAATGGCTGGGTAGGTGTTTCCGTTCGAAAGTTTATATTCCGAATCGGTTCCCATCAGCGTATTGACATTGTCGACCGGAGAAAAGGTCTGGGCCTGAAGATTAAACGTGAGTAGAACCATCAGGAACAGTGAAAAAGAAATCGTAATACGTTTCATGCGTTTATTTATTGGTTTGAGTTCTGATATTTTTATGATTTATATTAAAATTTTAACCGGTTCAAAAATAGTATTTAAAGCTTATCCGAAGATTTGTTCCTAATACATCTTATCAACATAAATTACTCAGCTATTTATTCCAAAAATCAGGCATGGCGCCGTGTCCGCGAGGTTTAACCGGAGCCTGATCAACAGGTTGAAGCTTACCGGTATGAATTTCGAACAGGTGCTCCGACGTTTTCATTACGGCCTCAACCTGATATTTATAAGGTCGATCGGTTACGTCAACCATTCCGCAGTTGTAGTTTTCACCGTCGCGCCGGCCAGTTAAATCCTGATCGCACCATTGAAAATATGCTGTGCCAATCAATCCGGGATGCTGATATGCCCGTTCGGTATAATAGCGGTATGCCACGCCACGTTCCTGCTGCGAATTGACCTGCCACAGCGATTGTGCCATGCCCCGGTCAACTGTTCCGAAATGGTATTCACCAATGATCATAGGTAGTCCAGTGATTTCAGCCGCACGATCCATCATTTCTTTTTTCGGGTAAAGATCGTAGCAGTTGAAGCTAAACACGTCGAAAACATCCTTGCATATTTCCAGGATCTCGCGGTCGATTCCCATTACATTTCCAAAGCGGATGCCAAGGTTGAGGTGATTCGGATCGTATTTCTGGATCGCCTGATCAACGGTTTCGAGGAAAGTACGGAAGGCCTTAAAAATAAACTGTTTGCGTCGTTCGGGAGTATCTCCTTTAGCCAACCAGTTTTTTAGTTCGGTTTTAATGGGTTTTTCAGGGCCGTCCAGAATCATGCTGCAAAGCCGTTCTTCCTGCTCCAGCCACGAAGGTTCGTTGCCGGTGAAATAGCCAATCAGCCACGGATTATTTTTGTACGGTTCAACCGATGCTTTGCAGCCCGCATCAACTTTCGAGGCAAAATCCGGAGCATAAACGTCGGGCAATCCCATCAGGCCGCCTTCAATTCCCACATCGCGAAGCTGAAACATGAAGGCTTTCTTATTCATATTCATCACTTCCGGGCTCGACCAGTTGGCAATCGTGTTCAGGCCCCATTTGTCCATTCGTTTGACGATCATTTCGCGCGATTTCTCCGGATAGCTTTCGCCATAACGCCGGAATAAATTCCATGTACCAAAAGAAGCTCCACGGCGTGGTGAATTGGCGTTTAAACTTTGTGGGGGCAATTCTTTATAGATACCGTTTCGTTTGTCCAGATCGCGAATGCTTCCGCCGCCGCCAAGACTCACACAATCAACGCCATGCGATAGGAACAGGTATCCTTCAGGATCGACAAACCACCATTTTTCATCTATTTTTTCGGTATGGAAAAAGCCGGTAGCCTTGCCTTTGGCCTGAAGATAACCGCCATATTTGGAGTAGTTGTAAAGATTTATAGTTACTATTTTGTCCATCATTTCCCCGGTTGATACGTTATAGACTTTTGATTTACTCATGGAAACAACCTCTTTGTCTTCCGTAGCCCATTCATTTTTTAGTTGGTCGAGCGAATGGATTTTGCCTTCGTATTCTAACAGGTTCGATTGTCCGAATTCGTCAACAGCTGGTTTGCTTTCCATGTATAGGTCTCCGGGATCTTCGACAGAAAGTGCGATGGACCGAAGTTCGAAAGTTGGGTTATTGATTGGGGCGTTCATGCGTATGCCAATGGAATCAACACCTTGAAGCGGACCACGTTTTCCGCCAAGATTAATCCAGCCAGTGTAGCGGGGCTGGTTATATGTTGCAGCCAGATCAAGTGCTGCATCGGGCAAACGGCGGTAAAATTTCAGTGGAATGGCCAGCTTGCTCCAGCCATTGGGAGTGTAACTCATTACCCGCAATTCGTTGTAACCGGTTGCGGTGGTAAAGCCAATATGAAAACGTTGCGAAGTAGTGATCTTGAATTCGAGCACTACAAAGTTGTAGTCGTCCCAATTGGCGGGCAGTCCGGGAGAAATGTCGCGAATGGCAAATTTTTGTCCGGAGATTTCTTTATTACTATCGAACTGAATTTTGACAGGTTTCTGTGCCTGAACGGAAAGGCATAAAGGAATAATGACAGCTAAACTCAGGCATAATCTAAGTTTCATGGTTTTGGTTTTAAGTTGGGTTCTGAATGGTTTAGATGCTAAAAATATGCAATTTTTCGAAGCCCTTAATCAAATTTCCCGATAGTATTTTCTCTTTTTATATTTTAACCTGAAGCCTGTTCTACGCTGATAATTATAACGAAAGGGCTGAGTGGTTATCTCAGCCCTTAATTAAACACGTAAATTTAATTTATGAAAAAGAGAACGAATTCTATTGTATTTTTCCTTCTTTGACCAGTTTCAGCACCAGTTCGCCGAACAGCGTATTTGCCCATGCAAACCACGAGCGGGTGAAGTTCTTCGGATCGTCTTTGTGGAATGTTTCGTGCATGAAACCAGTGTCAGCGTCGGTAGCAACCAGTGTTTTCAGGCAGCTGGCTATTTCGGTGTCGCTGTTGCTGGTCATGGCCAGCATGATGAGACTCATTGGCCAAACCATATTGTAACCTACATGCGGACCGCCAATTCCTTCTCCGGCTTTGCCCTTAAAAAAGTATGGGTTGTCGTTACTCCAAACCAGTTTTCGGGTATTCAGGTAAATCGGGTCGTTTTTATCGACACATCCGAGGTAGGGCAAGCCAAGCAGACTAGGAACATTGGCATCGTCCATTAAGGCGGTATTGCCAAAACCATCCACCTCGAAAGCATATACTTTGCCATATTTTGGGTGATTCACGATGGCATATTTCTGAATCGCAGCTTCCACTTCTTTGGCCAGCGCAGTGCATTTGTCGGCAAAGGCTTTGTCGCTGGTCACTTTAGTGCTGATTTCGGCCAGCTGGCGAAGTGAAGTCACCGCAAACAGGTTCGACGGAATAAGGAATCCGTAAGTCGTTGCATCATCCGAAGGCCGGAAACTTGAGTTGATCAATCCGACAGGTTTCAGCGGTTGTCCCCATCCGCCGTTAGAAACGGTATCCAATTGTCGGTCGGTTTTCCGGAGAAACGAGTAAGGCCCCAGATTGTCTTTGCGCTGTTGCTCGATGAATGTTTTGTAAATCAGTTTTGCCGCTTTTTGCCAGTCGGCATCAAAAACGGCAGTGTCGCCGGTAGTTTTCCAGTAATGGTAAGCTAAACGAACGGTGTAGCAAAGCGAGTCGATTTCCCATTTGCGCTCGTGCAATTCAGGTTTCATGTCGGTTTGGTCGGTTTTCCATTCCGATCCGGTGGGACCTTCGTTGAACGAATTGGCGTACGGATCGATCAACACGCATTGCGCCTGGCGGTTGATTACCCCGGCCAGTAATGCCTTCAGCTTGGGGTCTTCGTTGGCCAGTGGCAAATACGGCCACACCTGTGCAGCCGAATCGCGCAGCCACATGGCATCGATGTCGCCGGTAATCACGAACGTATCGGGTTTGCCGTTTTTCGTTTTGAATCGAACAGTGGTGTCGAGTGTATTCGGGAAACAGTTTTCGAACATCCATGCCAGTTTGGGGTCTTTTAGTTTGGCCTTGGTTTGCTGAATCACTTTTTCGACAGCTGCCGATGTAAAGTTCCGCTTTTCAGGAGCCGGACGTTTGCTTACATAGCTCACTCCATTGAGAGTTGATGCCAGTAGTTTGCCTGATCCGGCGATGGCCAGTCCGGCTACCGTTAATCCGCCGGTGCGTATAAAATTTCTTCGTGTGGTCATGATAAAGTTCCAAGTTTAAAGTTTCAAATTCCAAGTTTGCCAGCTGCTTGCGGCTTACCGCTGACTATTGGCTAAAAAGCAAATAGAATTATTTCGTTGTGATAACCAATTTTTTCCCTTTTGCTAATTCTGAATGCGGAATGAAATAGCCATCGATTTTTTTATTGTCGTAGGTGATGCTTTCGATTTTCTTTCCTGAACCATTTTTAATGATGGTAAATTTCTTTCCGCCCAGGTCGAAATCAACTTTATCGAACAGCGGCACCGAAACGATGTATTGCGGATCGGCTGGCGAGAAAGTGTACAAGCCGATGGACGTCAGCACGTACCACGATGAGTTTTCACCGGCATCGTCCATTCCGGAGTAGGCCAGCTTGTCTTTGCCCATGTCGTAAAAACGATCCATGATCTGGTCGAGTCTGGCCTGAGATTTTTCCTGTTTGCCTACAAAATAGTATAACCAAGGGAAACTATGATCGGGTTGGTTGCCGTGACAATATTGTCCGATAAATCCGGAAATATTATAGGCTTCGGCGCCTTTATACGGAATTGTAAACAGATCATCCAATTTCTTCTCAAAATCGGCCGGGCTCTTATAGAGACCAATCAATCCCTTCACGTCGTGGGGCGCAAAGAACGAAGATTGCCAGGCATTGGCTTCACGGTACATGTATTCGTAGTAAATAAACTCCGGATCAAAGTTCTTAATCCACTCGCCGTTGGCCAGTTTACCGCGCATCAGCCCGGTCGACGGGTCGAACATGTTTTTGTAGTTGCCCGTGCGTTTCATCAGCATGTTGTAATTTTCGGTGTCGCCCAAAGCTTTGGCCAATTGTGCAACTGCATAATCGTCGTAGGCATATTCCAATGTTTTGGTTACTCCGGCTGCGGCCACTGTTTCCAGTTTAGGATTGGCCAGGTCGGGTTCAGCGATGTAGCCTTTCTCGATGTATTCCATTCCACGTGGACGGCTTCTGTTTTCCATGGTGGCATTCCGGAGAAGCAGGTTGTAGGCGCTTTTTACATCAAAACCTTTGATTCCGCGGAGGTAGCTTCCGGCGATGAATGGAGCCGCGTGGTCGCCATGGAAAAAGGTCGGCATAAAATCTCCCGAATTCTGTCCTTTGTCGATCAGCGATTTGATCACGTCTTCGGTAACTTTGGGCGACAACATGCCCATCAGAACCAGCTTGTTGCGGTAATCGTCCCACAACGAAGGTTCGGTGTAATAATTGAAGCCTTTATTTACAACATTTCCTTTCTGGTCGGTGAAGTCGCCGTTGCAGTCGCTGCGCAGGGCCGGCCACAGGAATGAGCGGTAAAGGGTAGAGTAGAGCAGTCCTTTTTGCCTTTCAGTTCCACCTGTTACTGTGATTTTCGACAGCAGGGCTTCCCATGTATTGGTGGCTTCGTCGCGAACCTGCTGAAAACTTTTGTTCAGCATTTCCTTTTCCAGATTTTCTTTGGCATTGGCAATGCTCACAAACGAGAACCCAATGCGGAGTTCAAGTGGTTTATCCGAATCGGCAAAATTGACAACCGAAATTTCGTTCTTTTCGCTTTTCTGCGATTCGATGTTTTTGATTGTATGGTTGGCCACGGCGTAGAAATACATCTTTTCGCCTGTTTGCTGAAAACCTTTGAACACATTTTCGCCTTCCTGATTGATTTCCCAGCTTCGAACCCGTTCGTTCGAGCGCGACAAATCGGCAATCAGTTTTTTGCTTTGTCCGGCTTTAAAGGTGTATTTGTGAAAGGCGCAACGCAGGGTTGACGTCAATTCGGCATTAACACCGTAGCGTTCCAGATAAACCTGGTAGTAGCCCGGATGTGCTGATTCGTTCTGATGACTGTACGGCGAGCAATAGTCGTCGGTGGTGAATTTGCCGGTTGCCGGCATCAACGGAATGTGCCCTAAATTCCAGTGTCCTTTGCTGGTGTGGATAAACGCATAGATGACAGTGTCTTCGTATTGGTATCCGGAGCCGCTGTGAAACAGGGTAACCGGACTGAGTTGTACCATGGCGTTGGGTACCGATGAACCGGGAAAGGCTTCGGCTCCCCAGGTGCGATGAGTAGGCTTATAGCCAATGTCGATGCTGTCCCACAAGGTGGCTGTTCCCAAAAATGGGTTGACATATTTGGTTAGCTGTTTTTGGGCTTGCAGTGAAAATGCAGCAGCCAGAAACAGAACTAAAGAAATAACTTTCTTATTCATGATCTCGTTGGTTTTCTTTGGTTGGTTGGTTTCCCGGCACAGACCGGAATGTATTTTTCCTATTCTTATCTATTACAAGTTCGGGTGATTTTTCACTCATCATATCATGTCAAAAAACGATATACACAGCGTCATGCCGAACTGTTTCGGTTATCAAGATGCGATGAGACCCTGAAACAAGTTCAGGGTGACGGGGTCTGAATATACCGCTGACATATATTTAGTTACCAAATAATTTTTGTTTATCCAACAGGGCGGCAGCCTCGATCAGCATGGCTCCGCTGGTTTGGGTTGTCAATTCAGAAGTGGCTCCTGGTTTGGTTTTCCAGTAAGTGCCGAATAAAACCAGTTGTTTGTTGGTTCCGGTTCTCCAAAGTGTTTCAGCATTCAGTTTAAAGAAGGTAACGTACCTTTTCTTGGTGGCTGCATCCAGATCGGGATGTAAAATCAGTTGAGCAAAGTAGCGGATGAAAACGCCTTTAAACAGACCACCATCGCCATTGCCTTCGCTTTTCAGCAAGCGGTCGTTGCTGTCAACCAGGTTGTTTAGGGTATAATCGGCTGCTTTAATGGCATCGTTCAGATAACCTTTCTCTCCGGTAATTTTGTAAAGTTCAAGAGCCGATCCCAAAAATGTTCCTTCGTTGTAGGTAAATATCCATGATTTCTGGACGGTTCCGGTGCGACTGTCGATGTTGTCGTAAACGGCTCCATTGGCCGGATTGAACAGGTTTTCTTTTTCCCATCCGTAAATTTTAAGCGCCCATTCTTTGTCGGCGGCATCACCAAATTGCTGAAACAAGCGGGCTGCCAGAATACAGGCAGGGCCGTTGGAGCAGGCATTTTTGCTGTATGGTTGGTCTTTTTTCCATGAAACGCCACCGCCTGCATTGCTGTTCCATCCGGTTTGAATGTCTTTCCAAACCTCAATAGCACTGGTTTTAAACCGGATATCCTGAGTGGCATTGTACGCGCGGAGCATGGCCAGCGCATTCCACTCCATGTCGTCGTAATATTCGTTCAGGAAAGTGTTGCCATTTTTCTTTTTCACACCATCGTACCATTGTGTGATGGTCGTTTTGTAGAAATTATCGTTGGTGCGGGTGTAGGCATCAACCGCTACATCGAGCGCGTGCGCCTGTGGCCAGTAATTGAAGTTTTTATCTCCACTATTGTTGTTGTTGAAATAACTGTCGGCAGCATTCCAGTACGACATCACAAACGCATTGCTACTGCTGTCAGCTGCTGTTGTCCAGTTGATGGTGTATTCTTCATCGCCGGTATTTACCGGATCGTTGTTTTTGCTGCATGCCTGAAGCAGAAGAGAAACTAAAAAGAAAAACAGAAAGTATTTGTTCATGATGTTTGATTAAAACGGATAAATTGTCAAAAAAAGGGCAGGCACCCAAATGCCTACCCTTTTAATATTATAGCGGCCTATTGGTTGCCTACTTTTTTGATTTCGTGAGTGTACGGAGCATCAGCTTGTAATAAAACTGATACATCGGCCAACGAATTATCAATTTCGCCTGCAAATTTGAATTTACCATTCCACTGGCTGTTGTCAACAGGGAACAGATAGTAGTAAGATGCCGGGCTCGAAGCTGTTGGACGGCTGTCGGTGTTTGGTGTACCCCACCATTCTTCAACGGTTTCGCCAGCGCTGTTCACAGTTGTCATTTTGAATTTGTAGCGTTCGTCGCGTCCCCATCCTTCTTGTTTGAAAGTGATTGGTTTGCCTGAAGCTTTCCATGCGCCTTTTGCCTGATAATCCAGCGAGAACAGGAAGGCATTGGTTGGACAGAAGAACAACTGCATGTCAGTAATTTCGGTATAAACTGATGATCCAACGTTGAAGTCGATTTTAATGCGGTAAACACCAGTTTTGGCTACCGTACTTCCGGTAGTTCCTTCTTTTACCAAACCTTTATCGGTGTAGAATTTACGTGGTGTGCCCACTTTGGCATCAGTAAAATAGTATGTTTTACCGGCAGTCAATTTGGTGTAAACCTCAAATTCGCCATTGGCAGTCGATTTCATGATGCTTGCTTTGGTAAGATCAGCGCCACCTTCAGAGCCTTCGCCTGTAACAAATACATCAACCGGAACTTCAGCAAAACCAGCTAAACGGGTAAGCTCAATAGCACGCGATTCAGCAGCTTTTACATCGTTGATGCCTTTTGAAGAAAATACGGTCCAGATCAGTTTTCCGGTTGCAGCCGATTGAATGCCAGCCATGGCAGCAATTTTATTCAGCTGTTTGTGCGAAAGGGTTGCATGGTTGTATCCTCCGTTGTTGTCGGAAGCGATGCGGTAAATAGGTGTGGTAAAGTCGCCACCTTCTTTGTCGAACGCAATTTCGTACAGAACCATACCGCTGTCTTCAGCTTTTGCAGGTTCCCATTCGAAATACAATGAGGCAGAGGCCGAGCTTTGCAGTACGACCGATTTTCCGTTGGTTGGTTCGTAAAGGGTTTTTACCGCCGTTACGTTGGTGTTGCTTAATTCGTTTTTTTCGCAACCGGTGAACGCCAAAAATAGGGAAACGATTATAGTCAGTTTTACTAATAAGGTTTTCATATTCTAATGTGTTTATTTTTCTGATTAATATTTAAAATGAGTTTAGTAGCCGCTGTTCTGGCCTAATGCCGGATTCAAATCTTTTTCAGATTGAGGAACAGCCCATACGTAATCACGGTCTTTATTGAATGTGCGTTTGTCGAGACGGATGTAACCATTGTCAATTCCGGCATCGCCATATTTGGCACCGTGAGGATATCCGTTCAGCGCTGTTTCAGCGGTTTTCCAGCGACGGAGGTCAAAAATACGCAATCCTTCCAAAGCTAATTCTACACGACGTTCGCGGCGGATGGTGTTCTGCATGCTGGCTTTTGATGCTGTTGTGTCGAAAACCAAAGCTCCCGGATCGGTGAATCCTGCACGTGCACGAAGCGCTTTAATGGTCGAGTTCCAGATGGTTTCGTTCATTTGTCCCAACTCATTTTTAGCTTCGGCATACATCAGCAACACGTCGGCATAGCGGATCAGGATCAGGTTTAATCCCGAAGTCATGGCAGCCAATGAAGTTGGATCGTAGTATTTACGCATATAATAGCCAGTTGCTGTTGAGTTGGTTCCCTGACCTTTATACTCATCAACAGCAGCAGCCTGATTTGGAGCTGTTCCCGGTTTGATGTAAATAGTCTGGGTTGTTCCATCCGGTTTTTTCCATGGGAATTCATGGTAAACCACAGTGGCAGTCAAACGTGGGTCACGGTTTTTGTATGGCGAAGTTTCGCTGTATCCTGAAGTGGCATCGTTGATATCTTTTCCGTTCATCATCAGGTAATCGTTAACCAATTCCTGGGTAGGAGCCATGGCATTTACACGAGCGCCAACCGAAAGCGGGGCAAAATCGTAGTAATTTCCCCAGGTACGCAACGAAGGAACATAGTCCAAATCAAGAATTACCTCGCTGTTAAACTCATTTGCCGGAAGGAATAAACCTTCGTACGAATTGAATAACGAATACTTTCCGTAGGTATCGGTATTAATCAGCTTTTCGCAGGTTGTTGCTACGTTTGCCCAGTCGTTGCTGTACAGGTAAGTACGGGCTTTCAGGGCAATTGCTGCTCCTGAAGTGATGCGACCTTTGTCGGCTTCGGTATATTTTTCTTTTGCCGGAAGAACTTCAGCAACAGCATCGAGTTCTTTGCGAACAAATGCTAAAACATCAGCCTGTGCCGTGCGGGTAAGCGATTTCGATTCAGAAAGTGTTACATCGTGATCAAACAACGGAACATCGCCGAACCAGGTTGTCAGACGGAAATACAGGTATGCCCTGATGAAGCGGGCTTCAGCTTTCATGCGGGTTTTAAGGGTTTCGTCCATTCCCGGAACACGGTCAACGTTTGCAAGGAAGGTGTGGCAGGTTTTAATTCCTGAATAACAATCTTTCCACTCGCCTGAAAAACGTCCGTTTGAAGCATCAGCCTGTCCCGAAGAAATGGCTTTTTCGCTTGAAGATCCGCGTCCTTCGTACAAATTGTCTGATAACGATTCAGTTTTGAAGAAGTAATCGCTGTTGGTCATCTGACTGTACGCCATGTTCAAAACCATATTGGCTTTTTCGCCTGAAGTCCAGTAGTTTTCTTCTGTAAACTTGTTGGTAGGAGTCAGATCCAGTTCATTGCACGAGGTGAACAGAAACAGCGCTGCACCTGCAACTATTGTGCTATATTTTATGAATTTCATAGTGTTTCTTTCTTTTAAAGTTCAAGATCTAAACCAAATCCGTAATATTTCAACGTCGGATAGTTACGTCCGCTGTTAGCGCCTGCACCACCGGTTCCTCCCATGTTGCTGCCGAATTCAGTCGATTCAGGATCGATGAATGAATTTTTGGTCAGCGTAAACAGGTTTTGTGCATTCACGCTTAAACGCAACTTCTGGATTCCGATTTTAGAGCAAAGTTCTTTTGGAATGGTGTACCCAATCTGGATGTTTTTCAGGCGCAGATAAGCCGCGTTGAAAATATAGATGTCAGAACTTTTCTGGTAATTGTTGGTGTTTGAAGCCGATCCCGGAGCCGACAGACGAGGCCAGCGGGCGTCGGTATTGACCGGAGTCCAGAAATCGAGCTGGTGTGTGTAAATTACATACGAGTAGTTCGAGTGGAAAGGCTCAACCAATTCGCCACGGAGGAACATATCGCGTTTGCCAACACCCTGGATCATCATGCTGAAATCGAAACCTTTCCATGAAACATCATAGGTAATACCAAAAGTGTAACGAGGGAAAGCATTTCCAAGAACTGTACGGTCTTTTTCGTCAATTACGCCGTCGCTGTTCAGGTCTTTGTAACGAACATCGCCTGGCTGAACGGTAGCTCCGATAGGAAGCGCAGCGTCGGCAATTTCTTCGTAGTTATTAAAGTAACCATCAGTTTTATATCCGAAGTAAGAACCTAAAGCCTGACCTTCGCGAATGATTTTCAACATCTGGTCGCTTGAGTTGATTTGTTCGTTTCCACCAAAATCAATCACCTCGTTTTTCGAGTCAGCAATATTTAAGTTGATGTTGTGTTTGAATGCTCCTGTTCTGGCGCGGTATCCCAATGTTAATTCCCATCCCTGGTTCTTCATTTCTCCTGCATTTTCTTTGGCAACAGATCCTCCAAAAGCACTTGGAACAACTGGTGTGAGCAAGATTTGTGAAGTCAGCTTGCTGAAATAACCACCTGAAACGAAGAATTTATTTTTGAAGAAAGAGGCGTCAACACCAATATCGAAGTTGGCCGATTGTTCCCACTGAAGTTCGGTGTTTCCGAAATTGAAACCAGTTCCGGATACAGCTTTGTTATTGAAACCGTAAGAATTGGTGTACACAGAGTAAGTTGTGAAATACGAATAATCGTCAACATTTTGGTTTCCCAACACCCCGTACGATCCGCGAAGTTTCAAATCACCAACTCTTTCTTTGTAGCTGGCCATGAAGTTTTCTTCAGATATTCTCCATCCGGCAGAGATAGAAGGGAAGAAACCCCAGCGATAATCTTTGGCAAATTTCGAAGAACCATCGTACCTGAAACTTGCTTCACCGTAATATTTGTCCAGATATGAATATCCGGCACGACCAAACACGGAATAAATGCTTCTCTGCTGCGTTTGGGCAGGTGTGTTGTAGCTGGTCGGATCAATTTCGGTTCCCGATTCGGGTAAACCTAAATCACGGTCGGTATATTTCTGTTTAATTTCGTTGGCCTGACGGGTGTACGACTCGTTTGACACTCCCAATAATCCTGAAACAATGTGTTTCTGGGCGAACGTGCGGTTGAAATCCAATAGGAACTGAGTATTCAGAATGTATTTTTTCTCGTTGTAGTCTTCGGTGTTGCGGGTGCTGTTGGCAAACGAATTTGGCACAGTTGCGGTTTCGCTGGCATAGAAAGGAACTTCGAGACTGCGGATATAACGGTGGTTGGCGCTAAGGTCAAGACCGATAACACCCTTTGCAGTTAAACCTTTAGCTAATTTCAATTCGCCGTTCAAGCTTCCGATAAAGTTGTCTTCGTCTTTTTTCTGGTAACCACCAGCTTCAAGCAAACCAAGCGGGTTGAATTCCGACAAAACATCGTTGATCAGGTAGTGACCGTTGTCGGCTTTCATTTTGTAGTTGTAGTAATTCGGAATACGACCACCGTCAACAATCAATGTTCCGGCGCTGGCATTAGGTGCAGTTTGCATAGCACGGTTGTAAGCCATAATGGCGCTGATTTTCAGCCTTCCGTATTCGTTTACAATGTTGGTTCTGAAGTTGTACCTTTTGGCACCAAAATCACCCACAAAGTTACTTGCCTGATCGAAGAAACCTGTTGAAATCAAGTAAGTTGATGTCTGGTTTCCGCCCGAAATGCTGGCATTGTAATTTTGCTGAAGGGCGTCTTGCATGATACCATTCAGGAACCATTCGCCTTCGCCGTTTTTCTGGAAGTTACGGATTTGTTCGGGAGAATAAATAGGAGATGAACCTCCGTTGATTAATGCCTGATTTTTCAGGAGTGCATTCTCGTAACCTTTTACCGGAGAATAAAGAATGTCAGGACTTTGAAGTCCAACCATCGAGTTGAAACGTACAGTTGGCTTTCCGTTGTTGGATCCTTTTTTGGTAGTCACCAAGATAACCCCGTTTGACGAACGCGAACCGTAGATGGCAACACTACCGGCGTCTTTTAATACCGAAACATTATCAATATCGGCAGGGTTCAGCTTGTTCAGGCTTTCCATTTCAGTGATGATTCCGTCGATAACCACCAGCGGGTCGTTGTTATTCATTGTACTTACCCCGCGAATGTTGATGTTCATGCTGTTATCGTTCGGGTTCATACTTTTCTGCTGAATGGTAAGGTTGGCCGATGCTCCCTGAAGGGCCTGCATGGTATTTCCAACCGGGCGGTCTTCAATCAGCTTTGCACTTACCTGGTCAACGGCGCCAATCAGGTTTTTCTTCTGACGCGTTCCGTAACCTACAACAACCACTTCGTCAACGCCAATAGTCTCTTCCTGAAGCATCACATTAATTTGTGTTTTGCCTCCAACAGCTTTCTCCTGGGTTTTCATACCCACAAAAGAATAAACCAGAGTAGCATTTTCAGGAAGGTTATTGAACGTGTAATTTCCGTTTGTGTCAGTTATGGTACCGTTGGTCGTCCCTTTTACAGCAACCGAAACCCCGGGCATGGGCAATCCCGACGAATCGGTTACTTTACCCGTGACGTTTTTTTGTTGCGAAGTTCCATTGAGTTTTGTGCCCTCCTGAAACAACATGATATGACGATCGTTAATCGAATATTTGACATTGGTCCCCTCGAAAAGTACCGAAAGGGTTTGCTCAATATTCTTGCCCTTTACATCAACATCAACCTTCCGGTTCATATCGATATACTCGGCGCTGTATGCAAAGCGGAATTCGCTCTGGTTTTCAATGGCTTCCAAAACATCTGAAACCCGGGTATTCCGGAAATCCAGATTTAGTTTGGTTGACTGACTGTAAAGACTGGCAGAAACCTGCATCAGCCCTACAAATAAAAACAGGAATGTTAGACGCATAATTCTAAAACATTTTTTGTTCCAGATCAGAGGAATTGGTCCTCTGATAACTGATTTTTTTTTCATAGTTTTGAATGATTTTGTTATTAAAAAATTCCATTTTTTAATGGGTTTTTACCGACCGGGAAGCGTTGCCGCGCTTTCCGGTTTTTTATTTACCCATTTTGCTGTTTGTTTCCCGATTATTCCATGTTATTTAAGTTTAGATTTATTGTGTTTTAGCTTAATTACGTTTTTGTCCTGAATGGCAATTACCGGTGTAATTTTCTCCATCAGGCTAAGCACACTGCTTAAGTCCTCGTTTTTGATGGTGAAAGTGTATGGCATGTTTTTAATGGCGTCATCCACTTCAAATTTCTGGTTGTAGCGTTTCTCCAGTTTAATTACCAACTCGCTCAGCGGAAGATCGTAAATGTTGATCAGCCCGTCTTTCCACGAGGTGTACAGGTTGGTATTCACCTTGCCAACAGCCAGTTTTTTCTTCTCTTTATCGAAAGAGGCCAATTCTCCCGGTATCATTTCTTTTCTGAATTGGGAATCAGTAGTTGAAGTCAGCTCTACTTTCCCTTTTTCGAGTACCACCTGAATATTTGCTTCTTCCGGATAATCCGAAACCGAAAACTCGGTTCCCAGTACTTTTACATGCAATCCCGAACTGCTCACGATTAATGGAACCTCTGCATTGTGTTTGACTTTGAAAAAAGCCTCGCCCACCAGTTCGATGTCGCGGTTGGTAGCCGAGAACCGATTGTTGTATTTGATGGTCGAACCCGAATTAACCCACACTACCGAACTGTCGGGTAAAACTACTTTCGAGATTTGGCCATAGTCGGCAGCAACAGTTGTATAAACAAGCTGATTGATTGGACGGTCGGAAGAAAGAATATAGACCAGTGCCGGCACTGCGATCAGGACCAGAAAAATGGCAGCGTATCTGAAAAAACTCAGCGTGCGCTGTTTGCGCTGAACATCGTGCTGCAATTGTTCCATCATCCGGTTTTGGATGGAAGCCCAGTCGCTGACAAATTCAGCCGGAACATCCTCTTTCACTATTTCAGCTTTCCACGCTTCTTTTATCTGCTGAAATTCTCCAAGGTGTTCTTCCTTCCTGACCCAGTGAAGCAGTTCGTTTTGCTCGGCGGCGGAGCTTTTTCCTCTTAAATATTTTGTGACGATTGATTTCATTCTTTGTATGTTTCGTGATGAGTACACTGTTTTTTCAAAAACCCTACCTTCTGAAAATATTTTTTTTTAACCCGGTGGGGTCCGGATTTAAATCATGTATTCTGAAGCAAGGTTGGTAGTGATTTTTATAATTGTAGTCCCTCGAAATGAATTCAGGATAGTTTGGGCTATCTATTTTAATATCATTGCTATAAGTAATGATAGCAACGGGAATTCTTTCAGCATTTGAGTTCTGATTTGTTCTTTGGCCTGATGTAGGTGTTTTTCAACAGCTTTTACTGAGATTCCTAATTCTTCGGCCACTTCTTTATTCTTTTTCCCTTCAATTTTAGCCTTTATAAATACCAGTTTTCGCTTTTCCGGAAGGTTATCAACCGATTCTCGAATGGCCTCAATCAGACTTTCTTCCAATGTTTTTTCTTCGCGCCCGGTAAAATCCAATTGGTAAAGGTGTTGCAATTCGTTTTCTCCGATTGCGCTTAAGTTTTTATCAATCAACTCGTTTTTCTGGTCACGCAGGTAGTTAAGGCAGCGGTTGCGGAGCATCACAAAAAGCAAACTCTCGACCGACTGATTTGGGCTGATGGTTGAACGTTTTTCCCACAGACGCACAAAACACTCCTGAACCAGGTCGTTGGCCTGAGCCTGATCGTGAATAAAAAGTTTGCAATAGCCGAGCATGCGCGGAAATGTTTGCTTGAACAGTTCCTCGTAAGCAGCAGGATTGCCTTCTTTTAACCGGATATTTAGCTGAGTATTTTCCACGGAACACAAAGGAAAATGAATTTTTTATTTAATCCATGCAATTGGCGACTTTTAAGCTGAACCAATTTTGTTGAGCTTCAAAATCAACAATTGACTTTGTATCCTGTTTAAACAGAACCAACATTAAAACTTAGAAACGATGAAGCCATTTCTTTTTGCAACTGTACCCTTATTTTTGATTTCCATAATGGGAATGTGTGGTTCGAGGGATGAAAATGGGTCGCTTAACACGAACCAACCTTCAGCCAAAGATAATTTCCTGAAATACTGTGCCGGTTGCCATGGATCAAAAATGGAACGTTTTGCCGGAAATACCTGGGAAGCGTTTAAAGCCGGCAAGGATTTAACTCCGGTGATAAAAAACGGGCTTCCGGTATTTGGTATGCCATCATTCGAAAAAGCGTTTACCCAAGCCGAGATGAAAGCCATTTCGGATTATATCCTGGACATGAAAGATAAAAAGGAAATTCCGGTAGCGACAAAGTATCCTGCCATAATTCGTTCCAAACATCAGGCATTCAAAATCGATACGGTTGCCAGAGGGCTCGATGTACCTTGGGGAATTGCTTTTTTACCTGATGGCGACCTGTTGGTGACAGAGCGCAGCGGGCAGTTATTTCGATTTGGCGGCGGAAAGCTCAAGGCTATCATTTCCGGAGTTCCTGAAGTATTTGCACAGGGGCAGGGCGGATTGCTGGATATTGTTCTGCATCCGAAGTATCAGCAAAATGGTTGGATTTACATCTCGTATTCGAAAAAAGGACCGGGTGGGGTTGGTAGTAATACGGCTATTTTCAGGGCAAAACTCAGGAATAATCAGTTGGTCGACCAGCAGGAAATTTTCAAGGCCATGCCCAACCCGACCACAGCACATCATTACGGCTGCCGTATGGTTTTCGATGATCAAGGTTACCTGTATTTTGGAGTAGGCGAACGTGGTGAATCGTCGAATGCTCAAACGCTGACCAACGATTGTGGCAAAATTCACCGCATTTTTGACGATGGCCGCATACCGCCTGATAATCCATTTGTAAATACTCCGGGAGCAAGGCCAAGCATTTATTCTTATGGGCACCGTAATCCGCAGGGAATTGATATCCACCCGGTTTCGCGCCGGATTTACAACAACGAACATGGCCCACGCGGTGGCGACGAAATTAATCTGGTGGGAAAAGGCAATAACTATGGCTGGCCGGTCATCACTTTCGGGATTAATTACGACGGAACAATTATTACCAAAGAAACGGCCAAGGCCGGAATGGAGCAGCCTGTTTTTCAGTGGACACCATCTATTGGCCCAAGCAGTATGAAATTTGTTGTCGGCGATCGTTATCCGGGATGGAAAGGCGATATTTTGAGTGGCTCGCTAAGTTTTAAATATCTCGAACGTGTTCATCTGGAAGGTGATAAAGTAACTGAGCAGGAAAAACTGCTCGAAAATGCTGGTCGGGTGCGCGATGTAACGATCAGTCCCGACGGGTATATTTATGTAGCCGTTGAAAGCCCGGGAATCATTGTTAAGCTGGTGCCGGTGAATTAAATCTCCAAAACCTTTTGTCAAACAGGCAATTTCGCGAAACCGTACGAATGGATTTTCTGTAAATGCAATAAAATCTAAAACGAAAGGAGCCGATTATGCCTGAAAGTGTTTACAAAATTATTGAATTGGTAGGTACAAGTAGCGAATCGTGGGAAAAAGCTGCCGCAAATGCCGTTGTAAAAGCTTCTGAAACCCTGCGCGAACTTCGTATTGCCGAAGTTACTTCAATGGATTTGACCATTAAAGACGGCAAAGTTGAAAGTTACCGCACAAAACTGAAAGTGTCGTTTAAGTTTGAAGGCCATCACTAGGTGATTGTTGATTAAAAGTAAATTAAAAGGACGAATCCAGATTGAGGATTCGTCCTTTTAATTTTATCATACTATTCCGTCATCACACTTATTTCAGCTCCGGTCAAACCAGCCGATTCGGCTTTCAGTCTTATTTCTCCGGAAGTTCCGCTTGGTCTCAGAATGACAAGGCATCGGCCATTAAAACTGGTAATCTGAGGAGAACGGAAGCTTTTCATATCGGCAGGATTCCCGTTTTCAACTGCCACCAGCTCTCCGGCTCCTTCAACTTTAACCCGGATTGGCAGATTAGCATTTGGGATCAGTGCCCCGGTTTCGTCAACTACTTCAACAGTCACATACGAAAGATCGTTGCGGCTGGCTTTTAGTTCCGAACGGTCGGCAGTTAAGCGGATTTTGGCTGGGTTACCTGTAGTTTTCAGAATTTTGGTCCCCATTTCTTTCCCGTCTTTCAGAGCAATGGCTTTCAGTTCGCCGGCTTCGTAGGGAACCTCAAATGCGGCGGTCAGTTTGGTTTCTGCTGAAACCTGCTTGGTGCCAATCATTTTTCCGTTCAGTTCCAATCTCACTTCCGGATAATTCGAGTAAACATTTACCTGAAGTTTCTGGCCTTCATTGCCAGTCCAATTCCAGCTTTGTTGTTCGTCGGGCCAGCCCCAGTAGCTTACCAATTCTTTCATTCCTGAAGGGATTGGAGCATGAACAGCCATTTCGAGGTTGCTCACTTTCCAGACCACATCGCGGTAATACGATTGTGGCTTTTTGAATCCACAAATATCGATGTCGCCGCAATACGCATTGTACCAGGGCCAATCCATCGAGAAGGTGTCTTTTGTATCCTTATTGATGGACGAATGGCCGATTCCCGATTCGCCCAGGTAATCCATGGAAGTCCATACAAAATCGCCAATAACATACGGGTGTTTTTCAACCATTTGCCAGTTTTCAAATGCCTGAAGTGGAAACGATTCAGTGCCCATCATCAGTCTTGCCGGAGCAATTTTATGATCGTTTTCATATTCATCCAGTTTGTAGTTGTAACCACATACATCAAGTTGAGCGAAAGCGGGAATGGTCGATTCCCATTTATATGTCGGATGATCCCAGAAGAAGCAAATGGCTTCAGTAATTGGGCGCGACGTGTCGATCTTTTTGACAATGGCAATCAGATTCTTCATGATTTCCAGACCGGAAGGATCGACGCGCTCATTGATTTCGTTGCCAATGCTCCAGAAAATAACCGACGGATGGTTGCGGTCGCGCATAACCATGGCTTCCAGGTCGCGCTGATGCCACTGGTCGAAGTAGAGGTTATAATCATCCGGATTTTTAGGGCGCTGCCATTGGTCGAAAGCTTCGTCAATAACCAAAACACCCAATCGGTCGCAGGCATCCAGAAACTGGCGCGACGGTGGATTGTGACTGGTGCGGATGGCGTTGAATCCAAATTTTTTCATCAGTTCAACACGGCGTTCTTCAGCCCTGTCGATAGTTGCTGAGCCGAGCGGACCATTGTCGTGGTGCATGCAACCACCTTTCAGTTCAATACTTTCGCCATTAAGGAGAAAGCCTTTTTCGGCGCTGAATTCAATCGAACGGACTCCGAAAGTGGTGGTTTGCTGATCGACAACTTTCCCATCAAAACTCACTTCAGTAATGGCCTGATACAATTGCGGAGAGTTGATCGACCAAAGTGTAGGATTCTTCAGTTCGAAAATTTGTTCAGCATCAGCCAATTCTCCTGAAAACGGATCAATCGTAGTTTTTGCTTCTACATTGGCCTGACTTGTTGGAGAAACCAGTCGGGTTGTAATTTGTAGCTTTCCGGCCTTTTTTTCTTCATTGGCTATTTTGATGTTCAATTTCACCGTTGCTTTTTCTTTGCTTACTTCAGGAGTAACAACTGAAATTCCCCAGATGGGAATGTGAACCTGATCAGTAACCTGCAAAACCACATGACGATAAATTCCAGATCCGCTGTACCAACGGCTGTTTTTGCCGTTGTTGGTTACTTTTACAGCCAGCGTATTTTTTTCTCCTGAAGGTTTTAAAAATTTGGTCAGGTCGTAATAAAATGGCGTATAACCATAAGGGTGAACGCCCAGCGACTGACCGTTAATCCAGACTTCTGAATTCATGTAAACGCCATCGAACAGGATTTGAACTTTTTTACCTTCCTCCGATTTATCGAGCGTGAAATTTTTGCGATACCAGCCAATTCCGCCCACCACATGGCCTGTTGCTCCCTTACTGGGGCTGTCTTCCGAAAACGGACCAATTTGTTTTTTACCCTCGACGGCTGGTAAATCTTCGATGCTCCAGTCGTGTGGCAGATCGAGTATACGCCATTGTGAGTCGTCGAACGAAGCCACTTCGGCTCCGGAAACATCTCCCCGGTTGAATTTCCATCCGGAGTCGAAATTTTGATCACGGTTGCTGAAATCGGGCTTTTGCGTGTTGCACGAAATAAGCAGAATCGCGGCAAACAGCATCAAAAGTCGTGTGAATTTTTTAGAGGCTTGTTTTGAATTCATTGTTTGAAATAGTTAGGTTAAAATATTTTCAGTCAGCTTTAAACAGTTTCATTTCTTTTAATTCTGCAATATTCTTAGGTAATTCAGTGTCATCAACCGGAAGCTTGATTTTCGGATCGGTCAGCATGGCTTGTTTGTCTTCAGGAAAAGCAAGCGGAACTTTTCGGTCGGTCGACCAGGCTTGATTATTTGCAAAGGTGGCTCCGGAATAGTTTCCATTGACGAATGAAACGGAATGACCTGTGAGTACAAAAGTGTTGTTTCTGAAGTTGAATTCCGGATAAGCGCCTGGCTCGAAGCTTATGGCATGGCCATAACAATTAACCACTGTGTTCTCATAAACCTGACAGCTCGAAATCGACTCCGGCGAGTCTTTTGCAATCCACATCAGGAATCCGGCCTGACCGTTTTTGCGACCATCGTTGTAACTGATATTATTTCGGACGATGTTGTTTTTCCAAACCGATGCACCGTAATACTGGAACAATCCGTATCCAGCGCCTTCGTTATTGGCCGAAAAGTTATATTGCATTACCGAGTTGGTCATTCCACCATCGAAGTCGAAACCTCCGCCGTCTTTGCCTTTTTCTGACGTTTTGTTGTCGTGCGAGTAACAATATTGAATGGTAATGCTGTCGCTTTGGTAAGCCCAGATCCCAACTGGTCCGTTTCCTTCACGCGGCATATCCCAGCCGTTGTTCATGGCCTCGCAATATTCTACGATTCCATTGGTTACACCGCCAATCAGGATGCCGTTTCCGGAGTGATTATTCTTGACTTCAGGACATCCCGGATTGTTATTAGCCACACAATTGGCAATGTATAAATTTCGGAACGTTTTTCCTCCAGAACCCTCCAATCCGCCGGCATTCTGCCCGTCCGATTCAACGTTAATACCCGAAAAGCCATTGTCGTGCGCATATACATTGGTAATCCGAAGATCTTTCCCACCTACCACTTTTATACCCGACCATAAAAATCCACCAGCGTCAATACTGTCGATTGTGCAATCGACTGTTTTGCGAAATTCAACGCCGCTGCCTGTATTGCCTTTCAATCGGCCATTTCCGGTAACGATCAGATTTTTTATCCGGAGCGAGGAACAAATAGAGACTTCAATTGAACTTCCATTTTCACCATTGATAACGGCTCGTCCGGTTCCATACGATCCAATTGTGATGGGTTTTTCTTTTGTTCCTTGCAGTCCTTTAAATTGAAGCGTTCCGGCGAAAGTTTGTCCTCCGGCGAATAACACCGAATGACCTGCCTGAAGCTGAAGCAAATTCACTTGTTCAATGGTTTTCAAAGGTTTTTCCAGTGTTCCCGGATTTGTGTCGTTGCCCACTTGCCCGTCGACATAATAAACAGAAGTGGGTGATGAACAGCCAATGAACAGCAAAAAAATACAAGCTAACAGGTGAATTCGTTTCATGGTACAAAAGTTTAAATTATTTGATCATCTTCTGTTCTTTCAGAAAATCAGTCATTCGCTGCAAAGTAGGCAAAAAGTTGGGATTGCTTACCGGCCAGTCGCAGGAGTGATCGGCATCTTTAACTGGTATCAGTTTACACACATTACCGGCTTCTTTCATCAACCGGGTAAATTTTTCGGCATACTGAAACGGAGTCGTATTGTCTTTGGTTCCGTTCGACAAAATGGTTGGCGGCCAGCCTTTTTTGACATGAAGAATGGGTGAAAATTCGGGATGAACATCGAAAAATTCTTTTCCGAAACCTTCGCCCAACACCGGATTGTGCATCACGATGGCATTGGGTTTTGAACTGATTTTCAGGTTTTCGACTGGCGCGTCGCCACCATCCAGAAAGGTACAGGCTGCCAAATGTCCGCCCGCCGAACCACCTGCCGCTATGATTTTATTTGGGTCAATTCCCAGTTCTTTGGCATGTTCGCGAACGTAACGAATGGCTGATTTGGCGTCCTGGATACATTCGATGGGCGTGGTTCCGTGGCGCGATTTGACCCGGTAATCGGCTTCAATGCCAATGATGCCGTGGTCGCGAAACCATGCCGGGTTTGGAATCTGCCCAAAAACATCGCCATTCACCCAGCCTCCGCCGGTAAAATACACAATGGCTGGCAGTGCCTTTTGTGATTTTGCCTGTGGACGTAAAATGTACAGGTACATGTCTTCTTGGGGCGTTTTTTTGTACAAAATCTTTTCGGCCAAAGCTGCCAGGTGATGTCCGGAGAGTTTGTAGCTTTCTTTAACCTGCGACAATGAGGTTACCGAATCGGGCTTTGCAACAGAAACAGGAGTTTGTGCCTGAATCGTGCTTGAAAATAAGATTAGAATAAGAAAGAATAGTTGTTTCATGTTTGATTTTGTAAAATCTGATCTATTGCTCCGAAATTGACTTGGCTGCTTCGATTGAGTTTAAACCCCGGTTTGAAAACTGGGGCTACCAAATTGTCGTCCCTCCGGGACTTAAAAAGTTTAATATTTGAAGTGCTTATTTTCAACTTTAGGCACTCCAAACTTTAGCTCACTCCAAACTTTTTCTACCACTTATCAGTTCGGAACGGAGCCAGTGGCAGGCCTTCTGCACTGAAAACATCGGGCATGGTGGTGTCGTCGAAACAGAAGCGGACAGCAACCGGAGTTTTCACCAATTTCGATGAAAGAACTATAGTTGAACCTTCGATTTTAGCCGTTGCCGGAACGAATTTCTGATCGTCGCCTGCAATCAGAAAGCGTTCAGGAGTTTTGGCAGTACATTTTAAACCAGTTAAAATATTGCTGAACGTCAGACGAACTTTGTCTTTTTCAACCTGCATAGATTGGTAGGCAGGCGATTTATAGGCGCCCACGTTTTGCTTGTAGGTTTCAGCCAGCGCATAGTTTGCCAGGCGTTTGCCCACGTTCAGTTTGTCTTTTGGGTGAATGTCCTTGATGTTGTCAACCAAATCGGTAATCACAACCATTCTGGTATTCGGCACTGTTTTGGCCACAATATCTTCTTGCTCGCGGATGTATTCCGAAGTGCCTTTGTCGCCGTAGTCAAACGGTGCAATTTGTACCAGATAGAATGGAAAATCTTTTTTGAAATCGGCGCGCCAGTTTTCGATCAGGGTTTTCATCAACTGCGAATAAATCGGGTAGTTTTCGCAGTTCGATTCGCCCTGGTACCAGATAGCTCCAGCAATTCCATAAGGAACAAAAGGCGCTATCATCGAATTGTATAATTTTCCGGGGCTGCCCGGCCACCACTGCGAATCATCCGAATGTTTGTTCTTATTCAAGTCCGGATTGTTTTCGATGCGGCTTTTTTCGATCCAAACTTCGGCAGGAGTTCCGCCCCAGGCTGAAACAATTATTCCAACCGGAACATTCAGTTTTTGTTGCAATTCACGGGCAAAAAAGTATCCAGCAGCGCTTGTTGCACGCATGGTTTCCGGAGTGCATAACGTCCATGTGGCATTGCAGGTTTGTTGTGGATAATCGGCTCCAATTTTCTGAACGTGGAAAATCCGGATATTTGGATTGTTGGCCTTGGCAGCTTCTTCTTCTCCATTAATGAGTTTCCAGTTGACCGACATTTCCATGTTCGACTGTCCGCTGCAAATCCAGACTTCGCCCAACATAACATTGTTGAGTTTTACTCCGCCATTTCCCAAAATCTGAATGGAGTAGGGGCCACCGGCACCAATGGTTTTGATGGTGGTTTTCCATTCCGCAGAGTTGTCGGCTTTCACCTTTACGGTGTCTTTGCTGTTCCAGCTGGTCACAATTTTAACGGTCTCTCCCGGATCGGACCAACCCCAGATGGCCACTTCCGAATTTTGTTGCAATACCATGTTGTCGGCAAATACCGATGGAAGAATGATTTTTGCAAACATGTTGGTGCTGAAAATGAACATGATTATCAGTGCCAGAAAGATTTTTTTCATTGTATTTCAGTTAATTGATTGATCTAATTTATTAATTCGAGAATTAGAGCTTACTATTATTCTTCACGCTCTCTCTTTTGTTCATCATTTTTTAAACTCCATGCATCTTTCCAGTATAACTTCGGTGCATCGTTTTCAAACGAAATTGGAAGCCAGATGTATCGTCCGTCAATCGGGTTGTCTGGAGTCCAACGGTCGCCCATAAAAATGTAACTGTCTTTTTTACCCTGAACCTGCAAAATGAATGTGCTTTGCGACCGGAAAGTGGTTTCTGATTCTGCACCAACGGCAGGATTCCCCAATTCCGTCCAGTTCCCAAAAATCTGATCGGCAACAGCAGAGCGGGCGGCATTGGGATTCCATCCGGTACAGTCGGAAGCAATGATGTAATATTTGCCGTTACGTTTAAATAAGGTCGCACCTTCCATATAACGACCAACAAATACACGGAAATATTGTCCTGAGTAGGAGAGGTAATCGTCGGTTAATTTCGAAATGTGCAGGGTGCTGTTTTCTTCGGAAGAATAGATGTGGTAGGCCGTTCCATCATCGTCAACAAACAGGTTCATGTCGCGGGCCATTTGTCCACCTTTGAAATCGCGACCGAGCAAGTTTACTGAATCAACCGGAGCCGGTAGGCAGCCTTTCCCTCCGCAATAAGAATCTTTTATATCGGGTGAAACCGGTTTTTTATGGCAAGGCTGAACATTCACCGGCCAATAACCAGCATTTGGGCGGAAGCTTTTCAGGAAGATAAACGGCCCTTCAGGTTTATCGCTCACAGCCACTCCGCTGCGCGCGGCGTAATATCCTTTACCTTTTAGTTCGAGGTGAAACCACATGACGAATTTTTTGGTCTTGGCGTTGTAAATTACTTTGGGACGCTCGAGAACGCAACCTTTGGCAATGTCGCTTTCCGGATTAGTCTCATCCACTTTCAGGGCAATGCTTTCGTCTTTCCAATTATACAGGTCTTTTGATGAATAGCAGCTTACCCCAACCTGAGCAGAGTTCCCGATTTTTCCGGCAATTTTATGCTCGCCATACCAGTAATAAACGCCATTATGGAAAAGCACTCCGCCACCGTGCGCGTTGATGTGCTTGCCGTTGTTGTCGTTCCAGATTTCGCCGGGTGTAAATTGTTTAACTTTTTGCGCATTCAGGCTCACCGCGTAGCAAAAAGCAAAAAGGAACAAGGAAATTTTCAGGATCATTTGGATTTGGTTTAGGTTTTAAATTGGACAGGTAAAGTTAAACGCTTCGGGGAAAAAGACAAATTAAAACGATAATGATGTAGCCTAACCTGAAGGTAAAAACCATCTCATCTTAAAACAAACAGGACAAAGTAAAAGTCCTGTTCGATTTAAGATGGTAGTATAAAATTTGTTTCAGCAAGAGTATTATCAGACTTTTTTGCTGATGATGATCTTTTCATTGAATTTATCAACAATCATTTTGAAGTATTTTTTCAATTCTGAATAGTCAGATATCTCGTAGACTTCTTTCTTGAATTCATAATTACCTATGATCTTTATAAGTCCATCTGATTGGATATCTGTTAAAAATACAGCTTTTACTAAGCTGTTGTTGACATTCATGTCTAAAGGTTTCGAGAGAAGTTCATATCCATTTGGAATTGCTATCGTAGTCTGAAATCGTGTTGATTTTTTATATATAATATCTACCGGATAGTTTCTGGTCGGCTGAGTTAATGGATTTTTTGATAGTGCAAAGTTACAAAAGGGTGAAATGATAATTTTGTCTTCAATTGTTTCTGCAACGTTCTTTTTATTGAAAGAAATTTCAAATGGTTTTTCAATCTGTTTTAAATTCAAAGGGAAAAGTGTATCGCCTGGAGTTGAATTTGGCCCATATAAATCACTCTTTAAATCTTTGTACGATGAAGTAAATCTTTCCCTGTAATCAATTGCTTCAAATCCAGAGGTGACTAACCTATATTTTTGTTTGATACTATCTTTCCCCTGTGTTAAATTCAAATCAATATTAAAGGTTCGTGTCGATGTGGAATTACTTTTAAGGCTCAACCATTCGGCTTTGCTCTTTTGAATTACAAGCCCTTTTTCATTAATACATCTGGACGGAATTTCTCCAAAATTGCTAAACGGGTCAGTTGCATCAAGCAACACTGTTGAACTATCAATTTTTGCCGAGACAAGTACGTAGTTGAAAAAGTGTTGAAACGGATAATCGAGCTTTATTTTGCCATGATCGCGAGTACTTATTAATACAGGGTACGCTTCGATCCCTGCAGAATTTAATAAACCTGCCAAAAGAAGATTAATATCGGCGCAGTTACCCGTTTTGCTTGCCAAAAGATCTTTTACATTTTTTGTGGCAAATTTGTCGCTCTTACCATTCCAGTTAAAATTTGTTTTTATAAAATGTTCAATGTGTTTTGCTTTATCAGTTAGCGATTTTGATGCAATATTCATTGTGTCAGTAATCTCCTTACCTTTCTTCTTGCAATTGTTCATGTACTTGCCGAAAGAAGCATCGTCGATCATTTCTTCGGAAAGCTTTTGCCAGGTAGACATAATGGACTGATTGGCCCCGCCCGGATGATGGATTGCCGCTAATTGAAAATCGAGTTTAATAATATAATCGTCAGAAGTTGTAATGAATGATTCGTCTTTAAATGCAGGGACATCTTTCATCGAAAAGAAATAAACAACGTCATCGTATGTAATAAGTCCCAAAGGACTTGTTGAACTAGATTCCGTATACGTTTTGAAAGTATCAAATTTGTTGGTTCCCTGAATGATATAAACATACTCATAAAATGGGATCATCTTTGTGGTATATTCACTGTAGATCGTAGGTATTGCGCACTGAAACTCCCAACTGCGAAGATTAAAAAGATAAGGGCTTACCACTCTGTAATAAATCTCAATAACAGATCCTTCTTTAACATCGGGCATGGCAAATTTTTTATCAAACCAATGTTCACTGTATTTTTCATTGTACGAATTTTTAGGATCGAGTGCTGATATTTTCACTTGTCCATTCTCATAATTATAGGTATTCCCTTTGAGATCAACAATTATCTCGGCCCGACTATTTTCTTCATAAAAAGGAATAGATTGTTGTGCCCATTTCAAACCTGCTTTATTGAATATTTTAATCTTCATTTTGCGCTCAAAAATTAGCTTAAACCCATCATCATCCCTTGTAAAGAAAGATGTGCCAATATCGTAGATTACAACGGCTTCGGCTGACGGATCTTTGTCATACTTTTTCATCTGAAATTCTTCAGAGCTGAACTTCCCAAACTCATGAGTGTAATTTTGGGCGTTGATTGTCGCGATAGCACTTGTAAGACATAGAATCAGAATTAGGATTTTTTTCATTTTGGTGGGTTTTGGTTTTTATAGTTGTCGTTTCAGAACCAGATTCATTCTGTCGATTTCATTTACTGATTTGATAAAGAAATAGAAATCTGGATACTCTGCAGTTGAATAGGAAGCTGAATAGAGTTCGAAATATTTAATTGCAAAAATCTTACCATTTGTAATATTCAACTTCAACTCATAATTACCATACTTGGTTTTTATTGATAGGGTATCCGGTTTATTTTTTAATTCATAACCAGTCGGAATACTGTATATTAAGGTGTCGGAGTTACAAATTGGAAATGGCAATATAACTGGAAGTTTTCTTTTCGAAGGAGTGGTGAAAAGTGGTATTCTACATGGGAACAGGCTTAAATAGTAATCATTCCCCAATGGTTTGAGAAGTTTACTTAAATTAAGGTTTGCGTTTAATTCAATTCGGGCAGTGTCTCTGTTTTCACGAACGAGTTCCCATTTAATGACTTCGTAATTATCAAAAGGCAAATAATTCCTGAATACCTTATCCTTTTCATCATCATTATATCCATTGTGAAGTTGATTAAAAACCTCAAATCCTGAACCTCTGAAGGTCGAATGAATTGTCACATTTGAACTTTCAGTGGTGCTCAAATCAAAATCAAGCCTATATGAGGACTGGTTATCTTTGGAACCTAATGCCGGGATTCTAACAAATCTACTTCTATCTTTTGATACCAACAAAGCATCCCGGTTTTGGGTAAATGTTCCCATATATCCAAAAGGGTTTGCATTATCAGAATTTTCTAGCCAAATGGTATCATTCATTAAGGGGACAGCAAGCACAACATGGTTAAATTGTGGTCCTGCTATCGACTTCAGTATGTGCTGAGGTTGTTCTGAGGCTTTTACTTTGGTATAAAATGATTCGATTCCAACATAGTTTAACATGGCTTTCATGTAGTTGGTTAATGCCTTGCAATCGCCATATTTATTTAGAGCAACGTATGAGGCCGGATATGGCTTTAATCCGCCAATTCCGATCGAAATGTTAATGTACCGGGTATTGTCTTGCAGGTAATGATACAATGCTTTGATTATCTCTCTTTTATCTGTGATTCCTTTCACAAGTTCAGAAACAGCTTTTTTCTCTTCCTCGGGCAAAACATCCAGATTTTGCAGGAGTTTGTATTGCCAGTTCCCGTATGATATCCAATCTTTTGACGAACCATTTACTCCATAATTAAAATATGTAGGTGTGACTAAAACATATGGCTTAAAATCATCAGGTTGCGAGTATATCTCAGGTTCAATTGGTTTCGGATAAGAAGCAGTCCATTCGAGAATAATGTTCGCTTCAGTAGAATCTATCCTGAAATCAGAAATATTAGTTGAATATTTGGAGTATTCAAATCCTTTTGAAAATTGAATTTTAAGTCCTGCGTTTTTTGTTGGGATCTCATTGTAAATGACAGGTGTCCATGAGCTTATAGTTAGATAATTCTTATAGATTGTTTGATAAGTGTAAGTTATTTTATAGGGATAGATGTTGTGCTTAAGCTGAAAGCATTTGACAAAGTCATCTTGGTACAAGGAATTTTCAGAAACGGCACTTCTATCGGAGATATCGCTGTTTTTTAAATTTCTGACCACTTTGCCATTTGCTTCTTCAATCCAGGCCTCAATACCAGAGACCTTTTCCAATTTTGAATATGGAATACTGATGTTGTTGTATTTATCACCTGCCCGGTTGTTTATTTGTATGGTTATCGAATCCGTTTGAGTGAGTTTTTCTTTATCAACCTCGCAAAATGTTGTGTATCTTAAGATCTCTGCGTCGAATGACTGTGATGCCAACTTCATATTAAAAGTTACAAGGAGAATACAGCAGAAAAGTAGTGGTCTGAGAATCATAAACTATTATAAGCGGACAAAAAGAAACTTAAGTAGATACAGCTTGATTTATTTATAACGTATTGCATGAATCTTTATTAGTTATATTTTTTTCACTGTTCAACAAAGTTATTTGAAAATAATCATAAAGTCAAGGCTGCTTGATGAATATAACATTCTATTCGCATTTTTTTTATGAATGGATTCAACCATTTTCAAATCGCAATTGGAATGCTTGAATTAGGTTTCATTACCTGGCATGCTTTTTTATTCCGAAAAAACTTCTCCAAACCTTTTGTTTTGGGATGGTTCTTGGTAAAGGGGGAAATATAGGTTATTGATTAAGAAGAATCCGGTGAGTATCTGAAATAGAATTGGCCGAATTCAAATTTTCTAAAGGGTAGACATAGGTAAACTGAAATAGAAAGTACTTCCTTTTCCAACTTCGCTCGTAACCCAAATCTCACCCCCGTGTTTCTCAACGAATTCTTTACAAAGCAATAGACCAAGTCCGGTACTTGGTTCTCCTTCGGTACCTTTTCTATTGATTCGGGCGTCAACCTTAAATAGATTATCAAGAATTTCCTGGTCCATTCCAATACCTTTATCCTGAACAATTATTTCAACACTTTTGCAATTGGAATTTTTAGCTGTGACATTTACTTTACCACCCCGTGTTGAAAATTTAACAGCATTATTAGTAAGGTTCCTGATTATCGTTTGAAGTATATTACTGTCAGCGAAAACCTTTAGATCATCAGAAATGTCAGTTTTTATTTCAATCCCTTTATTTTTTGCCGGTTCAATTACCATGGCTATAGCTTCAGATACAATTAGATTCAAAGGAACAACTCCAGGATTAAAAGGAATTGATCCTTTTTGTATTTGTGACCATTGTAAAAGGTCTTCGAGCAAACGATACATATTGGTTGCTGATTTACTAAGGGATGCTGCCATCTGTTGTGCCTGAGGCATTGTCAGGTTGGGTAGATCTTCTGCCATAATTTGAGTCAGACCTAAAAAACCATTGAAGGGGCTTCGCAGATCGTGAGCAATGATGGAGAAGAATTTATCTTTGGTGGCATTCAGTTTGACAAGTTCTTCGTTTTTTTGTTTGATTTCGGCCTCAGCCATCATACGTTCAGTGATATCAACGATTAATCCATGCCACAAAGTATCTCCACTTTCGAGTTCCTGAGGCAAAGATGAAATGTGCAGCCACTTAACGTTTTCCTCAACCACAACACGACCTCTCCAGTCAAATGGCCGTTTTTGATGTATTCCTTCCTGATTCAATCTGGCAAAGCCTTCCAAATCATCTGGATGGATTGATTCGAAAATAGCACTAGCATCTGCAAGTAAACGATCAATACTTAAACCGAGCATTTCTGCCATTCTTGGGCTCACATAATCAAGAGAAAATGTACCTTCGGGTTTAGTAAGTAAAACATAAACCCCAACCGGGATATTGGAAACCAAATTATCGTATTGTTGTTTGCTTTTAAGGATTAATTCTTCCAAATCTTTACTTTCGGTAATATCTCGTGTAATGGTCAGAATATGAGGTTCATTGTTCAGCATAAAAAGGTTGGCCGACATGATGGCAGTTTTTATTGAGCCGTCCTTGCACCGAAATTTCGATTCGAGGTTTTTAACGTAACCCTTCTCTCGGAGTCCGACTATCATCTTTTCGAGATCCTCTGGTATAACCCAAATATTTATTTCAGTTGAGAACTTTCCCATTACATCCTTCAGTGTGTAACCTGTGAGATTTGTAAAGCCTTCGTTTACATCAATATAAGCTCCATCGCGTTGGTTGATGTTGATTGCATCACTGCTGGTTTGGAAAGCCTGCCTGTATTTTTCTTCGCTCTCACTCACTTTACTTCTTTCTATGGAATAGTTCTCATGAAAATATTTTATGATCAGAAAGATAAAGTAAGATGAATAAAAAAGTGTAAAAATGGAATCTATCCAGCGATCTGTTTCATTTGAAAAATTTACTATTAAATCGGGACGATAGAATTGGACGAGATACACAATGCAAAACAGACCTACGAAAAGTGTGAATACGTATTTCTTTTTTTTATTCGAAACTACTATTAAACCAAGGATAAGAATTACAAATCCTGGCATAACATTAGATCCATTTATTCCTCCATTAAACACCCAGATGACTGAAATTCCGATTATTGATATGACAATGATTGGGAATATAAAAGGTTCAATAATTTTTTTAAACCTTACGAAATAGTATAGAATTAATATCAGAACAGATAATATCAGCGGAATAATCGCTGCAGGAAGCGATGTATTGAGAACTAAATTTATGACTGATCCAACAAGGCTGGTAAATACGCCAATAATTATTGCAGATATAAAAACTCGATTTTCCAAGGATAAATCTTCATTTTCAGCAAATATATAATCGATAAATTTTCTAATTTTTCCCATGAATGAAATATCTATTAATTATTTGGCAATGAAAATGAAAAGGTACTTCCTTTTCCAAGTTCGCTTTTCACCCATATTTTTCCACCAAGCACTTCTATCAGATTTTTCGAAATAGCTAATCCTAATCCATTACCGCCATATTTTCGTGTTCTTGTTTCATCAACCTGGCGAAAGCGTTCAAAAATATCTTCATGAAATTCGGGAGCAATTCCAATTCCGGTATCTTTGACAAAGAACTCGATACCTTTTTCAATGGGCACGAATCCAATTTCAATAAATCCATCGTGTGTAAATTTTAGCGCATTGCTTGTCAGGTTATTGAAAATTTGTCTGATTCGGTAGTAATCATTTTCGATTATCATGTGTGCCTGATCAGATGGTACGTTCACGAGGAAATCCAGTCCTTTTTTATTCACTTTTGCGCGGAATTCATTCTCCAGATCGGTTATTAGTTTTTTTATCAGGAATTGCTCTTTTCTTATTTTTATTTGTCGTGCCTCCAACATCGACAAATCAATAATATCACTGATAATGACCAAAAGGTTATTGCCATTTTCAATGATTGCTTTCGTAAATCCAGCTTTTTGTTCCGGCTCGAAATCCGGATCGTATAATAAATCAGAAAAACCAATGATGCTGTTTAGCGGAGTCCTTATTTCATGGCTCATGTTGGCCAGGAACGCTGATTTCAAACGGTCGCTTTCTTCTGCTTTGTCTTTGGCTTTAATTAATTCTACTTCCGTTTGCTTGTGATGTTCCAATACTTTTGCCAATCCAATATTGGCATGACTAAGATTGGAAATCATATTAGCCAATGTCACAAAAAAGCCCAACGCATCGTGAATGATTTCTCGGCTATACACGGGTACCCGGCTAACAGCATCCATGTATTCTTTTTCATCGAACCCATATTGTGCTGCCTGTGCCCGGAATATTTCATCATCAGGTTTTTCGCCCTCATAGAAAAATTGACCGGTGAATAGATTTCCGATATGACGACCGCCAATAATCAACGGGGTTGCATTGTCCCATAGGTTGTTCTTGCATAAATAGGATTTGAAGGTGCCCTGAGGTACACCTCTAGTCAAAATAGTATCGCATTCTATACAGTTTGCATGTGTTTCAGGATGAACACGATGAAATTTGGTACAGACATCCTGCCAGCCGGGTCCCACAAGTACTTTCCCTTCGAGGTCAATTATGGCTACCGGAATCTTTGTGAATTTAAAGAAATCTTCCATCATCGACTGAATTGCATCGGTATCAATGATATCTTCAAGTGCAAGTTCACTGATATCGCTTTCGGGTGAAAGCAAATTATTTAGTTTTTTCTGCACCCGTTTTTCGCTTTCGAGGAGGGCTTTTTCTGCTGATTTCAGATCAGTAATATCACTGTTTATCCCAATCATACGCAGGGGTTTCCCATTTTCATCACGAATAACCGATCCGTTTGCTTTCAAATACAAAACAGTTCCGTCTGGGTGTAACACCCTAAATGTAGTGTTGAATTCGCTTTCTCCTTTTAATGCCGAATTACATTCGTCAAGTGCCATTTGCTTATCTTCCGGGTGCAGTCCATTGGTCCACGCATCAATGTTATTTGGGAATGTATCTCGATTGATACCATAAAGTTCAAACATCCGGTCGTCCCAAATCATTGTGTTTTCAATCAGGTTCCAGTCCCAGATTCCAAGTTTGCCTGATGCTGTTGCCAATTTTAAGCGGTATTCGCTTTCTTCAATCTTTTCTTTCGCTTGTAGAAGTGCAATTTCGTCCTTAACTCTCTGTGTTAAATCTCTCATAATGCCCAAAGCAAGTTTTTCATTATTAATTTCTAAAACCTGAGCATTTAGTTCAACAAAAATAATTGACTTGTCTTTGCGTAATAATTTTACAGTGGAATCGGAATATATTCCATTTTCCTTCAATTTGGCAAAATGTCGAGGCTTCTCTGTAGACACCCTTAAATCAATAACATTCATGTTCAATAATTCCTGATTAGAGTAACCAACCATTTTACAAAATGACGAATTTACAAAAACATAATTTCCACTTAAATCAGTAAGAGCAATACTATCCATTGCTTGTTCGGATATGGCTTTAAATCTTATTTCGCTTTCTTCTGCTTTTTCTTTAGCACGAATTATTTCTTTCTCTGCAATTTTTCGTTGGGTTATATTGGTTATGAATCCATCGGAATAAAGCGCATTCCCATTTTCATCCCTTACCAATTTGGCATTAAGTAAAACCCAAATGGGTGTGCCATCTTTTCGTTTCAGTTGACATTCATATCCGTTAATGATTTCCTGTTTTTTGAGTAAGGCAATATATTCAGCACGTTCATTGGCATTATACCAAACCTGATGCGCTGAATCGTTCATATCTTTTAGATATTCATCTACAGAACCAAATTCCAGCATATTTACCAAAGAATCATTGGCCATCAGTGCCTTTCCATCCATCGATGTCCGGTACATGCCCTCAAGTGCATTGTCGAAAATATACTTGTATTTGAATTCACTTTCTTTGATCTTCTCCTCGGCCAGTTTGCTTTCTGTTATGTCGCTCACACTTCCAATGCGTGCAATGGACTTTCCCTGTGTGTCTCGTATAACGGTGAATTTATCGAAAAGCCAACGATAATTCCCGTCCTCTTTGTGTTTGAAACGGTATTCTAACTGATAAGTATTGCCACTATTGTTGGATATTGAATTGGTTAATACACGGTTGACTTCAGGAATATCGTCGGGATGCATCATTCCGATAATGGTTTCTGTCGGGAAGTTATTCATTTCTTCCTGTGTGTAACCTACAAGTTTACTAAAAACCGGACTCAGATAATCATAGGTATCGGAAATAAGATTGCGTTTGTAGGATGCATCGATTGAATTTTCAAGTACTTCACGAAACCGAATTTCACTTTCTCTGATTTTTTCTTCAGTCTGCTTTCGCTCCGTTATATCGCGAACAATGCCCTCGGTACCCGAGACTTTGCCATTTTGGTACATCAACCGGATGTTCATCGAAACCCAAAAGGTAGAGCCATCTTTTCGTTTGCCTTCACCTACAAAATCAGTAATTTCACCCTTCGATCGCAATTCGGCTATAAGTTGATCACGAATAGCTGTATTTGCATACAGGTTTGAAGCCGGCATTCCAATCATCTCCTCCAGCGAATCGCACCCATACATTCGTAGGGCAGATGGGCTAACCATTGTAAAGTTTCCCGACAAATCGGCCTGAAAAAAAGCATCCTGAAGGTTGTTAAATATGCCCCGAAACCGCTCTTCGCTTATTCGCAGTGACTCTTCAATGTGTTTACTTTTGGAAATGTCGCTCATGGCAATACACCAGTGCTTTATTCCATCCTTAATTAATGGTTCAACACCTACACTCATCCAAACACTTTGCGGACCGGTATCCTGATTTAGAGTGAACTCCAATTCAGCCCCACTTACAGCTCCTCCTTTTGCAATTAGCGATTCAATAGCATTCCGAACTTCGCAAGTTTTGCAGTCAGGTGCGTAACCGCACCCTCGGGGATCTTTTGCGCTGTGCACGCAGCGCAAAGCATTTCCCGGGCGGTGTTGCAGTATCTCTTCTGCGTCGCCGCCACACAATTTTACTGCCGCCAGATTGACCATTACGATATTAGTGGTTTCGTCGATGATGAACATGGGCACTGGTGAGGATTCGAAAACGGCTTCGAAGTTCATCATTGTTTCTTGCAAAAGGTCATTTTTTCGCTTGTGGTCAGCAATATCTTTATCATACATGGCCTTAAGCAAACTATTCTCTTTCTGTAGTTCCTGAAACTCTTTTACGAGCTTCTCATTTGTTTTGTCCGGGTCAATCATAATCACAGGTTTATGATGTAAGTGGATTGATTATTAGAAGCTTATTTTTGTAATCAGGATATAATTTTTTAATTATTTCCAGAATATTAAGAATAACGATTGGTATAAAAGATTGTCTCTACCTGGCTGTTAACGTGGGTATTCTCAAATATAGAAAATCTTTTTCTTGAAAATCATGGGTATTCTTTTTTATCGGCAATTATATGGTCTTTTAACCTGTAATGTATTTGCTTCCGGGGATATACGAGATCAGTTTAATGACCAGATACGAGCTAACAAACGTGACTACGCTGATCATCGGGAAAAGGTACTCGCTGCCGGTTATCCAGGAGTTCATCAGGCCGTAGGCCGTATTCAGGATAATGATATGAAGCAGATAAATTCCGTAGCTTTTCAGCGAAACATCCTCAATCAATTTGGCAAACCATGAACCTGGATTTCTGAAAGTCAGGTTTTTTATCAGCATGAAAAAGCCAAGTGCCAGCATGGCTACATTGATGGTGTCGTAACCCCACGATAGTTCGAGTTCAGGAATTGATTTTGCAGTGTTTAGTCTGGAGGCAAACAAATAGGCTGTGATCATGTATCCGATCAGAATCAGCAGGAAACCCAGCAAATTGTCACTTTTACTTTTTTGTGAATGAAACCGTTTGATGTAAAATCCTAAGACGGCAAATCCGAGGAATCCGGAGAAATAATAAAGCATTGGGGTTTTATTCCAGAAGCATTCGCCCCAGATTTCAGGAAAAACGAGGTGAATGTACGGAATAGTCATTGTGACCGCCCAAATGATCAGGTAAAACCTAATTTGTTGTTTTGGTGCCGTTTGAAGCCAAGGCGAAATAACAGGAGCGAACAAATAAATACCCAAAAGCATGTACACATACCACAAATGGCCAACCTGCGTTCCGTAATTCACCGGAATGTGAAGGATATTGACTAGGGTGGCAGACCAGTCGGCATTGCCTCTCAGAAACTGGTAAATGGCATAGATTACGCACCAAATTAGAAACGGAAACAATACCCGGGTAAATTTTTTGCGGAAAAATGTTTGGATTTCGTCTTTTACCGGAAACAGAAAATAACCGGAAATCATGACAAACAAAAGAACGGCGCACCTGAAAAGTGAATTGAAAATTGCAACCCAGAAAGATCCGGGGCCGTTGAGAACTCCGCCTTCAGGAGAAATGTAAAAAAACTCTCCGGTGTGTATCTGAACAACCATATAGCAGGCCAGAACGCGTAAAATATCAAGGCCGGCATTTCTTGCCGAGGGCTTTGTGAGCACAGTTTCCATAGGTTCGGGTTTAAATAGTTAGTTAGTGGCTCAAATATAACCGATTTGATATTGTTTACCTTACAAGATAGCGCCAATTTTGCACTCGATTTTGCAAAAAGAAAAATGGTGAACCTGCCGATCGACAGATTCACCATTTCTAGCTTTTGAAAATGAAAGGTCAAAGTTTCCCTACCAGTTTCCAGTTTCCGGAGAAATAGGCTTTATCCAGGTTGTTCAGGAATTCCTGATTTTGTTTGCGGACGCCGAGTTCCATCAGGTCGCGGTAAATGTAGAATTGCAACCAGTAGCCGTTGCTGTATTTTTGCTGAAGGCTTTTGGGGCTGCGCAACAGGCTGTACCAGCTCAGGTTGATTCCGGCTTTTTCGGCAACAGTCGATGCTTCGAGCGCCTTTTTCCACATATTTTCCGAAACAGAAGTGTTCAAAGCAACCAAATCTTTGTAAGTCATTCCGGCAGTTTTAACCACTTCAGACTGATCGTCAAGACCCAGTTTCAGGAGCGAGACGGTGTGTTCAAACAAAGTGTCGCCATCCAGATCGAATGCCATTTCGTCGATGAACCCGTTTTTGTTGGTATCAGTGTATTTCACGGTTGAGAAAACTTTGGGCTCAACCTGCGTACGGCCTGGCCCGTAGCCATCGTAAATTCCGCCAATGGCCTGATACGAAAAGGCATTCTGATCAACACGCCATGCCCCCCATTCGGCACCATAAAGATGGATACGCCCATCTGCTTTGCTCACATAGAGGTTTCCCTTTCCGGAGTTATCCATGTCCCATTCGCCACGGTCGCCTGCCGCATCAGCCTGTGGGTTGTTGTCGATTCCACCTTTCCGTGCGCCAATTTTAAACAGGTTGTTTGGTTCGTACAATTCAACGCGTTCCCAACGGCTGCAATCATCGTCTTCGTCGAAGGTAAAATACGTTGATTTCCATTGGCCTCGGTTGTGAATCAAGTTCCACGCCGATTCATGATCAGGATAAATGAGCTCCGATAATTGCCTCCAGCGAGGGTCCATAAACATGGTGTCGGTAGCCGGTAACCCACGCATGTTGGTAAATTTGTGCACTTGGTCCATGTAATCGAAACCTCCGCCACGGAAGTGAATAGTCATGTCGAGGTCGAATTCGTTTTGCGGAGAATTGTCGTTGTCGAGGTCAAACGACATGGATGCCCAATCAATTTTGCCTGAAAGTTTAATGTTTTCAGGAGTATTCGCTAGTGTTCGGTCGTTGACAATAGGTGGCGAATCACACAGGCGAATAGCCATTTCGGTGAGTCCGTCGTTGTCGGTATCGTAAAAAAGGAACGGGTTTTCCCAGTTCAGGCGGACATCATTCATTTTGTCGGTGGTGGTGTGCATCTTCATGAACATGCTTTTGCCATGGTAATCCTCGAAAAAGTCCGAAAGTCCGTTGTGAATCCAGCAGCGAAGTTCAAAAGTATCCCAGTCGATGTAATTGAAAATATTATCGAGATCGGTATCGAGCACCCACATGTAATGACCTGGGCCCCATGCTCCTTTATCCATTGCCACATAGTCAACCACCACCTGCATATCGGCTTTCCCGTCTTTATTGGTGTCGTTCCAGTCGATTACCAAATCGTTGTAACTGCCGTATTTGCCGTTTTTATCGCGGTCAATCATCAGGCAGTCGTTATCGGTGTCGCCTTCCACATCGGTGGTTTTCATATCGTCGTCGTCGTCGATCCATCGAATGGGAGTATTGTTAATGGTCAGGGTTTCGAGCAAATCGGGGTCGCCATCTTTATCCAGATCGGTAAATTTAATGGGTGTTCCGGCTGGCCCTAATGGCAGTCGGTAAGAGTTGAGCGGAATATTGATATTCCAGTAGGTTTTTGGAGACTGAGCCATCAGCAGTGTGCTGGCCAGAATAATCGCAAAGGTTAAAATGGAATTCTTCATTGTTATAGCTTTTGAAAAGTATAAAGTTAAGATTTTCAGGATAATTGTGATTCTGTATTCAAACTGAAAAACCAGTCCCCGGTTAAAGGAACTGGTTTTAACGGTTTAGTTGGTATAGGTTTATTTAACTGTTATTTTTCCTGAAGGAACAACTACCTGTTGGAAATCAGGTCCTTCGTATCCGTGATTGGTAACTACAACGGTAAGGTCGTAAGTGCCTACAGTTTTATACGTGTAGGTACAATACCAGCCGCCAGCCATTTGAGAAGTTTTCAGCCCTTTGGCTCCAACCAGTCCGTAGTCGATGTAAGAGTCGCTTACTTTCAAAACCGGATGGCTAAAAGCATCGATCGAATCGGGGTAAGTTAATCCGCCATCCAGACTTTTCTTCTTCTTCATAATTTGTCGGTCGCCTGCTGGCCAAACCGAACAAACATCGGCTTTAGTAAGAACTACAAATTTTACCGGTTTTCCTTTTGTTGCCTGGGTAACCAATGAGTCTTTCCCGTTTTTGGCGGTCATGTACATTTGAACTTCGTTTACCGTAGGAGCGCTAACGGTGTCTTCTTTCAGACAGGATACGAGTGAAAGGGAAACAAACATTCCCAGCGTGATGAAATATATTATCTTCTTCATGTTTTCTTTATTTACTGGATTAGTATCCGCTGTTTTGAGTTAAAGTTGGGTCTTTTTCAATCTCGCCTACCGGAATTGGCAGAATTAACTGGTATTCAGGAATAGGTCCGGTAATATAGATTTTATCGTCGTAATCCACTTTAGTCATTAGTGCTTTTGTGATTACCGAAACGGCTTTCCCTGTGCGCACCAAATCAAAATACCGGTGTCCCTCAAAAGCCAGCTCCATGCGGCGTTCATGCAAGATCTGGTCGATGTTCAGATCGGCTTCGGTAATCAGGGCAGTTGGCCTTACGCGTTTTCTTACTTCGTTGAAATAAGTTACCGCTTCGGTTTTTTGTCCCTGCAACATCAAAGCTTCCGAATACATCAACAGCGCATCAGCATAGCGGGTAACCATATAATTGTTGTCGGTGCCGGTATTTACATAGTTTTTTACAGTACTTGCAGTTGGGCACAGTTTTGAAGCCCATGCCTGAATTGGAGGTGTATCTCCAGGGCATTTTCCTGAATCGATTGAGGCAGTGTAGCGGGTTAATTCTTTGCTGTTTACAAAATCGCGCATCAGATTGTGCTCAACCAATAACTGGTTGCTCGAAGGGGCCGACAAGCGTTTGCCAATGTCCACGCCCATCCATTTAAACCAGTAACTTGGCTGTCCGGCAGCAACATTGAAGTTGACTTCGAAAATAGATTCAGCATTGAATTTGTTGTTGGTCGCAAAGATGCTTTTATAGTCGGGTAACAATGAATAAGGTCCGGCAGCTTTGTCAACAATCAGTTTCTTCAGCGTTTCGGCTGCTTTGGCCGGATTATTCATCGTGAGATAAACTTTACCCAAAATCGTTAAGGCAGCACCTTTAGTTGCGCGGGCTTCTTCGTTTTTAAGGGCAGCATCGCCTTTTTTGTAACAATTTGCAAAGGCAAATTCCAAATCAGGAATAATCACCGAATTATAAATGTCAGTTACAGATGCGCGTCCAATACCAAATGCTGCATTTGGGTCGGCAAAAGGTGCAACAACTTTAGGAACGTCGCCATAAATACGGACCAGGTTGAAATAACCCAATGCTCTCAGGAAACAAGCTTCTCCGCGGTATGCTTTTACAAGGGCTTCCTCGGTGGCATCTTTCGGTTTATAAGTATCGATAATTGAAATAACCGTGTTGCTGGTAACAATCATTTTGTAGTTGTTGTTCCAGATGCCGCCTTGCGAGTTGGCATTGGTTTTCTGGAAAATATGCCATACCGAACTCCATGTAAAATCCTTGGAATCGTCTGACATCAACTCAACGATTAAAGGTAAATCGTTTTGATTGTAAATGCTCTGAAGGTTTTTATAGCAGGCCACCAAACCTGTTTTGATTTCAGCCGGATTATTGTAGTAAGTTCCGGTCGACAAGGCATCTTCGGGTTGTTTGTTCAGAAATTCTTCTGAACAGGCAAATAAGGTTAATGCCAGTATAATAATTGAAAATATCTTTTTCATATGATTCATTTGTTTTTCAGATTACAATGAAATGTTTAAGCCAAAAGAAACTGTTCGCGCCAAAGGATACGAGCCACGGTCGATACCCTGCGAAGTTGTTTGGTCTCCTTTATAGTTTGTTTCAGGGTTAAAGCCCGGAAATTTGGTAATAAAGAAGGCATTCTGTATCGTTGTATAAACCCTGATATTAGAGAAACTGGCCACTTTTACGAGGTGTTTTGGCAGCGTATAACCAAACGATATATTCTGAATATTAACGTAGCTTCCTTTGTAAACCAGCGATCCTGAAAGATCTGTTCCTTCGTAACTTTTACGTGTAGGTGCCGGATATTTGGCATCGGTACGGTCGGGTCTCCAGTAATTATTGTAGTATTCGGCGGTTGTATTCATGGTACCGGCTCCACGTCCAAAAACGCTTCCGTATTCAATCATATTAATGTCGCCACCCTGAACTCCGTTTACCTGAACCGAAAGATCGAAGCCTTTGTATTCGAATGAGTTGGTCATACCCCAAACGAAATCAGGAATAGATGAGCCAATAACGGTATTATCGCTGGCATCCAGAATTCCGTCGCCGTTTACATCGGCTACTTTTGGCATACCCGGGTTCGAACGGTTTTTCCACAATGGGTTACTGGCATTAAAGATCGGACTGGTTTTAACATCTTCCCAATCTTTATAAGCTCCCAGGTTCACCATTCCCCATAAACCGGCCAAAGGTTTACCTTCGGTAGTGTAGCAGTTGTCAATAATCAAAGGACGTTTATCTTTTCCGATATCTAAAACACGGTTGCGATAGTACGACAGATTGAAATCTGTTGTCCATTTTAACATTCCGGTTAAGTTTCTCGAATTGATGGTATATTCAAAACCACGGTTGCGCATGGCGCCAATGTTTGCCATGTACGATCCAAAACCTGTAATGGTAGGAAGTGGCATATTGAAGAGCATATCGGTGGTTTTGCGGTAGAAATAGTCGATGCTTAATGTGATCCGGCTTTTCAGTAATTGCATGTCTGATCCGATGCTATAGTCAGTAGTTGTTTCCCACCCAAGTTTCGAGTTGGCTACTTTCCCGTCAACATATCCGGCTGTTACAGTTGAGTTCTGCCCGAGAACATACGAAGTTGAGTTCAGTGTGCTCAATGCCATATAGTTTGGGATTCCGGCATTACCAATAACACCCCATCCTCCACGGATCTTCAGGTCGCTGATGTATTTTTTCAGTGGCAGGAAGAACGACTCATCAGAAGCACGCCATGCTACAGACATGGAAGGGAAGACCCCCCATTTGTTATCCTGACCAAAGCGTGAAGAACCGTCGCGGCGCACACTGCCGGTAAAATAATACTTGCCACCGTAGTTGTACATTACACGGCCAAAGCTTCCAATCATTGTTTCTCCTGAACGGTTGCTCCGGGCGTCATTTTGTGCATTCAAAATGGTTGTGGCCTGGTTTAGTGTCGAAATTAAATCAGTTGGATAATCGTATTTGTTGATGTAGTTACTTCGGTACGATGATTCTTCAACCGAATAACCGGCCATAGCAGTTAAGGCATGTTTTCCAAAGTTTTTCTGGTACGTCAGGAAGTTTTGCGAGTTCCAGTACAAACGGGTGCTGGTTTGGTTGGTACCCTGCGACCGTGAGAATGTTTGTGAAGCGGTTGGTGTTGCATTGGGTAAAAAGTAATTTTGTTCCCAGTAACGGAATTCTGTATGTAATTCTGATCTGAATTTCAGGTCTTTCAGGATATTTACCTCTCCGTACAAAGTTGAAAGGCTTTTTGCAGTTCTCCGGTTATCCTGTTTCATAAACTGGTGCAGCGGATTCACAAATGTGTTAAGGTTCCAGTCGAACCAACTGTCGAGAATTGTCCCCCAATATACCGGAACGCCTTTGTCGTCAACAGCATTCAAAATCGGAGGCATGGCCACAGCATTGAAAAATGGATTGGAATTACTTCCGCCTTCGGTATTCGATAATACGTCAAGGTTTTCGATTGAAGGAGCGAGTAAAAGTCCGAATTTTACCCGGTCGTTAATTTTCAGGTCAACATTGGCACGGAATGAAAAACGGTTATAGCCAGATGTTGGCACAATTCCTTCCTGATCAAAATATCCGCCCGAAATCATGTACGAAACATTGTCAGTTCCGCCTGAAGCTGAAATCTGAACATCATTTACCTTTCCGGTTCGGGTAATTACATCCTGCCAGTCGGTATCGTAAGGCATTGCCTTGGTTTCCGGAGAAACGGTAATCCAGCGGGCATGTTTTGCGCCAGGCTGTGCCATGGCCGAAGCATGTTGCGAGTATTGGGCCCAGTTCGAAATTCTTAAAGCATCCGGATCGCTCCATTGCCATTGAGGTAAACTGGTATTGTTGGTTCCGAAATTCGGATCTTCAATGATATAGGCATTGGCGCGGGCATCGTCCATATATTGCAAAAAGTCTTCACGGTTTAGCACATCAATTTTATTAATCATCTGCTGATAACCGGTGCTTACATTTACATTGATGCTTGGTTTGCCGCTTTTTCCTTTTTTTGTTGTAATCAGGATAACCCCATTGGCTGCCTGAGTTCCGTAGATTGCACTCGATGAAGCATCTTTCAGAACTTCAATCGATTCAATATCTGATGGATTAATTGAGTTAAGCGGGTTTTCATTTTTGTTGAATCCGTCTTTCATCGGGAACCCATCAATAACCACAAGCGGACTATTGCTGGCATTAATTGAGCTTACCCCACGGATCACAATGTTGGAACCTCCACCAGGAGCCGCATTTGTATTCGAGATACGTACACCCGCCATTTTTCCTGAAATTGCTTGTGCAAAATTCGAATTAGGTTTGTCTTTCAGGTCGTCCGAAGAAACGGAAGAAATTGAGGTTGAGATATCTCTCTTTTTCTGGGCTCCATAACCAATGGCAACCACTTCTTCAATCCCGATGGTGCTTTCTTCCAAGGTAACGTTGATAACCGATTGGTTTCCAATAGTAACTTCCTTGGTGTTCATCCCAACAAAAGAGAATAGCAGCACATTGCCGTTCGAGACTCCGGTCATCGAATAATTACCGTCAAGATCGGTTAGCGACCCTCTGGTCGTTCCTTTTACCACCACCGAAACACCTGGAATAGGCGCTCCTGAACCATCTTTTACAGCTCCCTTAATCGATTTCTCCTGTTGACTGCTATTGAATTCTTTCGACTTTATATTCGAAATTACAACAGTTTTGTCGATTACACTGTATTTCAGTACTGAAGGATCAACTAGCTTTTGGAGTACTTCTTCAACCGTGGCATTGCTGACTTTTAAATCAACTTTTGCATTGGTATTAAAATCATCGTTACTGTAAAAAAACTCAAACTCGCTCTGGTTCTTGATGTCTTCAAGAATCTGCTTGATTGAAGTGTCTTTGTACTTAAAATTAAACCGGGTATTTTGCGAATAGGAGTTGGCATGTACACCAAATACTGCCAGCAAAAAACAAAATAGAGTTAATCGCATAAAAAATAGAATTTTAAACACACCGGATCTCTTCCGAACCGGCGGATGAACCATTTTTTTCATAAATTTGCATTAGTAGGTTAAACACTGAGTGCTTTTTTCCTGAACAGAGTGAAGCACTTTATTAACTAACAATTCCGGGTTTTGTGTCCAGCAAATCCCGGTTTTTTTATTCTGTAATTATAATTTTATCTGTTTCTTTCCTGAATTTCACCTTATTCGTTAACTGAATGATCCTTAAAGAATAGTCGAGCGATTTATCCTTATTGATGACACCCGTAAATTTGTACGCTTTGATGTTTGACTTCTCGAAGACAAATTCAATATCGTACCAGCGTTCAAGTCTCAGCGACAAATCTTCCAATGATTCATTATCGAAATAAATTTTACCACCAATCCACGATGAATAATTGGACGCTTCAACCTGATCTGTAGTTATTTTACCTGTTTGTTTATTCTCGATGAGGCGGTCGTTTGGTTTAAGAAATACATTTTCTCCTTTATCAATGAACTCAATCTTACCCTCCAGCAAAACGACTTCTTTTTCAGCATGGTAGTTTTTGGCATTGAAAGTTGTTCCATGAACTTTAATTTTCGAATCACCCATTTCGACAAAAAACGGATTGTTCTGATCTTTCTTAACTTCGAACAAAGCTTCACCTTCGAGCTGCACAACCCGATTGGTGTTCCCGAAACGGTTGGAGTATTTCAAAGTCGAACCCGAGTTCAGCCAAACCGTAGTTCCGTCAAACAAAGTCAGACTGGTAATTTGCCCTCTTGGCGAATTTATTGAAGCAAAAACTTCAGTTCCGGACGAAGCAGTTTTATTCAGGAAGTAGTAGTTAAAAACCGTACTCAGTAATGCAGCTGCAAAGAATACGGCCGCATAGCTCAATATCCGTCGCCAATCGATTGCACGTTTGGCCGAAATCTTTGGCTGAATCTTTTCCCATGCGTCATTTTCATGACTCAGTTTTGCGAGATGTGCAACCTGTTCTTTCAGGTCAAAGACCTTCTTTGCCGCTATAAAATCCTGATCTTCACCTGTAATTTCAGGCGCATCCAACTCATCATCCATTTCTTCATGGTGAAGAATTGACGCGATACGTTCAAACTTATGTGGATCGTTATTTTTCATTGATAAAAGTATGACACGGTTTTTTTGAAAAGGGTGAAAAGAAAAGGCCGATTTTTTAATATTTTTTTTGAAATAAATTCAATAGCGTAATAACCAGATTGTTGAGTTTCGACCGAAGTTGTTTATAGGCGACGCCCATTTGAGTTTTTACTGTGTTTTTTGAAATTTGGAGGGTGTCGGCAATTTCCTGGTAGGAGTAGTTTTGCTCGTAGGCTAATTTGAAAACGGCCTGGCAGCCTTGAGGTAATTCCTGAATGGCCTTGTACACTCGAACGGCTAATTCTTCCTGGCTGAATGCATTCGCGGTATCTTCTTCCGGAAGGTCGATAAATAATTCGGATAGGGAAGTGGTGACGCTCTTGTTGCGTTGTATCAGGTTGATCGAGTGATTTTTAACTGCGGTAAAAAAATAATTCTGCAGGTTGGTGTGAATCCGGAAGGTTTCCTTCTTTTCCCATAGCGCAATAAATACATCCTGAACCAAATCTTCGGCAAGCTGGCGATCTCTCAAATATTTTATAGCAATGAGGCAGGCAGTCTGGTAGTTTTTTTTGAAAAAGACGCCATACCGTTCTTCAGAGCTTAGATAAAATGGTAATTCTGCCTCACTTTTCATTCAATCGATCAGGTTAGTTTAAGCAGCACAATTTTATCAAAACAAAAGTTCATAAACAAATGCTTCATGTATACAATTTTAGGTAATCAATTAATTGATGAAGGTGACGAAACGTATTTTTGGCGTTAAGTTTGAATAGGGATCATTTCCTCAGATTCAGAATTCAAAGGTTTCCGAACTATCTTCGAAAAGCACAACACCTTCGCAGGCTACGGAGCCTTTGCACTTGCAGTTTCCGGCTTTTACTCCTTCAATTTCGCCACCCATGATATTCAGAATTATACCCGAAAGTTCAAGTTTTAGCAGAATCGAAAAATCGATATGCCCGAGTTGAATTTCATTGATTCGGATTTCAATTTTTGGATGATGTTCTGAAACGATGGAGTGGTTGACCAACGGTACTGAAAATATTACTTCCGGATTTGTTTTTCCCTGTTCGAAATACTGTTCCAATTGCTGGTATTTTCGCCATCCTCCAACCAATATGTCCTTAAACCGAAGTTCAAGCAATTCGGGACATTTTTTCAGAATCTGACTTAAAACAGAATTCCAATCCAACAATGGTTCCTTTTTGCTGATCGAATTTCGGAGTTGACTCAGTTTTTCGGATGTATCAAAGGATTTGGTCTGATCGGTAATTATTTCACGGTTTTGAAAGAAATAATTCATTGTTACGTCTTCGTATTTCATGTCAGTTGGTTTTTATGATTTGAACTCCCTTGTCAGGAATGATTTTTAGCTGTAATCCACGGATTGACTGACTGGTGTCTGCGGAATGAATTGTTTGTTTTCCGGAATCCTGAATCACGACCAGTTTAAATTCCGGCTCTTTTCCCTTTTCCTTTTTCCCTTTTCCTGATTTCCAGCCTAGATAACCACCAAGTATAAGAGCAGCACAAATTCCACCGACCCAATACATCCAGCCCGGTAGCTGAGTATGCTTTGCGATTATAAGTTCCACTGGCGTACCTTTTTTTACTTCTTCACCACTTCGGGGTGTTTGCGCAACTACACTTCCTTCGCGTGCATCCGACTTCTGCGAATAAATATCCTGAACTTGTAGTCCCACCTCGTCTAAAACTTTACGCGCATCGTCCGGATATAACCCAATCACATCGGGAACTATTACAAATTCGTCCTGAGCCTGAACGGAATAGATAATATCAACCGATGAACCAATGGAGACGCTGGTTCCTTCGGGCGGAGATTGTTCCAGAACTTCGCCTGCGCTTTTATCTGAAACAGCTTGTTTCAGTGAGCCTGCGTACAACTGGTTGTTTTTTAATACTTCAGCAGCATCCTGTAATGTAAGTCCAATTAAACGCGGTACATCTACGGTTTGAACTTGTTGTGGTCCGGAAGAAAATTTCAGAGCGACCGAAGTATTTGGATCCACGTTTGAATCTGGTGGGGGAAACTGTTCCACAACTGTACCTACTGGCTGCTCGGATGAAACCTCACTGTTGGACCCCAAGTGTGAGCCGATCGTTTGGCAATCTGCCTAATACCTGGTCAATATTCATTCCGATATAATTCGGAACAATCACATTTTCAGGTATTCTGGGGGCAATAGGCTTTGCTTCAATTCCGTAGGTAATATCAACCGCAGTTTGTGGTCTTACACGTTGTCTTAATTCCGGCGACTGACTAAGAATGATACCGATCTTTTCGTTATTTTCAACCGGAAACTGCATTACCCAGTTTTAATCCTGCTTTATTCAACAAAGCTGCGATTTGGTCCTGGATTATAGGTTCTTCCAACCAAAAGAGGCACTGGAAACCAATTGGATTTGAAATAAATTATCCGGAATACGAAAGGCTTTGGTGGGTTGCTGTAAAACAGCGCTGGAAACTTTTTTCTACTGCATTTGGCTTTTTCTGTTGTCCATGAACCGGTAATTCGAAAAAACAGGATACTCAGAGAAAAAAAACAGTGCAAAAATATCGTATTAAATGAGTTCCGGATTCATTTCTGCCCGATGATTTTTGTGTTTTTCATATTGAAGTTTTAAAGTGTTATCAAAACCCTATGAAACGAACCATGAGAGCGATACTCTCAAACACGGTGAAGGACTAATATGGCGAGTTCTATCTGGCAATTAAAAAAACAAATTATAGACAGATGAAAATTTAGATTTGTGTTTCTATCCGTATCATCTTCCCTTCTTTCAAATACTCTTTCTGAATGCCTTTCTGAAAGTCGGAATAGCTGATGGTATCTGATTTTCGTTCGATGGTTTTCAGACAGGCGTAATGAATAATGTTGACAATGTTGGCGCCGTTGACTTCGTATTTTCGGGCAATCTCTTCCAAATTAATCTGCTCGTCCAGCCTGACATTCTTCGGGATATTTTTCTGCCAAAGGATGAGTCGTTCCTCGAATGAGGGAATTTCGAATTCGATAATTGCATTGAAAACGACGGGTGAATGCTGAGTCGATGTTGCTTTTCATGTTCGAGGCCAGAATGACCAGCCCGGCATGTGCTTCGATACGCTGCAACAGGTACGAAACTTCCTGATTGGCATATTTGTCGTGAGCGTCGCGCACTCCGGTTCGTTTGCCAAATAAGGCATCAGCCTCGTCGAAGAACAAAAATCCAATCCTTGTTTTCGGCCCGGTCGAATAGCTTGGATAGGTTTTTTTTCAGTTTCGCCAATGTATTTCGAAATCACGAGCGAAAGGTCGATCCGGTAAACATCGCGGTTGGTGTATTTTCCCAGAAGGCTTGCGGTGAGGGTCTTTCCTGTTCCTGGAGGTCCTGCAAACAGAATACGAAAGCCCGGTTTAATGCGGTTTTTTCATGCCCCATTTGTTCATTAGGACCTCGTTGTGTTTTAGCCATGTTTTCAATTTCGGCAATCTGCGACGTTGTCTTATCGTTCAAAATCAGGTCGTCCCATTCCAAATCAGTTTCAATCAATCATTGTGCAGGGAAATTACTGCTCAGTCTGGGTTTCGAAATCGATCCGGTGGTAAACAAATCGACAAATTCATGTTCCAGAATGAGTCGGCCACTCAGTTTCGGTTCACCAACCGGCACTTCCTCGAGGTATAAAAACTCCCTTTCGGGCGAAAAGATGGTCTTCGGAAAATAGTCCCCATCAAAGCTGACCGCTTTTCGATATCACTTCCGGCGAGAACAAAGAGTACTGTTTCTCCGGTGGGCAAAATGCCACGGTGGTTTTTACCTTTTGCACCGCCAAATTCAGGAAAATCGCCGCCATTGGGCAAAAAGCTGAAGATAATAGAGTTGTAAAACTCAGGCGAAATGTGCGGAGCCAAAGCTAAAAGCAGGGTGATCACTTCAGGATTGGAAAGCTTATTTTTCCGGATAAAACCAGTAAGTTCCGATGAATTGGTTTCTTCGCATTGATATACCGGAATTTCAGTAGCCGAACCTTTCAGCTCAATTTCAAGGCGCGACCTAAGTACATTTTTCAGAAATTCAAATTCCCGTTGCTTGATCATGGCTTTCCTTTTTCATTGTTTCTGTTTTCTTTTTCCCGACAGGATTATCCGTGTGGGATAGGTTGAATATTGGTATTAACAAGCAAATCAATTTCAGTAAAAATTTTCAAGTCTCCTTCAGGAACACCGAATAATTCGATTTTTTGAATTTGGCCTTTGCGGGGAATCTTCCAGATAACGGCACCCGAAGCGTTTGCCGAAGCAGATGCGGCAATAGGAAGATTGCTGCATTTTTCGAGAATGGCACGGATTCCGAGAACGCCTTTTTCTGAAACCGAGGAAATGTAATTCCATTTTTCATCTGAACCGTTCAGGCATTCATTTCTGGAATGCGATAAATAATATAAGCTTCCGTCCGCATATACTCTAGAAACCAAATGATTACCGAAGCTTGGCGGAATATAGGTCTTTTCAAAAAGCGGAGTCTCAACCTGATGGTGTGGTTTTAACCCTTCGATATTTTTAATGAGTTGTGGCATAATAAATTCGTTATTACTTACCTAAAATTACGACTAATTATTGACTCTCCATGTTTTCGATGTCAATCGATTCAAGGCATCGGCAAAAGTTGAATAATGCGCAGCCCCAACCACATTACCTGTCGACATCATTCGGTTGTCATTTCCAACAACGGCGCCGCCTGTTACACCTGCATTTTTCGCCAGTTGATCGTGCGATGCTAATGCACCGGCTGGCCGGTTGTAGCCATTTGCGGTTTCCGCATATTCATCGCCAAGGCCAAAAACATGACCCAATTCGTGCGCAAATACATTCTGTCCGCCACGCCCCTGGCGGGTCACCATAATATCAACCCGCCGGAAATCTGCCGGATCGTGCCTGTCGGGGAATGCGACCAAATCGGCTTCGGCACTGGCATCCGAATCATTGTTGCGATTGGTTGTATAAAAATTTGTGCTGATGTTCGAATTATCAACCCGGCTGTCGATGTAATTCTGAACCGAATTCATCCTGCTTTCGACCAAAGTGCTGTTATAGGCTGTAGATCCTGGAGCAGAAGCATATCCATGCAAATCGATATCAACAGCACGGTCGGCATTATTCAATAAAATCAACGGATCACTGAAAAACGAGTCCAAACCGGCCCTGGCTTCTTCTGATAACTGACTTTCGTTGTTGGCAAAATAGACGCTCGTGAAATAATATTTGTTTTCCGGATTGTCGCTCCGGTCGCTTTCGAGCGACATGAAATTATTGACTCCCTGCGGAGCAGAACCACGGCTTCCGGGATCATTGCCCAGGTACGACCGGACTCCCTGAAGCATTCCGCCGGTAACCGAAGCTCCCGTTGTAGCATTGTATTCAGTAATAATCCGCTGGATATTGGCCACATCATCAGCCGAAGGTTGTTTTACAATTTCAACCTGAAGGTGGTCACTCGCCGATTCAACGGTTGCTCCTGCTGCGTTCGTCCCCTGAACTGCACTTCCTTCGGTAATATCCAGATGGATTGATGGGGTAGCTGTCACATCTTCCCAGCCGGTTTCCGAAACCTGTAGCGACATGCCGGTATCCTGCCAAAGTGCAGTAGCAGCAGCCAGATTTTCTCTGAAGCGAATTAAATGAATTTGTTTCTGATCGTCGGTCCATTGAAAATACGGCAGAATGCGTGCCTGAACTTCAGGAGGCAATGCATTCATGATTGGAATAAAACCAGCGGTGTTCATAAAACTGTTCGAGGAGGAATATCCGCCGGCGCCACCACTCAGCGTGTCGGCAAAACGAACTTTTCCCCGGACAGTTATATTCAGAATGCTCGTTGCTGGTGAGTAACTGGCTTCAAATCCTGAGCCTGAAACTGCAGCCTGTGTATAGGTTATCGGACCATAGTTCCGACTCCGGAACTCTCTTTTCTCGTTCGCCAATGTTTCTTCCGGAGTTAAAGTGTCCCATGGCCAGCGCTGAATGGCAGATTTATTTAAAAGTTTTGAATTTGCACCCTGCTGAATCGTATGTGTTAGCTCATGAGCCAGTAAGTGTTTGCCCGACAAAGTCTCCGGACTGTATTTGCCGGAGTTAAAGAAAATATCGTTCCCGGTGGTAAATGCATGTGCGCCCAAACGATTACTAAGCGCTGCGGCCGTGCTGTCAGAATGTACTTTGACGCCACCAAAATCAGCGCCAAACCGTTGTTCCATACCCGACCTGATTTTGGAATCCAGTTGATGTCCACTCCCGGTAAGTTCCGCAATCTGATTTTCTGTTTCAGGGTCAGGAGAAACCGTATTGGTGTCAGATTTAGGCATGAGGTCTTCGTCCTTTTCCTTTTCTTTCAGCATGACAGGAGTTATGCTTTCAGCGAGTGGTTTTTGCTGGATATTTTCATCAGAACGGCGCTGAACCAGCGAAGCATTGGATGAATCGAAAAAATGCTGACTTTCGGCTGGCGCCTGACTCACCACCCGATCCGCCATTTGGTCGGCTTCTGCTTCGAACGCATCGCCCGGTTCACTTACCGCATATTTGGCCTGGATTGGGATAAACCCACCGCTGTTTTTGGTCGGAAAGAACGGACTGGTATTTTGTTTTTTTGTTTCCGGTTGATTTATTTTTGTCTTCATAGCATTACCATTCGGTGAATAAAATGTTTGAGATCCACGGTAACTTAATCACAGCGATATTCCACGATAAGCTTTCCAAAAGAACATCCTGCGCTTTGCGTTCCACAATTAGCTTGTATTTGTCGTCTTCCTGAAAGAGTTTCCCATCACGCTGAATAAACATTTGCCGCAATCCATCGGCTGAGGTATTTTTCAGGGTAGGCCAATGCCTGACCACTTCAATCAGTAATTCGTTTGCTTCATTTTTAATCTGTTCAGGGAGGAAGCTCTGTTTCTGAATTGGCATTTTCAGAGGCACTCCACACAAAAACTTCTCAAATACCAAGTTTCCCTCAAATGCAATTTCATTTCCAGTGGCCAGAAAGTGCATCGACATAACGGCCAGATCGAAGTTTTCAGGCGACAGGTTTCCCTGTTTTCCGGTGATTCCGGTTGCAGTAAAAAACTGTTTCAAAAATGGGTGAAGCAGAATTAAACCGGCATTTTGAACCCATATATGGTTGTTTTCTTCTTTAAAAAAAAGGTTCCGGTTTAGTCTCCTGAGGTGGTTGAATTTCGCTGGAAATTGAGTGTTTGCCTTCGATCAGCCTGTCAATTTTTTCCAGCACCGAATCCTGAAGTGCGTTTCCTGGCAAAATGCACTCAAATAATCTTTTGAGCTCCTCAATCCCAGGAACTCCAGGTTTTTTTAGCAATCGCTTTTCTTCCATCATCACCCCGAAAATCAACCGGTCGAATATTTCTGAAACTCTTGGAAAATCGTCATGTGCCAACCTGATCAGCAGTTTCAGGAAAATACGTCTTCCCTCCTTGTCCAGATTTTGACTGACTTTCAATATGGCCGAAGTTTCGGCATGAATCCGGAGATTTTTCCGGCGCAGATAAGCAGTTATCGTTTCATCCTGAAATTGGAGTATGAAACGATCGGCAGCAGTTTCGTTGCTTCCCAGCATTTGATCCAGTTTTCTGAAAAATGCCCGGTCGTCCAGCGCCTTTTCCCAGGTTTCAGGCTGAGTTATACTGCTGATTTGTTCTTCTTTTCCGTACCAAGGGAGATAGCCGTTCTCCAGAAAAAATAGAAAAACATCTCCTGAATTTTGTTCACCCGAAATGCGCCGGATGTTTTGCTTTTCTGTTTCGTAACTTTCAGTATAATTGTTTTTTAGTTTCTTTTTGAAAGGCATCTGTCGGTCGATTTTTTCTTTTATCTGCCTGCAAATTTCATCCGGAAGCTGGCTGAAATCATTCGTTTTTAGAACCGAAAGATCCAGAGCCAATTCATCTAACCGGATTATTTCATCCTCAAAATCATATTCATCAAACAACAGTTCAAGCCTTGGAAACAGCACATCTTTCATAAACACATCGATGTTATTCCGAATCGAATGAGCCGTTTCAAGCTTGGAAGTATTCACTTCCAAAAGAACTTTTTCGATGATATGGTTTGAGTTTTTCAAGATTAAATCGTTTCAAGAACGTAATTGCATGTCAGGCCTGAAGGGCCTCAATATAATAGCCCAGGGCAACGCCCTGGGTTGCGATCAAATCGAGAATTCCGTCCGCGGTAGAATGATCATTAAGGCAATAATTTCCTTCGGACGGAATTGCAATCTCATGATTCAGAAAATTATATTTTCTCTTTTTCATCCGAAAATATATGGTTCCCTGATCAACGGCATAGCGCGGACAATCTCAACACCTTTTTTCCAACTCAGGGCGTTGCCCTGGGCTAACAGATGGCGCCCTTTCAGGACTGAAAGATGATAAAGAACTCCTAAATCAGATTTCCATCTTTTATTTTAACCAGATGCTCCATCAGCAAAGCGATCTTTTCAATGCGCACAGCGTAGGCTTTCATGAATGCTTTCAGTGAATCGGGCATCGTTACATCAATTTGCTTTAACATCTGCAACAGTTCCAGAATTAAATTCAAGATCGCCTGAATGATGCTGTTAAATTCTTCAATCATCTTTGGATTTTGACAGCCCAAAATATTGTAGAACAGCCGCAATTGCAAGGCAAACAGCTGAACCAGCGTATTGAATTCGGTTGGTAATTTAACGCGGTCGGTTCCGGTAATCAGCTTGGCGGTTGTTTTGAGCAGGTTGACAAACAGCGATTCCAGATTTCCGTTGTTTTTGCCGCTGAGGTAATTGTCCACATCATTCAGCACACCTTCCTTAAATTCAGTGGTTCCGCCATATATGATGCTTGTCTGCGTCCAAATGCGATTGACAATATCAGAATTCGGCATCTGCAGCTTAATCAGGAGATTTCGATCCTGAATCAGTAATGCTTTGGTATCGTCGGTGCAGGTATTCACCGGAACCTCGACCTTGGTTTCAAACTGTGTTTCTTTTGTCGTATTGCTTCCGCAGTCTTTACTGATGGCCTGAAGAATCAGGTTCCAGGTGGTCGGGCTGTTTGGCGTCAGGTCGATAACCAGTGGCGAATTGTCGGCAGATTCGAATTTTGCACCGTTCACCGACCAGATGTACGAAACAGCGTTTGTCGAAGTGTTGGTCAGGATGAGTTGATTGCCCACCTGTTTTGGTTCGAAACTGGCTACCGGCGCCTGATTGACGGTAACTTTCAGGCCAGATGCGGCGCCGTTTAGGTTGAATGCGATTTCGCCGGCTCCTGCCTTTGCCGGAACAAATACAAATGCGCCGGAAGCATCCCGATCAACGCCAAGACCATCAATCTTTGCTTCGGCACCAGTTGGTGTCACAATAAACGGATAGCTGTTTTTGTCGTTCGAACAGTAGCTCAGCTTGTCGAGATTGATTTTGGCGTTTTCGATTTTGAACGCGATTTCATGTTCCACCGTGCTGTGGCAAACTCCGTTTGATGCAGTTACGGTGAGCGAAACGGTAACTTTATTTTCTTTGTTGACCGGTAATTTATAAACGTGTGTCGGGTTTCGTTCAGTCGATAAACTGTCGTCGCCAAAACTCCAGAGGAAAGTACATCCGTTTTCCAGATTCCCGCTAGGGATAAATGTGACTTTAGTTTCGGTAGTCGGCGATTTTGGAACTTCAAAATCGAATTGTACCCCGCGGTAAACGGTCAGTTGGGTTAATGTAACCTGATCGTTTACGGTGAAATGGATCGGTTTGCCAATCATGTCGGCTGGGAACAGTTCCGGATCGATCAATAGTTTGACTCCATCGATGGTCACTCCGGCAACAACCGGATCGGCTTTGATGATTCCATCGGCTGGTGACACTTCGAAGAGCAGCGGACTGGTATCGTTGCCAAGACAGAATTCATCTTTTTCGAGGCGCAGCGAAACCGGCGGCTTCTGGATGATGAAATTAACCGGAGCACAGTCGGAACAGCACATGTATGGCAGCGAGAAATCGGCCACCACGGTGTAATTGGGCAATTCGGGCTGCTTTTTTATAAAGTCCGACAGATTTAAATTGCTCAGATTCGTGTTGATATCGAGAAGATTGGTTGCCCGGTCGGCTACCGATAGCTTATTTACTGCAATGTCGCGGTTAAATGCCGTTGACGCCGAAAGTATATCTGTTACAGCCGACAGATCGCGAACTCCGGCGACTGTGGGTAATGTGGTTGTGGCTTTATTCAGATAAACCAAAACGAATGTTCCGCCCGGCTGAACGCCTGCCAAATGTTCAAGTCCGGGATTGGTTTCGATAAAACTCGAAAGTTGCAGCCTGACTAAAATGTCTTTTTTACGTTTGTCCACTTCTTCCAACAAAATCTGGAGTTTTTTTCCTGAACAGCATACGTTGGAAAGCTGGTTGATCAGGATTCCCATGAACGCCTTCATTTCGGTAGAAAGTTTGGTGGTTTGGTAGCTGGCTTTCATCCGTTTCACCCGTGCACACAAATCGTCCATGGTCAGTTTGTAGGCCGAAATGCGTGTGAAATCCACGTCAATCAAGCGGGTTGGCATCTTTTGCGAAAGTACATGCGTAAGCGCCATCAGTTCAATCGACTGGTCGATGGCAAAGGCTTTAATTTCAGGTTCTGCTTTCCACACATCGGTATTCACCAAATCGGCCACCAAAAAATTCGCTTTGGCAATAATGTCGTTCACCGAGCCGCCAACGGTTTGGTCGAGCGCCAGTTTCATCACATTTCCGAGTGCGTTTTCCTGAATGGTCAGGTTGTCGGAAATTACATTGCTTTTGGTAAACGTTGATGCCTGTTTTGTTTCAGTTGCAGCGGCTCTTGTGGCCGTATTTTTTGCCGAGGCCAGATTTAAATTGGTATTTAACTCCAATCCGGCAACTGATTTTATGCCGAGTTGAGTTTCCCTGACGTTTCTTCCGGGTAAAGCTGTATTGAATCCGGAAAAGAAACTGGCCACTTCGCCCAGAACACAATCCTGTTCGGCAGTCCAGGCGCGAAGTAGCACATTCAGGTCTTCGAATTCGCACTGGTAATCGTCGATGTTCAGATTCTCGGTATTGATATTTACCGACAATGCTTTAACATCGAAAGCCAACCCATTTTGGGTTTTCAGCGCATCAATATCTTCCAACACATCCTGAAATACTTTGCCCTGATGGCCTTCAATCCGGTAAAAATCGAACCGGTCGGTATTGTAAATCAGTGGATTCTGAATTTGAGGAGCCTTCGATAAATTTTCAGTATGGTAACTCAGATTGGTATTTTGGCGATTCTTTTCGGTCTTGAAAAAATTCCAAGACGAAAGCAACGCATCATCAACGGTGTAATAAAACGGAATACTCCGGAAACTCAGTTCGGGAAGTTTGTTGGAAGGCGTGATTTTGATGGCACCCACCGAAGTCTGAAACTGATTGATCAACGCCAAAATCCTTAGGAAAAGGCTTCTGCATTGCTGTATTTTGCCGGTTCCGCCATTCAGGATAGGCGATTTGTAAAAACTGTGCCGGTGGTGTTTTACCGCACTCCCGATTTCATCCAGATCGCCAAGCATCAAATGTTTTGGAAAAGCGTTGATATCCGGGCAGCATTCTTCCTTCAGTTTGGTTAAATGGCACTTCAGTTCATTGTAAGTATCCACAATGTCTTTGACACAGTCAAAGCGGTATTGCACATTAAACGGAATGTTATAGGCGCTGAACGAAACAAGGCTCTTCAGCTTGTTCAATGTAGTTTTCAGGTCTTCGTCCGAAGTATTCAGTTTCAAGAGCGAATTGAAATCACCGGCTATTTTCGAAATTCCGTTCGACAGATCGTTAATCAGCGGGTCGGTGGTTAAAGCGGTGAAATAAGCGCGCTTTAACTCATTGTAATTGGCTGTATTACTTTTGTTCAGCACCACGCGGCGAACGGCCACTTCAGGCAAATTGAAGTACGAATCAATGATGTTGTGTTTCGAGTAGATCGAATCGAGGCTTGCGATGTAATCGGCATCGGCCTTCGAAACCAGCAAAACCCGGAGCCGGGCAACCTGCTCAATGCCTTGGTTGTCGCAATCAATAGAGGTACACAAATCGGCCTTTTTTTCGTAGGCTTCGAGGTAAAGCAAAACCACTTTGCCGGTCAATCCTGAAAGCAGACTATCCGTAAATCGAGAGAAAGTTGGGTCCTTTAATTCTGAAACTGATATGTCTTTTAAATCCGAAAGCGTTGTATTTTTAAACCTTGAAACCGCCGCGATATTCAATCCTGAAAGCGAAGCCAGCGGAATTGCTCTCTCGGTGTCGGCCGTCAGAAGTTCCATCATTTCGATGGGCATCTCCTTGATTTTCCCATCGATATTAACCAGCTTTTTGAAGAATTTATAATTGGAAAAACTGTCCTCGAACGGTTTGTAATGTGTGTATTCGGCCGATGAAAGGTCAATGGATTTCAGGCCCGAACCGGCAATGTTTTTCCGGAGTTTGATCAGGTCGCCGTCGGTGGAAACGCCCGCACCCTGACTGATGGTAACCGATGGTTTACCCGCATCGAGACTCAGTTCGAAACCGCAGACAATGCCGACTCCGCTCAGGAAAATGCGCGACATGCGGTCCTGGTCTTCGAAATAATCGATGAATTCGTTGAGCTGGTCTTTGGTTAAAACCTGGTTGTCCTCAAAAGTATGATATTGGGTCGTAATCTCTGATAATTTTGTTGCCATAACGTTGTCAATTAAAGGTTTCCAATGAAGGTTCTGCCAAGAATAATTCTGCCTTTTAACGAATCGGTTTCATCGTCGCAATCGATTAATCTACCGGTCGGATATATTGAATTTAATTCACTTAAAATTTGGTTCAGGGTTTTGAGCTTCAGGTTTAAATCTGGTTCGGAACTGGTTTTGGCCAGTAAAAATTCCTTCCAGGCTTTTTCGAACTGAAGCATTTCGTTTTTGGTGTCCGGAACTTCGTTTTTGCGATAGCCTACCCAGCAAATGCGCGCCAGAATATGCGCCGGAATTTCTTTCCGGATCAGTTCTTCCATAAAATTTCGGAAGTCGGGATTGGCAAACCGGTACGTCCAGCCCGGAAGTACCACCGAAATGCGGTACGAATATGGGTCGACTGGCTGGCAACTGGTGCAGTTGTCGGTGCAAATGGGCATAAACTCATCCAGCGGGGTGTCGGTTTCTGAAATTTCGGGTCGCAGCAAAATGTGCTCGACCAAAAACATGCCTTCTTCCGAGAACAACATGGTCATGAAATCGATGATATCCAGAATGGCCTTTTTCAGTTCTTCCTGCGTGTCGTAATAGCTAAACTGTCGTGCAATGATCCGTTTGGTGCTGTTGGTCGGAGCTTCCAGGTTGATAATGTCGAACGAATATTTCCCCGAATCGGACAGTTGAATCTCAAAATTACCGGTTTCGCTTTCATCAGGAATGAACTTTTTGAATGCCTTTTTAATTGTTTCCGGTGAAGTTTCAATGATTTTGACGACTGCCAGATACATTTCGTCTTCGGCCAGCGATGCGTGCACGTAATTTTCGGTAGCCGACAAAATGATTTCGCCGGCTTCGTTCCGGATTCGCCAGCGATAAACCTTGTTGCCGTCGGAATCAATCAAATCGTAGATTTCGACGAACGAAGCGGATAAATTCCGGCGGAAAAAGTTCTTCATTCCTGAAAGCCGGGCAATCCGTTTTTCGACTCCGGCCACGTTTCCGGTATCCCAGATTTCGCTTGCCTGTTTCCGGTAATAGTTGAAGGCGCTTCCGCGCTGGCGGCTGGTGATGTCGTAATCTTTCAGGAAATTTTCTTTCGAATGGAGAATGGCTTCGCTGGCATAATCGCCGTAAAGCTGCTTCATCAGGAACGTGTAATCGCTGAATTTCTCGGCAAAACGGGCAATCAAATGGTCGAGCAGCCGGTTTTTGCGTTCGATATTGTGGTCGAGTTCAGTAAAAATCAAGTCACTTAGATCGCCGGGATTGTCGGTCGGATAATCCGAAACCAGTTCGCTGAAATCGGTCAGATCATTGACTGCCTGCGTGAAATAGGTTTTCTTCATGCGATTGTCGACCGAAAGCAAATCTTTCACTTTTTCGAGGTGTGCGAAATAGCTGGCCAGAATCTGGTCGAAAAACAGCAGATAGCCTTTCAATTGCCGCGCCTGCGATTTGCGGGTGGTACCCACTTCCGAAGGCAGTCCGTTCAGGCCAATTCCGTAGGTATCCGGAAAGTCGTTCTGGATGGTGGTCGTTCCCCTAGTGTTCATATAAGTTCCTGAAGGAATGGCAATTTCCATGTTGAGGCTGACCGTGGCCTGCTCTGCTTTTTCTGCCTGTTCCAGATCGTCGAGGTATTTTTCGACTTTCTTTTGATTGATATTCACCGGCAAAACGCCCTTATAATAGCTGTAGGCGCTGTCTGTGCATCGAACCGGTTTTTTGCCCGGTTCAACGCAAATCAGCCAGCTATCGGTTTCGTCGGTTGGATTTTTACAATTGTTAATTGAAATATCTTTGATGAAGTTGACGCCTTCGACGTTCATAATCAGCTGCATGATGTCGGAAAGGCGGACTTCGGTGCGCAAACTTGCCGCTTCAAGTTCTTTCGGATCGATGAAGCCATTGGCCAACAGCGGTCCTTCAAAAATCTGGTCCGAAGTATATCCTTTGTCGAACATTTGTTTCAGGGAATAAAACCGGAGCGACGGCGAAAAATAAGCGTCAATGGCGCGCAAAACCCTGGCGTGGACCAGTTCTTCGTCGGCTTCGGGAAGTACATCGATGCTGGCACAAACCGAAATCGGGTGAACTTCGACCTTGGTAATTTCGGCCAGGTCTTCGCACAGGTTGCGGTTGGCGTGGAAACGTTCGGTGATGAGCGCTTTTATGCGGTCGTACTCTTTGGTTTTCAGTTCGTCGATCGGGAACAGGTTCTCGTCCAGCGCATCAAAATCGACCGTGACGGAATACAAACCCTGAAGATTAAAATCGCCGGTAAGTTTGGCCAGTAACTTCGGATTGTAGGCCAGTTTGTCGTTCTTGCAATCGAGGTAAACGGTTTGTTCGAACGGCTTGAGCCAGCAGTTTTTCACGCCCTCAATATCGATGAAAAGCTTCCGGTAATCGTTTTCAGTTACAGGCATCGAAGGCAAAATCTGTGTTGCCCTGAAGAACTGATCCGAGATTTTCTGCGCGGTTTTGTCTTCCGGAGCCAGGATGTTTTCGAGCGGCATTTCCATGCGCATACCCAAATCGGTCAGGGCGTAGCACAACATTTCGAGTATCGTCACACCCGGATCGTGCGTGTTGTAATCGGTCCACAGGTTACCCGAAAGCTTTTCGATGTATTCCAGACCTTTCTTCCGCAGGAACGAAAAGTCCAGATCGTCTTTCGTTTCTACATGTTTCGGTATGCTGGTATTGGTGCCTAAGTCTGACATTTTTCTACTGTTTCAGTGGTTACTTTACAACTCTTGGTTGTAATACTCAAATGGTGCTGTTTGGCCGAAACCAGAATGGCTTTGGGGCTCGACGGCGTGACGCTGGTGAGGCTGACTTCACCGCCTTTGATCAGTTTTACATCTTCCACGTAATCGACGTAGTTCAGCTTTTCGATGGATTTGATGATGAGGCTGCGGTGCAACGTGACGCCAAACTGAATGTCGGCGGTACTTTCAAAAGCCCACGGCGAAAGCAAACGCGTGATGTCATCGTTCAAAACCCGCAGGTAATAACTTTCGTCAAAACCGAAGTTGAATTTTACTTTCAGATCGACAGTCACTTCCTCGTAATCGGGATTGATCACTTTGGCTTTCACATGCAGCGAGTTCAGGCGGCTGACATGATCCTGAACGGCATTCAGCGTGGCTTTACTGACTCGTGGCTGGTAAATGTCGAACACGTTTTTGTTTACAATATCCGGAATGACTACCAGCAGCACATTGCCGGGTGCCAGAAACGAGGTTTCAGATGTATGGTTCAGGCATTTTACCTTGTGAATGGCCGGAAATTCCTGAAGAATGATGTGCTCGTAATCCCACAGCGCGATGGCGCGGTTTTTATGCCGCAATCGCTCGCTCACCCTTCGGTAATAGGCTTCGTCCGATTCGACGGGCTGGCCGCCAAACGAGTTGAAGGGCTGCGAAACGCTTTTGACAGTCGCCAGCCGTTCGATCATTTTCGAAATGGTTTTGGCCTGAAGTCCTTTTTCGAGGTGCGACAGATCGTTGCCGTTGTCCGTAAATTCAGCCTGAACGGCCTGTGCCAGTATGTCGATGGTTTTGCAAACGGCATCGTATGTTTTATGGATTTTAGCTTTCAGCCAAACCAAATTTTCGGGTAAGCGGGTGTTGTTGATTGTGGCTTCTTTCGGTACCGAAAATTTCACGATCCCCGATTTCAGGAAATTGTCGGTTCCGTTCGAAACCATGTCATTCGATTCGAGGCTTTTCCATTCGTTTTGGCACAAAACCGACCATTCCACTTTTTGCTTTCCGGTAAACGAATCGGCCTGCGGGTTTTCACTTCCTTCCAGTACCTGAACCAGCATGGAAACTTGTTGCAGATTTTTGGCATTCTCGAACCCGATATACAATTCTCCGCCTTTGCAGTAGCTTGGGACCAGGTTCAGCAGCTGGTTTTCGACTGCCAGAAAACCGGTTCTGGCCTTTAAATAAGGATGTTCTTCCGACTGCCCAAACGGGTGTTCATGGAAAACACGGATCGGGTTGTCGTTGTAGTTTTGGGCGGTATTTCCAATGATGGCGCTGGTTTGCGCGGTATAATCCAGAATGACGTTTTCAGCCATTGGCGTGTATGGTTCGTTCGGAATCAGCGCGCCTTTTTCCTGACTGCTGAAGGCCAGCGCGTAAATCCTCGGAAAAAGTTCGTGCAAAAACGACTGGCTCAACGACAAGCGAACCGGGCCGTTTTTGTCGGCTTCGTAACCCGAATTGGTTACCGAAAAATTGGTCTGGTACGCATCGCCCTCCTTCGAAAACAAAGTCAGGTTATTGATGGCCAGTTCCCATTCTTCTTTATTCCGAACTTCAACGTCGGCGGTGAAATAGCTGTCGCTGGGAACAATCAGTCCCAACTCATTTACCTTGAAAATATTCGCTGCCACCTGCGAAATCATATCGGTGGCCAGAAGTTTTTCCTGAATCGGACTGGCAACTTTGGTTTGCGCCACTTCCGCCTGAATCGTTGAAAAGTCGCCCATTTTTTCGAGGAAAACCGATGGCGTTACCTTGTAGCGGTAGCTTTCGCGGTAGGCATAATAGAGTTCCTTGAAACTGTCTGGCGTGTTTTTCCAGTCGATGGAAACTGCCAGATTTTTCCAGTCTTTTTTGAAAAGCTCCGGATAGTTGATGTAGAAATTCGATTTCTTAACGGGTTGTGTCCCGAAAGGGTAAAATGGCTTGGCGGCATTCAAGGTGCCAATGTCGCTTTCGAGTAATAGACTTTTAACGCCTCTTACATCAATATTTACCGTGATGTTTTTAACCGGTTTTTCAACCAGGTTGCGGTAAAGCGAATGCCCGTCGGTGTTCCCGGTTTTGATCAGCATCCGGCAAACCGGCAATGCGGTTGAAAAATGTTCGCCCAAAACAGCGGGATGGTATCCAACAACAGCCTTTTCGTCTTTCGGCACCTGAAAGGCCAGTTTCAGTATTTTATTGGTGGAGTCGAGTCCGGTCGTGAAAATGGCCTTTCCATCGGGATCGCTGATCTGTTGCTGCAACTGGAAGGATCCCAGCCACTTTTTTTCGCCGCTGCACGAAATTTCGATATTGTCGCGAAGCTGATTGAAAGAAATCGCATTCAGCGCCGACGAAAATTCAACGGTCAGCTGAATATTGCGCTCGCCTTCCTGAAGTTCGAGAATCTCGGCTGACACGGCAAAACCAAGACGGGCGTCAGCCAGTTCAGGGTAGGTGGGTTCCTTTCCTGAAGCTTTCAGCTCCGCTTTATCTTCGTAATAACCAAAAGGCCACCATTTCACTTCTCCATTGGGGAAAGCCGTTCCGGCGCCATCGTACGAATTGGCCACACTGGCAGCTTTTATCTTACTGTGCCCGTGGTCGTTGTAAACGCTTTTGAGCTGGCTGACTTTAATTTGGTTTGCAATCAGCTCTTCCGAAGTCTGGTAAATCAGTTTTTTGCCAACCGCATCCTTGCCTCCGTCGAGTTCTGTTTCTGCTGCTATCTTTGCATCCAGAACGTTTTTGGCCAGCTCGAAAATGAGGTGAACCTGATCCGGAGTAGCCGGTAGTTTCTGAATGTCGAGAATCTGGCTGTAATAAAAATCGAGGTGCTTTTTGGTCAGCCGGTTAAACCGGTTTTGGCTTGTTTCCAGCAGTTTGATGAAACTGATGAACAGCGCCAGGTGCGGGGTAATGTTCTGACTTTCCGGAGAATTTGCATTTTCGTCCTGATCGAAAACTTTCAGGAAATCTTCCAATCCTTTTTCCTGCGTGAAAAAATCCTGCCAGTTTCCGGAGCGATTCTGATAATCGTCGGTGTCGAAGTAATTGACATGTTCAGCAAACTGGTATGCAAACTGCATCCAGTCGTTTAAACTGAATTCGTTCAGCTTAAAGTAGTCAGGACTCAGCGCATCGATCAGCCGCTGCTGCTGTTCGGTTCCTTCTCTTTTGATCAATATGTCTTTGCCACAGTTAGCCATAGTTTTTGTAGGTTACAATTCGTTTCCTTCTGCTTTATAAAACGGGTAAACCATGTTTTTTCTCGAATTGGTTGCGCGAACGGTGTAATCGAGATTGATCAGCAATACACCTTCCAGTTCGTCAGTCGGGTCAATGGCTATTTTGTTGAGATCGATCCGCGGTTCGTAATACAGGATGGCCGTTTTAATCAGGTCGATCACAAATGTTTTCAGGGTTAAAGTGAGCGGCTTAAAGAGCAGCTCGTCGAGGTTGCAGCCGTAATCCGGAACCATCACCCGTTCGCCCAAACGCGTTGACAGCAGTATTTCGAGGCTGCTTTTGATGTCGGCCTCGTCTTCCAGCATGTTTACCGCTTTGGTGGCCCGGTTAAATTCGGGAGGAAATCCCCAGCCGCGACCTAAAAATGATTTGCTTGTATCCATAGTTTTAACCTCCAATCATTACTGTGGGGCATCCCGCCACAATTACTCCGCCATGTGCCGTTGAATCGCCCATCCGGGCTGCCGGCATTCCGCCAATCATGACTGTTGCCGAACCCATCGCGATGGTGTCTGGCGGCCCAATGCAAATGGCCATGTCGCCAACACGCGCTGCGGGCATTCCGCCGATCAGAACAGTGGGCGCTCCCGGTGGTAAAATAGGTCCTCCAACGTGTGGAACCGGCCCGGGATTGACCATCGGACAAGTGTGAAAATCGGTTATTCGTGCGGCTGGTGGCATGTTTTGATTTACTATTTGATTATTTACTATTTACAATTTATCAATGCGACTTCGGTCTTCCGACCAGGAATGAATAATTCGATATTTCTTGTTCGGTGTTTCTTATTATTTCTGTTTGTTTATCGTTTTCTCCATTCCGTCCGAAAGAATGCTTTCGCTTTGTTGGGCGCTTACTCGCGGACGGGTTTTCTCTTTGTTTTATGTCCGTTCGCTGAAGCGAACGGCAAAGGATATTATCGCTTTGATCTCAGTCTTTGGACGCTTATCAAAATATTAAAGAACTAATTCCGAAGGCTATTCTTTGCCGTCTGCTTTAGCTGACGGGAGAATATCAATTAATCTGCACCATTGAACCTTTCACTACCGCGATAGCTCCGGTTGATAGTTCGGCACCTGCGCTGCCAGAGGCTTTAAATTGCGCGTTGGCGGTTATCGTAACATTCATCCCGTCAATTTTTACATCTCCGGTGGCTTTGATGGTGATATCTTTCGGGCTTTCAAGTGCAATTCCGGAAGAATCCATCGTGATTTTATTCGAGAAATCGTCTTCAATCTGGATGATGCCGGCATCTTCATCAACCGTAATTTTTTTGCCTTTCGGAGTTTCCAGCACCACCGACTTTTTGTCGTCGTTGAAAATGAATTTCATTTTGCTGCGTGTGGTAAAACCCTTTTCGTGGTTAACGTCAGCAGCGGTGAGCGGTGCGGGTTTCGCGCTGCTGTTCATCATTCCCAAAACAACAGGGTGATCAGGATCTCCATTGATAAAGCCAACAATTACCTCGTCACCGATTTCAGGAAGAAAAAATGAACCGCGGTTACTTCCGGCATCAAGAGTGGATACCCGGGCCCAGATTCCCTGCTCGCTACCCGAAATGATGGGCATTCGAACCAGGATGCGGTTTTCTCCATCGGGGTCGTTTTCGAGCTGGGTTACGATTCCGATTTGCAAACCTTGCACAGCTGCCAGTAACCCTGCCGCGGGCTGATCGTTGATTTCAACAGTTTCAGAAAACCAGTTGGGGTCGATTCCGAACTGGGCATCCACCGCCCAGTTGCCTTCGGCGATCTGGTGGCGGATGGCTGAAACGTAAACATTCCCATTGAACCGGTCGCCAACACCTTCGAGTTTCAGCGTGGTATGGGGTTTTACTGCCGGAATTCCCTGAAATTTCACCCTTCCGCGGATTTTCGAAAACTGGTTGAAAAGTGTTTTGGCATCGGCCCAGGCCTGCAAAGCAACGTCGGGGGCGGCAGCGCCGTTTTTCAGTTCCAGGTTCGAAAGTCCAATCACGGCAGCCAGATCATCGTACGAAACATTTCCGTTTGAACTCACAGCCGGGTTGGCGGCTTCCATTTCCTGAATGGTCTGATCGGCGGCATTCCAGCCATACGAAGTCACTTTTTGAAACTGGTTGCGGGCATCCATCTCAGCATCAAAATCGAGCATGGTGGCGCCGTACGAAACGGTTTCGACTTCGGCCTGACCGGCATCGGGTTTCTTTACCGAGATTTTTCCATCGTCAACCAGCAGTACTTTTCCATTGGCCTGTGCGCGAACCACGCAAAAATCCCAGTCGGAAACATTGTACTGAACCAGCTCCTTGTGCTGAACAGTGGTCGCTTCAACATCTTTATCCACGCCATAAGTCCCAATGATTTCTTCCAGGATATCGCTGTCCTTGCTGTCGTAGAAATATTTGCTTTTGCGGCCAATCGTCAGTTTTACCGCTTTGTCTTTGCATTCCACGATCAGGAACGATTGACTAGCCCTGATTTTCAGGCTGTGCTTGATTAAGATGCCTTTAAAAATTGTAGTCTCGTCGGAATGGTATCCGGCTTTGATTTCGATTTCCTTTCCGGGTAAAAACAAATCCTGGTTACTCAACTCAAATTCCTGAGATGAAGGATTGCCATCGAGCAAAGTGATCCGCGCCATCGGAATGCGGTTGATCTCCTTTTCCACCACGATATTCATGACCGAATAGGCATGGGAAAGTTCGTCCCCCTCAATCAAGATTTTGACGGTGACCAGATCAGACGGCTGCGAAGTTTGTATGACTCGTTGAGGCATGAGTTACGTTGTTTTTTGGATGGGCGGAAAGAAAATTTTGCTTCCCACCGTCAGTTTTCTGAAATTCGTGATGTTGTTGGCTTTGGCCACTTCAAGGTAATATTTGGAATCGCCGTAAATGCGGAAGGTCATCAAAGGCAGCTTGTCGCCTTCTTTTACCGTCCGGATGTGGGTTAAATCCGGAGAACTGTTGTTTTCCATGGCAACCCGGAGGTTGTCTTCAACAAATCCCTTGAATTTGGCGCTTGCAGTGGCCCGGAGCGGTGTTCCGTCTGATTTGAACAGCTTGTACGTGATGTCCATTTCGGTGAGCGTTCCCTTGAAGAGGAGCGTTCCCCACGAAATAATCAGGTAGTTTGGCTTGTGTTCGTCGCCATTGTAGTCGAAAACTACTTTCTTGAACTTTTCGATGTCGTCGATAATGCCGCCACCTTCGTCCTTGAATGTTTTATCATCCGAAGTTCCGGCAGCGCCGTAATCGGTAATCACTCCGGTCCGGTCGAACACAAATTCAAGGCTCAGGTCTTCAGGCAAAATCTTGTTGAATTTTGGCGATGATTTGCTTGTGCCTGAAGCCTGATCATTTTTCGATTCAATTTTATACTTGAACGAATATTTATCAGGATTCAGCAGCGATTTGAATTCGCCATCGCCAACCTCATTCGAAAATTTCGCGTCCTTGTAGGCTTTTATTTTTAGTTTAATCAGTTCGCCGCTCATTTTACCTCTCCTGTTTTTTCGATAAAATTTCCAAAACCTGTTCAACACAAGCTGCAATGATCACATCTTTTTCTTCCTGACGATTTGTTTCAGGAGTGGAAGATTGAGCATGGTCGGCCACCGTGATTTTGACAATCAATTCTTTGATTTCGACAGGCATTTTACTGAATATTAAAATAGTTGTAAGCCAGTTCTATTGATTCAATTGCCAGTTGACTTTTTTCTGCATTAAACTCCGAAACCGACCATTTGAGGGGGTAGGCATGCACCACATTCCAGGTCATCAACGGTTCATGGTTTTCATTAAGCAGACTGATGGTGATGTTGGTTGGTTTGATGTCGAAATTTTCGAGAGCCTCCCTGCACCATTTGGTCAGTGCCGAATCAACGCGGATTCCACGCTTTAAAACCAGGTTTGGATATCGCGTTGAAACAGGCAATTTATGTTTGAACCGATTTTCTCCTCCTTCGGCAATCTGCTCTGTTTCGAGCTCAACGTTTAAGCCCGAAACCGATTGAAACTGATATTCACTGCCCAGATTGGCAAATTCAACTTTAAAGTGAAATCCCAAAGGAGGATAATAATTGCTCATCGTTATTCATTTTGAATGGTTAAACCTTCATGCACGATTTCCATCGATTCGATGGCTACCTCATTGCCATCGGCTTTTAAATTGGTCGACTGAATTTTGGTTGGCCAGGCGCTCTTCACTTTCCAGGTAACCACCGGATCGTGATCTTCATTGAGCAAACTAATGGTAATGTCGCGGCGTTCGATGGTGTTTAGTTTAACGGTATTCCACCATGCAAAATATTCATTATCAGACTTAAATGTTCCTCTTTTTAAGGTGATGTTGCTGAATTTCTGCATGCCCGGCATTTTTATTTTTGAATACTCCGGACTATTACCTTCGCGGTATTCAACGATTTCAGTTTCCACATCCAATCCGGAAACTTCGGTAAATCCTATTTTTGTTCCACCCCATTCAACCTGAAAATGGAACTTGACCAATGGGTAATTTGCTGCCATGATTATATTTTTTAAGATTTATTACTGATTAAGCTTCCTGTAATTTGTGTGAGAACTTCAGCACGATGAATTCAGCCGGGCGAACGACTGCCATGCCGATTTCGATGTGCATGTAACCGTTCAGGATATCTTCGGCTGTCATGGTTTGACCCAGTCCAACCCGCACATAAAATGCCTGTTCGGGTTTTGCTCCGGCCAGTGCACCAGCTCTCCATTGAAGAATCAGGAAGTTTTCGATCATGGCGCGAACTTTCACCCAGGTATTGGCGTCATTGGGCTCGAACACAAACTGAGAAGTTGCTTTTTTGACCGATTCTTCAACCATGTTAAAGAAGCGGCGGACAGGAACATAGCGCCATTCATTGTCATTTCCGGCCAAGGTACGAGCGCCCCAAACCAGGATTCCCTTGCCGGTAAACGCGCGGATCGCATTGATTGACTTTCCGGCAGTGGTGTCCACATTCAGGCTTTCCTGATCTTCGCTTGTAATTTTTACCGAGAGGTTGGTCACATAATTCAGGCTCACATTGGCCGGAGCTTTCCATACGCCGCGGTCTTTGTCAACCCGGGCATAAACGCCTGCGATGGCCGAACTTGGTGGTAATTCGAGCGGAAGATTTCCGATTGCAGTCAGTATTTTGTTGTAGGTCGAATTGTCCACGGCGGCCACATCGCTCAATTTTCGTCCGTTGAGGGCGCCGTTGTTTTTGTCTTTGCCTTCCACCTTTTTAATTTCGGTACCAACGGCAGTTAAATTGGCGCCCACGTTGGCAAATGCGTTCACAGTAGATACAATGGCTGTTTGTGTGTTCAGCGGAGTGTAAGTTTCAAGTTTCTTCAGTTCGCCGTCGAAGTTCACCGCATTCACGTTCAGGATATTTTTCACCTTGACATCGGTATTGGCTGCCTGCATTTTGGAGTACAAATCGTGAAGGTTTGTAGTTACTTCGTCAATTTTACCGGCACCCACAAAATCGGCGTTGAAAGTGACCAAAGCCGCTTTGATGCTGGTGGCGATCACCGGATTTTCATCCTGAATGGTCGTTGCAGCTGCGTTTGCTTCGCTGTTCAGGCTATTTTTGAAATCTGCCAGTTTATCCAGCGAAGCCAGTAATGTCTCAACCAGTGTGAGGAATGCAGTTTTCTTTGTGTCATCAGTCGCAAAAACTCCCCCCAAATCGAATCCGGCCACGCTGTCGTACATTTTAAACAGCACATTGCTGACATTACCGGCAATGTTTCCCGGAGTGGTTGTCAGGTCGACCAGCTTTTTAACGGTGGCAGGCATCCCGGTACCCAGATTTTCAATAGCTTCCAGGTTTTTCTTGATCGTTTCGTAGGCTTCGGCGCTATATGAATAATGCGAAATGGTGATATCTTTCGGGTTATACTGGTAATCGAGAATGGTTTTCAGGAACGGATAATAAGCCGCACCATATTTAATTGTGTCTTTGTCGGATAAAATGAAGTTTCTCAGATCATCAATATTCGAATCGGTCGGACTGGTTGAATCGTAACTCAGCGTGTCGATGATGGTAAAGCGGTCCTGCAATTTGTTGCACTGGGCCAGGGCATCGTTGTACAATCCGTAGAATTCAGAAGCCGTTGATAAGGCTGTGGCATCCGGAAATACAATCAAGGTTACCTCATCTACTTTTTCAACCTCGCCGAGTCCCTTCTTGAAATCGTTGAAATTGTTGATGGAAGTCACCTGCGTGTCGGCAGCATCCAGATCGGCACCGTAACGGCCCACCGAAACAATATAGCATGGCCCGCCGCCATTGGCAAAATACATTTGCATGGAATAATACATCAGGAAAGGCTCGCGTGCCGAAGGCTGATCGACCACGATGGCGCGGCTGCTGGTGCCGTTTACAAGCGTATCGTTGATGGTGACGCTGATGGTTTTTTCGGGCTTGGCAAATCCAAACCAGGTTTCATATTCAAGCATGGAAGTAATCCGGGTAGGAACTCCTTTCAGGTCACCTTTTATTTTATTGGTCGCCTTTTCGGTGTAGCCAATAAAAGCAGGTATAGCAGTTTCAACTTGTGCTACCGAAGGAGGGAATTTTGCGATTTCCTCAACGTAAACACCTGGTGTCTTGTAAGCTGTTGCCATAATCTTGTGTTTTTAGTTTTACATGTATATTTCAGAATAGTATTTTGTATGAAGCGTATCCGGTTTGATGAGCTTTGTGTCAGGATTCGGAAGGTCTTTCCCTCCAAGACCAAGCGATACAAATCCTTTTAGGGTGAGTGGCTGTTCTGATTTGGAGATCAAAACTTTCGGGTCGGCGCCTTCCATTTTAACATCGTCATTGTTTTTCACTTTGGGGTCTTTCCTGAAGATGTACCGCCAAATTGTTTTCCGGTTGGCAAAAACCAGTTCAAATGTTTTCGCCGGATCGGCAATTTTTCCTGTCGCTGCAACAATGTTCAGTGCCGGAAGATCGGCTTTCATGTACAACCTGATCATTCCGAAGAGATTCATCTTTTCGGCCGGACTTAGGTTCTTTTTTACGGCATTGGCACTTTCCTGAGTCAGTGCAAAGGTTTCATTAATGCTGAAATGATCGCCAGACTTGTTGATCAGCGGAAATGTCGGCGCTTCGGTTGACAGCCGCCTGTTCGAAAAATAACTGGTTTTAGCCAGGTTGGCTGGTTTCAGATCGGTATAGTTATAAAATGTCGGATCTTTAATTTGTATCAAAAAAGAAAGGCTCAAATCATCAGGCAGCGGAATAAACGGGAACGTGTTGTCGTCGCTGCGGACTTTTGTCCAGACTGCAAATCCTGAATTTGTATTTTTAAAAACAAGGTTGTACCCTTTCAACTGTTCCTGGGTTTCGAGGGTGGGTGCGATGCTTAAAAATGCATTCAGGTTATATCCGTCCAGTTGCTTCTCCGTATCGGCGGCATTCATCGAAAAGAACGTTTTCAACCCGTTATTCAGGAAAAACAGGTGAAGCACATCGACCTTAAAAAGCGGTTTATATTGAATGCTGAAACTCATTGGTTGATGTCGTTTAAGTCGCCGCCAATGTGGGTAATCACTCCGGAAGCTCCCAGTTTAATGTCTTGTGTGATTTCGATAAGTTGGATTTTATAGACCACCGACGGAAGTTGCCGCCCGCCGAGGGTTCCCCATACGTAATTCAGTTGTTCAAAACTCAGGGTGTATAATTCCAGGTTGAATTTGAAATGATCGAATACATCGAAGGCCACATTTGTTCGGTTGTACACGGTATTGGCTGAGGTAAATACGGTCTTCCCCTGAAAAAACTGAATGGTTTTTGAAAGGCAGCGCAGCGATTTGTCGTATTTGTCGCAGTTGGCGCTAATCAGCAGGTAAAGATTGAGGTGAACCGGCGGATTTTTGTATTCAGTGGTTCCGTTCTTTACCTTGAAGTTGGGCAGGTTTTTCAGGCTTGCTTCCTCTTCAAGGTTTAAAAGGGTAAGCACCACTTTTCCCTTGAGATTATCCGCATTATCGTCGGACGATTCGAGCAGGCCAATGTTTTCCAGAACCACCAGATTGTTAAGTCCGGCTTCCGACAGGTATTTGTCCAGTTGTTCACTGATAATCTGTAGCGCTTCGTAAATCATGGTAATAAACGTTTGTTGTATTTTTGAAAATCGTTCAACAAAACATTACCTGAAGTCTGGTTTTTTTGAGAGCGTGTTGCACTGTTTGCGGTTTTGGGTACCGTCGAAACAGTGTTTTGGAAGGTTTATCAATAATTCGAAAAAATAAAAGACATTAAACTCCTCTATTTTAGCGATTTAAGCATTTTAGTAGCTCAAATAAGTGCGTAAAGTGTTATCTTTCAGTATATCTATCCTGAAATTAACGTTTTGGTAACCCTCCTTTTTTTTAATTTTTATAGTGGTTTTTAAAATTGTTTTTCGTATATTATGGAGCAAAATATCTCCGCAGACTAGAAAAAAGTGGGGTTATTTGGAAACATATCAAATAATCTATATATGTTGTTTTGATCTGATTATTGTTTTATATTTGCCGCACAAATTTGAGTACTATGAATACAATTGAAATAACTGGAAGATACACTGCACTTGCCAACGACACCTGTTGTTTATCGTGTGGAGGAGCAGTTGATAAAAGTGATGCAAAACTGAACGAAGTTTGCATTGATTTGGGAAGCGGTCGCGGAACAGATGTTCTTCGTTTGGCCGAACAGGTAGGCGAGGGTGGTTTCGTTTATGGAATTGACGTTACCGAAGAAATGATCCGCAAAGCAACTTCAACTGCTACCAAAATGGGTGTTGAAAATGTGAAATTTATTCAGGCTGATCTGGAAGAAATTCCATTACCTGAAGAAACAGCAAACCTGATTATCTCCAATTGTACCCTGAACCATGTGACTAATAAAGCCAAAGTTTGGGCTGAAATTTATCGTTTGCTGAAGAATGGCGGACGGTTTGTAATCAGTGATATTTATTCGTCGGAGCCTGTTCCTGAAGAATATGCCAACGATCCGGAAGCTGTTGCCGAATGTTGGGCTGGGTCTGTTACCCGTTCCGAATACCTCAATATTATTAAGAGCGCAGGATTTCGGTATGTAAAAGTACTGGAAGAAAGTCAGCCTTATCCGAAAGGAAAAATTCAGGTATCAAGTTTTACCATCACCGCCGAAAAAGACGAATTTAGCTGTTGCGGGTAATTGATTCGTGTTGCGGGATGCGTGTTTCGGGTTTAACCCCAGCGGGGTGAAATATTTGTAGAAATAATGAGGGGACGCGGTTATCCGTCTGCGATTGAAGTTTGATAAAAGCAAAGATCTACTTTCGGACGGAATGATAGTGGCCCATGAAAATAGAAGTTAATATTTTGAAAGTTTGAAGGTATTCGTTATGTTGAAGTCTTGATCGTTTTGAATACCTTTATTCCGATAGTTTAATCAACACCAAAATCAGTTTTATGAAGAGTTTAGTAAAAAAAGTAAAAAAAGGTCAGATTAAACAGGCACAGTGCTGTGCCAAACAATCTCAGATTATTGCCGGATGCCATGACTAAGCGGCGTCTTCGATTGACGATTAACGATTAGAGATTGATGATTAACGAAGTATCGGAAGTCTGAAAATCAATAATCGTTAATCTGAAATCGTTAATCCAAAATCTCATTTCCATGCAGCTTTCCAAATACAACATCACTTCAAAAATCAAAGATTCTGACGAATGGTTTGTCGTGAATGCCTTGTCTGGTCAGGCCGACATTCTCGATGTGGAAACCTTTGAACAACTTCAAAAAGTCTCAGAAGATAATCCGGAGCTGATTGAAAACGGTTACATCGTTGATCCGGCTCAGGAAAAACGATTGTTTCGCGAAAAATACCTGAAATTTCTGGACGACCGCGAAAAGGACGAAGTTCAGATCTTCTTTGTGACCAATTACTCATGTAATTTCGATTGTTCATACTGTTATCAGGCTGGCTACGAAGCGTTACCTGTCGCTTTGTCAAAAGAAGTTACCGACTCATTCTTCGATTATATCCTGAAAGAGTTTTCAGGAAGACGAAAATATATTACCATTTTTGGTGGCGAGCCTTTTATGAATGGCCCGCGCCACAAAGAAAACATCGAATACATTATCCAGAAGGCAGCGGAGCACAAACTTGAAGTTGCGGCGGTGACAAACGGTTATCATCTGGAAGAATACATTCCGATTCTGAAAAAGGGAATTATTCGTGAAATTCAGGTGACCCTTGACGGAACCAGCGTAATGCATAATCAACGTCGTTACCTTAAAGGCGGAGACCCGACTTTTGATCGTATTGTTCGTGGAGTTGACCTTTTAATTGAAAACAATATACCGGTCAATCTGCGCATGGTGGTTGACAAACAGAATATTGACAATCTGCCTGATTTGGCTCAGTTTGCTATCGATAAAGGCTGGACTGCTTCGCCACTTTTCAAGACTCAATTGGGCCGGAATTATGAGTTGCACGAGTGTCAGGCCAACCAGAAGAAACTTTATTCGAGGCTCGAATTGTATCAGGATTTGTACAACTTGCTGAAGGATTTCCCCCACATCAGCGAGTTTCATCAGCCGGCATTTTCGGTCTCGAAATTTTTGTTCGAACAGGGCGAAATGCCTGCTCCGCTTTTTGATGCCTGCACCGGAACCAAAACCGAATGGGCATTCGATTTCACCGGAAATGTATATGCTTGCACCGCCACTGTTGGAAAGCAGGGCGAAAGTCTTGGCACGTTTTATCCTGAAATCAGGAAAAACACAGAAGCAGTGGACGAATGGCAGGAACGCGATATTTTGTCGATTCCCAAATGCCAAAGCTGTAACCTGAGCCTGATTTGTGGCGGAGGCTGTGCATCGATGGCGAAAAATTACAACGGGTCGCTGAACAGTCACGACTGCCGCCCGGTGACTGAATTACTCGAATTAGGTATTGCTCATTATTTTAATGAATAAAAGCCAAATCAAATATCAACTACCATGAAAGAAATTAATGCATTGGAATTTGAACAGGAAGTTTTGAAGGGAGGAAACGTTTTGCTGGATTTTTACAGCACCGAATGTCCTCCTTGCGAAGCGCTTTTCCCCAAACTCGAATCGTTGGAGCCACTTTTTAAAAGTGAAATCAAATTTGTAAAAATCTTTCGTCAGGGAAATCGCGAACTGGCTGATCAGTTAGGCGTGAAATCATCACCAACACTGTTGTTTTTTCAGGATGGGGAAGAGGTTACGAGCCGACTTTCAGGAGGAATTAAACGCTCCGAAATTGTGCGCGAATTGAAGCTTATTCTCGGGAAAGAGAAAGTGAATCAGATTATTTCGTCGCAAAAGCCGATAACAACTGATGTTGATGTGGCTATTTTGGGCGCTGGTCCGGGAGGATTGACAGCCGGATTGTATCTGTGTCAGGCTAAAATCAACACGGTTTTGGTTGATATTGCACTCCCGGGCGGAAACGTATCGACGACTCACGTGGTTTCGAATTACCCCGGATTTATTGATCCTCAGCCGGGATACATGCTTTCGCACAACATGTCGGAGCAAACCAAGCGCTGCGGAACAACTTATAAAGTAGCGGTTGACGTGACTCATGTTGATCTGCAGAAGAAGGAAATCATGATCGACGGACAGGAAACCATTCGCGCCAAACGAATTGTTATTGCTACCGGAACTTCGCCCAACCGCATCGGAATTCAGGGCGAACTGGAATACAAAGGACAGGGTATTTCGTATTGTGCTACGTGCGATGCCAAATATTTTGTCGACAAAGAAGTGGTGGTGATCGGCGGGGGAAACTCGGCCATCGAGGAAGCTGATTTTATTTCGAAGTTTGCTTCGAAAATTACGATCGTCCATCAATTCGACCAACTTCAGGCCAACAAAACGGCCCAGGAAAAGGCATTTGCTAACCCGAAAATTTCATTTCTGCTTTCGCACGAACCACGCGCTTTTAAAAAGGATGGCGACAAAATGGTTACTGTGGTTGAAGACCTGAAAACAGGGGAAACAAAAACTCTGACTACTGATGGAATTTTCGTTTTCATTGGGCAAAAACCAAATCTGGAAATTTTTGGCGGACAACTTGAACTCGATCAGTGGGGTTACATTAAAACCGACGAAGACAAACGCACAAACATCAACGATGTTTTTGCTGTGGGCGACGTAACCAGCAAAAAATACCGGCAAATCACTACAGCCATTGCCGATGGAACCATTGCTGCCATTGCTATTACAAGAGAAATAGGATAGATTTAAGGGATAAAAACAGATTTAAATGATTCCGGCAATTATCTTTTAACAAAGATTTGCCGGAATTTTTTTGTTTCAGTACTTGCTTTTAAGAAATCAATCATTAACTTTGTAATTCAAAGTACTTTTAAATGAAAACAAATTCATCTAATCCCAAAGAAGATATTCAGGCCATTCGCGAAATCATGGAACGGTCGTCGAAGTTTTTATCGCTGAGTGGTTTGTCTGGCGTTTTTGCCGGAGTCTGCGCTATAATTGGCGCAGCTTTCGCCTGGTTTGTTGTTCTCGGATCGGGTAGTGTGCATTACGACGAGTATTTGTGTAGTGTCGGCGCTTCACCTTTCAATCCAATAAGTATAAATCTTGGAATTGACGCAATAATTGTGCTGGTGGCAGCAGTTCTTGGCGCCTTTTATTTTTCGTACCGGAAGGCACAAAAAAACGCACAGAAACTTTGGACCAATTCAACCCGCCGGCTGTTAGCTCACCTTTTAATTCCGCTGGTTTCCGGAGGTGTATTTGCACTTATCCTGTTGTTCAGAAACAATATTGAGCTGGTGGCTTCGGTTACGCTTATTTTTTACGGATTGGCTTTGGTCAATGCCGGGAAGTTCACGCTGGGGGAAATCCATTACCTTGGCCTGACTGAGATTGCGCTGGGTATTTTGGCCGGAATTTTCATTAATCACGGTCTGTTGTTTTGGACGGTGGGATTTGGCCTTGTGCACATCATCTATGGCACAGTGATGTATTACAGGCATGAGCGCTAGACAAATAGTCGCAGTTTCCAGTCGCAGTTGACAGGGGAAGCAGGACGTAACTCCGAATTTCGAACTTTAGGCACTCCGAACTTATAAATCGTAAATTAACTCTGGTGAAAAATCCAATTTCAAACCTTCAGAAAGTATTTGAAAGCCGCATCAGGCTTGGAATCATGTCGGCGCTTATGGTGAACGACACGCTGGATTTCAATGCGCTGAAGGAACTGCTCGAATTGACCGACGGGAACTTGGCGAGCCACCTGAAAGCTTTGGAACAACAGGAAATCATTCTTGTTTCCAAACAGTTCATTGGCCGGAAACCCAGCACAACCTACACGGCTACCGGGCAGGGGAAGGATTTGTTTCGCCAGCATTTAGCGGCGCTGGAAGAGCTAATTGGCAACCAATAATTTTTTTAATTATACACTCTGAAATTCAAAGTACTTTTAAAAAATGAAAACTATGGAAACAAAAAGTATTCAACAATTCATGAATAGTTACAGTGTTAAGATGATTATCGTTTCGGGACTGGCGATTCTGCTGCTCATCCCGTCTTTCCTAATTCAGGATGTGATTCGGGAGCGGATTGCCCTGAGCGAAAAGGTGAAAAATGAACTTTACGCCCAATGGGGCGGGAAACAGGTGGTAGCCGGTCCGGTGCTGAATGTGCCGTTTGTCATTCAGGAAAAAAGCGAAACCAGCCAAGGTTTGGTTGAACGGAAAGGTATCGCTCATTTTTTGCCCGAGACTTTAAAAACCGATGCTTCTCTTGCTCCGGAAAAACGAAAACGGGGCATTTACGAAGTGGTGGTTTACGAAGGTAGCCTCAAGCTGAAAGGCTCATTTATACAACCTGATGTTTCGCAACTGGACATTCCGAATGCACAATTTAACTGGGATGCAGCCTATTTTACCATGGGAATTTCGGATATGCGTGGAATCCGAAATCTGCCGGAACTGATTGTAAACGACCAGAAATGCAAGGTTGAACCGGGTGTGTCTGATACCGATTTGTTCCAGTCTGGAATTACGGTAAAGGCTAATTCCATTGATTTGAAGCAATCCATGAATTTCGAGATTGAACTGGTGCTAAACGGTTCGGAAGACTTATCTGTTGAGGCTTTGGGTAAAACTTCTGAAGTTACCATGAAATCGGACTGGGCACAGCCAAGTTTTTCAGGAGTATTTCTGCCGGCCAATCGAAACGTAACAGCAAAAGGTTTCACAGCGAACTGGCAGGTGACTCACCTGAACCGCAATTTTCCTCAGCAATGGATCGACAAAAAATTTAACACGCACGAAGCCAAGTTAGGCGTCGAATTGCTTATCCCGATTGACCACTACCAGAAATCGATGCGCTCGGTGAAGTATGCCATTCTGTTTATTGCGCTTAACTTCATCATTTTCATTTTCATCGAAATTAAAAGCAAAACCCGGATTCATCCGTTCCAATATTCGCTGGTTGCTTTTGCCCTGCTGATTTTTTATGCTTTGCTCACTTCTATCGGCGAACAAACTGGTTTTAACCTGGCATACCTGATTTCAGCGGTGGCTGTGACTTCTCTGATTTCGTGGTACGCTTTTACCATTTTAAACGATGCGCGCACGGTGGCCTGGGTAACGCTTTTGCAAACAGGTTTGTACCTGTTCCTGTTTACCATTTTACAATTACAGGATTATGCATTGCTTGCCGGAAGTGTTGGTCTGTTTGTGATTTTGGCCATTGTTATGCGGGCCTCACAGCAAATCAAATGGTATTCTGAAGGGTAGATTAATCGGATAATTAAGTTTCGGTCTTCATTCTTTTGAATGAAGACCGAAACTTTTTCCTATTCTTCCTCAAAAGCGCTTTCGAATAAAACTCATATCCTTTTTCCAGTTTCGCTAGTTCGAAAGTGTCTTCCAGTTCTATCATAGCTGGATTGATTTGTTTGGTGAATTGAAGTATTCAGACGAGGAATTAAGTGCGGATTTGTCTATCTTTATATAATTAAATACAGACATACACTTTCAAAATTTGATGCCATGAATAAAGATCAGGAAATCTATCCGGTTGAAGTTTATGACGGCGACCAATGGGAAGTCTCGCTGGTGAAGAGTTTGCTTGACAACGCCGAAATTGAGTCGTTCCTGAAAGATGAACGCATGGGAGTATTGGCTCCATGGAATGTTGCCGGGGGAGGTGCCGGCTCAGTCAAGATTTTCGTTTCTAATGTCGATTACGAAAAGGCCAAAGAGGTTATTGTGCAATACGAAAAGGCAGAAGGGGAGAAATAGCAAATGGAGAATTTTGAACTTTCTGTTCAGCGGTTTGACCAGTTTGCCGTTGAATATGCCCAACGGTTTATGGATTTGAATGCGTATTCGGATTCAATTGACAGGTTTTGTGATTGGATAGGGAACGACCATCCCCAAATTCTCGAATTGGGTTGCGGTCCCGGAAATGTGACCCGACTGCTAAAATTTCGGTTTCCAGAAAGCGCAATTACAGCCATTGATTTGGCTCCCCAAATGATCGATATTGCACGAAAACAGTTACCTGAAGTTGATTTCAGGGTGATGGATGTGCGTGATATTTCATGTTTGGATGGCACGTTTGATGCGGTGATGTGTTCTTTTTGCCTGCCGTTTTTATCAAAGTCAGACACTGCAAAGTTGATCGCCGATTGTGCTGGGCGCTTGGTTCCCGGAGGTATTTTGTATGTCAGCACCATGGAAGGAAACGAGGAGCGGGCAGGTTTTGAAACCACCAGCTTTTCGGGCGATGCCGAGATTTATTTTAATTACCATCGGCAAACCGATCTGGAGCTGGCATTTGTGCAGAGTGGCTTCGAAATCAGGCAAGTAAAACTTCAGGATTATATTGAACCTGATGGTTCGGCAACTACCGATATGATATTTATTGCGGTTAAAAAATGAACTAGCGCATTTTTATGGTCAGGAAAATTTGTTTAGTGATTGCTCTTTTGGTGTTCGGACTTTCATTCGTTTTTAGTCAGGATGAAGTGGTTTTAAGTACTGAGCTAAAGATCAATAAGTTGATTGATCAGGTTTGGGTAGTTACACATTCGTTTCCATGGGAATCGAATTCGCTGATTATAAAAGCATCTGATAAGGAACTGATTTTGATTGATACACCCTATACGAATGAAGCGACAGAACAAATGTTACAGTTTATCGAAAAGGAAATCAGACCAAAGAAGATATCGGCACTTCTTACGGGTTTTCACATCGATAATTTGGGAGGAACGGGTTGTTTGCTTCAACATCATATCCCGGTTTATGGTTCGGATCGAACATGCCAATTAATGGACGAACGATCGGCTCAGACTCAGAAATTGATGTTAACATGGCTGCAAAAACCTGGGCAGGAAAAATATCGAAAAGCTTATGCTAAAGTGAAATTTGAAAAGCCTGACCACATTTTCCCGATTGAAAAAGGACTTTTTCTGAAGAAGGGAAAGTTGAGTTTCGAAGTTTATTTTCCGGGAGAATCGCATTCGCCCGACAACCTGACGGTTTACATTAAAGAACTAAACCTCTTATTTGGTGGATGTATGATCAAGTCGATGGAAAGCCCGAACCTTGGCTTTACCGGCGATGCCAACCTGAGCGAATGGCCTGTCTCTGTTAAAAAGGTTCAGGAAAAATATTCCCGTGCGAAGTGGGTAATTCCGCATCATGGGAGATGGGGCGATACTTCATTGTTGCAGCACACATTGGATTTATTCAAAACATCACGCCAATGAATGAGTTCTGGGAAGAAATGTTTCGGAATCGAATCGGAACAATCTGGCAGTTTGAACCAGCAAATTCGGCCACTTTTGCTCGTGATTTATTTGCTGAGAATAGATTGCAAAAAATTCTGGTTCCCGGCGTTGGTTATGGTCGAAACGCTAAACTCTTTGTTGAAAGCGGCTTTGAAGTGACAGGGATCGAAATCTCGGAAACGGCCATCCGCCTTGCCCGTGAAAATGGTCTGGATTTTCAGATTCATCACGGATCGGTGACACAAATGCCTTTTGATGATTCGGTTTACGATGGAATCTTTTGCTATGCACTCATTCATTTACTCAACCAAAACGAACGGCGGCAATTCCTGAAGAACTGTTCCGATCAGCTTCGTGAAGGCGGACTGATGGTTTTTATTACTGTTTCGAAGGGCTACACCCGATTGCATGGATTAGGCAAGGAGATTAGTAAAGATCGTTTCAGAATTGACAATGGATTGAAAGTGTTTTTCTATGATTCGGTTTCGGTTGAACGTGAATTTGGCAGGTTTGGATTGGTTGAATACACTGAAATTGAAGAGCCGGTAAAACATATGCCAAACGAAGATCCGATGAAGTTTTGGATGGTGGTTTGCAGGAAACCTATGCGCTGAGCGGTTCAAAACCGCTTAGCGCATAAGGCTTGAAGGCAGACTGAGACTGACCACTGTTTTATCCGATTACATTTACTTCCCGTTCCAGTTCAACCCCAAATTTCTCCTGTACCGATTGTTTGATTTCTTCCGAAAGGTCATAAACTTCTTTCCCGGTGGCATCTCCGTAGTTAACCAAAACCAAAGCCTGTTTTTCGTGTACACCGGCCTCGCCTCGCCTGAAACCTTTCCAGCCACATTGTTCGATGAGCCAGCCAGCCGCCAATTTTGTCCGACCTTCAAGAGCAGGGTAGTGCGGCATATTCAGGTAAGTTGCCAAAAGCTGTTCTGCCAGTGACGATTCAATAATCGGGTTTTTAAAGAAACTGCCCGCATTTCCATAAATTTTTGGGTCAGGTAATTTCGATTCGCGGATACCGATTACTGCTTTACGAATCGTCCGAAGGTTCACAGCTCCCAATTTTTCCGTTTCGGCTTTCAGGTCGCCGTAATTCAGAATAAACTCCGGAAATTTATCGAGTTTAAAACTCACGCTGGTAATGATGAACCGGTCTTTCAACTGGTTTTTGAAGATGCTGTCACGGTAAGCATATTGGCAATCGGCTTCGTCCAGCGTGTATTCTGTTTGCGATTCCAGGTCGAAGCCTGTAACTGATTCGATCCGGTGCTGAATTTCCATGCCGTAGGCGCCAATATTTTGCACAGCAGCAGCTCCAACTTTTCCAGGAATGAGCGATAAATTTTCGATGCCGCCCCACCAGTTGAAAACCGCATATTCAACCAGATCGTCCCAAAACACGCCTGCACCTACTTCGAGCCAAATGTTATTACGGTCTTCATACGAGATTTTTATTCCCGGTACATTCGGGTTAATAATCAGTCCATTAAAATCGTTTACAAACAGCAGGTTACTTCCTTCGCCCAAAATCAGGATGGGAAGATTTTGCCATTGAGTTGTGGTAGCTAAAAAAGCCTCTAAATCTTCTGTTTCCGTAAATTCGAAATACTGTTTGGCAGTAGCTTTAGTGCCGAATGTATGGTGTTTTTGTAGCTGGTAATCGGAGTAGGAGCGAATCATCTGAATTATTTTTCAGCAAATATAACAGAAGATCGTCCTTTTTCGTTTACCTTGGCGATACGAACCAATAGAAAATCGCCTTGAAGAAAGTTTCGCTTAGTGTAATCAACGATTTGGTGACCGATAACCGTGTACATAAAGTGGCGGTTAGCCTGCAAAAAATGGGTTTCGAGCCTGTTTTAATTGGCCGTTTGTTGCCTGAAAGTCATGTTGTGGAGCGCGATTACCAGACTCACCGGATGAAACTTCTGTTTAGGAAGGGGGCGATGTTTTACTTCGAATACAATCTCCGCTTATTACTTTACCTCCTGAAATCTAAGGTAGATGTTTTTGTGGCGAACGATTTGGATACACTTCCGGCGAATAATCTGGCTTCACGAATCAAACGGAAACCGTTGATTTACGACAGTCATGAATATTTTACGGAAGTTCCGGAGTTGATTGGTCGTCCAGTGGTCAGAACGATTTGGACTTGGCTTGAAAAGATTCTGGTTCCCAAAGTGGATGCCGCTTACACGGTTTGCGATTCGATTGCTGAAGTATATCGCGATCTATATAACGTTGATTTTAAGGTTGTGCGTAATCTTCCGGTTTGTTCTCAGGTTGAAAAACTGGAACATCAGGAAAAAACAAAAACTCAGCCAAAAGTTATTCTCTATCAGGGGGCGCTCAATTTGGGTCGTGGCGTTGGGGCAGCCATCCGTTCGATGCAATATCTGGATGGCGCCGAACTTTGGTTGGCTGGCGATGGCGACCTTACCAGTGAATTAAAAGAGTTGGTTGTTGAAATGAGTCTGGAATCAAAAGTTAAATTCCTCGGACGGTTGCCGCTTCATCAATTGCACGAAGTAACCTGTCAGGCTGATTTGGGAATTTCACTGGAAGAAGATTTGGGGTTGAATTACCGCTTTGCCCTGCCCAATAAACTGTTCGATTACATTCAGGCCGGAGTTCCGGTGTTGGTTTCGAACCTTCCGGAAATGAGACATATTGTAGAGCATTACCAGATTGGTGCCATTTCAGAAACTCACCAACGAAAGGAGTTGGCCGAATTGATGAAATCAGCGCTTTTTGATCAGGAGAAAAGGTTGGTTTGGAAACAGAACCTTACGAAGGCTGCAAAAGAATTGTGCTGGGAAAATGAAGAACAGGTTTTGAGAATTGTTTACAAACAATTCCTTTGAAAACGAGTAAATATTTGTTCGCTACTGAACATCCACATAAGATTGTCCTTCCAAATTCTCCTTTTTCCTTTTTTCGATTTTATTATCCCTGATTCTCTTTTTTAGTCAGAACTGTTTCGTAAATTTTATGATCGTCGACGGTGATGATTCGTGCCGGAAATTTACGGATCAGCGGGTAGTCGTGCGTGGCAATTACAACGGTTTTGCCCTGATCGTTCAAGTCTTTGAAAATTTGCATTAACTCAATCGACGTTTGCGGATCGAGGTTGCCGGTAGGTTCGTCAGCCAGTATAATTTCCGGGTTATTGAGAACAGCTCTGGCAATAGCCACCCGCTGCTGCTCTCCTCCTGAAAGTTGGTGAGGCATCGATTTCGATTTCCAGGTCATGCCAACCATTGCAAGTACTTCATCCACACGGATGGCAATTTCCGTTTCGTCTTTCCAGTCGGTTGCTTTCAGCACAAATGTCAGGTTGTCGTAAACATTTCGGTCGCTTAGTAGTCTGAAATCCTGAAATACCACTCCTAATTTCCGGCGCAGAAATGGGATTTCGCGGGTTTTAAGTTCAGCTAGGTTATATTCTGCGACTTTTCCTTCACCTTTTTCAAGCGGCAATTCGGCATTTATAGTTTTGATAATGCTTGATTTTCCACTTCCAACTTTCCCAATGAGGTATACAAATTCGCCGGTTTTTATTTCCAGGCTGATATCTGTAAGTACCACATGATCACGCTGAACGATATCGGCATTTATGAGTTCGATGATGTTTTCTTCTGACATTGTGAATGCAAATTGGTCTGTATGCAAAACTAATTTTTTTTATCCTTCCAGATACTAATAAAGCATAAATCTCAGTTTTTGTTTAGAAACGAGACAAAGATTCGGTAAGTGCCGGTTGGAATAGTTATTTTTACCAAGGCAACTTTTTATCGTAATTTTTGTCATTAATAAAAGATGGTACAGTTTGTGTATCCCCAAAACCTGAAACGAGCATTTCCATTGATAACCACCAAAGAGGATGAGATGAGATGCGAGTTACATGTGACAATTAAAAATCTATTTATTTACACATGAAATAAAATATCCCGAAATAATGAAGACTATCCGAAACGTATTCATTCTGATCCTGCTGGCGCTGTCGCCGGTTCTGATTAAAGCTCAAAAGACAGTTTATTATCAATCAATCAGCGAGGAAATACAACAGGCTAAAGAGTTGTTTTTGGCGCGAAATTATGTGTCGGCGCTGAACCAGTTTGAGCAGATTGCTGCAAAAGCTGATGCGAATTCGGACGTGAGGGCTGAGGCCATGTTTTACAGGGCTTTATGCGGTTTAAAACTGGATAACCGAAATGCAGAAGAGCAGATTGCTGAATTCATGAAACAGTTTCCGGAGAGTTCGTTCCGGAACAGAGCTTTGTTTGAAGAATCTGTTTATCAGTTTGATAAAAAGAAATATCCGGCGGTATTGAAGACTTTGGAGCGGTTAGACAAAAGCGGATTAGCTCCTGAAGAACTGAGTTATTTCTACTATTTGCGCGGATATTCGAATTTTGAGTTAGAAAAAATGGATGCAGCGTTAGCTGATTTTGCTGAAATTAAAGGAGGTAATTCGTTGTACGCCGCACCAGCACAATATTATTGGGGGCATATTCAATACCTGAAAGGAAATTACGAATCGGCTCTTCAGGAATTCCTGAAACTGAAGAAAAATCCGGTCTTCGAGAAGGTCATTCCTTTTTACATCAGCCAGATATACTACAAACAAGAGAAATACCGCGAAGTGGTGGATTACACCGCACCTTTGATTAATAAGGTTTCGGCCGATCAGCAACCCGAACTGGCCCGAATTTTAGGAAACTCGTATTTCCATTTGCGCGAATTTAAAGACGCCGTTCAGTTTCTGGAGTTTTATCTGTCGGATAAAAACAACAAAGGACGCGAAGAAAATTACATGCTTGGTTATTGCTATTATCTGGATAGCAAGGAAGCCAAGGCGATACCTCACCTGGAAATAGCTTCAAAAGGTAAAGATGAACTGGCACAAAACGCGTATTACCATTTGGCCGACTGCTATGTGGTAACAAAAGATAAAAATAAAGCCCGTCAGGCATTCGAAGCAGCCTCGGAATTCGATTTTGATCCCAAAATCAAGGAGGATGCCTTGTTTAATTACGCCAAAATCACATACGAATTGTCGTATTCGCCGTTTAATGAGACAATCAAAGCATTCGACAAATACATTGCTTCGTACCCAAATGCCGAACGAAATGATGTGGCCTACGATTACCTCGTAAAAGTTTACATGAGTACAAGCAATTACCGCGATGCCATGGCTTCGATCGAAAATATCAAGGTGAAGAGCCCGTCGGTAAAAAAGGCCTATCAACGCGTGGCGTACTACCGGGCATTGGAGTGTTTCAACAATCTGGATTATAACGGAGCAATCGAAAATTTCGACAAATCAATCGATGCCGGAGATTTTAATAAGAACTACCGCGCCCTGGCCATTTTCTGGAAAGCTGAAGCAATGTTCAGGACCAACGATTTTAATAAAGCGATTTCAGGCTATAATTCTTTCCTGAAATTGCCTGGTTCGTTTGCCCTTCCGGAGTATAAAACAGCGCATTACAACTTGGCGTATGCCTATTTCCAGATCAAAGATTATTCAAGTGCCAGCGATTATTTCAGGAAATATCTGAATTTGGATAGTGATTCGCGCAGTGAAAAAGTGGCCGATGCCAATAACCGTCTGGGCGACTGTAACTTCCTGAACAGGGAATACGCCGCAGCTATTTCGAATTACGATCAGGCGCTACGGATGAATTTGTATGATGCCGATTATTCGCTGTTCCAGAAAGCATTCTGCTTGGGACTTCAGCGCGATAATCAGGGGAAAATCAATAACCTTCAAACACTGCTCCAGAACTATCCAAAATCGAGTTATCAGGACGATGCGCTTTACGAACTGGGCCGAACCTACGAACGAGTCAATCAGCCGCAAATGGCGATTAGCAGTTACAACGATTTGATTAGTAAATATCCGCAGAGTAGCTATAAAAACAAGGCTTTGGTGCAGCTTGGCCTGGTTTATTACAACGCCAACGATTTTAAGAGTTCCATCAAATCGTACAAACAAGTGGTTGAGACTTCTCCAGCCGGCCCCGAAACGCAATCGGCTTTGGCCGGAATGAAAAACAGCTACGTTGAAATGAACGATGTGGATGGCTATTTTGATTATACCAATAAAATGGGTTCGGGTCAGGTTTCGGCCAGCGAGCAGGATTCGCTTTCGTATCAGGCCGCAGAAAAATTATACATGTCAAAAGATAAAAAGGCAAGGGCGCAGTTTGAACGCTACCTTACTCAATTTCCGAACGGAAGTTTTGCGTTGAATTCGAATTTCTATCTCGCCGATTTACTATACAACGATGGCGAATTTGATAAGGCATTGGCCAGTTACGAGCAGGTTATAGCTCAAGGCGATAATAATTTTATGGATGTTGCGCTGTCGAAAGCCGCTGGATTACATTACAACGATGAGAACTATAAACAGGCTCTGGTTTATTTCGAGCGGCTTTCAAAAATATCGAATTCGGGGAACGATCTGCTGAATGCACAAACCGGTGTGATGCGTTGTCAGTATAAATTGGCGAATTACCCGGCTTGTATCGAGGTTGCCAATCAAATTTTGGGTTCCGAGAAGGTTTCGGACATCCTTAAACGAGAAACCAGCTACAAGTTGGCGTTGTCGTATTACAATACGGGCAATAAAGACAAGGCTTTCCCAATTTTAAGCAAACTGTCGGCTGATACCAATTCGACAGAAGGCGCTGAAGCAAAATTTCTGGTGTCAGAGATTTTGTTTGAAAAGCAGAAGCTGAAAGAGGCCGAAAATGAGATCATGGATTTCATCGACAAGAACTCGCCGCACCAATTCTGGCTGGCTAAAAGCTTCATTTTGTTATCGGATATTTACCTGAAAAATGGCGACGAATTTCAGGCCAAACATACACTGAAGAGCATTGAAGAAAACTATCCGGAAAAGGAAGATGGAATACTCGATACAACGCGTCAGAAATTGCAGTTGATCGAAGTCAGCGAAGCCAGCCAAACCAAAAATCAGAGCAAACCGCTCGAAATCAACATTTCCGGAGGAAAGAAATAGTTTTAAATAGATGAACATGAAAAAACAACAATATTTAGCCGTAAGTCTGTTAACATTTGGTTTGTTAATAGGAGCTTTTAACGCGATGGCGCAAAAAGATACGATTAGCCTGAAAAAGGAAGTTGAGGTAACTAAAGCCTATCAGCCGACTATTCTGGATGCGGTGAAAATCAACGATATTCCCCAGATTAAGCCCGAACAAACCGAAACTCCGACATTCGATTATTCGATATTCAGTAAGCCTGTATTTTCGACATTTGAACCAACACCAGTAGCAGCAGCCAAAATGGTTGGCGACCCCAAACCCGCAATGGGATTGGGATTGCTGAAGTTGGGTTTCGGCAATTATATGACTCCTTATGGCGAACTCTTTTTCAACGCGCAACCCGATAAGAACTCGAATTTTGGAATTCATTTGAAACACCTTTCTTCGTCAGGAAAAGTCAGACTCCTGAATGATGATAACGTGGAAGCTCCTGAATCGCAGAACGAGGCTGAAGTTTTTGCCAAGAAGTTCTTCCGCAGGTCAACTTTATCCGGGAGCCTGGCTTTCGACCGCCACACGTTTAATTATTATGGATACACCGGCGATCGATTGTCGGATGAGTTGAAAGATCAAATGATTCCGTATTTCCAGGATAAACAGTATTTCTCGAAAGGAACGGCGCTTGTTCGGTTAAAAAGCGGAATTGTTGCAGCTACCGACCTGAACTACGATTTCGGCATTAAATATCATTACATGGTTAGTAAAACCGGGCAAACCGAGCATGAAACCGTTTTGTCAGGCGATGTCAATAAGAAAATTGATGATCTACAAGGTTTTTTGTCAGCCTCGCTCACTGTTTATAAGGCTGACAGCATTATGAGCAGATTTTCAGGCGCCTACGGAAAGAAACGGCAAACGATACTGAGGGCAAATCCATCGGTGCTTTTGTCTTCGGATGAAGCCAGTTTGCAAATTGGGTTGAACACAGCCCTTTCGCTTGATGCGGATACGGATGCTTCTTTCCTGATTTGGCCTAAGGTTAAAGCCGAATGGTCGCCAGTTCCTCAAATACTGACTTTATTTGCCGGGCTTGATGGACGTTTGCAACACAATACTTATTCGTCTATTGCGACTGAGAATCCTTATGTCGATCCATATCACGACGTGGCCAATGCTAATTTTAAATACATCTTTTCAGGAGGCTTTAAAGGAAAATTCAGCCCAAAAACCAATTATGTGGCCGAAGCTGAATATTCAGTGGTTAAGGATCAGCATTTTTACGTTAGTAAAGGATTTGAAGCGTTTAATTCTTCGTCCGTAGTTCGACGACTGGAAAACACTTTCAACGTGGTGTACGACGATGTAAATATCCTGAAGCTATCAGGGGAAGTAATGCATTCAGTTTCTGATAATTTTTCGCTCCATTTACATGGAAATTATTATTCTTATGATTTGAAAACGATTGAAAAACCTTGGCAAATGCCGAATTTTGATTTAACATTTTCAGGAACATATAAACCGAATAATCAGTTGAAGTTTACTACTGATATTTTTATTGTTGGAGAACGGATGGCAGTGATTTTTGATTCGAAAAGGACGGATCCTTTAGGTAATTCAGCTCCTGAAGAGATTAAAGTGAATATGGACCCAATCATCGACCTGAATGTGGGAGCTGAATATCAATTTTCCCCAAAGCTCAATTTCTTTGCAAAACTTAATAATTTTGGTTTTCAGAAATACGAACAATGGCTGGGCTACACCAACAAGGGATTAAATTGGATGGCCGGAATAAGCTACACCTTCTAAATAAACAGCGTGTTTTCGATCGTTTTTAGTGAAGCTTTTTTGCTTCCTTTTTGTTCGTTGTAATTTGTTGATTTTCAGTATTTAAAAAGTTCATAAAATGTTAAAAAGTTTAACGTTTTGATTGTCGTTTTAACTGTCGGCGGTTACGACATTTTTACTATATTTGCGACTTAGTTATTGAAGGAATTTTGAAGTGAATTATTTACTGAAAATCAAATATCTGGTTTTATCACCCAATCCGGAATTTTTCAAAAAAACGGGAAAAGAATAGTTTTCTGTAACTGGTTTTAACTCTTTGTTTTAGGGTTGAATGGGTGTAATATGGGATAATTAAATATTTTGATGATGAGAGAAATTGAAGAAACCCAGAATTGGGGAACGCAAGGTGGTAATGGTGATTATGGAGCCGACAGTATTCAGGTATTGGAAGGTTTGGAAGCGGTTCGTAAGCGCCCTGCCATGTATATTGGTGATGTAAACGAAAAAGGTTTGCACCATTTGGTTTACGAAGTCGTTGATAACTCGATTGACGAAGCTTTGGCTGGTTATTGTAAAAATATTGATGTTTTCATCAACGAAGATAATTCGATTACCGTAATCGACGATGGTCGTGGTATTCCAACCGAAATTCACACCAAAGAAAACCGTTCGGCCCTTGAAGTGGTAATGACTGTTTTGCATGCCGGTGGTAAATTCGACAAGGATAGCTATAAAGTTTCCGGAGGTTTGCATGGGGTAGGGGTTTCGTGCGTTAATGCGCTTTCAATTCTCCTCAATGTTCAGGTACACCGTGATGGTAAAATCTGGCAACAGGAATACAGCAAAGGCAAACCTTTGTACGATGTAAAAGAGGTTGGTGTAACTGATCGAACAGGTACAACCGTTACTTTTAAGCCTGATGATTCAATTTTCCTTGTTACAGAGTATAAATTTGAGATTCTGGCTGCCCGGTTACGTGAGCTTGCTTTCCTGAACGCCGGTTTGCAACTGAATATCACCGACAAAAGATTTAAAATAGAAGGCGGGGGCGAATATCAATACAAACACGAAGAATTCTTTTCGAAAGAAGGATTGAAAGAGTTTGTTGAGTATCTCGATGGTACCCGCGAACGCCTGATTGACGAAACCATTCATATTTCTTCAGAGAAAGCCGGAGTTCCGGTAGAAATTGCCCTTCATTATAACACATCGTTTAGCGAGAATATTCACTCATACGTCAATAATATCAATACCATCGAAGGGGGAACCCACCTTACCGGTTTCCGCCGCGGTTTGACACGCACACTGAAGGGTTATGCTGACAGCAGCGGGATGTTATCCAAAGTGAAATTCGAGATTAACGGCGATGACTTCCGTGAAGGTTTGACTGCCGTAGTTTCTGTAAAAGTGGCCGAACCTCAGTTTGAAGGTCAGACTAAGACTAAATTGGGCAACTCTGAAATCAGTTTGCCGGTAGACCAGGCTGTAAGCGAAATGTTAGCTAATTACCTGGAAGAAAATCCCCGCGCTGCGCGGGCTATTGTAAATAAAGTTATTCTTGCCGCAACAGCGCGCCATGCAGCGCGCAAAGCCAGAGAATTGGTTCAGCGTAAAAACGTACTTTCCGGAGCAGGTCTGCCAGGAAAATTGGCCGACTGCTCAGAGAAAGATGCTTCGCTTTGCGAATTGTTTCTGGTCGAAGGGGATTCGGCGGGTGGAACAGCAAAACAGGGCCGTAACCGACATTACCAGGCCATACTTCCGTTGCGTGGTAAAATCCTGAATGTTGAGAAGGCAATGGCTCACAGGGTTTACGACAGCGAAGAAATCAGGAATATTTATACTGCATTGGGAATCACTATTGGAACTGATGATGACTCGAAAGCGATTAACCTGGAAAAACTGAGGTACCATAAGGTCGTAATCATGACTGATGCCGACGTGGACGGTAGCCATATCGCCACGTTAATCATGACTTTCTTTTTCCGGTTTATGAATGAGCTGATTCAGCGTGGCCATGTTTACATAGCAACGCCTCCGCTTTATTTGGTTAAGAAAGGAAAACGTGAAGAATACTGTTGGACAGAACAACAGCGCCTACGTTTAATCGACGAATGGGGCGAAGGAAAAGAATCAGGAATCCATGTTCAGCGATATAAAGGTCTTGGAGAAATGAACGCAGAACAGTTGTGGACTACCACCATGAATCCAGAAATGCGGACGCTTCGCCAGGTAACTATCGAGAATGCTGCTGAAGCTGATCATATTTTCAGTATGCTGATGGGCGACGAAGTTCCGCCACGCCGCCAGTTTATCGAAGATCATGCGGTATATGCAAACATCGATGTTTAAAAAGATAAAGAAATCCTGGTGAAAGCCGGGATTTCTTATTTTTCTGACTCCGGACTTCTGTCTTGTAATTTTATACTTTTGCCTTTTTACTTTAAACTTGAATCCAGATGAATATTTGCGTTTTTTCTTCATCGAGTAATGCAATTGCTGATGTGTACGTGAACGAAGCCATCGATTTGGCACGCCTGATAGGCCAGTCAGGCTATTGTTTAATCAATGGTGGATCGAATGTCGGTCTGATGGATGTGATTACCCGTGAGGCCGGAAATCATGGTGCACGAACTATCGGAGTTATTCCTGAGAAGCTGCGCGATTTTAACCTGGCCTCCATTCATGCCCACGAAATAATTGTTTCAGGAGATATGATGGAACGCAAGTTTAAAATGAGGGAGCTGTCTGATTCTTTTATCGCTTTAGCTGGTGGATTTGGAACGTTGGAGGAAATTCTGGAGGTAATCACTCTGAAGCAATTAGGCTATCATAATAAAGCTGTCGTTTTCATTAATACGAATGATTTTTACAACGATCTTTTCATGCAGTTCGAGAAATCGTATGAAGAAAAATTCGCCAAAGAAAATTACCGCAAACTCTACTTTGTTGCAAAAAATGCGAATGAGGCGATGGATTATCTTTTAAGTTATAAGCCAGAAGCGACTGTAGATAAGTGGTTTGAAGTCCCGAAGCGCTAGTTGACCGGGATGTGAAAGTAGAAGGTAGATCCCTTCCCCGGTTCGGATTCTACAGATATACTTCCTCCAAGCAATTCTATCAGATTTTTCGAAATTGCCAATCCCAAACCTGTTCCTCCGAAGTTCACCCGGTGGTCTTGTTCTGCTTGCATAAACCGTTCAAAAATGGTTGTTTGCTGGTCAATCGAGATTCCAATTCCTGTATCCGCAACACTGCAATAAACAGCTTCTCCTTCTTTTTTAGCGTTTACGGTAATTGTGCCTGAAGGTGTGAATTTGATGGCATTCCCAATCAAATTGTCAAGAACCTGCCTTAGCCTTGCTTCGTCGGTCGAAATAGTCAGGTTAGGATCAATATTGTTTAGGAGCATGAAATTGATGTCTTTGTCAATTCTGGAGGCGATCGTTTCTTTATAGTGATAACCAACTTCATTTAGAAATTTATTCAGATGAACAGGTTTCTTTCTGATCGAAAGTAAATTAGCCTCAATTTTTGAAATGTCAATAATGTCATTGATCAGATTCAATAATATATCTCCGTTTTTCCGGATTAATTTAATGAATATGACTTTGTCCTGTTCATCCTGATTCTCATCCTCCAGTAATTCTGAAAAGCCAAGAATGGCGTTCATGGGTGTCCTGATTTCGTGCGACATATTGGCCAAAAAAGCTGATTTTAGCCGGTCCGACTCTGTTGCTTTTTTCTGTTCTTCAATAAGTTTTTTCTCAATTTCCTTTCGAAATAATACCATTTCGTTGGCAGCTTCTCCGGCTTTTTTAAACTCATCGAAATAAAGTTCAGAGGTATTTAGCTGCTTAAAGTTTGTTTGTAATGAGAAAAAGAAATTGAAGAATCGCTCAAAGTCTGACTTGTATCTGCGATTGAAATGATAGATAATTACAACTTCAACAAGCAGAAGCATAAAGAATATAATCAGTATAAGAATGATGCTTTTTTGTTGATCCTTGTGAAGTAATGCTTGCTGTTGTTTAATACTCTGGTCGATTTCGTCGAGATAAAAACCAGCTCCTATTAACCAGTTATATTCGTTAAATGGACAAACATATGAGCATTTCTCAGATGCCTCAGTTTCATTAATCTTGTTCCATTTATAATAAAAGTAACCACCTTCAGGGTTTTTGCTGGCAACATCAAGTTGTTGTAAAAAAACATTATGCCTGGGAGAATCAGTACTGGTAAGCATATTTAAGCTACCTGAATAGATGGCTCCATCCATAACAATTGGGGTGCCATCCATGTTATTCATAAACACATATCCGCCATGCTTGAACCTAACCGAACTTATTTTTTGTGCAATTTCTTCTTTAAACTTCGGAAAATAGTCGTCCAGATATTGTTTCGATCCGAAATACCAGTTGAAATGGCCAAATTTTTTGACAAAGGTTATCTTCTTAAGATTAGCGTGAGTTGTATTCGTGCTGTTTTTAGCTTTCAAATCATATTCTACAAATCCTTCATCCTTTGAGTTCAATAGATTTATCTCATTAAGAACAACCGTTGATCCGTTTGAGTCTTTAAAGTGGAGCATATCCTTGCCCGTAAATTGAGGTTTTCTTGGATAGTAAACTCCTGTTCCATTAGTGTTTGATATGAAAACTTCTTCGTATTCCATGTCAAACCGAAGCGAAGAGATCGTTGCGATGATAAGGGCTTTTATCTCTTCTTCAGATTTTTTTCCTGAATATTTTTGGTAGATTGCTTCTGCTGTGAAAAATGCCTGATTAACATTTTGCCTTATTTTGTTGTTAATATGTGTTTTAAATGATTCGTTTTGTATTCTGATGTATTCCAGTTCGTTTTTTACAATTTCCTTGATATAAATCTTCTGATTCTCAATATATTCTTTATTCTTTTGCTTGCTAAGTTTATTGAAGTAAAGAGATTGTTGAAAAATCATAACTCCCCCGACCATTATCGTTGTGGCAACTGTAATAATGATAAGTGTACGACTTAGGTAAGTAGATATATTTGAGTGGATTGCTAATTTTTTGAAAAATAGACCAGGCATTCTACTGAAATTTGTTAAAGATGTAAATATAGATAGAATTGATCTGCAACCAAACGTTTGGATTTAAATACAGTTATAAATTTTACGAAGCGTTTATTTTTCAGGTGTCGGGTTTTAACAGTTGAGAAACAATGACTCCAATTTCTGATGATTCTTTGAGGATATTTGTGTTGTTGTTAAAATCTGTTAAACAAATTAAATGAATTACAAAAGGTAAAACACATATAAATGTTATGCGTTATCTTTAAAATTCAAATAAAAAAGTCAGAAATTTCTAACAACAAAAAGTAAAAAGAGATGAAAAATTTGAAAACAGGATTATTTACATTGTTGGTGGCACTTGTTGGCGGATTTGTTGCTTTATGGGCTTATACACATTACTTTGACAATCCAAAAGTATTCACAGTACAACAGGAACAGTCGATGAGATATGCAAGTTTGCCAACCGAAAGTACGGGTGAGTTGCCTGATTTAACTTTTGCGGCCGAGAATTCGGTTCACGCGGTTGTACATATTAAGGTTACTCAAAAGGGCGGGTATAATAGTTCGAATAATATTTTTGATTATTTCTTTGGAGATGGAAGCTCTCGTTCGCAGCAAATGCCCATCAGGCAAGGTGCCGGTTCCGGAGTAATTATTCAATCTGATGGATTTATTGTTACCAATAACCATGTGATTGATGAGGCTGATGAAATTATGGTTGTTCTGAATGACAAACGTGAATTTAAAGCTAAGTTAATTGGAACAGACCCTTCAACCGATATTGCTCTTATTAAAATTGATGCCTCAGGCCTGCCAACACTAAAATTCAGCAATTCGGATAATCTCAAGTTAGGTGAGTGGGTTTTGGCTGTGGGAAACCCATTTAATCTGACATCCACTGTTACTGCCGGAATTGTGAGCGCAAAAAGCCGTGATATTGGAATTAATCCCGATCAGATGAGAATCGAATCGTTTATTCAGACTGATGCCGCGGTTAATCCGGGTAATAGTGGCGGAGCTTTAGTTAATACTCATGGAGAACTTGTTGGTATTAATACAGCTATAGCCTCGCAAACTGGATCATATAGCGGTTATTCATTTGCAATTCCATCTAATATTGTACAGAAGGTTGTTGCTGATTTAAAAGAATATGGCGACGTACAGCGGGCTCTATTAAATGTAAATATCGGTGATGTTAATGCAGAAGTTGCACAGAAGTATGATTTGGATAAAATTGAAGGAGTATTTATTGGTAAAGTTCAACCAGGAGGGGCTGCGGAGTTGGCCGGGATAAAAGATAACGATGTAATTATCAGTGTTGATGGGGTCATTGTAAATTCAACAGCTGAACTTCAGGAGCAGATTAGCAAACATCGACCTGGAGATAAAGTTACAGTTGTAGTAAAAAGAGACAATAAAAAGAAACCATTTAACGTAACGCTTCGTAACAAGCACGGAGATACAGATATTGTGAAAGGTGATAACAATCCCAGCGATATTTTTGGTGCGAAATTTGTTGCGATTTCTGACCGCGACAGAGAGGAGTTGGGAATTCGTTATGGTGTTAAAATCGCCGAGCTTGGTAGTGGTAAATTTAAAGATGCCGGAATTAAAAGGGGGTTTATCATAACACAAGTAAACAAGAATGCTGTTTCGGAAGTTGATGAATTAAAACGTATAATTAAAAATTCAAGGGGTGGAATATTAGTTGAAGGAATATACCCAAATGGTGAAGTCGCTTACTATGTTTTTGGTACTGACTCGAAATAAAACAAAGTTATTGGTTATGAAATTGTAAACAATAACCTAAGAAAAAAAACCATTTGAATTATTGACCTCAAAAGCCTATATTTGCACGCTATTTTTTTGAAGGGTATATGAGACAATTAAAGATTACAAAATCGATCACCAACCGTGAGAGTGCTTCCTTAGATAAGTATTTACAAGAAATTGGTAAAGAAGAACTTATTACTGTTGAGGAAGAAGTGGAGTTGGCGCAGCGGATTAAAAAAGGTGATCAGGCCGCATTGGAAAAATTAACACGAGCCAATCTGCGTTTCGTAGTTTCTGTGGCGAAACAGTACCAGAATCAGGGTTTAAGTTTGCCCGACCTTATTAATGAAGGTAATCTGGGATTGATTAAAGCTGCTGAAAAGTTTGATGAAACCAGAGGTTTCAAGTTTATTTCCTATGCAGTATGGTGGATTCGTCAATCTATCCTGCAAGCGTTAGCAGAGCAATCAAGAATAGTTCGTTTGCCCTTAAACCAGGTTGGTTCGTTGAATAAAATCAATAAAGCCTTCTCGAAGTTTGAACAGGAAAATGAACGTAAGCCATCTCCGGAAGAACTGGCAGATGCATTGGAATTGCCTGCAGATAAGGTTGCAGATACCCTTCGTGTTTCAGGTCGTCATATCTCGGTTGACGCTCCGTTTGTTGAAGGAGAAGACAATAGTCTTTTGGATGTTCTGATTAATAACGATTCGCCTAATGCCGACCGTTCTTTGATGATGGAATCATTAGCCAAAGAAATCGAGCGTGCTTTAGCAACGCTTACCGAGCGCGAAAGTGATATTATCAGGATGTTTTTTGGGATTGGATGTCAGGAGATGACTCTGGAAGAAATTGGAGAACGTTTTGGCTTAACCCGCGAACGTGTTCGACAGATTAAAGAAAAGGCAATCCGTCGTTTGAGGCATACCTCAAGAAGCAAATTACTTAAAACATATCTGGGATAACAAAATAAAAGAACCGCTCGAAAGGCGGTTTTTTTTATGCCATGTAAAATGAAAAAAGCCGACCCTCTGGCCGGCTTTTCATACCACAAACAAGATCAACCAATCAAACAAAATTGGTTAATAAAAACCTAGCTATTCGCATAGCTAATCACGCATTTTTATGATTTTACTCTCTTTGAAAAGAAAGACATCAGTCATGTATTAGAACTTTCAAGGTAAAAATAAATTTGTAAAATAATAGTTTTCCCTTGATGAGAATTAAGCGTCAAAAAGACATTTACTTTAATCTCATTTGCAAAGAAAATATATTTTTTATCATTTTTTAAATATTCATTATTAAAAAGGACGAATATTTAAATCATTTCACATTTATTAACTTCCTGATTGATTCTGAAGCTTATTTCTTCAGTTTTATAACCTCGCTACCAGCGAGCAGAAAAGCGCCTGTGCCATATACTTCCCAGCTTTCAGCAGAAAAATTCTTTTTTGGATCGGCACCGATTGGCTGACACCAACCTACGTGTCCGTCGGGCTGAATGAGCGTATTCATGCCTTTCCAGGCTTTCTGAACCACCGGAAGATATTTTTCCTTACTTAACAGTCCATTGTTAATTCCCCAGGCAAGGGCGTAAGTGTAGAATCCGGAACCACTGGCTTCTCCTCCAGGATATGAAGCCGGATCAAGAAGACTTGCTCTCCAAAGGCCATCTTCCTGTTGGAGGCTGGCAACTTTCTCCGCCATCTCTTTGTACACTTGTTCGTAAAACGAGCGTTCTTTGTAGTCTTTAGGTAGTTCATTTAAAAGTAAAGCCAATCCACCCATTACCCAACCGTTTCCTCTCGACCAGAATATTTTTTTGCCGTTGGCTTCACGACGATCCGATGCATCGCCTTTAATTACATAACCCAAATCACGGGCAAACAAATGTTCGTCCTTGTCATAAAGCAAGTTGTAACATTCATGGTAAAGCTCATCGCTTTTTTCCATGTATTTTTTGTCACCGGTTGTCATTGATAATTTAACTAATGCTGGTGGAGCCATAAACAGGGCGTCGCACCACCACCAGGTAATCTTTTCAATTCCTTTAACAGGGAATGGAGTTACCAAGAATTTATCCATGTTATCGATAAAAGGCTGAATCATTGCCTTGTCTTTTTTTATGCGGAACATATCAATATAGGTCTGACAAATTGCAATGTCATCGGCATGTTGAAGACGAGGTCCGGGTTTCCATTGATTTGCTTCGCCCATTTTATTCATGGCTTCCAAAATCTTTTTGTCTCCGGTGGTTTTGTAAGTAGCCGAAACTCCGGCATAAAAAGCGCCATTAGTCCAGTCCCACAAATTATGCTTTGGGTTATTAAACTGCCACATTGCTGCTTTGATCATAGCCTTTTTAATTTCTTTAGGCTTAAAACATTTATCCTGTAAATTTTTGGAGAAAGAGGTCATGCCGATTAGCATGAATACAAGTACAATTGAAAGTGTTTTTTTCATACTAGATTTATTTAAGTTTAGTTTTGCAATCGATTGTACAAACATACAAATTCATTTCGTATTGATGCAGTGATTCCAAAAATTGTAGCTTCTAAAATCTTTTCAATTATAAATCAAAAGGAATTTTGACCCTAATCTGAAAATCTGATAATTTTAGTTTTGTCAATATTTAATATTAATTAAAAGTAAATTCAGAAAAACTGCAAGTGAAATTCTTGTTTTCCTATCAGATTATAACTATAATTGCAGCACATAAAATATTGAAATGAACAAAGCGATTAAACATTACGGCCATCATCATGTGATTCTATCAACAGGTAGGCAGTAATTGTTTTGATGTTTTTCAAAAAGATATTAACCCAATAAGAAGGCTTACCAATATGGTAGGCCTTTTTTGTTTAAACTGAAATTTAAAATGGAAGGACTTTTAAAAATTGCCGTTCAAACCAAAGGTCGATTAAATGAAGATTCGTTAAAGTTGATTGATGAAGCGGAATCAAACTCCCCCTGAGTTCCCGGAAACTGATTTCGACTGCGACGAACTTTCCTCTTGAGGCTTTATTCCTGCGCGACGACGATATTCCGCAGGCAGTTGCGATGGGAGTTGCCGATATTGGTGTTGTTGGCGAAAATGAGATGCTCGAAAAGAAGGAAAATGTGGTTATAGCCAAACGCCTTGGATTCAGTAAATGCAGGCTTTCGTTGGCCATTCCGAAAGATGATGTTTATAATGGAGTTGAATACTTCAACGGCAAAAAGATCGCTACTTCTTATCCTGAAATCCTGAAAGATTTTTTCAAGGAAAAGAATATATCTGCTGAAATCCATGTAATCACCGGTTCTGTTGAAATTGCTCCCGGAATAGGCTTGGCCGATGCCATTTTCGATATTGTTAGTTCAGGAAGCACGTTGGTTAGTAATCGGTTGAAAGAAGTTGAAGTGGTTGTGAAATCAGAAGCAGTTTTAATTGCCAATCCCAACCTGTCGGAAACAAAACAAAATATTCTTGATGAATTGATTTTCCGCATGGAATCGGTTCAGCGCGCCGAAAAGAAAAAATATATACTCCTGAATGCCCCCAATGAGAAGTTGGCCGAAATCGAATCGTATCTGCCGGGGATGAAAAGCCCAACCGTGATGCCATTGGCCGAAGAAGGCTGGAGTTCGGTTCACTCGGTAATTGATGAAAAAGACTTTTGGGAAATAATTGGAAAACTTAAGGGCGCCGGTGCCACTGGCATTCTGGTTATTCCTATCGAGAAAATGATTTTTTAATACATCGAATGAAACTCAGACAAATTCTATATTTCGTTATTCCTTTTTTTATTTGGGGATCGACCTGGTTTGCCATCAAATTTCAGTTGGGGCAAGTCGATCCGCTGGTTTCGGTTGGGTATCGTTTCCTGATTGCCGGATTGTTGCTCTTGGTTTTCAGCCTAGTCCGGAAACTCAATTTGCGGTTTACCTTGCGCGAACACTTGTTGATGATTCTTCAGGGAATAATTCTGTTTGGGTTTAATTACTGGCTGGTTTATTTGGCAGAAACGAAACTGACCAGCGGAATAGTTGCCATTATTTTTTCGTTTTCCATTTTTACCAATATATTTTTCAACTATTTACTCCTGAAGGGAAAAATCAGGAAAGAAGTAATGGCAGGCGCCGTTCTTGGAATTGCGGGAACATTCCTGATTTTTAATCATGAATTAGGAAATGCTGAGCAGATTACAATAGGGTATCAAGCGTTGTTGTTTTGCTTTGGATCAATCGTTTTGGCATCTTTGGGAAACATCCTTTCTAAATATAACCAGACCCGAAAATTGCCTGTTATTCAGACTAATGCATTTGGAATGACCTATGGTAGCCTCGCTATGATGCTGATGGTTCCCCTTTCAGGCCGGAGCTTTTCGTTTGAAATGTCGGTCTCCTATGTTGCCTCGCTTTTTTATCTGGCCATTTTTGGCTCAATTGTCGCATTTACGTTATACCTGAAGTTGGTAGGCGATATTGGTCCCGATCGTGCCGGATATACCACGCTGGTGGCTCCCGTTATTGCATTGATAATTTCCTCGTTTTTCGAGAATTACCAATGGGGAATTGTTGCTGTATTTGGAGTTATCCTGTTATTTGCCGGAAATATTCTGGCCTTGAAAATGAAGCCACTTAAAACAACTTGAGAATGAAAACTTATATTAATCCACAGCGAATGAGATGGGACGAGATGCTGAAACGTCCGTTGTTCAGCGTTACTGAGTTGCGCGATCAGGTGCAAACCATCTTAACCGAAATTCGAACCAGTGGAATTCATGCTTTGCGGAAATACACCGAAAAATTTGATGGCGTGTTCATCATTAATTTGACCGTTTCTCCTGAAGAAATTGAAGAAGCTTGCCTGTTGGTTGACTCAAACCTGAAAGACGCAATTACAATCGCTGCCGGAAATATTCAAAAATTTCACGAATCGCAGGTGCCTCAAACCAAACGGATTGAAACAACTTCGGGAGTGACCTGTTGGCAGAAAGCTGTTGCCATCGATAAAGTTGGATTGTACGTTCCGGGCGGATCGGCTCCGTTGTTTTCGACCGTGTTGATGCTTGCCATTCCGGCTAAAATTGCCGGTTGTAAAGAAATTGTATTGTGTACGCCTCCCGATAAAGATGGAAAAATTAATCCGGCCATTTTGTTTGCCGCTCAATTGGTTGGGGTTACTAAAATATTTAAACTCGGCGGTATTCAGGCGATTGGTGCCATGGCCTACGGAATTGACTGTGTGCCAAAAGTGAACAAGATTTTCGGTCCCGGAAACCAATACTTGATGGCTGCTAAGCAATTGGTGAGCATCAGCGATGTGGCCATCGATATGCCTGCTGGTCCTTCGGAAGTTGCTGTAATGGCCGATTCTACCGCCAATCCGGCTTTCATTGCTGCCGATTTGCTTTCTCAGGCCGAGCACGGTCCGGATAGCCAGGTGGTATTGGTGACTAACGATCATTCACTGATCGAAAAAGTTGTTCAGGAATTGACTAGTCAACTCGGCGAATTACCGCGACAAACAATTGCTGAAAAAGCATTGGCAAACAGTCAGGCTGTTGTTTTGGATCGTGTTGAAGACATGATTGACCTGATTAATGGATATGCGCCTGAGCATTTGATTATTGCCATGGAAAATTATCTGGAAGTGGCTGATAAAATCACAAACGCAGGTTCAGTCTTCCTCGGAAATTACACTCCTGAAAGTGCCGGAGATTACGCTTCAGGAACCAATCATACTTTACCAACTAATGGTTGGGCTCGATCGTTCAGTGGCGTAAATCTCGACAGTTATCTCAAGAAAATTACCTTTCAGGAAATTACTCCGGAAGGAATTCAGAAACTTGGGCCAATCATTGAAACGATGGCTTTAGCCGAACTTTTGGATGCGCATAAAAATGCAGTCACACTTCGGTTGAGAGAAATCAGTAATAAAAAATAAGGTATATGAATTTAGACAAATTGCTTCGCAACAACATAAAGGAGTTAAAGCCATATTCATCTGCCCGCGACGAGTTTTCGGGTGAAGCGGATGTTTACCTCGATGCAAACGAGAACCCATATAATGCGCCGTACAATCGCTATCCCGATCCTTTGCAATGGGCAGTTAAACAAAAAATAGCCGAACTAAAGAATATTGCTCCTGAAAAAATCTTTTTAGGAAATGGCAGCGACGAACCGATTGACATTATTTTTCGGGCATTTTGTGAGCCGGGAGTTGACAATATGGTTTCGATCGATCCAACCTACGGTATGTATCAGGTTGCTGCCGACATCAACAATGTGGAAGTCCGCAAGGTAAAACTCAATGAAGACTTTGGGTTCAGTGCACAAAAGTTGTTGGATGCCACTAATATATACACCAAAGCCATTTTTGTTTGTTCTCCCAACAATCCAACCGCCAACCTGCTAGATAAAGCCGAAATTGTTAAACTTCTGACAGGGTTCGATGGTTTGGTTGTGGTTGACGAAGCGTACATTGACTTTTCGCCTGAAAGCAGTTTGCTGCCTGAGTTGGACAACTACGAAAACCTAATTATTTTGCAGACTTTCTCGAAGGCATGGGGAATGGCCGGAATTCGCCTCGGGATGGCGTTTGCACAACCTGATATCATTCGTGTTTTCAACAAGGTTAAATATCCATACAACATCAATATACTGACGCAGCAAAAAGCGCTGGAGTTGCTGGAAAAAATTCAGGAAAAGGAAGAATGGGTGAAGACCATTGTTGATGAACGAGCTAAAATGGTTAAAAAGTTGTTTAAATTACCATTCGTACAAGTAGTTTATCCATCGGATGCCAATTTTATATTGGTGAAAATGAATGATGCAAGAGGTATTTACAAATATCTGACCGAGCAAAAAATTATTGTTCGCGACCGCTCAAAAATTACACTTTGTGACGATTGTTTGAGGATCACCATTGGCTCGCCCAAAGAGAATAAAAAACTGCGAAAAGCGCTGAAAGAATTAATTTGATCAACCATGAAAAAAGCCCTTTTTATCGATCGCGACGGAACACTGATAACTGAACCTGCCGACGAGCAAGTTGATTCACTCGAAAAACTGGAGTATTTGCCAAAGGTTTTTCGGAATATGCATTTTATTGCCAAAAACCTGTCGTACGAACTGGTGATGGTAACCAATCAGGATGGTTTGGGAACTTCAAGTTTCCCGGAGGAAACATTCTGGCCGGTTCACAACAAGGTTCTCAGTGCTTTTGAAAAAGAGGGTGTTATTTTTGACGATATTTTAATTGACCGTCACTTTCCTCACGATAATGCACCAACGCGCAAGCCAGAAACAGGCATGATGGGAAAATACATGGATGGCAGTTACGATCTGGCAAACAGCTTTGTAATTGGCGACCGTTTGACAGACATACAACTGGCTAAAAACCTGGGATCAAAAGGTATTCTGATCAATGATGGCTCATTGCAAACGAACTTCAGGAAAAAGGATTGGCCGAATTTTGTACATTGATTACCAATGATTGGGATGAAATTTATGCCAAAGTGGCTTCCCCTGATCGTACTACAGTGGTTATCCGGAATACCAAAGAAACCAAAATCAGGGTTGAACTGAATCTGGATGGAACCGGAAAAGGAAATATCAGTACCGGGCTGGGATTTTTTGATCACATGCTTGATCAGATTGCCCGCCATTCCGGAGTTGATTTGAATATCAAAGTGGACGGTGACCTGAATGTGGACGAACATCACACCATTGAAGATACCGGTTTGGCACTAGGCGAGGCTTTTAAGTTGGCTTTGGGCGACAAACGCGGCGTTGAGCGTTACGGTTATTGTTTGCCGATGGACGATTGTCTGGCACAGGTGGCCATTGACTTTGGCGGTCGTCCGTGGATTGTTTGGAAAGCAGAGTTTCTTCGTGAAAAAGTGGGCGATATGCCTACCGAAATGTTCTTCCATTTTTTCAAATCATTTTCAGACACTTCGCTCTCGAACCTGAATATTCAGGCAGAAGGAACCAACGAACACCATAAAATTGAAGGCATTTTTAAAGCATTGGCCCGGGCAATTAAAATGGCTATCCGGAAAGATGTGTTTAACTTTGAACTGCCAACAACTAAGGGAACACTTTGATTTTTTAACCACAAAGGACACTAAGGGTTTTCACCAAGGACTCCAAGAAATTATTGAATTTGAAAAAAAAGATGAGATATGGATCGTGAAGAAATTTTCAAAAAAGTACTTGATTGTGCTTTTGAAGTACATACGAATTTAGGGCCAGGCTTACTTGAAAGTGTTTACGAAGAGTGTCTTTTCATTGAATTACAAATGGCTGGATTGAATATTGAAAAGCAAAAACATCTTCCTTTAATTTATAAAGGTATAATGCTTGAAAGCCATTTACGAATAGATATTTTGGTGGAAAATAAAATTATTATTGAATTGAAAGCCGTTGAGGAATTAACCGATGTTCATCTAGCTCAAACCTTGACTTATCTGAAATTATCAGGTTGCAAACTTGGGCTTTTGGTAAACTTCAATGTTGCGCATTTAAAAAACGGAATTAAACGAGTTATTCTATAAAAACGGAAGAAATAGGGAATGTCTGGGAGGAAAAAAAGATAAAATTTTGTGTCCTTCGTGAAAAACCTTAGTGTCCTTCGTGTTTAAAACAAATTATATGACTTTAGATAAAAGCAAATCAACCGCAATCCTCCTCATTCACTGTCCTGATCAACAAGGACTCTTGGCATTAGTAACTGAGTTTATCAATACAAACAACGGGAACATTCTTTATCTCGATCAGCATGTCGATCGCGAAGAAAAGTTGTTCTACATGCGTGTTGAATGGGATTTGAGCAATTTCAACATCCCGAAGGATAAAATTGCTGACTATTTTGCAACCCTCATTGGCCAAAAAAATCGAATGACCTTTGAACTTCATTTCTCGGAAGAAAAGCCTCGCATGGCCATTTTTGTTTCGAAGATGTCACATTGCCTGTTTGACCTGTTGGCCCGTTATACATCCGGAGAATGGAACGTGGAAATCCCAGTGATCATCAGCAATCATCCGGACATGGCCGATGTGGCCCGCCGGTTCGATATTGAATACCATATTTTTCCGGTGACCAAAGACAACAAGGAAGAACTGGAAGCCCAGGAGATTGCGTTGATGGAAAAACACAAAATCGATTTTATTGTGTTGGCGCGTTACATGCAAATCATTAGCGACGATTTCATTACGCATTATCCGCACAAGATCATCAATATCCATCACTCGTTTTTGCCGGCATTCGTTGGTGCAAAGCCGTACCATGCAGCATACGAGCGCGGAGTTAAAATCATCGGGGCCACCAGCCATTACGTTACGACAGAACTCGATGCAGGACCGATTATTAAGCAGGAAGTTGCTCATGTCAGTCACAAAGACACGGTGAACGACCTGATAGCCAAAGGCCGTGATCTGGAAAAGATCGTCCTTTCGAAGGCTGTGAATAAACACATTGAGCGGAAAATTTTGGTTTACAACAATCGTACAGTGGTTTTTAGTTAATCATACACTATGAAAAAATTTATTTTAATTCTGATGATGGGTTTAAGCATTTCAGGAGCGATTGCTCAGAAGGAGATTCCGGCGGATTATGGATACATTGTCAAAATCGGGCAGCAAATTCCTGATTTTTCGATGGAATTAACCAATGGAAAAACTGTGAAAATAGCTGATCTAAAAGGTAAAGTAGTCATGCTTCAGTTTACCGCCAGTTGGTGTGGAGTGTGCCGGAAAGAAATGCCGCACATCGAAGCCGATATCTGGAAAAAATACAAGGACAATCCGAACTTTGCTTTGTATGGTATCGATCTGGATGAACCAAAAGATGTGGTTGAGAAATTTGCCAAACTGATTCCTGTAACTTATCCGTTGGCGTTAGATCCGAAAGGTGGTATTTTTTATCAGTTTGCCGAAAAAGGCGCCGGTGTTACGCGAAATGTTATCGTCGATAAAACTGGTAAGATTGTCTTCATGACGCGATTATACAAAGACGAAGAGTTTCAGGAGATGAAAAAGGTTATTGCTGAATTACTGAAATAGAAAGAGTAGCGCGTAGCAGAATCGAACTGCCATCTCCGGATTGAGAAACCGGTTTCCTAACCGTTAGAAGAACGCGCCGGAAATGAATTACCTATATAAAGGTACAACAACAAATCATTCATTGTCATTGGATTGATCAGAAAATTATAGAAAATCAAAATGAATATCGTCATTATCAAATATAACGCGGGAAACATTGAATCGGTCAATAACGCAATGATGCGACTTGGTGTGACTGCTGAAATCACAGGTGACCACGAAAAAATTAAAGCTGCTGATAAAGTGATCTTTCCTGGAGTGGGAGAGGCCAGCACTACAATGGCTTTCCTGAAAAAGGAAGGCTTGGATCAATTAATTCCAAAACTGACACAACCAGTACTTGGAATTTGCTTGGGACTACAACTCATGTGCAGTTATTCCGAGGAAAACGATACGCCTTGTTTGGGTATTTTCGATGAACAAGTGAAACGATTTATTCCTGAACCGGGGATGGAATTTATTACCAAAGTTCCGCACATGGGCTGGAATACTATCACTGACTTGAAAAGTGGTATTTTTGATCCGTCGCTCGAAAACCAGTTTGTCTATTTTGTGCATTCGTATTATGCTGCCGTCGGTAAAGACACTGCTGCAGTTTGCAATTACATCAATCCTTTCAGTGCCGCTTTGCACCGCGATAACTTTTACGCTACCCAGTTTCATCCAGAAAAAAGCGGAACAGTTGGCGCAAGGATTTTGGAAAACTTTTTGAGATTGTAAAATTGATTAACGATTAGAGATTAACGATCAGCGATTTTAGATTTAAACTATGACACCACGTGAATTAGAAGATCGATTTATTGTTTTTGCAATCGATATTATTCGATTGTCTGAAGGAATTAAACCAAGCATTGCCGGTAATAATCTTTCCGGGCAGATTGTTCGGTCTAGTTCATCTACTGCGTTAAACTATGGCGAGGCACAAAGTGCTGAATCACCAAAGGACTTCGTTCATAAACCTGGAATATGTCTTAAAGAAATTAGGGAAACATTCATTAACCTTCGGATTATTGATGGTGCAAAACTTCATGTAGATCAACAACTTTTAAATAACCTGAAAACAGAAAGCAACGAACTAATTTCAATTTTTGTAAAAAGTATTGAAACTAGTAAACGCAAACATGGTACCTTCCCTCAAAAAATAAATCGTTAATCAACAATCGTTAATCTTTAATCGTTAATCAGAATGATTACAATTATACCAGCCATTGACCTCATTGACGCGAAATGCGTGCGCTTGTCGCAAGGCGATTACAACCAGAAAACGGTTTACAACGAGAATCCGCTCGAAGTCGCTAAAATGTTTGAAGACGCCGGAATCACTCGTTTGCATCTGGTCGATCTGGATGGTGCAAAAGCCAAGCACATTGTCAACTATAAAGTGCTGGAAACTATAGCTTCGAAAACCAGTTTGGTGATTGATTTTGGTGGCGGATTAAAATCGGACGAAGATCTGCGCGTAGCATTCGAATGTGGTGCAACAATGGTTACCGGCGGAAGTATTGCCGTTAAAGATCGTGAAACTTTCCTGCATTGGATTGAAACCTATGGTGCAGAGAGAATTATTCTGGGTGCCGATGCCAAAGACAAAATGATTGCCGTTAGTGGCTGGCAGGAAGTCTCAGAATTATCGATTCTGGATTTCATTGAAAGCTATACCAGCAAAGGCATTCGTCAGGTTATTTCAACCGACATTGCCCGCGATGGCATGTTGACAGGACCAAGTATTGATCTGTATAAAGAAATCATGGATCAATTCCCTGAACTCGGACTTATTGCCAGCGGTGGAATTGCTACTATGAAAGACATTTACGAACTTAACGAAATGGGCATCCCGGGAGTCATTACTGGAAAGGCGATTTATGAGAATAGAATTAGTTTAGAGGAGATTGGTAAGTTTATTCGATAAGACAGAAGTTAAACAGGCAGAAAATGTGAGCTGAATGAGAGAAGCGACGGAAAATATGAGATTGGAGATTCTTCAAAAAAAAGTGGAAGAATTTCGTTCGTATTTGGCTTCACTTAAAACAGAAGAGGACTATAATATTTCAATGATAAAGAATAAACTGAAAGAAATTTTTAGTTTATCTAGTTATTACGATAATATATTCGAGTTGAAAATTAACAAGTTCTGGAGAGCTAGACTAAATGATATTGGAGATTTGTTTTTTAATCAATCAGACTTTGATTATCCCAAATGGAAAAATATTCCTCAAGATAAGTGGAAGTACGAGAGGTTTAATTTGCCAGGAGAAAGTATGTGGTATTTGACAAATAGTCGTAATGCATGTATATCAGAAATAAAGCCGACAGAAGGATCTATAATTTCTTGTGCATATATCAGATATATTAGTAATAGAGAAATAACCTTTCTGTTACTTGATAAACCAACATTAAAAAAGTCAGATCCTTTACTAAATCGATTAATTGAGGAATCAATTAATCGGAGAAATAATAAACATTCTCAAAGCCAATTAGAAGTATTATCTATCGTTGACAAATTAATGAATGAGATTGCAACAAAAAAAGTTGATTCTGATAAACGATTCGAATATATTCCAAGTATTGCAATTCAACATTTATTTGAGCTTTCAGGCTTTGATGGAATAATTTATCCAAGTATTGCCTATGGTCAAAATGCGATAAACTATGTTCTATTTCCGAGAGTCATTGATGAAAATTTCTTTGTTGATGAGCTTATTACATTTGGGGTTGTAAAAGCTGAAGTTGATAAGTTTTATGAGATTGCACCACTACTAGTTGGGAAGAACTTTATCGAAAATGGTAATTCATTTATCGAATGGCAGTCTCCTAGTTCTCAACAAATTATAGCCTATAGTCATCCAATAGAAATAAATCCAACTTCATGCACTTCGTGAAAAAACTTAGTGTCCTTTGTGGTTAAATAAACGAAAATGCTAGCAAAACGAATCATACCATGCCTCGATATTAAAGACGGTCAGACCGTGAAGGGCATCAACTTTGTGAATATTAAAAGCGTGGGCGACCCGGTTGAACTAGGTGCGCTGTATGCCGAACAGGGAGCCGACGAACTGGTTTTCCTCGACATCACCGCCACGCACGAAGGCCGCAAAACCTTTGTCGAACTGGTGAAACGCATTGCCCGCGAAATCAATATCCCGTTTACCGTCGGTGGCGGAATCAGCGAACTGAAAGATGCTGATGCCTTGCTGAGTGCAGGTGCCGATAAAATCAGCATCAACTCATCAGCTGTTCGAAACCCGAAGCTGATTGATGACTTGGCGCTTAACTTCGGTAGCCAGTTTGTGGTTTTGGCCATCGATGCCCGTGGTGAAAACGATTATTGGACTGTGACTGTCAATGGCGGTCGAATTCCAACCGAAAAAGAACTGTTTTCGTGGGCCAAAGAAGGCGAAAGCCGCGGTGCGGGAGAAATCTTATTCACTTCGATGAACCACGATGGAACCAAGGCTGGTTTTGCCAATAAGGAACTGGCGAAAATGGCAGATATGCTGCGCATTCCAATCATCGCTTCAGGAGGAGCCGGAACTATGGAACATTTTGTGGACGTGTTTACCGAAGGGAAGGCTGATGCAGGACTAGCCGCCAGCATTTTCCACTATAAGGAAATTGCCATCCCCGATTTGAAAAGTTATTTGAAAAGTAAAGGAATTGTCATACGATAAAACTTTGTGCATCTTTGTGCCGAACTTTGTGGTCAGAAATAGCTGCTTGGTTCACAAAGATTTCAGGAAGAAATACAACAAAAATTAAGATGGAAAATACACAATTAGATTTTACGAAACTGAATGGCCTGATTCCGGCTGTTATTCAGGATAATACAACCAATGTAGTTTTGATGTTAGGTTTTATGAACGAAGAAGCGGTTGCCAAAACCGAAGAAACCGGTCAGGTAACCTTTTTTAGTCGGACGAAAAACAGACTTTGGACCAAAGGAGAAGAATCTGGCAACTTCCTGAATGTGGTTTCAATTGCAGCCGATTGTGATAATGATACGCTTTTGATTAAAGTAAATCCGGTTGGTCCGGTTTGTCACACTGGCGACGACACTTGCTGGGGCGAAACAAACGAAGAAAGTGATATTCAGTTTATCGAATACCTTCAGGATTTTATTGATCAGCGCAAGCAGGAAATGCCTGAAGGTTCGTACACCACTTCGCTGTTTCAGAAAGGAACGCGCAAAATTGCGCAGAAAGTGGGTGAAGAAGCTGTTGAAACCATTATTGGGGCAATGGCTGATGATGATGAAAATTTTATTTACGAAGGTGCTGACTTGTTGTATCACCTGATCGTTTTGCTGTCGCATAAAGGTTATCGGATTGAAGATTTAGCTCGCGAATTGAAGAAACGGCACAAATAATTGCCGTTCAAACAAATAATTCAAGTACGAAAAAGCGGAGGATTCTGTTAAAAGAGTCCTCCGCTTCGCGTTTTAGGTCACCTAAATTGTTAAAATAGTAGTATTTACATAAACTTAACCTCCAGCTTGCCGTAAAACCAATTTTGATTGGATTATTCGGCTATCTTTGCGCCTTCATTTTTGGAACCTATGCAGAAAATTAGAAACATTGCGATTATTGCCCACGTCGACCACGGTAAAACCACATTGGTTGACAAGATGATTTACTATTGTAACATCATGAAAGAACACGAGAAGAAACAAGAGTTGATTCTCGATAACAACGATCTGGAACGTGAGAGAGGAATTACCATTCTGGCAAAGAATGTATCGGTTATTTATAAAGACATTAAAATCAATATTATAGATACTCCTGGTCACGCCGATTTTGGTGGTGAAGTTGAGCGGGTATTGAATATGGCCGACGGTGTTTTGCTGCTTGTGGATGCTTTTGAAGGCACCATGCCACAAACCCGGTTTGTATTGTCGAAAGCTTTGGCTTTAGGCTTGAAACCTATTGTTGTGGTGAATAAAGTTGACAAACCGAACTGTCGTCCGGAAGAAGTTCACGAACAGGTTTTCGACCTGATGTACAGTTTAAATGCTACTGAAGATCAGTTAAGTTTCCCTACGGTTTACGGTTCGGCCAAACAGGGCTGGATGTCGGACGATTGGAAAGTGCCAACTGATAACATCGAAGCATTGTTAAATTCCATTGTAGAATTTATTCCAGGGCCGGTTGATAATCCCGGAACTCCTCAGGTATTGATTACTTCGCTTGATTATTCATCGTATGTTGGTCGTATTGCTATCGGTCGTATTCACCGTGGCGAGATCAAAGAAGGAATGAACGTTTCTCTTGTAAAACGAGATGGCTCAATAAAAAGGACAAAAGTTAAAGAACTTCATACATTTACAGGTCTCGGACGCCAGAAAGTTGAAAGTATGGTTTCCGGAGATATTTGCGCCATGGTTGGAATTGATGGTTTCGATATTGGTGATACCGTTTGCGATTGGGAAAATCCTGAGCCTTTAGAGCCGATTGCTGTTGATGAACCGACCATGAGTATGACATTCATGATTAACAATTCTCCTTTCTACGGAAAAGAAGGTAAATATGTGACTTCGCGCCACTTGAAAGACCGTCTGGAAAAGGAATTGGAAAAGAACCTCGCGTTGCGTGTTATGCCAACCGATTCGGCTGATTCATATATAGTTTACGGTCGTGGTGTACTGCATTTATCGGTTCTGATTGAAACTATGCGTCGCGAAGGATATGAGCTTCAGGTTGGACAGCCACAGGTTCTGTTTAAAGAAATTGATGGCGAGAAATGTGAGCCAATCGAAGAATTACACGTGGATGTACCTGAAGAGTATTCAGGAAAAGTGGTTGAGATGGCCTCGCAACGAAAAGGCGAAATGCAAATCATGGAGCGTAAAGGCGATCGCATTCACCTCGAATTTATCATTCCGTCGCGCGGAATTATTGGTATGCGTACCAATATGCTTACAGCCACCGCCGGAGAAGCCGTTATGAACCACCGATTTGTTGAATATCAGCCTTACAAAGGGTCAATCGACATTCGGAATAATGGATCGTTGGTAGCTCTTGAAACCGGTACTGCATTTGCTTATTCGATCAGTAAGCTTGCTGACCGGGGATCATTCTTTATTGATCCGCAGCAGGAAATTTATGAAGGACAAGTAATTGGTGAAAACAACAGGGCGGATGATTTAACCATCAATGTAACCAAACCAAAAAAATTGACCAACATGCGGGCCTCTGGTACCGATGAAAAAATGAGGTTAATTACCCCGATTCGGTTTAGTTTGGAAGAAGCATTGGAATATATCAAAGATGACGAACTGGTTGAAGTAACTCCTTTGTCAATCCGGATGCGGAAAATTAACCTGAAAGAACATGAGCGTAAAAGATTAGCGAAGAACAGCTAATTCTTCAAGGCTATAAAAATATTCGAACCCCTGATCAGTAACCATGCTGATCAGGGGTTCTTATTTTCCGGATATTACCATATTATAGCTGAATTCCAGAAAATTGAAGTTGGACAGTATTGATGTCATTGACATTGTATTTTACAACATAGTGATGAAAATTTAAGCATCAATCATATCTTTTGAGAGTAATTTATCGTATCTTTTAATTAAGAATTCAATTTATTTAAAACCTGCGATTATGAATGTCATATCAACTTGCCTTACCGGAACTGCAACTATTCTGACGTGCAGAAAAATCGCTCAATCATTCAGCGAGAACATCTACGAACTCTCCTCCGTCCGGCGAAATTGGTCGCCAGACTATGCTACCAGCTTAAAGGCTAGAATTGACGGAATTATGGATCATTATTTCACTCATGAATCGTTATCGGATCATTTGGAAATGCATGGTCAGTTTTATGATCTAATGATTGCTGCCTTGAAAGATGTGAGTGTATTTCGTGCTGAGCTAAAAGTCGATTTCAAGACTGATAAAGCTTTCCTGAATGAAACTTTTGATACTCTGGGATACGTTGATTTTTTCAGTGATGCCAAGAATGGAGATCTTTTCAGCTTGTACAAGATGATGTCTACTTTCAAGCGAAACATGACACCAGAATTACAGCAGATCATCTCTGCACGAGGGATCGACAAAAATCTTGTGAATCGCTTAATGACCTATAAGGAAAAACTGGTTGATCTTAAAAACTGCTTCGACATTTCTCATGGAAAAGATCAGTTGGCCGCAGATTTGAAACAGGAACTAAATGCCATTTATTCTGAAGTAAAAGACATCTGCCGCATTGCAAATGTTTATTATGAATTTGATCCGGTTCAGCGTGAGAAATTTACGTTCTATAGGGTGATGATCAATTTGAAAAAGTCATCTTTAGAGCTGGCCTGATTTTGCCAGAAACCTGTAGTTGAAATATTTAATGGGCATTGGTGTCAATAAGTTGCCATCAATGCCCATTTTAATTTAGTATTGTATGATCAGCGAATTATTCCTGATCGTCAGTTTCCTCTTCCTCAATTTCTTCCTCTTCGTCGTCAGCCGAATAAACTACTTCTTCATCCAGATCTTCATCCTCAAAAACTGGTTTTTTTGTCACCTGAGCCAATGGTTTCAGGTTCGAAGGAATTGGTTTGTTCACATTGTCCTCGAAATAAGGGAATACATCAACGATATTGCAAATGGCAAGCGATGTAGTCTGATAAGGGACCAGAATGTACGAAAGCCCTTCTTCCAGTCGTTGCAGAGCCTGTTTGATGTCGTCGGCAGCTACCAGAAAATAATTGTTGATTTTCTTTTCTTTACCCGCTTTTTCGTCGATTGTAACAATGCCAATTTTGGCCTTATACCACCATTCGCCATTTTCGTGCGGATATATTTCAACGATATTCGACTTTTTGATGTTATCAACAATAAATTCACCACGAACCATCGTTGATACGTTTTGAATGATACGTGTTTCAGCATCGGTAAATGTTACCGCATCAACCAGGTAAACTTCGCTTACTTTGCGTTCACGGCCATCGTCGTCGATTTTTACATATTTTACTTTACACTCGAACCAGGTTTGCATACTTTAATTTTTTTGATCTGCAAAGATATTTTCTCAGTCCGGATTTCAACATGAAACCCCAAATAGTTTTGCACAAATTAATGGATTGAAGGATTGAATTACTGAAGGATTGAAGCTAAGGATCAGTACTTCAATTTATTAATTCATCAGTTTGTCGGCCATGGCGTTTGCCAGATCGATACATTGTTTGAACTTGTCAGCCTTCAGGGTTCCCTTTTCTTCAACAGGTTCGTAAACCAATTCCCATTTGATGTTTTCGGCAAATTTCTGAAGATTTTTTACGCCTCCGCCATTCCAGCCAAACGATCCAAAAATACCGAGCAAATGGTTTTTGATGCCCATGTGCTCAATTTTTGTTACCAAAGTTTCTACTGATGGGAAAAGCTCATTATTGTAAGCCGCGCTGCCGATAATGAATGCCTTGTATTTGAAAATATCGCTGATGATATACGATGCGTGAGTTTTTGAAGCGTCGTACACACGAATGTTTTTAACGCCACGAATGGCCAGCTGACGGGCAATGGTGTCGGCCATTTTTTCGGTATTACCATACATCGAGCCGTAAACGATAACAGCCCCAGGATCAGTAGTATAACTGCTCCATTTTTCGTATCGTTCGAGCATATAGCTGATGTTTGTTCGCCAGATTGGCCCATGCGTTGCAGCCAGCATTTTAACATCGAGTGTTTGTATTTTTTTCAGGGCCCGCTGTGTATGAGGGCAGTATTTACCTACAATGTTGGTGAAATAGCGCATCAGCTCCTCTTCGTAATGGGCAATGTTTAGTTCGTCGTCAAAAATTCCTCCATCAAGAGTTCCGAATGAGCCAAATGCATCGCCCGAAAACAGGATTTTCTCAGTCATTTCGAAACTTACCATAGTTTCGGGCCAGTGCACCATCGGTATTGTCGCAAATGTCAGGCGATGTTTTCCCAGCGGAAGTTCCGATTCGTCGTAAACTTCGAGCATATTTTCGGTAATCTTGTAGTAATTGGCTACCATGTCGAAGGTCTTTTTGTTACCTACGAGCGTGATGTTGGGGTATTTGGCAACCACTGCTTTTAATGCTCCTGAGTGGTCAGGTTCCATATGGTTAATCACCAGGTAATCGACATTTCGGCCATTAGTCAGTATTTCAATCTGCTCAAGATATTCGTCAACAAAAGTGCGTTCAACAGTGTCTATCAGGGCAATTTTCTCATCAACAATTAAGTACGAATTGTATGAAACTCCGTAAGGAATTGGCCAGAGATTCTCGAAAAGATGGGTTCTGCGGTCGTTGAATCCGAGGTAAAAGATATTTTCAGCTAAATTAACCTGATGCATATGTGTTTGTTTTGAATTCGTTTTTAATCGTAAGCGAAAATACGCAAATTCAATCAAACAGAATAGTACTGTTTTTCATTCGCTTGGAAATTAAGGAAAAGTTGACAAACAATATATCATGGGCAATAGGTCTGTTTTACCAACTACTTTGATTTAAGCTGATATTGATAAAAAAGTTGTTGTTAATTCTCATTGCCTATGTTCATTAAAAATTCAATCAGGTTTTCCTCTTGTTTCAGATTTAATTTCTTACGTAACCGATAACGAGCCATATCAACGCTTTGAGGATTCTGAAAAGTGATGGAGGCAATCTCTTTCGACGAGAGGTTTAAACGAAGTAAAGCGCTCAGCTTTTTATCGCCTGGGCTGAGGTCGGGAAACATCTGGTTTAATTTGCAGTAGAAGGATTCGTAAACATTCACAAAACGGGATTCGAATTCCTGCCAGAAATTTTCGTTTGAGTTAAGGTTGAATTTAGTGATTGTTTGACGGAGTAATTCACTACTCTTATCGTCGGTGTAGGTATTTATTTTTTCGAGATCAGAAATGAGGCAATTATTAAGTTCACTTAATTGGATTAATCGCAATGCCGCGGATGTAAGTTCACGTTTGTTGCTATCCAAAATTTCTTTGTGGGCTTGCTTTAATTCAGAGACATCGGTTAATACACACATGATTCCTTCCAGCTCAATGTTTGGATTGTATAAAAAGGTTTTTGAAAATATATAATTATGTCCGTCGAATTCACCTTCATATGTTATATCAATCAAGTCAATAACCAACTTTTTATCTTGCTCTTGGTGAAAAGAGGCATTTGCAGAATCAAAGTAGTTGTATACACTAAGACCTGTGGCTATTTGATCATTAATTTTTAGCAAACTTTCAAATCGACGGTTACACCTTATGATTTCTCCATCAAGGCTATAATAAACCAAAGGGTGGGGAATACTTCCCATTAAAGCATTGATAAAGTTATTGTTCTGCTCAATTACCAGATATTTTTCTTTTTGCGCTTTCCGTGAATCGGAAAGTATTAACATCGATTGTATTCGAGCTAACAGTTCTATTTTATCGACAGGTTTACGAACATAATCGACCGCACCAGCCAAGAGCGCTGTATTTAGGTTTTCGGAGGAGGTCATTACTCCGGTACACATAATTATGGGTATTTCTGAAGTCGAGTCATCCTTTTTCAGACATTTGATCAATTCAATTCCGTCCATGCCAGGCATTTCCCAGTCAGTGATAATCAAATCAGGGATTTCGGCTTTGGCAATCCGTATAGCTAGCTCACCATTCAATGCCTGATAAAGAGTGTATGGTTTGCCAGACTCGGCAATACAACTTTGTATTACCCTAATGTTAGCTGGTTCGTCATCAACGATCAGAATTTTGTGTGGTTTCATAATAGATTTTTATACAATGGTTCATTTCCCGAGTCGATGGCGGAGATCAATGCCTTTTTCCATCGTTTAATTTCTTCGTTGGCCGAATCATCAATCGTTTCAAGGATAACCATTATTTCTGTAATTTTATAGAATTCTGTCGTTCGAAGTTGATCCAGTTGTTCTTTTATGAGGATCCGAATCGATTCCGATAATTCCGGATGGCTAACTTTTTCTGTTTTTGGAGAAGATTGAATGAAAATTTCAACATCGTTAGCTATCGGCAACGTAAACCAAAATTTCGAACCTTTTCCCAAATTAGAATCTACACCAATAGCTCCGCCGTGCGCTTCAACCACCATTTTGCAATAAGTTAAACCCAATCCTGTTGAGCGAACCGAGCCTGAATTCTTTGCTATAACCTGCCCGAATTTCTGGAATACCAAGTGAATTTTATCGGCAGGAATTCCGATTCCGTTGTCGGTAATTGAGATTTTATGGAATTCGTTTGCTTCAGCCCAATCCATTTCAATTTTAATCAGAATAGAGCCATTGTTTGGAGTAAACTTAATGGCATTAGTGAGTATATTGACAAAAACTCTTTCTATAATTTCTGCATCGGCACGAACCCCAAGCTTGGGTGAAATACCGTTGGTGATAGCGATGTTTTTTTCACTGCTCAGGAACAGTACGTGAGCAATCGCTCTTGTGGAAATACCTAGTAGGTTGTGTTTTTCGATGGTAAGCGGAATTTCTGTCTCTTCGTATCTCGATACATCGAGAATATTCATTACCAGGTTCAGCATTTGCCTCCCGGTGTGTTTGATGCGTATAAGTTGTTTTTCAGGATTATCGCTACCCACGTTAATAATTGTATTGATTGGATTCTTTAGATCGTGCACAATCATGCTGGTAACTCCCTGCTTGAATTTGTCCATTTCGATGAGCTTTTCATTAATTGTTTTAAGTTCATTTGCTTGTTCAATGATCTCCCAGGTGCGCTCTTCAATAACTTCTTCGAGGTATTTCTTTTGCAGATTTAATCGACGGGCATAAAGCCTCATCGAAAGGTAAACAATAGCAGTAAAAAGGAAGGCGTAAATTATATATGCCCACCAAGTCTTATACCACGGGGTTGAAATGGTAAATTGATATTCAGCCACATTACTCATCTTCCAATAAGCATTTTTTGCCCGAACCCTAAAGGTGTATTTGCCATTGGGCAAGTTGGTGTATACGGCCTTGTTCTCGGTTGATGAGTTACTCCACTTTTTGTCGAACCCAACAAGCTGGTACTGGAATTCGGTTACATCGGGATCTTCGTAAAACAAACTGGCAAAATGAAAAGTAACCGAATTGTATTTGTAATCGATGGTTGGAATCAATTCCTTGTTTTGCGTCAACGATGCTATTCTGGTTGAATCCTTCGAAGAGAAAAAACATCCGCCAAAAAGTGTCGAATCTTTATTGATTTCGACTTTACTTATGATTGCATTGAAGGTTTTTTTGAAGTTTCGATGATTTCTCGAGTTGTAGTTGAAAAGGCCATCGGGCGAGCAGATACTGATGATGGAATCGCTACCAAAAATAATATTCCCCACACAGAAACTCATCCGAAAAAAACCACATGAATCGTAAGCTTGTTTTGCACCGTGAAGGGTGGCAAATCGCATTCCTGAAGCAGCAATCAAATATTTGTTTTCTGAAATAGGAGTAATTATGGCAGAGGCATCTTTCAATGTATCGCCAAACAACATAGTAGGCTCGAAGCGGATGAGCGAATCTGGCGCATTATTGTCAGCGGGAAACAAGGGTTGAAGAACCCCCGATCTGGTTGCGATTGTAATTTCGTTGTTTACTTTATACGCACGGGTCTCGTCCAAATTAGTCAGCCCATTTTGTTTACCCAACAATGTAATCCCGTAGTTTCGGATGTCGCCGCCAAGAAACCGAAGGAAATAAACCCCATTGAATTGTGTATTCAACCAAAGATTCCCGTCTTTGTCGGATGTAATACGGCGGATTTTTTCAGTTATTTCAGGAAAGTCAATTTCATCGGTTACTGAAACCTGCTTACCAGTAGAACTTGGTATGAGTTTAACGGCAACAAGTTTGCCTCTCATGCCTATAAATACCCTGTCGGGGAAAAGGGGTGATGTGTTAAAACAATGGGCTTTTTGCGGCACTTCAATTTTATAAATATGTTTTGCATTTGTATCGTTAATCAACCAAAGCCCTTGGCTCGATATTACGTAGAGCTGATGATCTATCTCCATGAAATCCCAGAACTCGTCGATAATAGTTTTTATTTTAATGAATTTCTGACTTTCATCTGGTTTCGTTATGTCGAAAGAGGGCAGATAATAAATCCCATCAATGGTGGCAATGTACCTTTTCCCATTGAACAAACAGGATGTTTGCACATTGCCTGGCACGTCCTGACGTTCATCAAACTTCAGGACAGGGAAGTTGATATCTATTTTGGCAATCCCTTTCGACATGCATGACCATAAGTTTTTATCATTGTCCACATACAACGAATAGATCGTTGCGTTCATGAGTCCTGTTGTTTTATCAATAATCTGGATCAGTTCACCTGATTTTGATATAATAGCAATGCCTCCTTTTTCTGTTGCTATGGCAAATTTCTCATCATCAATCTTATTAATCTGTGCTATTTGATTGGTCTCAAGATATTTGGCAAAGGGTGTTTGCAATTCTGCAAATTCCAATGTCGACAAATTGAAAACCCCGAGCTTGCCATTGGTACCAGCTACCGCCAGCGCTTCATTTTTGCCAAAGGGGGTCAATAAAAAGAAGCTTTTGGAGGTTAGTTTTAATAATGTTGAATCGTTAAGCAGGCATAAGCCATTTTTGGTTGGAAGGAACAGTTGATTGCTTAGAAGGTAGGCATCTTGTACCATAAAACTGACCGGGATAACCGATACTTTTTCCCTGTGGTACCTGAAAACATATTTGTTTGAGAAATAATAAACCCCATGAGGGGTGGAGATAACTTTCCAGATATCCTGAAACTTTATGCCCCGGTCGGAAACTGATTGTGCAAGTGAAACAAACTCCATATTACCCTTTTGATTAGGTTGTAGGTAGCCAAAATCGCCGGAAGCCCCAACATAAATTATCCCAAGGCTGTCAACAGCCATTGAACGCACAATAGAATTGTTGTTATTCGGAATGCGCTTCCATTCTCTTCCATTAAATTCGATGACTCCAGCGCCATCACCCAAATAAACCATCCCTCTTTTATCCTGAACAACACAAAAAATCTGAGGCCCATCACCATTCATTTCGGTTGAAGTGTAATTTTTGATATATGGAGAACCCTGAAGGGGTTGTTCGGCTAGAACCTCTTGGGATACTATCGCACTTAAAATTAAAAGCAATAGGATTAAGAATATTCTCATTTTGTTAGAATCGATTTTGGAGGTGAAACCTGCATTCTTTTTTTCAAATATAGTTACGAAAAACTTTTAGAGGATCGAATAGCACTATAAAAATGATCAATCAATAATAAATGTAATAATCACAGCGAAATGGAGGGTGAAAAAATTGTAGTGATAATGTATGGATTTTTAGTGGTATAGTTTGCGGTGTATATGTTATAAGGGTTCTTATCTTCGTGGCAAAAATTAGAGAATCAATTGTATATGAAAAGGTTATTATTTTTGCTGAATGTTTTGATATTGGGAATCATATTGTTATTAGTTCACAATGAGGCTAAAGCAGTTGTTGCCAACCCCATCCCCATCCAATACAAACAGCCTGATGGAACAATTGTGACCATTAAGCTGAAAGGTGACGAATTTGTAAGTTGGGGCGAAACCCTTGATGGTTACACGCTGTTAAGCGATGGAAATAATGGGTGGGCTTACGCGGTATTAAACGCTGATGGCGATTTGGTTTCATCGGACATACTTACCCACAATCAGGGCGAGCGGACAGCAATAGAAACCAGCCTTTTACCTCAAATACCTAAAAAACTTCGGTACAGTCAAAAACAAATAGACAATTTCAGATCGACCTCCGACGTTCGGTTGAAAGGCGCCACAGCAACAACTGCTTTTACTCCAATGGGCCCCAAAAAATTATTGCTGATATTAATTGATTTTACTGATCAACCATTTAATAACCCGTTGGCAGCACACGCCGATTTCGACGGATTGCTAAACACAGTAGGTTATACAGGTCACAATGCACATGGAAGTGTAAAGGATTTTTTTTACGAATCATCGTATGGAAACTTTAATCTTACTACCACGGTTGTAGGGCCCTACCATGCAGCAAACAATATGTCTTACTATGGTGCTACAGGCTCAAATGGCGCACACGATAAAAATGCAAAAGCTTTAATTTTGGAAGCTGTATTAGCAGCCAATGCGGATGTTGATTATACTGAATATGCTAATGAAAATAACGAAGTTGAAGGAGTGTATGTGGTATATGCAGGATATGGGGAAGCAACTTCGATGATAACCGATAACATCTGGCCTCATGCCGGTTCAATTTCAACACAAACACTAGACGGTGTAAAAGTTTCTAAATATTCATGTTCTAACGAATTAACAGCTGGTGGAACCGAATTGACCACAATCGGGGTAATTTGCCACGAATTTGGCCATGTATGTGGCTCGCCCGACTTTTACGATACGGACTATGAAACCAATGGTAAATTTGAAGGTAATGGTTCTTGGGATGTAATGGATACCGGTTTATATAACGGATCGCCATCAGGAAGCCAGCCGGCACACTTTAATCCATACATCAAGACTTTGTTTAATTGGGCAACTCCTACTGAATTAACAACGAGTGGCACACGTACGGTAGCCGATATTACCACAACCCCAGAAATATACAAAGTCAATACAAAAACTCCGGGAGAATATTTTTTGATTGAAAACCGGCAACAAACTGGGTTTAATACAACTATTCCGGGACATGGACTTATGATTTACCGTATGGGTGCGGTCAATTATTTAACTAATAAGAATACGGGGCACCCGCAAGGTTTTTATCCTATATGTGCCAGTTCTACTACAGCTATTCCCTATAATGCTCCGGCAAGTTATGGAGATATTAGCAGTGCTGGTTGTCCATTCCCCGGAAGCAGTGGTAAACATGCATTTTACGATACCGGTATTCCAAGCTCTAAATCGTGGGCAGGTGTAAATACTGAGCTGCCTATTACCAATATTGCTGAAAATGCCGACCATACGGTATCGTTTACCATTCCTGCGGTTACAGCTTGTACACCTTCGTTTACAAATCAAGCTTCCGCTTTTACTGCGACTTCACCTCTTTCTTCCACCATGAATATCGGTTGGACACGCGGAGGTGGTGAAAAGGTATTGGTGGTGGCTCGCGAAGGTAGCGCGGTTGATTTTGACCCGCTTAACGGAACAAACTATACTGCTAATGCTGCCTTTAGGTCAGGCGATGAGTTGGGGCAAGGGAATTTTGTGGTGTATAACGGAACTGGCACAACAGCAAGTTTAACCGGACTGAACGGTGGAACAGCTTACTATTTCGCTGTATATGAATACAACACAGCAGCCAATTGTTACCTTACGCCTGCACTTACGGGTAATGGCACTACGAATTGCACAATTGATCCTACAACATTTGTTGAAAGTTTTGAGAGAAGTTCATTTGGCTGTTGGACTGCAACGGATAATACAGGTGAGGGTAATTGGAAGATTGGAACAACATCGAACACAAACTTACCACCGAATCTTATTGGTAATTATGCCTATTTTAAAGGAGAGTACGCAGTTGCCCATAGCTATAATGCGGATCTTATTTCTCCAACATTCGATCTTTCTTCCTATTCGGGTGTGGCATTAGATTTTAAACATCATTTTGATGCCAGTAACTCATATCCATCTACAGGAACTGTTTACTACAGCATCAATAATGGTGATACATGGAACTCGCTTGCAACATACACTTCAGACCAAAGTAATGCTACAGTTTCTCTAAATTTACCAGTCGCTGTAGGTCAGTCTCAGGTAAAATTTAAATGGAATTACACCTGCGCTCCTACCGGTGCTTTTATGTGGGCTATTGATGATATTCAGGTTAAGGATGTTCCTGAAAATCCATCTTCAGTTACTGCTACTGCTACAAGTTCGAGCCAGATTAATCTGAGTTGGACCAAAAACAGTTTAAGTAATGATGTAATTATTGCGTATTCACCTACCAATATCTTTGGAACTCCAGTGAATGGTACTACATATTTTGAAGGAACGAGTCTTTCTGGAGGAGGAACTGTATTGTACAAAGGTAGTCTTACTACTTTTAATCACACAGGACTAAATGCAAGCACAACTTATTATTACAAAATATGGTCGGTTAGTGCAACAAACAAGTACTCTGCAGGATTGACACCTGTCAGTGAAACTACAGATTGTAATGCAATAAGTATTCTTCCATTTGAAGAAAACTTCAGTGCAGGAACATTGCCTGGTTGTTGGAAAGTAAAAGACAATACTGGACAAGGTAACTGGCAATTTGGAACAACATCAAACGTGAATTATACTCCTACTTTGACAGGGAACTATGCTTATTTTAAAGGTGTATATGGTGTCGCCCACAATTATAATGCTGACCTTATATCACCAACCTTCGACTTTTCCACTTATGGTGGTGTTTCGCTTAGCTTCACGCATCTGTTTGACGCTAGCGGTAGCAATCCATCTACCGGGACTGTTTATTATAGTATTGATAATGGCGTGAATTGGAATCCATTGGCCACTTATACAAGCGACTCTTCAAATCCGCAAGTTGTTACTTTGGGAATATGTGCTGTCGCAGGACAATCACAGGTGAGATTTAAATGGACATACACTTGTTCTCCAACTGGAGCATATCTCTGGGCTGTTGATGATATAAAAATTGTTGAAACCTCTGGAATTTGGAATGGTTTAACAAATACCGACTGGCATACTGGAAGTAACTGGTGTAGTAATGCTGTGCCAACCGCCACTACGAATGTAATAATCCCAACAGGTGTAACAAATATGCCATATATTTCGAGTACAACTGTGGCTTCTTGTAACGATATAACTCTTTCTACAGGTACTACTCTTAAAATGGCTGCAAATACCGAGCTTGATGTAAAAGGCAATTGGGTAAACAATGGAAATTTAGATTATACCAACTCAATTAGTACATCTTTAGTGAAGTTTAATGGTAGTACAACTCAAACCTATAGTGGATCAACTGTTCTAACATTACGCAAGTTCGAAGTTAGTAACGCATCTGGGATTACCCTTGAAAAAGAATTAAGGGCTGATAATATTACTTTGACAAATGGTATTGTACTTACAAACGGAACAGCCAAATTGAACTTATACGGAGGAACTTTATCCCGAACAAATGGATATGTAAATGGTACTTTACAAAAATACGTTTTCACAAATCCAAGTTCTCAAAAAGTAGTTACATTTGAAATTGGGGATGCCACCAATTACACTCCGGCATCACTCACATTTGCTACAAATTGCATTACTCTTGCTGGTGGTTTGGCAATGAAAACTACTACTGGCGATCATACCAACATAGCATCTTCAACGCTTAATACAGGAAAAAGTGTAAACAGATATTGGTCATTCCCATACATTGGTATTACATTTTCATCTTGCAATATGGTTTTCAACTATATTGCTGGCGATCTGGATGCTACTGCAAATACTTCGAATTTAGTTTGTGGAAAATACACGGCTTCTGTGTGGACATATCCAACAGTCGGAACAAAAACTTCAACTTCAACTCAGATTACAGGAATTACTTCTTTGGGCGATTTTGCCTTAGCTGAAGGTTTCGGAAAGACTAGTACCGGCGGAAACTGGAGTGTTGATGCCACATGGTCGCCTTCTGGAGTACCCGTTTCAACAGATAACGTATTGATTTTATCACCAGGAACGGTAGTGGTTGATGTACCCAATGCTGTATGTCAGGAATTGACCATTCAGAATAGGGCGAAGTTACAGATCAATCCATTACAGGCACTTACAGTTAGTGAAACCATTACCAACAATTCGGATGTCACCGGCTTGGTAATTAAAAGCGACGACACTGGAAACGGTTCGTTGATTGCGACGAACGTTTCTGGTCAGGCCAGCGCCGAAAGTTATTTAACTGGAAATAGATGGTACAATGTAACCCCAATTGTTTCAGGAGGCGGGGTAAGTAGCTTTATCCAGAATTCGGCCAATGCGATTGCGTCGAAGGAAGTTAATTCGATAACTAGCTATGGAATGATGAGTTATAACGAGACTGGAAATGCATGGAACAGTTATTATACAGGAACTAACACAGATAATATGAATGCAGCGCAGGGTTACAGTTTGCGCCGATCAACCAATGGAGTCGTAACTTATTCCGGAGTTGTATATAGTGGAACAAAAACTGTTAGTTTGACCAATGCAGGACAGGGATGGAATTGTATTGGAAACCCATATACTTCGGCCATTTCGATGAATGATGCTGCCAATACCACTGATGATAATTTCTTAAAAGCCAATGCTATTGATGCTTCAAATCTTGATCCAGCTTATGCATGTATTTATGTTTGGGACGAAGCGTTTAAAGGATACAGAATTTTAGGTAATTCACCGGCTACATCTGATGATCGCGTTTTGGATCAAAGTGTTTTTCAATCTGGTCAAGGCTTCTTTGTAAAAGCCAAAACCGCAGGTAGCCAAGTGGTCTTTAATTCGCAGATGCAATTGCATAGTGGTACTATGCTACTAAAATCGTCGACACTTTCGTGGCCTGGTTTTGAGTTAATAGCCCAAGCCGGAAGTTTAAAAGCATCGACAACGATCGCGTTTAATAACAAAATGACCAATGGACTAGATCCAACTTATGATGCAGGACTGTTACGCGGAACCTCAGGATTAGAGCTGTATTCCAGGCTTGTAGATGATAACGGGATAGATTTTACAGTTCAGTGTTTACCTGACAACGATTTAGTTAACCTTGTTATCCCAATTGGCATTACCAGTAAAGTAGGCGGCACCGTTATTTTTTCATCCGATATTACCAATCTTCCACCTGCTTGCAATGTAATTCTTGAAGACAAACTTAATCGGAGGTTTACCGATCTTTCGAAAAATACTTATCAAACCACTATTGAGGCTAACACTACCAATTCAGATCGCTTTCAAATTCATACATCATACCTTACAACGGGTTTGAAAGATGGAATATTAACTGATAACCTGATCGCTTTCGCAATCCGAAATGTTGAAATTCGGGTAAAAGGTAAGGTTACCGATAATGCTGTTGCAACCCTTTATGATAATATGGGAAGAATGATTCTGGTCAAAAAATTAGATGAGGGAGATTTAAATATCATACCAACTTCGAATCTACGGACAGGCATCTATTTATTGTCAGTAAAGGATACGGGAGTTGTACAAGGGTTTAAATTACTTTTAAAAGAATAATTAATAAGTTTTGATATGAATAAGAAATTGAAAAATAAATCGGCCAATATAGCCAAGGATACAAAAGCCAAGAATATAACGCGTAAAGAGGCGATCAAAAAAACCAGTTACATCGCAATATCCGCAGCTACGATGATGATTTTGCTAAGTTCTTCTGCAAAAGGTAGTGTTAGTTCTCCAGCACCGCCTCAGTGGTAAAGAGATAGAGGTCATAAGTAATGGTATCTGAGTAAATGCAATTATATGGAATGAATGCTTTCCTTTTTTTCACCCTATAAGTTCCCGGCTCCATGTTCCCTCTTTTGATACGAGGGGGATGCATGGAGCTTTTTCTATGAAAGGTGCGATTATTGATTATTGACCAACTCAATTTTGTATACTTAAATAAGCTCCCGCTTGTAAGTTATAATTAGAAACGAAATTAAAAATCACAATATCAATCTAATCTTCACTTTAGCAAGTTGGAATGATGTTTTGTGTTTAACAGGCAGTAGGTACTTTGAATGAAATGATTATTTTTATCGGAAAAACCTGATTAAACATGGATTTAGTCCAAAAAAGCAAAATTATGTTATTTCCCAGATTGAATAAATGGATTGCTATTGTTTTTGTCCTCGCTGTCGTTGGAGGAGGATTCCGTTCTTATCAACTTTATCAATACATTTTCAAACCAAATATTAACACTCCGGGAAGTATTATTATTCCTCTCCACGCTACTTATGAGCAGGTTCTGGATAGTTTGAAAAAGCATGAAATCATTCAGGACTACAAGGCATTTGAATGGGTTGCAAAGCGCAAGAAATATGCACAGCTGATAAAACCTGGTAAGTATTTGTTGGATAAGGGACTGAATACCAATGAAATTTTGAATATGTTGAGATCGGGGAATCAGCAGCCGGTTCAGGTTACTTTTAATAATTTGCGGTTTATAGCTGAACTGGCCGGTGCTGTTGCCAAATACATTCAACCCGATTCTTTGGAGTTGCTTAAAAAATTTACCGACCCAGTTACTTTCGATAAATTCGGTTTTACCGAGGCTACTTTCCATTGCATGTTTATTCCGAATACCTATGAGTTTTACTGGACCACAACAGCCGATCAGTTTCTTGAACGTATGTCGATGGAATACAAGCATTTCTGGAATGATGAGCGCAGAAGTAAAGCAGTTGCTCTTGGATTAACTCCTGAAGAGGTAATGACTGTAGCATCAATTGTTCAGGAGGAAAGCAACAAGAAGGACGAAAAACCTATTATTGCAGGATTATACCTGAACCGGATAAAGCGTGGAATGCCTTTGCAGGCCGATCCTACAGTGAAATTCGCATTGGGGAACTTCCATATTAAACGCGTGTTGAATAGCCACCTGGCGATCGATTCTCCTTACAATACCTATAAATATCCGGGCTTGCCTCCTGGTCCAATTAATTTCCCTGAGATATCAAGTATCGAGGCTGTTCTGAATGCTTCTAAAACGCCATATCTCTATATGTGTGCACGCGAGGATTTTTCGGGATACCACAATTTTGCAAAAACGCTTTCAGCACATAACGAGAATGCTCGAAAATATCGCGAAGCGCTTAATGCACAGGACATTCTTCAGTAAATGAAATAGATAGTGGATAAAAAGAAACTGCCGCAAGAATTGAATCAAATCAATCTTCCGGCAGTTTCTTTTTATGGTTTTACTACTCGATACTAATCAAATATATCTCTCATTTTATCGAATAAATTCTTATCTGACTGATCAGGGCCATCGGCAAAATTGGGCGACGACTGCAATTTTTCCAGAAGTTTCTTTTCCTCCGAGTTTACTTTTTTAGGTATCCAAACGTGAACGCGAACCAGCAAATCGCCTTTGCCGTAACCATTCACATCAGGTAGCCCCTTCCCACGTAAACGAAGTATTTTTTCAGGTTGGGTGCCTGCTTCAATTTTAACTTTCACCTTGTTGTCAACCGTCGGAATCTCTTTGGTTGTGCCTAAAGTTATTTCAGGGAAAGTCACAAAAAGATCATAAATCAGGTTGTTCCCATCACGAACCAGGTCTTTATGTTCTTCTTCCTGAATAACTACAAAAAGGTCGCCATTAATGCCACTCCGGCGTCCGGCATTTCCTTTTCCTGAAACATTCAGCTGCATTCCTTCGCCAACGCCAGCAGGGATACGGATGCTGATTACTTCTTCTTCGCGAACTACTCCTTCTCCCTGACAATGGGTACATTTATTGGTAATAATCTGTCCTTCTCCGTTGCAGGTGGGGCAGGTAGCTGTAGTTTGCATCTGACCGAGCAACGTATTCTGGACACGAGTTACATGCCCAGAGCCGCGACAAGTGGAACAGTTTGAATAGGATGAACCTCCTTGTGCGCCGGTTCCGTTGCAATGGGTACACGGAACATATTTTTTTACCTTGATTTTTTTCTCAACGCCATTTAATACCTCGAGTAACGTAAGCGAAACTTTAACGCGAAGATCGGATCCACGGTGCTGACGAGGTCCCCGGCTTCGTGACCCACCACCAAAACCACCAAAACCACCAAAACCGCCACCACCAAAAACGTCGCCAAACATCGAGAAGATGTCGTCCATCGACATGTCGTGCCCACCAAAACCGGCGTTTCCGCCCATTCCGGCATGACCAAACTGATCGTATTTCTGACGTTTTTCAGGACTGCTCAAAATTTCATAAGCTTCAGCCGCTTCCTTAAATTTTTCCTCAGCTTCTTTATTCCCGGGGTTTTTGTCAGGATGGAACTGAATTGCTTTTTGCCGGTAGGCCTTTTTTATTTCATCAGCAGTCGCACTTTTGCTGACACCAAGAATCTCGTAAAAATCGCGTTTTGTCATTTTATCAAATATAATCTGGCTTATTCGCCTATAACTACTTTAGCGTGTCGTATCACTTTGTCATTCAAATAGTATCCTTTCTGAACAACATCAATAATTTTGCCTTTTAGGTCTTCTGTAGGAGCCGGAAATGTGGTGATTGCTTCGTGCAAATCGGTGTCAAAGGTTTGTTCTTTGGCATCAATTTCTTTCACCCCGTTTTGTTTTAAAAAGTCCTGAAACTTGTTGTAAATCAGTTTAACACCATCTTTGACATGACTTTCTTCTTCAACCATGTCAAGTGTTTGAACGGCACGGTCAAAGTCGTCGATTACAGGAAGTATGCTAACTAACAAGCTTTCGCTGGCTGTTTTTAACAATTCCATGCGCTCTTTCAAGGTTCTTTTTCGGTAATTGTCAAATTCGGCCTGTAACCGAATGTGTTTGTCTTTCATTTCAAGCAATTCAGCTTCTGCTTTTTCCAATTGTTCTTCAACCTTATTTTTTTTGTGAGCCTTGTCTTTTTTTGTTTCCTTTTTGCTCTGAGCCTCTTGTTGTTCAGTTAATTCCGAAGTTTCAATTTCCTGTTCTTCGTTAACTTTTGCTTTATCTGTAGTCATTATTCCTGAATTTTAAAATTTTGCTTTCTGATCTGCAAATATACTGCCATTGGGTTACAATTGACAAATTGGCATTTTAAATAATTGATAACTGACAGGGGAGGGGTTGGAAGTCAGAAGTCAGGAGACCAAAATCAACGGTTAACAATTTGCAGTCGATACTATTTTACACAAAAAGGCAGCCCGCTGAACGAACTGCCTTTTTCATATCTACAGAATTGGGGTACTATTTGACGAGTTCTGTTAATGCTTGTTCAAGAGCTGGTCCACGAAGATCCCGACCAACAATTATCCCGTCTCCATCAATTAAAAAGCTTGAAGGAATACTACGAACTCCGTAAATACCCGCAAACTTAGAATTCCAACCCTGTAAGTCACTAACATGATGCTCCCAACTAAGTTTATCGGCTGAGATGGCTTGTTCCCATGCCGCTTTGTCTTTATCTAAAGAAACGCTGTAAACAGTGAATCCTTTGCCATTCTTAAATTTAGTACTTTTAAATTTTTCGTAGGTAGCTACCACATTTGGATTCTCCCTGCGACATGGGCCACACCATGATGCCCAAAAATCAATCAACACCACTTGGCCTTTGAGTGACGATAATTTAAGCTCTTTCCCATCAACTGTTTTTTCATTGATTTCGGGCGCTTTATTACCAATGTTCAATCCGATGGTTACTTCGTTTCCAGGGTTATTTGTTTTGTTTGGATTTGCCAACCCCGCGAAGGTAAATGCTAAGGCAAAAATTAATGTTGCTCCAAGTTTCATATTCGTATTCTTTCTAAATGTTTTACACTTACAAAAATAACATTTCAGGAATAGGTTTGTTGAACCTAACCGTTTTGTTTGGAAATATTAACAGGAAGAGATTATCGTTTAGTCAACACGGGTAATTCGCGCACCAATGGCATTCAGTCGTTCGTCAATGTTCTCGTAACCCCGGTCGATTTGCTCAATATTCGATATTTTGCTGGTTCCCTGGGCCGATAGTGCTGCAATTAGCAATGCTACTCCGGCACGAATATCTGGCGAACTCATGTTGGTAGCCCTGAGCTGGTATTTGTGGTCGAGTCCGATTACCGTTGCACGGTGAGGGTCGCAAAGAATAATCTGCGCTCCCATGTCAATCAGTTTATCGACAAAGAACAAGCGGCTTTCAAACATTTTTTGGTGAATCAAAACACTTCCTTTTGCTTGGGTTGCAATAACCAGAAAAATGCTGAGCAAATCGGGAGTCAGGCCGGGCCAGGGAGCATCGGCAATGTTCATGATGGATCCATCCATAAAGGTTTCAATCTCGTAATGATCCTGTGCCGGAATAAACAGATCGTCATTTCGCTCTTCGATGATAATTCCCAATCGTTTAAATTGTTCCGGAATAATTCCCAAATGCGGTATGCCAGCGTTTTTGATGGTTATTTCAGAATTGGTCATAGCGGCCAAACCGATAAAACTGCCAACTTCAATCATGTCGGGCAGAATTTCGTGTTTGCAGCCTTTCAGCGAACCAACTCCTTTTACGGTGAGCAGGTTCGAGCCAATTCCTTCGATTTCGGCTCCCATCGAAACCAGCATTTTGCAAAGTTGCTGCAAATACGGTTCGCAGGCGGCATTGTATATGGTGGTTTTTCCTTCGGCCATCGATGCCGCCATCACGATGTTGGCAGTTCCGGTCACTGAGGCTTCGTCGAGAAGCATATAAGTACCTTTTAGTTTCGCGGCTTCTACGCTGTAAAAACTTTCTTCAGGATTGTAGTTGAAGCTGGCACCCAATTTTTGTAGTCCGATAAAATGTGTGTCCAATCGTCGCCGTCCGATTTTGTCGCCGCCTGGTTGTGGAATGTAGCCAATTCCGAAACGGGCCAAAAGAGGACCCAAAATCATGATGGAACCTCTCAGGCTGGCTGCCTGACGGGCGAATTTTTCGGTTTTTAGGTAATCGAGCTGAATGATATCGGCCTGAAAAGTATAATTTCCCTTGCTGGTGCGCTTGGTTTTAACACCGAGTTGAGTTAAAATTTCTATCAGTTTGATGACATCGCTAATTTCAGGAATATTATTGATCTGAACTTCTTCTGAAGTTAGTAATACTGCACATATTACCTGAAGTGCTTCATTTTTTGCACCTTGCGGATATAACTCGCCATGTAGCCGGTTTCCGCCTTCAATTTTAAATGTTGCCATCCGATAAAATACGGTATTTTCTGGATATTATAGCTGTTAAACTCTTCTTGCCTGATCGTGGACTTTATTGTCGGGGCTTTTTACGGTCGTCGTTTTTTTGAAATTTGCGTCCGGGATTGTTGTTCGCCGGCATTGGCTTTTTCTGGTTTCGGAACAGGATATCTTTTGTTTCAGTCAAGGTTAAATCGGTGCATTTGATTTTACCCTTCGAAAGCTCTTCGATATCGGCCAGAATTTTATCATCGGTTACCGAATCCTTGTTCCACATCACATAGCTTTTCTTCATGTGATTGGCAATCAGTTTGATCAGTAAGTCGCGTTCTTTTTCATCTTCGTAAACCGCAGCCTTTTCAATTAAGGTTTCAATCGTTTTTCCGTAGTGACGATATTTGATTTTATTATTATCATAAGGAATACGAAGCGGTGGCGTATTGAAAAATTCAGGAGAAGGAGGGGCGTACGGGTAATCGATGTCTAATTGAAAATTAGTCATAATGGCCAAATGGTCCCAAAGCTTGTGCTTGAAATCGTTGATGTCGCGAAGGTATGGATACATCATACCCATAATATCAATAATAGTCCGGGCGGCTCTGTTTCTCTCTTCACGATCTTCGATGGTCATGATATGATTGACCATATTTTGTAAGTTCCTTCCATACTCGGGTAGAGCCAACTTACTTCGACTTGAATTATAATCCATGTAAATAAATAAAGTTTTTCTTAAAATCAGGCTGTTATCTCAAAAAGGAAATCGGTACAGATAATCAGGATAAAGAAGAATTCGATGCAAAATAAGCAAAAATTTCTTTGTCATTAGTCATTAATCAGTAGAAAAAAGTCATTAACAGCTAGAAAACAGGAAAAAAGAACCGAAAAGTGAAAAAGGAAAATGAAAAATGAGGAATACTTTCATGTTTTCTATTTTCTTTTTTACCATTCCCTTTCCTCTTTTCTAGGTTATTATACGGAGTTTGGCGAATTTTAACAGAAGTTGCTTTTTGCCTGTGTTCTGAAAAAATACGGTTGCCTGAATGTCGGGTGATTTACCTTCCATTTGCAACACTTTTCCACGTCCGAAACGCTGATGTTCAACAATCATTCCGGCCTGAATATCTTCCGGATTGCTGTATTCAAAAGCATCGGTCGCACTCTTCGCTTCGCGCAGTTTGGTTAATTTACGGAACATATCAGGCTGACTCGTTGCTGACGCCCGAAGTCCTGGAGCCATTGAACTTTGTGGCTTGGGTTTAGGCGTGGCAAATGGCAAATCCTGACTGACGTTATAGAAAACAGGATCTTTTTCAAGCGGCATATCCAGGTATTGCGGATCAATCTCGTCGATAAACCGGCTTTTGTTGCAGAATTCGAGTTTACCCCATTTGTAGCGCTGACGGGCATAACTCAAGTAAACATGTTGTTCGGCGCGAGTCAGGGCAACATAAAATAATCGGCGTTCTTCTTCAAAATCTTCCATCGTTTTTTGCCCGTTCTGGTTCGATGGGAAAAGGTTTTCTTCAACGCCAACAATGAAAACTGACTTAAATTCCAACCCTTTGGCAGAATGGATGGTCATCATGGTCACGCGGTCATTGTCTTCCGGTTTGTCGCTATCCTGATCAGTCAGCAGCGCTACATCTTCCATGTAGTTATTCAGTTGACCGGGCGTACCTTCTTCGCGTGCCGAAATCGAAAATTCCTGAATACCATTGAGTAATTCCTGAATATTTTCGAACCGGCTGACACCTTCCGGAGTCTGATCTTTGTACAGATCTTTCATGATTTCAGATCCGGTGGCAATTTCGCTGGCCAGTTCAAACGCATTGTGGGTTGCTAGTTTTTCCCTGAAAACTTCAATCAGTCGGGTGAATTCGTTGATCTTGGCTGCCGTGCCTTTATTGAATTCGCTGAGCAAAAGCGGAATATTGGTAGCAAACTCCCAGATGCAGAGGTTGTTTTGTGCTGCAAACTGTTCGAGCTTGGTAAGGCTGGTTTGCCCGATCCCACGAGCCGGATAGTTGATGATCCGTTTGAACGCTTCGTTGTCTTTCGGGTTGATCACCAGCCTGAAATAGCTGAGCAAATCCTTGATTTCCTTGCGTTGGTAAAACGAAAGCCCGCCATAAATTTTATACGGAATATTCCGTTTCCGAAGCGATTCCTCAAAAATACGCGACTGCGCATTGGTGCGGTACAAAATGGCATAATCCGAAAACTGGTAATGTTCGCGCATTCGCGTATCGCCAATTTCGTTGGCAACCAGGTAGCCTTCTTCGTTATCGGTAATGGCGCTTAATACTTTAATGAGCGTACCTTTTTCTTTTTCCGAGAAGACATTTTTCTGAAGCTGCCGTTTATTTTTAGCGATGACGCTGTTGGCCGCATCCACAATATTTTGGGTCGATCGATAATTTTGTTCGAGCTTAAAAACCTTGTGATCAGGATAATCTTTCTGGAAGTTCAGGATATTTTCGATGCGGGCGCCACGGAACGAATAGATACTTTGAGCATCGTCGCCTACCACGCAAATGTTGTTGTGGTTAGCCGCCAGTTTTTTGATGATCATGTACTGCGAGTGGTTCGTATCCTGATACTCGTCAACCAGAATGTATTCGAAAATGCGTTGATACTTGGCCAGAATTTCAGGGTGATTCCGGAGCAAAGCATTTGTTTTTAGCAGTAAATCGTCGAAATCCATGGCTCCGGCCAGGAAGCATCGTTTCGCGTATTCTTTATAAATTACCCCGATAAGCGGCATCTTTATACTTTGGTCGTATTCAGCCGTTTCGGGCAAAGTGGCATAAACTTCAGAAGAAACCAGGTTGTTTTTTGCCGCTGAAATTCGCGATGCAACCACATTCGGTTTGTATGTTTTATCATCGAGGTTCATGTCCTTGATGATGCTTTTAATCAGATTTTTAGAATCGGCCGAATCGTAAATGGTAAAGTTCGATGGGTATCCGATAAGTTCGGCTTCAGTCCGTAATATGCGTGAGAAAATGGAGTGAAAAGTGCCCATCCACAAATGGCGCAACGTATTTTGCCCCACCATGGTGGCAATACGTTCTTTCATTTCACGGGCGGCTTTGTTGGTGAATGTCAGTGCCAGAATAGACCCGGGTTTAACCCCATTCTTTAAAAGATGTGTGATCCGGTAGGTTAAAACCCTGGTCTTTCCCGATCCCGCACCTGCAATAATCAATGAAGCTCCGTGTATGTTTTCAACGGCAAGCCTCTGTGTTTCATTCAATCCTTCTAAATAATTCTGCACTGTTTTTATAGTCTAAAATGGTCACCAAAAGTAAAACTGTTTTTCCTGAATTCAGGGCTGCAAGATAATGAGTTTTCAACAATACCAGATTTTAACCACGAAGAACACAACGTAAACCAGAAAGTGCACTACGATTATGTCTTTTCCCTTTTCAGGTTTTCTTTGTAAAGGCTTCGAGTTCTTTGTGGTTAAGCTATTACAAGAGAAAATTTCAAGAGCCACAAAAGATAAATCGATTTTTAGCGTTAATATTGTGGACTGTTAAAAATTGACACATGAATCTTACGAAAATATTGGTTGGATTTCTATTTATTTCATGCTTTATCCTGAATACGGAGGTTGGTTTTACGCAAATTACCTCGATTGCCGATGCTGTTGTTCCTACAGAATATTCGAGCGGTGTACAAGATCAGATTCATGTTTTCTGCAGTGAAAACGGAGAGCAGAGTGCTTCGCTGATAGCCAGCTATCCTCAGGGCGAAACTGGTAATTTTGAATGGCAGAAATATAATGCAATAACTGGTGTATTTGATTTCTATTCCAACGATCAGTCAGGCAATCAAACATCAACGATCTCGAATTTGGCCGATGGCTGCTACCGTGTGAAAATAACCACCATTTCAGGAGCAAAAACCTATACAGCCTGGGCGTTTAATAGTTCAATAGACGTTACAGCAGAAATTACTGCATCCGATTGTAATTCATTTACTTTGAAAGGTACGCTTGGGACACCAACAACGCTGCAATATGTCGATTTAACCAATAGCCAACCCAAGTTCCTGAATAAAGATATAAAAGTGAAATGGAAAGATGGTTCAACGGTTGTGAACAGCAGTTCGGCTACATTTCAGAACTTTGATCCACCGACAAAAAATACAACCTATACTTTGGAGGTTACCGACCGGTTTGGGTGCTCCGGAAAAGCTGAAGTTCTGTATGTTTCGCTTGTGACAAAAGCATCGTTTACCTATAAGCTGGAAGGACAGGAAAAAAAGAGCGATCCCAACCGAATTGAGGTTCCATTAACGGTTACGTTCACCAATACTTCAGAAAACGGTGATCCGGGAAAATATGAATGGTATTTCTTCAAAGATCTTCAGCAGATAAAGGACGAAAAGGAGGCCGGTACGTTTAAAGACAGTATTCAGGATATAATATACAGCGACAATCCGGTTTACATTTATGAAAACACGGGTGATTACATGGTAAAGCTGGTTTCAAAAAAAATAACCGGATCGACTACTTGTACGAACACCTATTACATGAAAGACTATATCGTTGCTGATTCCTCGTTTATTGATGCCCCGAATGTGTTCACGCCCAATGGTGACGGGAATAACGATAAATTTGCCGTCAAATTTTTCTCCATGAAAACGGTTAAGGTTTCAATTTTTAATCGTTGGGGAAAGGTTCTTCATGTGTGGGAAAGCAACAATGTACAAGGATTCTATAATTCTGCAAGTTCGATACCACAATCGGTTTGGGATGGTAAGGTTGGCGGACAAATGGCTACTCCGGGAGTGTATTTCTGGGTTGCCGAAGGTGTGGGGCGCGATGGGCGAAGACTGAAGGCCAACGGGTTCTTCCATTTGTTTCGGGGAAAATAAGTAATTAGTTAAAGGAATAATATAATGTCGTATCTATCTTCTAATATTATGACTCACCCCATCGCATCTGCGATGCTCTGCCCCTCTCTACGCGTAGAGAGGGGTGAAGACCGATTTATCGGGCTTCGGGGTGAGTGATTAATTTAATACGACAATAAAATTAATCGAATTACTATTAATGTTCACTCCATTACATGGTCTGTGTTATAATTTAAGTTTTTAATAATCAGAAAAATGGGAATAAGAACTGTCGCTTTTTTGACCTCCTCTCACTCACCATTTGATGATCGTATTTTTTATCATCAGGCCAAATCGCTTGCCAAAACGTTTAACGTTGTTATTATTTCAGGTACCGAAACCAGTTCAGCAACAATTGGGAATATTTCTATTGTTAGCGACAACAACCATGGACTGAACAGGAAGAAGAAAATCGAATTTTTCAAGCAAACTCTAAAGCAATTCAATCCAGAACTGATAATTTGTTCGGAGCCTTTACCCATCATTGCTGCACTCCAATATAAAAAGGCGGTTCATCAGAAAGTAAAGATTATCTATGATATTACCGAATGGTATCCGTCGAAAAAGAATTTGGAAGGGTTAACCGCATTTCAAAGAATCCTCACTTTTATCAAGTTACTTTTTGTCAATTTATATACTTCCTCGCGATGCGATGGTTTTATCTTCGGGGAACATTATAAAAGCTTGCCGTACCGCTTTCTGTTTGGGTACAAAAAGTGGTCGTTGGTTAGCTATTATCCCGATTTGAAATACATCAACTACCAGGAATCGGAACTAAACCCTGAAAAAATTTGCCTGGGTTATACCGGAAAAATAAGTGAGGAAAAGGGAATCAGGAACTTTTTTGCAATGGCGACAGCCTTAAAGCGTAAAAGGCCCGAAATAAAGGTTAAGTTGAAGATTATTGGATGGTGTTTGGACTCGACTGAGAGAAACCGCTTTGAGAAGTTGTGCCGGGAGGCTGAAAATATAGAGATTGAAATTCTGGATAAGCAGGATTTTGAAACGTTTTCGGAACAGCTGCATGATGTTGACATTTTTTTCGATCTCAGAAAACTGGACTTCGAGAATAACCATTGTTTAGCGATTAAGGTGTTTTATTACGCCGCATGTGGCAAGCCGGTTATGTACTCTGAAATTAAAGCGATTAAACGCGAGATTGATGTGAATAAATTTGGTTGTTTTGTCGATCCCACTGATTCTGAACGGATAGCTGATCGCATCATTAACTATATTGAACACCCGGATTTATACAGACAGCATAGTCAGGTAGCGAGGAAATTAGCGGAGGAAAAGTACAACTGGGGAACTATTGAGGCTCGGTTGGTTGATTATATTACTAATTTTCAATCCTGAAAACATATGTTTCTGCAAAACATCTTTAAAACCTTTGTCTCTAAAGTACTTATACTTTTAATAAACTTTGCAGTACTTACTTTAACAACCAATTATTTTGGTCTGGAGGGAAGGGGATTGATCTCCATCCTGATGGCCGATATGGCTATTATCGTTATATTCAATAATATTTTGGGAGGTAACAGTGTTGTTTACTTTATGAATAAAGTCGGGTTGTCACGGTTAATTCTGCCTGCTGCTCTCTGGATTATTTTTTCAACCACCATTCTTTCGCTTGTCTTTGCGTTTCTTCATACGCAGCAAAGCTATTTCATCCTTTTGCCCATAACGCTCATCACTTCCTTTCTTGCACTCAATTTGTTGATATTTATAGGGCAAGAAAAAATTCAGCATTTTAATGTTTTCAGTCTACTGGCTCCGGCACTACTTCTGATATTTAGCCTTTGCTTTATCTTCTTGTTCGAGAACAGAACGGTAGACGGCTATTTGCTGAGTTATTTTCTGTCGCAAGCTGTCGTGTTTGTTATTAGCCTGATTATTATTCGTAAGTATCTGGTCAAAAAAGAGATTGGAATCTCAAAGGACATCGTTAAAAAGGCATTTAGCTATGGCTGGAAAAATGAACTGAGTTACTTTATTCAGTTTTTAAACTATCGGCTATCCTATTTTTTTATTTTGTATTATCAGGACATTACCAGCGTCGGTTTGTTTTCAGTGGCAATTGTAGTTTCGGAGTCGATTTGGCTGATGGCTAAAAGCATCACAACGGTGCAATATTCAAAAATTGTAAACCTCGATAACCCAAGCGGTGCAATTGAGCTTACCAAAAAATCAGCTAAAATCAGCCTTTATGCAACTCTTGCTATGCTTATTGTTCTGGCGGTAATTCCATCCTGGTTTTTTGGCTTTGTCTTCGGGAAAGATTTTGGACCGATCAAACAATTGTTGTTTTTATTGATGCCCGGGATCCTGTCAATTGCAGTTTCCAATGTTTACGGCCATTATTTTGCTGCTTTAAATCAAATGCGGGTATTGATTGTAAAATCCACCATCGGGTTAGTGTTCACAGTGCTGCTTTCAATCTTTTTAATTCCATTGTGGAGCCTTAGCGGGGCTTGTATTGTTACATCGGTTTCGTATCTGAGTTCTTCGGTTTATTTATTCATTGCCTTTTACAGAACGAACAAAAACCATACATATAAAGAAGTCGCTGAGTTACCGGAATCGGAGTACTTAAATTATCCCGAGAGCTTGACGAAGTAGTTTGATTCTATGCAAGTACATGGGAGTCAATATTCCTTCAAGAAACAGAAAAACCCGGGTGGCATTCCCGGGTTTTCTCGTTTTAGTGTCAATATTAGATAAGATAGAATTGGTTTCGCTATTCTTCTTTTTCTTCGGCTGCATAAGCTGCCAAAAGTTCGTCCTGTACTTCCTGGGGCACTTTTTCGTAGGCGGCGAATTTCATATTGAAAACGCCACGGCCTCCGGTTAATGAGCTAAGAGAAGTAGAGTATTTGTTCATTTCCTTTAGTGGAACACGGGCAGTAATTTTTTCATAACCGCGTTCGCTGCCCATACCCATGATTAATGCGCGTCGGCCTTGCAGGTCGCTCATTACATCGCCCATGCGGTCGCTCTGTACCCAAACATCCAAATCGTAAATTGGTTCCAAAATTTTTGGTCCGGCATTTTTAAAAGCGGTACTGAAGGCATTACGACCTGCTAAACGGAACGAGATTTCGTTTGAATCGACCGGGTGCATTTTACCGTCGTAAATGTAAACACGGATGTCGCGTGCATACGAACCAGTTAACGGACCTTCTTCCATTTTTTCCATGATCCCTTTCAGGATAGCAGGGAGGAAACGGGCATCAATCGATCCACCAACAATACAGTTATGGAAAACCAGTTTTCCACCCCAAGGCATTGGAGTTTCCTGCGTGTCGCGAACCGAAATTTTCATTTCTTTTCCACCATAAACAAACATGTTTTTTGGTGTGCTACCTTCTTCGTAAGGCTCAATAATCATGTGAACCTCGCCGAACTGACCCGAACCACCCGATTGTTTTTTGTGGCGGTAATCGGCCTGTGCGAATTTGGTAATGGTTTCTCGGTATGGAATTTTAGGAGTTTTAAATTCGATGTCAATTTTGTGAATATGGTCGAAATACCATTTAAGTGTATTCAGGTGGTATTCGCCTTGTCCTTCAACGATTAACTGTTTTAGCTCTTTCGAGTAGTTCACAATGTAAGTTGGATCTTCTTCCTTCACCTTATGCAGGATTTCGCCTACTTTTTCGTCGTCAGTTTCCGAAACAGCTTTAATTGCAACCCTGAATTTAGGTTCAGGAAATACGATTGGGGCAAATTTCAAATCCAATTCTTTGTCGCAAAGTGTTTGGTTGAATTTGGTATCTTTTAGTTTCACAGCGCAACCGATATCTCCAGCCACCAATTCAGTAACCGGGTAGCGGGTTTTTCCGGCAGTTACAAAAATCTGTGAAATTCGTTCTTTTCCATTGTTGAATGTGTTGTACAGGTCTTTCCCTTCGGTTACTTTTCCTGACATCACTTTGAAGTAAGTTACTTCACCTACGTGTGGTTCGAGAGCAGTTTTAAAAACAAATAATGAGGTTGGACTTTTTTCGTCCATTACAACAGGTTTTCCCTGAATAATTTCACGCATGGGGACCTGGTATGGCGCTGGCGCGATGTTGCATACAAATTCCAGCAAACGTCCAACGCCCATGTTCCTTTTAGCAGAGACGCAGAAAACAGGAAATAAATCGCGTTTTGTCATTCCAATTCTCATTCCTCTGCGCATATCATCTTCCGATAATGAACCCTGTTCGAAATACAGTTCCATCAGCGATTCTTCATTTTCAGCGGCCATTTCGGCCAGTTCATTGTGCAATTCATCTGCACGCTCTTTTTCCGAAGCCGGAATATCCAGAACTTCAGGTTTGCCACCATCCGGACCGTACTTATACATTTTCATTTTCAGTACGTCGATAATGGAATTAAATCCAACACCCGTTTCAACCGGATATTGTACAATAGTTACCTTGTTCCCAAATTTGTTTTTCAGATTTTCAATGTCCTGATCGTAGTTGGCATTTTCATTATCCAGATGGTTTAATACAAAAACCATTTTGGCATTGGCAGCCTCTGCATGTCGGAATGCTGCTTCTGTTCCGGCGCCAATGCCGGTCGAGGCGTCAACAACCATCAGCCCAAGTGCTGCAACCTGAAGAGAAGAAACTACGCCACCGCAAAAATCGTCCATCCCGGGAGTATCCAGAATATTGATCTTTTTGCCGTTGACTTCAGTGTACATGAGCGATGAAAATACGGAGTTACCATATTCCTGCTCAATGAGATGGTAGTCGGATACAGTATTTTTACTTCCAACGTCACCTCTGCGGTTAATTACTCCACCCTCGAAAAGCATAGCTTCAGCAAGGGTGGTTTTCCCACTGCCAGCATTACCAATTAGTGTAATGTTGCGAACCTCATCTGTTTTATAGACTTTCATATTTAGATAGTTATATTGGTTTTTTACTACTTCATTATCAACTTTCTGACGTCTTAAATCTGAGAGACGACCAAAATTAGTAATAATTACTTAACAATCAAGATGAGTCAGTATTACTTGGATTTGTTAATGAGAGCCTGATTTTGACCTGAAATTAAAGGTTAAGAAAATCAATGGATTGTGCTTTTTAAGGATAATTAACCTTTTGCGTAAGTGTCAGGTAACTAGTGTTGTGTGGTGACGATATGTTATTGAATATTTTTTACATTGCCGGAAAATTATATTTAGATAAAGGATAGTTTTGTTAATCTTTTATCGCTGCTTCACAGCCCTGGAATTCAGATGAATATAATTTATTTGGATTTTCAGGACATTATGTTTCGATAATGGAATAAAAAAATATTAATTTTTACTGATCATTTGTCCTGGAATCAATATAGGTTGGGCATGCCGCGCTATTTTGAGTTTCCCAACTTTCTTTCGATTATTGAATATAGAAATTAGAAGATTCATATAATTCTATTATTTTTGAGCATCATTGAACCGATATGCCAAAATTCCCTTTTTTTAAACAGTATGATGCAATGGACTGCGGACCTTCGTGTATCCGCATGATTGCTGCATTTTACGGGAAAAGTTATTCTCTTCAGAAGCTTCGTCAATTGGCTCACATCACACGCGAAGGAGTATCACTGTTAGGTTTAAGTGAAGCTGCCGAAGCCATCGGATTTCGTACCATTGGCGCCCGCATTACTTTCGAACAACTGACAGAAGCGCCTAAACCTTGCATTGTTCATTGGGATCAGGAACATTTCGTAGTTGTTTATAAGCTCCGGAAGGGAAAAGTATATGTGTCAGATCCGGCATTTGGATTGGTAGAATATTCAGAAACAGAGTTTAAAAAACATTGGCTGGCAACTGTTCGCCATGGTGAGCAAAAGGGAATATGTTTGATGTTCGATCCAACTCCCAAATTCTTTGAGCTTGAAGGAGAAGAAATCAACCGTGGAAATTTTGGTTTCTTGCTAAAATACCTGAAACCACACCGAAAATTAGTTGCGCAACTGGTTTTGGGATTTGTCGTTGGCAGCTTAATACAGTTGATCTTTCCTTTTTTGACGCAGAGCATCGTCGATGTTGGTATCAATACGCAGGACATTAATTTTATATACCTGATTCTGGCAGCTCAGATGATGCTCTTCCTGAGCAGGATGACCGTCGATTTTATCCGATCATGGATTCTGCTTCACATCAGTACACGCATTAATATAAGCATCATTTCCGATTTCCTGATCAAGCTGATGAAGTTGCCGATTGGCTTCTTCGATACCAAAATGATTGGCGATTTGCTTCAGCGCATTGGCGACCACAGGCGCATCGAACGGTTCCTCACCTCACAATCGCTCAATGTCATTTTTTCCGTTTTCAACATTGTCATATTCAGTATTGTGCTAGTTATCTATAACCTGAATATTTTCCTGATATTTCTGTTTGGCTCAGCATTATATATAGTCTGGGTATTTTTATTCCTGAAGAAACGCCGCGAACTCGATTATAAACAGTTTACCCAATTGGCAGACAACCAGAGCAAATTGATTCAGCTGATCAATGGAATGCAGGAAATTAAGCTGAATAATTACGAACGTCAGAAACGGTGGGAGTGGGAGCGGATTCAGGCGCGACTTTTCAAGGTAAACATAAAGAGCCTTTCGTTGCAACAATACCAGCAGGCAGGTTCAGTTTTTATCAACGAAACCAAAAATATTTTCATAACCATCCTTGCTGCCACTTCGGTGGTTGATGGCAACATGACTTTGGGTATGATGCTGGCCGTACAATATATAATAGGACAGATGAATAGTCCGCTCGACCAAATGGTCGAATTTATGCAGGTGTCGCAGGATGCCAAAATTAGTCTGGAACGCTTAAGTGAAATACATACACAAAAAGACGAGGAACAAGATCAGGCAGGAAAACTGACATCTCTGCCGTCGAAGTCAGATGTGACCATTTCTGATCTGGTATTTCAATACGAAGGGCCGCATTCTCCAAAAGTCCTGAATAATATAAACCTAGTGATTCCAAAAGGAAAGGTAACTGCCATTGTCGGAACCAGCGGAAGTGGAAAGACAACGCTGGTGAAATTACTCCTGGGATTTTATCCTCCGGGTTCGGGCACGTTGAGAGTTGGCGAGGCTGATTTATCGCTATATAAGCAACAATGGTGGCGGAGTAAATGTGGGGCTGTGATGCAGGATGGTTTTATCTTTTCGGACACCATTGCCAATAACATTGCTTTGGCCGATGATGAAATAGACAAGGAAATGCTGAGTTATGCGGTTCGCATGGCCAATATTCAGGAGTACATTGAATCGTTACCTTTAAATTACAATACGAAAATTGGTCCGGAAGGAGTCGGGCTAAGTCAGGGGCAAAAACAACGAATTTTGATTGCCCGTGCCATTTATAAAAATCCTGAATTTATTTTCTTCGATGAAGCGACCAATGCTTTGGATGCGAATAATGAGAACGTGATTCTGGAAAACCTGAACGAGTTCTTTTCTGGCAAAACAGTGGTTGTAGTTGCTCATCGGTTGAGTACCGTAAAAAATGCCCATCAGATTGTGGTTCTCGAAAAAGGTGAAATGATTGAAATAGGAACCCACGAAGAATTGACTGCCAAACAAGGCGCCTATTATAATTTAGTAAAGAATCAGCTTGAATTGGGGAATTGATTCGCGTTACGAGTTACGGGTTACGAGAACCCGTATCCCGAAACTCGTAACGCGAATCAAACTGAACAAATAATAAAATGGAGAAAGAAAGGAAACGGATTGAAATAGAACTTCGAAGCGACGAATTTCAGGAGATTGTGCAGCAATCACCCCGTTGGATGATTCGTTCAGGTATTTCCGTGGTATTGGGTTTTATCCTTCTTCTTTTGGCAGGCAGTTATTTCTTCCGATATCCTGATGTGATTAACGCCGACATTGTTGTGCTTTCCGAAAATCCACCGGCATACCTGGCAGCCAGAACCACGGCGCGCATCGATTCTATGTTAGTTGCCGACCAGCAATTGGTTTCCGATAACCAGATTATTGCCATTCTTGAAAGTACGGCCAAGTTCGAAGATGCCCTGAAGCTAAAAGATATGCTTTTACGCATGGAGCCGTTCATGCTCTCGTTCGATACCTTGTCGTCGGTTCATCCGGGAGTTGATCTTCAGTTGGGCGATATTCAATCTGATTATTCAAGCTTCGTCAGGTTATACAACGATTATTTCACGTTCCTCCGGCTGAAATTACACCCTAAAAAGATTAAAGCACTCCGGCAGCAGATTGCCATGAATAAGATTTACTACGATCGGCTTTGGGCACAAAAGAAAGATATGGATGCTGATTTCCGTATAGTTAATACCCAGTTTAAACGCGATTCTTTATTGCAATTAAAAGGAGTACTTTCTGATCTTGATTTAGAGAAAACAAAAACACTGCTGATTCAGAAAAAATACAACCTGAATGGCTCAAGAACAAAGCTTGCAGAAACACAAAGTGCCATCATTAAATTGGAGCAGGATGTCGTGGATGCTGAAATGGAATTCGCAAATCAAAAGAAAGCGGCACAGAATACCTTAATCGAAGCCATGAATGTGCTAAAAAGCCGTTTGGCTTATTGGGAGCAAACGTTTATTATTAAGAGCCCAATTGCAGGCAAGGTAAGTTTTGCCAATTTCTGGAGCAAAAACCAACAGGTTAAAAAGGACGAAATGGTGTTTTCTGTTATACCTGAAAAACAATCTCAGATAATTGGACGCATCAGTTTGCCGGTTAAAGGCGCCGGAAAGGTTGCCATTGGCCAAAAAGTAAACATCAGGTTCGAGAATTTTCCATATATGGAATATGGATTCATAAGAGCTACCGTAAAAAGTATTTCGCTGATGCCCAATAACGAAAATTATGTGGTTGAAGTAGAAATGCCACAGGATTTGAAGACCAACTACGATGTTCCTTTAAAGTTCAGCCAGGAAATGAAAGGATCGGCCGAAATCATAACCGAAGATTTAAGGCTGATTCAACGCTTCTTTAATCCGGTAAAATCTCTCCTAAAACACCGGATTCCCCAGTCATAATAAGACCTCCTGCAAATCAACTCATTCGCTACATTAAGAATAATTGAAAAAAGATCATTTTTTTAATGGTTTTTATTGGGTTTTCTATTGACAATTAGTACTTTTGCGAGCCGTTTTAAAGGGAAACTCCCTTGAATCGGAATGTAAAGTGTTGTAATTGTGGAAAATTGCGATACCTTTGCAGACCAATTTTTTGCGTAAGTAATTTTTAAATTAAGAGTAGCTATATGCCAACGATTCAGCAGTTAGTTAGAAAAGGTAGACAAAGTAATGCGGAGAAAAGTAAATCTCCGGCATTGGATTCTTGCCCACAGAGAAGAGGAGTATGTGTTCGCGTTTATACCACAACTCCAAAAAAACCAAACTCGGCTATGCGTAAAGTAGCCCGTGTACGTTTAACAAATGGCAAGGAAGTGAACGCTTACATTCCAGGAGAAGGACACAATCTTCAGGAACACTCTATTGTATTGGTGCGTGGTGGTAGGGTAAAAGACCTTCCAGGAGTACGTTACCATTTAATTCGTGGTGCTCTCGACACAGCAGGTGTTGAAGGTCGTACTCAAAGACGGTCGAAATACGGTACCAAAAGACCAAAAGTGAAAAAGTAATTTTTCGCTGGTTATTTTAATTTAATGACGTTCTAGCTTAGTGGTTTGAGTTGAGTAAAGAGGCCTGATAGCCGATTGAAGCATACAAATTACAGCTAATTTAAGTAACACTAAAGCATTTATAATGAGAAAATCGAAACCAAAGAAGAGGATCATTCTGCCCGATCCAAAATTCAATGACACATTGGTTACCCGCTTCGTTAACGACTTAATGTACGACGGGAAAAAGTCAATCGCTTACCAAATCTTTTATGATGCGATGGACATCGTAAGCGTAAAAGTTAAAGATTCTGAAGTAAGTCCGTTGGACGTATTCAAAAAAGCACTCGAAAAAATTACCCCTCACGTAGAAGTAAAAAGCCGCCGCGTTGGTGGAGCTACTTTTCAGGTTCCTATGGAAATCCGTCCTGAAAGAAAAACTTCTATTTCAGTAAAAAATATGATTTTATATTCACGCAAGCGTTCAGGCCGTTCAATGGCAGAAAAACTTGCTGGTGAAATCGTTGCAGCCTATAATGAAGAAGGTGGAGCTTTCAAGAAGAAAGAAGATACACACCGTATGGCTGAAGCAAACCGTGCGTTTGCTCATTTCCGCTTTTAGTATTTAAAAGTTAGATAGTTAGTTTAGATAGATATTGGTTTAAAATGGCAAAAGATTTAAATTATACCAGAAATATAGGCATCATGGCGCACATTGATGCCGGCAAAACGACCACTTCGGAGCGCATCCTGTATTATACGGGTATCACTCACCGAATTGGAGAGGTTCATGATGGAGCTGCCACTATGGACTGGATGGAACAGGAACAGGAACGTGGTATTACCATTACTTCTGCTGCTACTACAACATTCTGGAAATATCAGGATACAGAGCATAAAATTAACATCATCGATACCCCGGGACACGTTGACTTCACTGTTGAAGTTGAACGTTCATTGCGTGTTTTAGATGGTGCTGTTGCATTGTTTTGTGCGGTAGGTGGTGTTGAGGCTCAATCAGAAACGGTTTGGCGTCAGGCTGAAAAATATGGTGTTCCTCGTATCGGGTTCGTTAATAAAATGGACCGTTCAGGAGCTGACTTCTATAACGTAGTTGCAGAAGTTAGAGAAAAATTGGGAGCTAATCCGGTTCCAATCACTCTTCCTATCGGATCAGAAGAAACGTTTGAAGGCGTGATCGATTTGATTGAGATGAAAGCCATCCGCTGGAAAGATGATGCAACTTTAGGAACTACCTATTATACGGAAGATATCCCAGCGAATATGGTTGAGATTTCGAATGATTACCGTGCTAAATTGGTTGAAGCGGTTGCCGAACACGATGACGTGTTGCTCGAACAATTCTTCGAAGATCCGGAGTCAATCACTGTTGAGCAGATGTTGACGGTTATCCGCAAAGCTACAATCAGCATGTCAATCATTCCGATGATGTGTGGTTCCGCTTTCAAAAATAAAGGTGTTCAGCATTTGTTGGATGCTGTTTGTGCATTCCTTCCAAGTCCGTTGGATAAAGGTGAAATTATTGGAACAGAGTATGATGAAGATGTTGAAATCATTCGTCATGCTGATGTAAACGAACCTTTGGCTGCACTGGCATTCAAAATTGCTACCGACCCTTATGTTGGTCGTTTGTGCTTTATTCGTGTGTATTCAGGAAAAATTACCGCAGGTGACTCGGTATTCAATTCCAGAACCGGTAAAAAGGAACGTATTTCACGTATTTACCAGATGCACTCAAACAAGCAGAACCCGATTGATGTAATCGAAGCTGGTGATATTTGTGCTGCTGTTGGATTTAAAGATATCCGTACAGGTGATACTTTATCTGATTTAGATAATCCGGTTGTACTTGAAAGTATGGATTTCCCTGAACCAGTTATCGGTATCGCTATTGAGCCTAAAACTCAGAAAGATTTGGATAAACTGAATCAAGGCTTGTATAAACTTGCTGAAGAAGATCCAACATTTAAAGTAAATACTGATCCTGATTCAGGACAGACCGTTATCCGTGGTATGGGTGAGCTTCACCTCGAAATCATTGTTGACCGTTTGCGCCGTGAATTTAAGGTAGAGTGTAACCAGGGAGCTCCTCAGGTTGCCTATAAAGAATGCATCACCAAATCGGTTGAAATTCGCGAAGTATTCAAGAAACAATCCGGTGGTCGTGGTAAATTCGCTGATATCATCGTTCGTGTCGAACCAGCTGATGAAGGCAAAACCGGACTTCAGTTCGTTGATGCTGTAAAAGGTGGTAACATTCCTCGCGAATATATCCCTTCAGTTGCAAAAGGTTTCGAATCAGCATTGGCAAACGGTCCTTTGGCCGGATTCACTGTTGACAGCCTTAAAGTAACCCTTCTCGACGGTAGTTTCCATGCTGTTGACTCGGATTCTTTATCGTTCGAAATTTGTGCCCGTCAGGCATTCAAAACCGCTGCAGGAAAAGCTGGTCCAAGGTTACTTGAACCAATCATGAAATGCGAAATTGTAACTCCTGAAGAATACATGGGTGACATCATCGGTGACTTGAACCGTCGTCGTGGTCAGATTGAAGGAATGGAAGAAAAATCGGGTGCCCGTGTAATCAAAGCATTGGTTCCGCTTTCTGAACTTTTCGGATATGTGACTGTGCTTCGTACATTGTCATCAGGTCGTGCAACTTCTTCGATGGAATTTGCAAAATACGTTGAGTTACCAAAATTACTCGCTACTAAGGTTCTTGAAGACCTTAAAGGAAGAACAGACTTATTATAATTATAAACTGTATTATTATTTCTCACTATGAGTCAAAAGATCAGAATTAAGCTGAAATCGTATGATCACAACTTGGTGGACAAGTCGGCTGAAAAGATCGTAAAAACAGTTAAAACTACAGGTGCAGTAGTAAGCGGACCAATTCCGCTTCCTACTCACAAACGTATTTTTACTGTATTACGTTCAACCTTTGTTAACAAAAAATCAAGGGAACAATTCGAGCTGTCGTCTTACAAACGTTTGATCGACATTTACAGTTCAACAGCAAAAACAATCGACGCCTTAATGAAGCTTGAATTACCAAGTGGCGTTGAAGTAGAAATTAAAGTTTGATAACCTGTAAAAACAAAAAAAATGGCAGGATTAATCGGTAAAAAAATCGGAATGACTTCCGTATTCAGTGTTGAGGGGAAAAACATCCCATGCACTGTGATCCAAGCCGGTCCTTGTGTGGTTACACAAGTGAAATCGGTGGCAACTGACGGCTATGATTCAGTTCAGCTTGGGTATGAAGACAAAAAAGAGAAACATACCAACAAGTGCGAATTGGGACATTTCAAAAAAGCTGGAACAGAGCCAAAAAAGAGACTAATCGAGTTCAAAGAACTTGATGGCGAGTTTAAACTTGGTGATGTTGTAACTGTAGATTCAATCGATGAAGAAGGTTGGGTTGATGTTCAGGGTGTAACCAAAGGTAAAGGTTTCCAGGGCGTTGTAAAACGTCACGGCTTTGCTGGGGTTGGCGACAGTACACACGGTCAGCACAACCGCTTGAGAGCTCCTGGTTCTGTAGGTGCATCTTCTTACCCTTCACGCGTTTTCCCTGGAATGCGCATGGCTGGTCGTGATGGTAATGACAATGTTACTATTCAGAACCTGAAAGTTTTGAAAGTAATTCCAGAGTCAAATTTATTGGTAGTTAAAGGATCAATTCCTGGTGCTAAAGGTTCATTCGTAATTATTTATCAGTAATGGAAATAAAAGTTTTAAATACAGCAGGACAAGAAACCGGAAGAACTGTTACTTTAGATGAACAAATTTTCGGTATTGAGCCAAGTGACCACGCCATTTATCTGGATGTCAAACAAATTTTGGCCAATAAAAGACAAGGAACCCACAGTGCGAAAGAACGTGGCGAAGTATCCGGAAGTACCCGGAAACTCAAAAAACAAAAAGGTACCGGTACCGCAAGAGCAGGCAGCGTAAAATCTCCTGTATTCCGTGGTGGAGGTCGCGTTTTTGGTCCACGTCCGAGAAACTATGACTTCAAATTAAACAAGAAAGTTAAAGCTCTCGCTCGTAAATCAGCATTAACATACAAAGCTCTCGAGGAATCGATTCTGGTGATCGAAGATTTCAATTTTGAAACTCCGAAAACCCGCGAAATGGTGCAAATCAGTAATAATCTGAAAATTAATGATAAAAAGTCACTTTTCGTTTTACCAGAAGAAAATAAAAATATATATTTGTCCTCCAGAAATTTACAGGCAGTTTCTGTTGTAACTGCCTCAGAATTAAACACTTACCAGATACTTAACGCTAAAAAGGTTGTGGTTCTGGAAAGTTCTGTGAGTAAAATTGAAGAATTTTTTAAGATTTAATAAGGCTGAAAATGGAAATTTTAATTAAACCGATCGTTACCGAAAAAATTACAGGTCAGGCCGAAAGTCTTAATCGCTACGGTTTTATCGTTAATCGGAACGCAAATAAGTTACAGATAAAAAAAGCCATTGAAGGTTTATATAACGTTTCAGTGACTTCTGTAAATACTTTGATTCATGGAGGTAAAAGAAAGTCTCGTTTTACCAAAGCCGGTGTTATCTCTGGCAGTACAGGAATGAGCAAAAAGGCTATTATTACAATAGCAAAAGGAGAATCTATTGATTTTTATAGTAATATTTAATTAAGAAAATGGCAGTAAGAAAATTAAATCCAGTTACTCCGGGTCAAAGGCACAAGATTGCTGGTACCTTTGAGTCCATTACTGCATCAACACCTGAAAAATCATTGTTGAAGCCAATGACGAGTTCCGGCGGTAGAAATGCCGGTGGTCGCATGACGATGAGGAATATAGGTGGTGGCCACAAACGCAAATACCGTTTTATCGACTTTAAAAGAGATAAAGATGGTATTGCCGCTGTTGTTGAGTCTATTCAGTACGATCCAAACCGCACAGCCCGTATTGCTCTTCTGGTTTATCCAGATGGAGAGAAACGGTACATGCTTGCTCCCAATGGTTTAAATGTTGGGCAGAAAGTAGAAACTGGAAGTGGTATCGCACCTGAAGTAGGCAATACATTGCCACTTGCCGAAATTCCTTTGGGAACCTTGGTTCACAACATTGAACTTCATCCCAGTCAGGGAGGTGTGATGGCTCGTAGTGCCGGAACGTATGCTCAGTTAACTTCGAGAGAAGGAAAGTACGCTATCGTGAAATTGCCTTCGGGCGAAGCAAGAATGGTTCTTGTAACTTGTCGTGCTACAGTAGGAATTGTTGGAAACTCCGATCACAACCTTGAACGTTCAGGAAAAGCTGGCCGCTCAAGATGGTTAGGTAGAAGACCACGCGTTAGAGGTGTGGCTATGAACCCTGTCGATCACCCAATGGGTGGTGGAGAAGGCCGTTCTTCGGGTGGACATCCACGTTCACGTAAAGGCTTGTTAGCTAAAGGTTTCAAAACCCGTGCTAAGAAAAAAGCTTCTAACAGGTACATTGTAGAAAAACGCAAGAAATAATTAAAAGGAGAAGAATATGAGTCGTTCATTAAAGAAAGGTCCTTTTATCGATTTCAAGCTCGAACGCAGAGTTCTGGCGATGAATGAAACGAACAAAAAGGCGGTAATCAAAACCTGGGCCAGAGCTTCAGTAATTTCTCCTGACTTTGTAGGGCAAACCATCGCAGTTCATAACGGGAATAAATTCATTCCTGTTTATGTGACTGAAAATATGGTTGGTCATAAATTTGGTGAATTTGCACCTACAAGAACCTTCAGGGGCCATTCCAAAGGTAAAAAATAAGGCTAAGATTTAAAGAAATTCACGATGGGTGCTAGAAAAAGAAATAGTGCAAACGAACTAAAGGAAGCTAAGAAACAGCAGTATTTTGCTGTTTTGAAGAATTGTCCTACTTCACCGCGCAAAATGAGGCTTGTAGCCGACATGGTTCGCGGAATGGAAGTGAACAGAGCTCTTGATGTACTAAAGTTTTCATCAAAAGAATCATCACGCCGACTTGAAAAATTAGTAATGTCAGCTATTGCTAACTGGCAAGCTAAAAACGAAGGAAGTCGTCTGGAAGAAAGTAATTTGATTGTGAAAACTATTTCTGTTGATTCAGGAAGAATATTGAAAAGATTAATGCCTGCTCCGCAGGGACGTGCTCACAGGATCAAGAAAAGATCTAATCATGTGACCGTTAGTCTTGGTAGTTTAATTGAAGAAAAAGTAACAGAATAAATAATAATACATGGGACAAAAAGTTAATCCAATCGCTAATCGTTTAGGAATCATCAAAGGATGGGATTCCAATTGGTTCGGTGGAAACAACTATGGCGATAAGCTCGTGGAAGATTTTAAAATCAGGGAATATTTGAATGCCCGTTTGGCAAAAGCAAGCATTTCCAAGATTATTATTGAACGCACACTGAAGCTTATTACTATCACTGTTCACACCTCAAGGCCCGGTATTATTATTGGCAAGGGTGGTCAGGAAGTTGATAAACTGAAAGAAGAACTGAAGAAGATCACTAACAAGGAAGTTCAGATCAACATTTTTGAAATCAAACGTCCGGAATTAGATGCCAAAATCGTAGCAGTTAACATTGCACGTCAGATTGAAGGTAAGATTGCTTACCGTCGTGCCACTAAAATGGCTATTGCTTCAACCATGAGAATGGGAGCACAGGGTATCAAAATTCAGGTTTCAGGCCGCTTAAACGGCGCTGAAATGGCACGTTCAGAAATGTACAAAGATGGTCGTACTCCATTGCACACTCTGAGAGCTGATATAGATTATGCACTGGCAGAAGCCCTTACTAAAACCGGTTTACTCGGTGTAAAAGTTTGGATCTGCAAAGGTGAGATTTATGGAAAGCGTGACCTTTCACCAAACGTAGGACAGAAACCTGAAGGAAGACGTCCAAACGAAGGTGCACCAAAAGGTGGCGGATTTAAGAAAAAAAGAAAATAATTTGTAAACCTTTCAGAAGTAAAGAAGGATGTTACAACCGAAAAAGACAAAATTCAGAAGAGTACAAAAGGGAAAAATGAAAGGACTGGCTCAACGCGGCAACCAGTTGGCATTTGGATCTTTTGGTATTAAATCGTTGGAAGAGACGTGGCTTACCGGACGCCAGATTGAGGCTGCCCGTGTTGCCGTTACACGTCACATGCAACGTCAGGGTCAAATTTGGATCCGTGTTTTCCCCGATAAACCTATTACTAAGAAACCTGCAGAGGTACGTATGGGTAAAGGTAAAGGTGCTCCGGAAGCATTCGTTGCTCCGATTACACCAGGTAGAATATTGATTGAAGCAGATGGAGTTCCTTATGAGGTTGCAAAGGAAGCACTTCGTTTAGCTGCTCAAAAACTACCGGTAACTA
>CAXXPT010000030.1:0-19220 GCA_963676375.2 Prolixibacteraceae bacterium
TAAAATGCCGCTATCGAAAGTCACTTTAATGGCCTGAAGGTTATTCGCATCGGTTATAGTCTCAACTTTTGCTCCTTCGATTTTCTCCAATTCAGCTTTTTGCTTATCCATTTTTTTTCCCAATTACTACTCCTGCACCAGCGCCAACGGCACCACCAACGGCTGCCCCAATTGCTGCACCTTTTCCATGGCCAACCAAAGCGCCAATTCCGGCGCCTAAGAGTGCGCCACCTGCTCCGCCAATAACCCCACCTTTTGTCGAATTTTTGGTTGTTGAACAGCTACTCAAAAGAATTGTACCACATAATACAATCGCTGTTAATGCTCTAAAATTTTTCATTTTCTGTAATTTTAATTAATTGTGTTTCCTATTTGTTTATCGCAGAACTCTATCGTCTTGCGGTGAGTTCAAATTGTTTCAGGAACGAAGATTTAGCTCCATTCATTAGCGTCGATATTAGAACAACTAAAGTTGTAAGCGGTTTTGATAAAATAAATTTAGGTATATAATTGGACGAAAAAAAATAGGGTTAATCCATAAGATTAAACCCTATAAATTAGTATAAGATGATGGAAATTATCTTTTCATAACTCCGTAGCACAGAATCTTCACGATATTATCAACACTTTGTTCGAGGTTAACTTTGCTGTAATCGCCGGCAGCCAGCGGCATTTCCAATCCCTTGATAGCAGTGGTAATACCTATAGCGGCAAGGGTTAGGTCGTAAACTTCGAAAATGTTTTTGCGAACCCCTTCGATGAGGATTCGTTTAATCATCCTGATTTCTTCCTGCTGATGTTTGTGCTTGATGTTTTCGATGAATTCAATCGCGGTAACATCGTTTTCAAGCGCGTTGTAAAAATTAGCCATTCCACGGAACGTGGTCAGTTTGGTGAGAATATAATCTCTCAGCTTATCAACCGGATCGGTATTGCGGTTAACTACGATGTCGAGTTCCCGTCGCAAAATGTCAACTTCCTTCTGTATAACTTCCTGAAAAAGATCCTCTTTACTGGTGAAGTAATAGTAAAGTGAGCTTTTCCCTTTACGGACAGCGTTAGCGATATCGTCGAGTGTTGTTTTTTTGTATCCGTATTTGCTGAATATTTCCTGGGCAATTTTCAAAATGCTTTCGCGGTTTGCATCTTTTTTGTTTGTCCCACTTTCAAAGTTCATTGCCATAACTAAAGGATTATTTCAATCAGTAAACAAATATAAGTTTTATTTCAAACTAGAAAAATGACTCAAGTTACCACAAAGAAAGGCTACATTTTCTAATTTTTATAATCTTCGCCCCTTTTTTTTATGCTCCGGACGAAAAAACTGAGTTTTCACCTCGCTGTTTTTTTCTTTTACTAACCTGAAATCGAGCTGTTTCTTTTCGAGATTTGCCCTGGCAATTTCAACCTGCACCACATCGCCCAACTGGAATTTGCGGTGGGCATGACGCCCAATCAGGCAATAGTTCTTCTCATCGAAGATATAAAAGTCATCATCGAGCGTACTAACCGAAACCATTCCTTCGCACTTATTTTCCAGTTCAACGTAAATTCCCCAATCGGTAACTCCTGAAATAACTCCTGAAAATTCCTCGCCGATTTTATCCTGCATAAACTCAACTTGTTTGTACTTGATCGACGACCGTTCGGCGCTGGCCGCTTTGTTTTCCATATCCGACGAGTGCTTGCACATGTCTTCGTATTTCTGGGCATTGGCAGTTTTTCCACCATCCAGATAGCGTTCGAGAAGCCGGTGCACCATCACATCGGGGTAACGCCGAATAGGCGAAGTAAAATGCGTATAATATTCGAATGAAAGTCCGTAATGCCCAATGTTGCGGGTTGAATACACCGCTTTGGCCATGGTCCGGATGGCCAGCGTTTCGATTACATTCTGTTCGTTTTTTCCTCTCACATTGGTCATCAGCAGGTTCATCGATTTTGAAATCTGTCCGGGTGTTCCCAATTGCAATCCGTAACCAAACTTATGAATGAAATGGTTAAAATTCATCAGTTTATCAGGGTCTGGCTTGTCGTGGATACGGTAAACGAATGTTCGTGCCGGCTTTTTATCGTCGGTTTTACCAATGAATTCGGCCACCCGTTTATTGGCCAGAAGCATAAATTCTTCGACCAACTGATTACTTTCTTTGGCTTCTTTGAAATACACCGAAAGTGGCTTACCGTTTTCGTCGATGTCGAATTTCACTTCAACCCGTTCAAAAGCAATCGACCCGTGTTTGAAGCGGTTTTCGCGCAGTTTTACAGCCAACTGGTTCATCGAAAGCACCTCGTCTTTGAGTTCGCCCTCGCCGGTTTCGATAATCGCTTGTGCATCTTCGTAGGCAAATCGTTTGTCCGAATGAATCACCGTTCGGCCAAACCATTGGTGGTGAATTTGGGCTTCGTCGTCGAGCTGAAAAATGGCCGAAAAGCAAAGCTTATCCTCATTCGGGCGGAGTGAACATACGCCGTTCGACAGTTTTTCAGGAAGCATCGGAACCACACGATCGACCAGATAGACGGAAGTCGCACGCTCGTAAGCTTCGTCGTCGAGGATTGTTCCCGGGGTCACATAGTATGAAACATCGGCAATGTGAACGCCAATTTCCCAGAATCCATTTTCAAGCTTCTGGATCGAAAGTGCATCGTCGAAATCCTTGGCATCTTTCGGGTCGATAGTAAACGTGGTTACTCCGCGCATATCGCGACGACGAAGAATTTCTTCTGCGGGAATTTCATCAGGTATTTTTTCGGCTGCTTTCAGCACATTTTCGGGAAACCGCAAAGGCAAGTCGTATTCAGCTAAAATCGCATGCATTTCGGTGTTGTTGTCGCCAACATTACCCAACACTTCAATAATTTCGCCAAACGGATTCTTGGCGCGGGCTGGCCATTCCGTGATCTTTGCGATCGCTTTTTGCCCGTCTTTCGCGCCGTTCAGCTTTTCGTTTGGGATAAATAAGTCGAATCCGGTTTTTCCGGAAGGAATAAAAAAGGCGTAATTGTTCGATTTGGAAATGGTTCCGACAAAAGTGGATTTAGCACGTTCCACAATTTCAACGACTTCGCCCTCCACCTGTTGCTTCTTGCGAATGGCAAATAATTGAACCTTGACTTTGTCGCCTTCCATCGCGTGGTTCAGGTTACGGCTCGAAACCAAAACCGGTTTATCAAACTCTTCGGAAACCACATAGGCAAATCCTTGTGGCTGTATTTCAATTTTTCCCAGAATAGCTTTACTGCTCGATTGCAGTTTGTATTTTCCACGCTGAACGCTGTGAAGGTTCTTGGTTTCGGTCAGTTCTTCCAACACCACAAAAACCAGTTTGGTAATTTCAGGATCTTTAATCTTGAGCAGTTCAGCTATTTGTTTGTAGTTGTATGTTCGTTCCGGATTATCGTAAAAAACGGTCAGGATTGCATTTTTGAGTTTTGGTTTATTAAACGATTCGACCAGTTTCTCTAGTTTATGTTTTTTATTCTTTGCCATTGTTTGGGCTTTTAAAATTTTAAGGTAAGGTAGCAAACATTTTCCGAAAGATGGATTTTCGAAGCGATCTATTTACCAAAATGAAGTCAGATTTAACCTGATTAACAAAATTTTAGATTCTTTTTGCTTTGTTGTTTCTTTTTGACATCGTTTCACAAAATTGAGAAGTAGTTTTGTTGAAAATAAAGCCGATCAGAAACGAATAACAAGTACAGAAAACAGATCGTAGCCGGGCAGACTGAATCTCAGATTGCCCGGCTTTTTATTTGAACTGGGATTAATGCCTGAATGTTAATTTGTACATTCGTTGAATGGTATCAATTTTTGTACAATGAAGAAATTTATCTTCCTGATTTTGGTTTTTGCGTTTCAGTTCGTTTGGGCACAGGCTCCCGATCCTGATTTTAATGATAAGGCAGCTTTCATCGACAGCCGTGCTTATCAGAAATCAGCCGGATTTACTGAATCAGCCGATTATGCATCAACTGATGTAATTTATCAACGGCTGAATTTTACGATTGATCCTGCCGTAAATTACATTTCGGGGTCAGTCTTTTCATCGGTAAAATTCCTGAAAGACAACCTTACACAGCTTCAGTTCGATTTGGCAGATGAGATGACTGTTGATTCCATTAGGTATAACCAGAAGAAGATTGCTTTTCAGCATTCAGCAAATAAAATCAGTATTACTTTACCTTCGGTCGCAAGTAAAAGCACGGTTGCTTCTGCTGAGGTTTTTTATCACGGCGCGCCTCTTCAGAACGGCATGGGTTCGTTTGTATCTTCGAAACACAATACTGATCCGATTATCTGGACTTTATCAGAGCCTTATGGGGCAAAGGATTGGTGGCCTTGCAAGGAGAGTTTGAGCGATAAAATTGATTCGATTGATGTTTACATCACTTGTCCGCAGAAATACAAGGCAGCCAGCAACGGGAAATTGGTTGAAGATAAAGTATCAGGACTAAATCGCACTGCTCATTGGTCGCATCGGTTTCCGATAGCCACTTATCTGATTGGCATTGCCGTAACGAATTATCAAACGTATTCCGACTTTCTGGATTTGCCCAACGGCAAAAAGATCGAAGTTCTCAATTACGTTTATCCGGAATATCTCACCACGGCGAAAAGCAAATCAGCGGATATATTGAACATTCTTTCGTTCTACAATAAGAAGTTCATAACCTATCCGTTTGCCAGCGAAAAATACGGACATGCGCAGTTTGGCTGGGGTGGGGGAATGGAGCACCAAACCATGAGTTTCATGACGAACCTTGATTTTGAGCTGGTGGCGCACGAAATGGCTCATCAATGGTTTGGCGATTACATTACGCTGGCCAGTTGGCACGACATCTGGCTAAACGAAGGTTTCGCAACCTACTTAACCGGTCTGACCTTCGAAAACCTGCTGAACGGGCAATACTGGCCGACCTGGAAAGATAATCAGATCAAACGCATTACTTCCTCACCAGACGGTTCAGTATATGTACCCGACACTACTGATGTCAGCCGGATTTTCAATGGACGGCTATCATATTCGAAAGGAGCTTATTTGCTGCATATGCTCCGTTGGGAAATGGGCGATTCCGTTTTCTTCAAAGGCATGAAAAATTATTTGAATGATCCGGAGATTGCGAACGGATTTGCCCGTCAGGAAAAACTGGTGAAACATATGGAGGCCGTTGCCGATACTTCTTTCACCGAATTTTTCAAGGATTGGTATTATGGCGAAGGATATCCAATTTACCGGCTTACCTACTATACTGATTATGGCGATTTTGGGAAGCAAAAGCTGCGGATTAGTCAGTCTTCTTCAAATTCGTCGGTTGGCTTTTTCGAGATGCACATTCCGGTGAGGGTTTGGAAAAACGGAAAATATACCGACTTGCGTTTGCATAACACAAACCAAAATCAGGAGTTTACAATAGCCGAAAGTGCGGTTGACAAAATTGAGTTCGATCCCGACAAGTGGCTGATTGCCAAAGCCGATGTTGTAAATTCGGTACCGCATGTTTCGCTGATTGCTGATATTCAGATTATTCCGGAGGCTAAATACAGAAGTATCCGGGTTTTGCTTCCTGAATATTTAGGAAAGGGGAACCTGCGGATTGTTGATTTGAGCGGAAAGCTCGTGAAAGCTTGTGAATTAACCGGGAGCGATTCGCACATCAATGTCAGTAACCTGAAAAGCGGAATCTATCTGGTAAATGTGGTGACCAACGAAAAACAGAAGACCGAGAAAATTCTACTCAGCCCGTATCAGGCTGAATAGCTGGTTCTCAGTATAATTGTGATTATTCGGTTGGAGGTTGCGGTGGTTGTGGTGCTTGAACGGCAACCGGCTTAGGCTCTTTGTAAAGTTTTACCTGAACGGCTGTTGGTCCTTTTTGCCCCATTTCTACTTCGTAATTAACCAGGTTTCCTTCTTTAATGTCTTCAAGCAGGTTGTTTACGTGCACAAAAACGCTTTCCTGAGTTTCCAAATCGCGGATAAACCCGAAACCTTTGGTGTTGTTGAAGAAAGTTACTGAGCCTTTTCTGATCGGATCGATTATTTGATTTGGATCGCTCTTAGGTATACTGATTTCGATATCTTCCAGGTTAATTACTTTTTTCAGGGATGGATCCGGAGGAGTTGAAGTGATCATCCCATTTTCGTCAACATATGCAATCATATCGTCAAAGCTACCCTTATCGCTATCTTTCCGGGTCAGCTTTTTCATTTCTTTTTCTTTTCTCTTTTTCTCTTTCTTATTTCTTACTTCTTTTTTGTTGAACGATTCTTGTGATCTACTCATTTTTCAATTTAATTTTATGTACAAATATAATCTTGGTGTAAAAAGCAATTCAATGCTCTAATTCTCAATTCAGTATTTTCTCCAAATGTACACTTTTAATTTAGTGTTTTGCAATTTTTCTGCCTTTATCCATCTTGTAAACAATCGAAATGATCATTTAATCACCGCTTTAGCTAATATTTTGTGAAGTAGAAGTATCAAACACCTCTTTGAAACTGGTCATTTCTGAACTTCCTGATTTCAATAATTGAAGCTTAATCCTGAAAATCGATGCTTCGTTTTGGTTGCGACAACCTAGGACAACCATTTTTTATGAAACTGAAATTCCAAAACAGTGCTCTTTTTTAGGAAGGCTCTATCAAGTCCCATAGATTTCCGTACAGATCGGCAAAAACAGCAACCGTGCCATAAGGTTCAGCCGAAGGTTCGCGAACAATCCGGATTTCCTGATCCAACAGGTTCTGATAATCTCGCTTGAAATCGTCGGTGTGAAGAAATAGGAAAACCCTTCCACCAGTTTGATTGCCAACCCGAGACAATTGTTCGTCGCTGGCAGCTTTAGCCAGCAAAAGGCAACAACCCGACGAATTGGGAGGCGCAATCCTTACCCAACGTTTGGTTTCGCTCAAAACCGTATCTTCAACTAATCTGAAATGTAATTTTTGGCAATAAAACTCAATGGCTTCATTGTAGTCGGCCACTACCAGGGCAATTTGTGCGATATGCTGTTTCATTTCTGGTAATTCTGATGTTATTCTGTAAAAGTAATTTAATTTTTTGCACCCTAATTCCACCTCCGATTTTCAAGTCCTTGAAGTTGTTGCGCAACCTTTTAGCGTGATGTTCCGTCTAGTCAATATCAATGTTCAAAAAACTGCACTTATGAGAAAACTTTTACTATTTGCGCTGATGTTGTCGGCCCTGATGACCGGCGCACAAACCAGCATCACCAATGGCAATTGCAAGGCTCAGTTTAAATACGCTGTAAACGACAAGGTGATGACACTTGTGGCAGCAACTGCCATCAATTTTTACGACCGGTCTGAAGGACTGGTAAAAGAATGGTATTGGGATTTTGGAGATGGAAACACCAGCCGCGAGCAAAATCCAATGTTCGTTTTTAATCACCCAGTAATCAGCCCGACTGTAAAGATCAGTCCATACCGCACGGTTAGCTTGACCGTATTGACTTCAGACGGTTGCAAAAGCTTTTATTCTGAGATAATTAATATCATGGATGGAACTCCATATGTTGCCCCCGATTGCACGGCAAGGTTTAAATATTATCAAACGGCTTACGATTCGATTGGAGGAACAGCTTCATTTCAGTTGACCAATCTTTCTGAAGGCGATTCTCTGAAATATACCTGGCAATTCGACAATGGAAAAACCAGTTCAGAGAAAGAGCCGGTCGTAACTTTCGATCTCAAACAAAAAGAACGTAAAGTTTGCCTCACCGTTTCAGGGAAGAATAATTGCATGGACACTTTCTGTGATGCGGTATATGTAGTCAATCCCAATAAACCGATTGTTGATCCGGCTGAATGCTACACTGCCTTTGGTTATTCTGTAAATTACAATATCAAGACGCTGGTTCCGGCATTGGTGTTGGATTTTTATTCGAAAGCATCGCCCGAAGCGGTTGAATGGAAATGGGATTTTGGCGACGGAACTACAAGCAGCGAAGCTAAACCAACGCACATCTTTAATCTTCCGCTTGGCAACAATCCGCTTGCCGATCCAAATCCATTCCGTAAAGTTTGCCTCACGGTAAAAACAACTACTGGCTGCATCGTGTCGTACTGCGAAACTATCGATATTTACATGAAAACAAATCCGGTCGATCCGGTAAATCAGTGTCACGCCTGGTTTAAATACTATCGGCCAACCGATCTGATTACTATACCTGAGGTAATTCCTTATAAACTGCTCGATGTGTCGGAAGGAAAAGTTATTCGACGGCTGTGGAAATTCGAAGATGGTACAACCAGCACCGAAGCCGAACCTCAGGTTAATTTTGATTTTCAGAAACCTATGCAAAAGGTTTGCCTGACTATTTATACTGCCGATAGTTGCTCAAGTACCTGGTGCGAAACCATCTATGTAACTGAACCAAAAGTTGACACTGTTTACACTGAAAAGCCTGTGGTTAATGGTTATGCTATGCGCTACAAATCGAGTTTCCCGATGCAAATGTCGTCGTGTGCCGGATACGCCATGGCCCAGGTTTACCTGAAAGATTCGCTCATTAACGCCAGCCATTACGTTTGGTCAAATGGTGTTGAAGGTCAGGAGGTGAAGGGACTTTGCCCGACCCAATCCTACTCCGTAAAAGCGACAACTCCGGATGGAACCATTGTTTCAGGAACATTTATTTTTAATTCGGATGGTACGGTGACCGAAGTTCCGATTAACTGGTACATTACCGGCGCCCGCGACAATTGGCAGGTTCAGTACGATTTGAGCAACAAAAACTATACGGTGGAATGGAGGCTTTGCGACGGAACCATGGTCAGAAGCGACAGTATTCCGCTCAATTCAATCAACTGCGGAACCAGCCAATCCAATCTGATATTGAAAGATGCCTCGGGAAATGTGGTTTATGCAGAGAATATTTCGCTGAGATCGCTTGCTACATATCTGAGCTCCGATCGGGTTATCGCTTCAACGAAGCTTTTCCCAAATCCGGTGACTGATGTACTGAATATTCAATATTCAGGAAGCAGTCTGAACGAATTGCAGGTTGAAATTATTGATATTTCCGGAAGGGTTGTTTTACTTCAAAAGTTGTACTATGTTGAACCAGGACAACAGATTAGCGTGAATGTGAATGCACTTCGGAAAGGAATTTATCTGTGCCGATTGATTTCAGGGAAACAAGTCCTTGGGAATGAAAAGTTCAGCAAATGAAAAATAGATCGTTGACGTTGAATCTCAGATAATAGAATGGAAAATGCCCGTATGAACAAATAGCGTTCATACGGGCATTTCGGTTTAGAATCGTTATCAGAAAATAACTATTTCTTGAATTCAATTTTCAGAGTAGCGACCTGCCATTCGGGTAATTGGGCGGGTTTGGTAATTACTAAAGCATCACCTTCCTGTTTCCAGGTCAGTTTCTCTTTGCTTCCCAGCATTTTAACTGAAGCGACAGTTTTGCTGTTCACTTTGGAGTTTTTTCCCAGCGAAGTAATTTTAATATCGCCCAATGGTTTGCTCATGCAGAAAGCATAAAGAGTTTCACCTTTGGTTGTGAAACGAATGTCGTTCGAATCGTATGGACGCACGTCTTTCACTCCGCCAAATTGTCCTTTGGCCTGATTTTTTGAGGTTGAGGGGCCTTCGCCGTAGATTTTCCATGGACGTGTTCCATAGATGGCTTCGCCGTTTACAGGTGTCCATTGTGCGATTTCGTTGAGGATATTCATTACGTCTGGTTCAAGATCGCCTTCCGGAGTTTGAACTACATTGATGAGCAGGTTGCCGTTTTTACTTACAATATCAACCAACATCTGGATGACTTCGGTTCCGGTCATGTATTTCTGGCCAGTACGGTAATACCAGTCGCCAATGGAGGTATCGGTTTGCCACGGAAACGGACTGATTGAATCCAGCGCTCCGCGCTCCACATCCTGTACCCACCGGCCTTGTGACGGACGTAATTTAGCAGTGTAAACAGCATTGAGTTTTCCACCGTTTTTTAGCCATATCCTGATTGTAGTAATGCGCCAGCATGGTTCGTCCAACTTCGCCAAAAGGCAATTCACTGTCAGAATAAAGCAAATCAGGATGGTACATGTCAATCAGTTCGGTGATTTTGGCCAACCAGTCTTTCTGATTTTCAGGATCTTTTGTCAGCCAGTCTTTATCGTCCGGAGCAGTTTTTTTGTGGTACAAATCAGCATATTGTTCATCGTTTCCATCGTAAGGAACTCCGGCCATTGGCCCGGTTTTGTCGGCGCCACGGGCAGCCTGAAACCAGGTGTAGCTCGCGCCCAGATGTTCAGAAACGCCAAAGCGCAACCCTTCTTTCTTCGCAGCTTGTTGCCAAAGTCCAACAACGTCCTTTTTCGGACCCATGTTTACCGAATTCCATTTATGAAGTTTCGAGTTCCACAGGAAGAAGTTGTCGTGGTGAGTTCCCATACTCACAAAATATTTGGCACCTACTTTTTTGTACAAGGCCATCAGTTTTTCAGGATCCCAACGTTCGGCTTTCCAGAGTGGAATAATGTCTTTATACCCGAATTTGGATGGATGCCCGTATTTTTTCAGGTGGTCTTCGTATTGCCGCGATTCCCATTTTCCATCTTGGATGTACATGTTGCGTGCATACCAATCGCCTTCGCGAGGAACAGCCTGTGGTCCCCAATGTGCCCAGATGCCGAATTTGGCATCGCGAAACCATTCGGGATATTGGTACTCTTTGAACGATTCATCGGTAGTTGTAAACTTGGCCGGAAGCGCTTTTTTCGGTTGTGCTGAAACTGATATTCCGAGTACAATAAAAAGCAAACTTGTTAGCCTGATTTTTTTGAATAGATTAGTTCCCATAGTGTTAGTTTTAAATTTTAATTCAAGATTTTACTTAGGTAAAGGAATAGGTATGGTGAAACTCTCCTAAAAAGGAGAGTCTATTTCAATGAATAGGTTGCTTGCTGAGTTTATTTCAGCACACGAATTAAAAGAAGGCTTACAGGTACTGATCCAACTTTCGTCTGGTGATTTCTCCGACCACGCCTTTAATTTCTTCGGCCTGATCGCGCTTGCAAACCAAAATGGTATCGCCGTCTTTCACCACAATCACATCGTCCATCCCGACAACAGCGACTAAACTGCCCGGAGCATACACGTATGAATTTTTTGTATCCTGAAAAATGACCTCCCCAACGTGTGCATTCTGGTTTTCGTCTTTCGTTGGATCGTATTTGTAAACTTCTTCCCAACTTCCCAAATCGTTCCAAACGAAATCACCCTGTACCAGAAAAACGTTATCCGCTTTTTCCATGATGCCATAGTCAATCGAAATGGAATCGACCTGGTTGTAAATTTTGTCCAGAACCTCTTCGTAGCTTGCAGTCCCGATCGTTTCTGCAATTTTCTGCAAGTCGGAATATAGATTTGGAGCATATTTTTGAACGGCTTCCAGAAAAACAGAAACTTTAAAAACAAAGATTCCGGCATTCCAGAAGAACTTTCCGGAGTCGACGTAAGACTGAGCAGTTTCCAGATTAGGTTTTTCAACGAAGCGATTGACCGCAAACGATTTGATGGTCTGACCAATTTTGATTTCATCGGCAATCTCGATGTATCCGTAACCAGTTGCCGGGGCATTCGGCGTAATTCCGATGGTTACGATTCCATTTTCTTCTTCCGCTATTTTTGCTGCCGATTCAATGGTTTCCTGAAAAAGCTTATCGTTTTGGGTCAGGTGGTCGGCTGGCGAAACAATCATGATTCCGTCGGGATCGTTTTTGGTAATAAACAAAGCTGCCAGTCCAATTGCCGGAAGCGTATTTTTGCCTACCGGTTCGTAAATCAGATTTTCTTTCAGAAGCCTCGAAGTTTGTTGTTCCAGAACTTCTTTTTGCCCTTTGTTTGAAACGACGTATATACTTTCGTCGGGAATGAAATTGGCAAAACGGCTGATGGTCGCCTGAATCAGCGACTCGTTTCCGAAGATCGTCAGAAATTGTTTGGGATTTGCCTTGCGGCTTCTTGGCCAAAAACGGGTTCCAGATCCACCGGCCATAATCAGGCAATGTTTGTTGCTCATAACGTATAGTTTTAAAAAGTGGCAAAGTAAATAAAAGTGCCTAAAGTGTCTGGAGTTCGGAGTGCCTGGAATAAAAAACAGGGATACTGCTTTTCATTTAACTTTAGGCATTCTAGACACTTTAGTTCACTCCAAACTTCTTTAAAAACGAACTTTAATTTTTAATGCGCCTTCGATGGCTTCTTCCGAAGCAACAACGGCATATCCGCCACCACAACCTGAAGTTATTGCACCCGGATATTTACCGATGTATTTGCTTTCCATTTCGTCCAGAACCCATTCGGGAACTGTATTCGGAAGTATTTTCTTCCAGGCATAAAAAGTCTCGGTCATCGATTCGCCAAGCAAGTTAACATTTTTTGAGAGAATAGCCTCGTAACATTTCAGGCCGGCATCGCCCAATTCTTTCACATATTCGGGTTTCAGGTTTTGATCGACCAACGGATCGTATCCGTTTGGACGGGGAGACATCGGAATTAAATGCAAAACATTCGATAGCCATTCGCAGGTTTCTTTGTCGAAGGTGTTTTCAATGTTCGCAGGCCAGTATTCGCCATCATAATCAAGCCGGCTGATTCCCGGAACCAAAATGCCCAGTTGATCTTGCGATCCTGAAATGTATTGGCTCCCGGGAGGATTTTCGGCTCCAAACAGAAGTTGGGCATTGCGGACCTGATCACCTTCAGGAATTTTCCCGCCCCAAATTTCATGGGCAATTTTACGTGAGCTGGTGGCCATTCCGGAGCGATCGTTGAACTCGATGGTTGGCCAGATTTGGGCAACAACTACCGAACCGGGATGAACTTTGGAAACCCAAGGTTGATCCATCCAACCTCCGGCAAGACAAACTCGGTAAGGAAATTGAAGCTCTTTTTTAGAACTTGAACTTGAACGTGCAGGCAATCCTTCTTCAGGAATACGCTCCAAAACAACTAATTCAACATTATTCTCCTTGCATATCTGTGCTTTTCCTTCGGTAAAGCCGTCAGTATTCACAATAAACAGGTCAGGTTTCAGGCGTTTCATGTCTTCCTCAAAATCGAGCATTCCCATTCCTGTTGAAACAAATGCTTCGGTTACATATTTTACTGCACCAACCATGTAAACCCGCTCTTCCTGCGAAAAATAAGGCTTTTTACCTTTCAACCTGAATAAGTTTTCGTCTTGGCCAACACTGACATAAAGTTTACCGTATTGCGATGCCGTTTTAAAAAAGGCAACGTGTCCGGCATGCAGCAGATCGTAACAGCCACTGACCAATACTTTTTTATCGCTCATAAGTTATTTTGTTATTTTATTTCCAGAACAAACAGCTTTTCAATTCTCCTGAAAACCAATAAAAAGGATCGAAAAATTGAAAAACTGTTGCAAGCCTGGTCAAGACAATATTGGCTATCCACTCAGAGCGAATAGCCAATATTTGCTTAATTATGTTTGTTGTTTCCGCTGATCATCTGTTCTTTAATCCAGTCGTAAGTTTCTTTCATCCCTTTTGCAAGAGGTAAAGTTGGTTCCCATTTCAAAAGATCAAGAATCATGGTATTATCGCTGTTACGGCCACGAACACCTTTAGGGGCATCCAGATCGTAAGTCCTTTTCAGTTTAATGTTTCCGATTTTTTCAACGATGTCAACCAATTCGTTGATTGAAACCATTTCGCTGCTTCCCAGGTTCATTGGTTCAATAATGTCGCTGTACATGATTTTGATGATACCTTCAACACAATCGGTGATGTACATGAAACTACGGGTTTGTTCGCCGTCGCCCCAAATGTTGATTTCATCTTTTCCGTACAATTCGGCTTCCAATACTTTGCGGCACATGGCTGCAGGCGCTTTTTCGCGGCCACCAGCCCAGGTTCCGTGAGGTCCGTAAACGTTGTGGAAACGGGCTACACGGGTATTCACTCCGTAATCTTCGCGGAAATGACGGCACATGCGTTCTGAGAACAGTTTTTCCCATCCGTATCCGTCTTCCGACTGAGCTGGGTAAGCATCAGATTCTTTCAACCCCGGATTGTCAGTTTCCTGTTGTTTGTCGCCATTATAAACACAAGCAGATGAAGCATAGAAGAAACGGTCGATGCCTAAATCTTTAGCAGCCATCAGCAGGTGAGTGTTGATTAAAACGCTCAACATACATTCAGCTTTGTGTGTTTCGATGAAACCCATTCCGCCCATATCGGCAGCCAGGTTGAATACTTCGTTATATCCGTTAAGGGCTGTATAGCAGTTTTCTTTGCTGTTCAAATCAAGCACGAGGTTATCAATGTCAGTGTGAACCTGATACCATTGGTTCATTGGTTTTTTATCAACCGCACGTACATCATTTCCCATGTCTTTCAGTTTTCTGGCTAAATGGCCACCGATAAACCCACCGGCTCCGGCTACTACAATTCTTTTCATTTTCTATGTTTTTAATGTTAAACTAAATTTCAGATTGTCTGATTCTATTTCTAATAAAGTGCTGATTTTGAAAGAATCAGATTTTTGTTTTTGTATTATCTGATGCAAATATCAGCATAAAAAACTACCTCACAATACGTTCAAATTCAATAAAATAGTGCAAAGGTTTGCGCAAAGGTTTGCGCTTCAAAAAAATGTTGAGGAACATTTTTCACTGACTGATGGACTGAGTTTTTGATGGACTGATTTGGCATAGCTGCATATTGAGACTGGAAACTGATCACTATAAAATTCTGAATAATCTGTTAGCTTTGTCTTGAGAAAATAGTTTTGTTTAACGACTATGGAAAAGGGCAAAAGTCACGTTTCTTTAAAGGATATTGCGCACGAAATTGGAGTTTCCATTTCGACCGTTTCCCGGGCACTCAACAATCATCCGGATATTAGCCCGGATATGACGAAAAAAATCCAGAAACTAGCGGCCGAGTTAAATTATACGCCAAACCCGCTGGCTATGGGTTTGCTGAAACAAGCCACCCGAATGATCGGGGTAATTGTTCCTGATCTGGTTACTCATTTTTATTCGTCTATCATTTCCGGAATCGAAGATATTGCTGAACAAAAAGGCTATTACATCCTGATTGCCTCGTCGAACGAAACCCTTCAGAAAGAAATTAAGGCCGTTGAAAACCTGATGAAAACCCGCGTTGAAGGATTAATTGTTTGCTTGAGCCAGGAAACAAAATCATATGAGCATTTCGACCGGTTGATCAAAAACAATATCCCGCTGGTTTTTTTCGATCGGGTATGCCGAACCGGTGAAGTTCCCTCGGTTGTGGTTGATAATGTGGATGCTGCACGAAAAATCACGAAGCACTTTTACAAAAACGGATTTCGCCGGATTGCCTATATTGCAGGTCCTGATCATCTGAATATTTCCCAGGAACGAACCCAGGGATACATTTCAGGATTAAAGAGTTGCGGACTTGAATTTCATCCTGAATTACTGGTAAAATGCAATTTAAGTTCGAAGGATGCTATCAAAGCAACAGCCCGCCTGCTTAGTCTGCCTGAAAGGCCTGATGCCATTTTCGGGATAAACGATACGGTGGCATTTGCTGCTATGAAGGAAATCAAACGGCAAGGACTTCGAATCCCTGAAGATGTGGCTTTGGTCGGATTTACTGATGAATTTCATTCAACAGTTGTCGATCCGGCCTTGACATCAATTACTCACCCGACTTTTGAGATCGGACAGGAGGCGGCACGATTGTTCTTCCGTTGCATTGAAAATCCGGAAGCAAAACCAGATCAGGTTATCCTGAATACAATGTTGGTAATTCGGAAATCATCGGTGAAGTAGAACTTCTCATTGAAGACATTTGTTATTTGAGCTTGAAAAGCAATCATCTTAAACAAGAATTTCAATGAAGTCGAAACTATTATCTCCGCTTACAATAAAAGAAGTCGCGCTCAAAAACCGGATTACTATTTCTCCCATGTGCCAGTATTCTGCTACCGATGGATTTGCCAATGATTGGCATTTGGTGCATTACGGTAGCCGCGCGGTTGGTGGTGCCGCGTTAATTATTCAGGAAGCAACTGCTGTTTCACCTGAAGGGCGGATTACTCCTGCCGATTTGGGTTTATACAAAGAGGAGCATATTGAGAAGTTACAAAGCATTACCGCTTTTATTCACAAACAAGGTGCGGTGGCAGGCATTCAACTGGCTCATGCCGGTCGCAAAGCAAGTTGTGCAACACCTTGGGAAGGAAGTAAACAGTTTAAAGAGGATGCGGGTGGCTGGACTACGGTTTCGTCGTCAGCGAAAGCGTTTAATACGGAAGATAATGCTCCGCAAGCGTTGGATGCGGATGGAATTCTGAAGGTAATAGCTGATTTTAAAGCTGCTGCGCAAAGGGCTTTTCAGTCGGGTTATAAGCTGATTGAAATACATGCGGCACATGGTTATTTGATTCATCAGTTTCTTTCGCCATTAAGTAACCACCGAACAGATAGTTATGGTGGTAGTTTCGAAAACCGGATACGACTTCTGCTGGAAATTGTCGTAGAAGTACAAACGGTATGGCCTCAAAACCTTCCTTTGTTTGTGCGGATATCGGCTACCGATTGGGCAGAAGGGGGCTGGAATATTGATGAGGCGGTACAACTTTCAAAAATTTTAAAAGAGCAAGGTGTTGATCTGATTGACTGTTCATCGGGTGGATTGGTGCCTTATGCAAAAATTCCAGTTGGTCTGGGTTACCAGGTGGCTTTTGCTGAGCGGATTAAAAATGAGATCAGGGATTTTAACCGGAGCCGTCGGATTAATAACAGAGGTGCAACAGGCAGAAGATATTTTATCTAAGGGGACAGGCTGATCTTGTCATTAATCGCAAGGGCATCACTTCGGGACCCGTATTTTGCATTGCACGTGCCGCACGGGTTTTAGAAGATGACATTGTCATGGCCTTTACAATATCAAAGAGCTAAATTGTAAACTTTTACTTGGGAGAGGACATTTATTATTGATTCAGATCTTTCAGGTCTGAGTCGCAAATCTTCATTGCTTTAAATTATAAGCACTACATTATATTAAAATCAGAGAAATTCTTTTTATATTTAATAGACAATTTACCGTCAAGTCTAAATCAGTAAAACGAACTTGAAAAATTTAGTATCATGGCAAAAATTACCAAAGAAGACGCCCTGCGCTATCATGCTGAAGGCCGGCCCGGAAAACTCGAAGTGGCAACTACCAAGCCGCACAGTACCCAACGCGATCTTTCATTGGCCTATTCTCCCGGAGTGGCACATCCTTGTCTGGAAATAGAAAAGAATTTTGATGATATCTACAAATACACTTCAAAAGGAAACCTGGTTGCTGTTATTTCGAATGGAACAGCTGTGCTCGGATTGGGCGATATAGGCGCTGGTGCAGGCAAACCGGTCATGGAGGGCAAAGGCTTCCTGTTTAAGATATTTGCCGACATAGATGTTTTCGACATTGAAATTGACAACAAGAATGTGGATGCAATTGTCGAAACAGTAAAAAATATCGCTGTCACTTTTGGCGGAATTAATCTGGAAGATTTTAAAGCTCCTGAGTGCTTTGAAGTGGAAGAAAGGCTCAAACGTGAAGTCCAGATTCCGCTGATGCACGACGATCAGCATGGAACTGCTATTATTTGTTCCGCAGGAATAATCAATGCGCTTGAATTGTCGGGGAAGAAGCTTGATGAAGCCAAAATTGTAATTAGCGGAGCCGGAGCGGCCGCTATTGCATGTGCTAATTTGATTGTTTCGCTTGGCGCAAAGAAAGAAAATATGATTATGCTCGATTCGAAAGGGGCAATACGGGCTGACCGTAATGATTTGAATAAATATAAAGCTGCATTTGTTACCCATCAGGAATGTTCGGACCCTTGCAGAAGCAATGGCAGAATCCGATATATTCCTGGGTTTATCGCAAGCCAACTTAGTTTCGAAAGAAATGGTGAAGTCGATGGCTAAAAACCCGGTCATTTTTGCCATGGCCAACCCTGATCCTGAAATACCTTATGAAGAAGCCATGTCGGTGCGTACTGATTTGATTATGGCAACCGGGCGTTCCGATTTTCCGAATCAGGTAAACAATGTGCTTGGGTTTCCTTATATATTTAGGGGAGCGCTCGATGTCCGGGCAACCTGTATCAATGAAGAAATGAAACTGGCCGCTGTTTATGCCCTTGCCCGGCTTGCCAAAGAAGCAGTTCCTGAAAGTGTAAGCAAAGCGTACAATGCGACGAACCTGATCTTTGGCAGGGAATATATTATCCCAAAGCCGCTCGATCCGCGACTTATTTATACTGTTGCTCCTGCAGTTGCCCGGGCGGCGATGGACAGCGGAGTGGCACGCAAGCCAATCGAAGACTGGGATCAGTATAAACTTGAACTGAGTCAACGAATGGGCTTAGATAACCAGTTGTTGCATGGCCTTGTCGTTAGGGCCAAACAAAATCCGAAGAAAATAGTATTTGCCGAGGGGAATAACCTGAAGGTTCTCCGGGCTGCCAACGAAGTACAGCACGATTGCATTGCCGTTCCGGTATTGTTGGGGAATGTGGAAGAAATCAAACAACTGATCTCCCAAAATCATTTCGATTTAAATGACATTTCAATTATCGATCCACATGCGAAAGAAAGCGATGGAACCAGGAATTCCTTTGCCAGTTTAATCTGGCAGAAACGTCAACGTAAAGGAATTACCCTTGAAGAAGCGAATGAATTAACGTTCAATCGTAATTATTTTGGTATTATGATGGTCGATACAGGAATGGCCGATGCCATGATTTCGGGTGTTACAAGCCATTATGGTGATGTAATGGGCCCAGCATTGAGATTAATCGGGCCAAAGCCAAACCTGAACCATATTTCCAGTATGTATATCATAATGACAAAGAAAGGGCCACTCTTCTTTGCTGATACCACTGTTAACCTTGACCCTGATGTTCAAACACTTGTTGAAACAACCTTGTTGACTGCTGATGAAGTCCGGAAGTTCAATATTGAACCTATTATCGCGATGGTATCCTACTCAAACTTTGGTTCGGTTAAATCGTCGGAACATACCAAAGCCTTGGATAGGGTAAGGCAAACGATTGATTATCTTCACAAGAATCATCCTGAACTAATTGTAGACGGCGAAGTTCAGATGAATTTTGCACTCAATAAAGAGCTGCGAAGTCAAAAATTTCCATTTACCAGC
>CAXXPT010000031.1:0-57869 GCA_963676375.2 Prolixibacteraceae bacterium
TTTAATCAGTGTATCTCTTCCCCGTATTCGCGATTTTAAAGGTATCGAAGGTAAAATGGATGGCCGTGGTAATTATACCCTCGGTATTCCAGAACAGATTATCTTCCCTGAAATCGTAATGGACAAAGTTACCCGTATCAACGGAATGAATATTACTTTCGTAACTACAGCCGGATCAGATGAAGAAGGCTATGCTTTATTGAAAGAGTTAGGTTTACCGTTTAAAAATGCTAAAAAGAATTAAGATATGGCTAAGGAATCAATGAAAGCCCGGGAAGTAAAAAGGGCAGCACTTGTTGAAAAATATGCCGAAAAAAGAGCCATGCTTAAAGCTGAAGGTGATTATATCGGACTTCAAAAGTTACCTAAGAACTCTTCCCGTATTCGTATGCACAACAGATGCAAACTAACCGGTCGTCCGAAAGGATATATGCGTCAGTTCGGAATCAGCAGGATCAATTTCAGGGAAATGGCTTCTTCTGGTTTAATTCCGGGTGTTAAAAAAGCAAGTTGGTAATTTTATAATTTAGAAGTAATGAGCAAAATTACAGATCCAATAGCAGACTATCTGACACGAATCAGAAATGCCCAAAAGGCAAAACATCGTGTAGTTGATATTCCTGCATCCAATATCAAGAAAGAAATTACCAGAATTTTGAAAGATAAAGGATATATCCTCAATTATAAATTTGAGGATGAAGTGAACTTCCAGGGCAACATCAAAATTGCTTTGAAATATAATCCGGAAACTAAAATTCCAGCAATTAAAGCAATCAGAAGAATTAGTAAACCTGGTTTGCGTAAATATTGCCACACCGACAGTATCCCACGTGTACTAAACGGTTTAGGAATTGCAGTAATTTCGACCTCTAAAGGCGTAATCACCGATAAAGAAGCTCGGGAATTAGGCGTTGGTGGTGAAGTTTTATGTTACGTTTATTAATCTAGGAGGAATAATAATGTCAAGGATAGGTAAACTACCCATTGAAATACCAGCTGGTGTAAAATTTACGGTAAGCGATACAAATCTGGTTACAGTAAAAGGTCCGCTGGGTGAACTAACACAACAGGTTGATCCGGATATCACTTTCGAATTAGAAGGTGCTACATTAACCGTAAATCGTCCTTCAGATGAGAAAAGACACCGTGCCATGCATGGTCTTTATCGGTCACTTATCAACAACATGGTTGTGGGTGTATCAAAAGGCTACGAGGTAAAACTCGAATTGGTTGGTGTTGGTTATCGTGCTGAAAACGAAGGTCAGGTACTCGATTTGGTTTTAGGTTATTCACACCATACTTATCTGCAACTTCCGAAAGAAGTACAGGTTGAAGCTAAAAGTGATAAACGAAGCAACCCAATTGTAACTCTGAAAAGCTGTGACAAACAACTAATTGGACACATTGCAGCCAAAATCAGATCCTTCAGGAAACCTGAGCCTTACAAAGGAAAAGGTGTTAAATTTGTTGGTGAACTTATTAGGCGCAAAGCCGGTAAATCAGCTGGTGCTAAATAGTAAAATTTAAAAACCATGGCTTTAACGAAGCAAGAAAGAAGATATAGAATTAAGAAGAGAATCCGGAAAATTGTTTCCGGAACTGCCGAAAGACCTCGTTTGAATGTATTCAGAAGCAACAAGCAGATTTACGCTCAGTTGATTGATGATATGTCAGGAAAAACATTGTTGGCAGTTTCCTCGCTTAATAAAGATTTCGTAGGTACCGAGGGTACCAAAATCGAAAAGGCTGCGATTATTGGTAAAGCGATTGCTGAAAAAGCTTTAGCTGCCGGTATTTCTGCCGTTGTATTTGATCGTAATGGTTATTTATATCACGGAAGAGTTAAACAATTAGCTGATGCTGCCCGTGAAGGTGGCCTTAAATTTTAATAGTTATGACAGGAGATATCAGAAAAGTAAAAACCAGTGATCTGGAACTGAAGGATCGGTTGGTAGCTATTAACCGTGTTACTAAAGTAACCAAAGGGGGTAGAACCTTTAGCTTCTCGGCAATTGTTGTTGTAGGTAACGAAGATGGTATCGTAGGCTGGGGCCTCGGTAAAGCAAGCGAAGTTACCACTGCAATTTCAAAAGGCGTTGATGCAGCGAAAAAGAACCTGGTAAAGGTTCCAATTCACAAAGGAACAATACCTCACGAACAGGAAGCTAAATTTGGTGGTGCTCGTGTATTCTTAAAACCAGCTACATCAGGAACCGGGGTTAAAGCCGGAGGTGCTATGCGCTCTGTGTTGGAAAGTGTTGGTGTTCATAACATCCTTGCTAAATCAAAAGGATCATCGAACCCTCACAATCTTGTAAAAGCAACTATGAATGCTCTTCTCGAATTGCGTGATGCGCATACCGTAGCCGAACATCGTGGTGTAACTTTGGATAAAGTATTTAATGGATAAGGAGTTATGGCAAAGATAAAAATTACACAAGTAAGAAGTGCTATTGGTTCTGATTGGAGACAAAAAGCTACACTTGTTGCACTTGGAATCAAGAAACTTAACCGTTCGGTGGAACACGAAGTAACTCCACAGATTATGGGGATGGTCAATAAATTGAAGCATCTCGTAATTGTTGAAGAAGTTTAAACTTATTAAGATCAAGAAATATGGATTTAAGTAATCTTAAACCTGCAGAAGGTTCAACAAAGAGCGTTAAGCGAGTTGGCCGCGGACAGGGCTCGGGTCATGGAGGCACTTCCACAAGAGGACATAAAGGTGCCAAATCAAGATCAGGCTATAAAAGTCGCCGTGGTTTCGAAGGTGGTCAGATGCCTTTGCAGCGTGTTGTTCCTAAATTTGGCTTTAAAAACATTAACCGCAAAGAGTTTAAAGCAATCAATCTTGATGTAATTCAGGAATTGGCTGAGTCGTTAAACATTACTTGCGTTGATGTGGATGTATTAGTTGAAGCTGGTATGGCTTCCAAAAGGGATAGAGTAAAGGTGTTGGGAGATGGTGTTTTGAACCTTAAATTGGAAGTTAAAGCGCATGCTTTTTCTAAAAGAGCTAAAGAGACCATTGAGAAATTAGAAGGAACCACCGAAATACTCTAAAACTGATGAAAAAGTTTATTGAAACCCTAAAGAATATTTATAAGATTGAAGACTTGAGATCTCGGTTGGGGATCACATTGTTCTTAATTGTAATTTATCGTTTAGGTTCGTATGTTTCTTTACCTGGAGTTGATCCGGCGCAGCTGACTCAACTCAAAAATCAAACATCTGAGGGGTTGCTCGGATTGTTGGATATGTTCTCAGGAGGAGCATTCTCTAAAGCATCAATATTTGCTTTAGGGATTATGCCATATATTTCGGCTTCTATTGTTATCCAGTTGTTAGGTATTGCGGTACCATATTTTCAACGGATGCAAAAAGAAGGTGAATCAGGACGTCGCAAAATCAATCAGTTAACTCGTTATCTGACTGTTGTCATCCTGATCTTCCAGGCGCCTGCATATTTGACAAATCTTCACTATCAATTACCCGAAACTGCTTTTGCGATTACCGGTGCTCTGTTTACTGTAACTTCAACCATCATTTTAACAGCTGGTTCGATGTTTGTAATGTGGCTTGGTGAAAAAATTACAGATAAAGGTATTGGTAATGGAATCTCACTGATTATCATGATCGGAATCATGGCCAGATTGCCTCACTCTGTTGTTGCCGAATTTATTTCGCGCATCGAGCAGCAAGGTGGTGGTATGGTAATGTTCCTGCTTGAGTTTGTTGTTCTTGTTTTTGTATTTATGGGAGCAATTTTATTGGTTCAGGGAACCCGTAAAATACCGGTACAATACGCAAAACGAATTGTTGGCAACAAACAGTATGGTGGTGTTCGTCAGTACATTCCTTTAAAAGTGAATGCTGCTGGGGTAATGCCTATCATTTTTGCTCAGGCAATCATGTTTATTCCAATTAGTTTAGCAGGTTTTGCCAAATCTGACAGTATGAGTGGCTTTGCGGCTGCATTTTCAAATCATACCGGACTTTGGTATAACCTTACACAGTTTCTGCTAGTTATTCTATTTACATATTTTTATACGGCAATTACCGTTAACCCATTGCAAATGGCTGAGGATATGAAGAAAAATGGTGGTTTTATTCCAGGTGTAAAACCCGGAAAGAAAACCGTTGAATTTCTTGATACGATCATGTCCAGAATTACTCTTCCAGGATCTATTTTCCTTGGAATAATTACAATTCTGCCTGCATTTGCAATGATGGCTGGAATTAACCAACAGTTCGCTTATTTCTTTGGCGGTACATCGTTGTTAATTTTGGTGGGTGTTGTTTTAGATACTTTGCAGCAAATTGAGAGTCACCTTTTGATGCGTCATTATGATGGTTTGATGAAAACAGGCCGTATTAAAGGACGTTCAGGTGGTGGTGCAGCGTACTAATATCATTAGACATTTTATGTCTTGGATTGGTGAAAGTTCTAAACTTGTTAAATTTTATTCATAAATAGCGAAGTAAGTCCGGTAATTCTAGTAGTTTTGCCGGATTTATTAGCGGAAAATTAAATAATCTTCCGTACCGGTGTTTAGATCTGAATAGTATATGAAATGTAAACACCAAATTACTAGATAATTAGATTATATTTATGGCAAAACAATCGTCAATAGAACAAGACGGAACAATCATTGAATCATTATCGAATGCAATGTTCAGGGTTGAATTGGAAAATGGGCATACAATAACTGCACATATTTCAGGAAAAATGAGGATGCATTACATCAAAATTTTACCTGGTGATAAAGTGAAAGTTGAAATGTCGCCATATGACCTGACAAAAGGAAGAATTTCTTTTAGATATAAAAACTAAAGCACAAAATAATGAAAGTAAGAGCATCCATTAAAAAACGTAGCGCCGACTGCAAAATTGTTCGCAGAAAAGGCCGTTTGTACGTGATTAACAAAAAGAATCCGAAGTACAAACAACGTCAGGGATAATTAATTAACTTTGTAAAAAATTTATTTTATGGCTCGTATAAGTGGTGTTGACATCCCTAACAATAAAAGAGGAGAAATTGCATTAACCTATATCTATGGTATTGGTCGCAATCTTTCAGTAACCCTCCTCGAAAAAGCCGGTGTAGATAAAGACATCAAAGTTCAGGATTGGACTGATGATCATCTGGCTGCTATTCGTGCAGCTATCAGTGGGAGCATCAAAGTTGAAGGCGAATTACGTTCTGAAACCCAGATGAATATTAAACGATTGATGGATATCGGTTGTTACCGTGGAATCCGTCACCGTGTAGGCTTACCTGTTCGTGGACAGAGCACAAAAAATAATGCTCGTACACGTAAAGGAAAGAGAAAAACTGTTGCTAACAAGAAAAAAGCCACTAAATAATTGATATTTGAATTATGGCAAAAAAGACTGGTTCTACAAAAAAACGAGTTGTTATCGTTGAAGCAATCGGACAGGCACACATTCATTCTTCATTCAATAACATCATTGTGTCATTGACCAATGGTAATGGTGAAGTTATTTCGTGGTCGTCTGCTGGTAAAAAAGGGTTCAGAGGTTCTAAAAAGAACACTCCCTATGCTGCTCAGGTAGCTTCTGAAGAATGTGCCAAGACAGCATATGATCTTGGTCTGAGAAAAGTAAAAGTATACGTAAAAGGTCCAGGTAATGGTCGTGAATCTGCTATCCGTGCGATTAGCAGCGTTGGCATTCAGGTAAGTGAAATTGTTGACGTTACCCCACTACCACACAATGGATGTCGTCCTGCAAAAAGGAGACGTGTTTAATCTAATTAATTAAGACAGAAATGGCAAGATATAGAGGACCACAATCCAGAATCGCCCGTAAATTTGGTGAACCAATTTTCGGACCTGATAAAGTACTTGAAAAGAAAAATTATCCACCGGGATTTCACGGTTTAGCTAGCCGCAGACGTAAAAAATCGGAGTATGGTTTACAATTAAGAGAAAAACAAAAAGCAAAATACATGTATGGTGTTTTGGAACGTCAATTCTCTAATTTATTTAAAAAAGCTTCTGCATCAAAAGGTGTAACTGGTGAAGTTTTACTTCAACTTCTGGAAGCTCGTTTAGATAATGTTGTATTCCGTTTAGGAATCGCTCCTACACGTTCTGCTGCACGTCAGTTGGTTTCTCATAAGCACATCAATGTGAATGGTGAAGTAGTTAATATTCCATCATATCACTTACGTCCTGGTGACGTTGTAAGTGTTCGTGAAAAATCAAAATCACTTGAAGTAATTACAACTTCGCTGAACTCACGTCGTTCTAGTAAATTTGCATGGTTGGAATGGGATAACTCTCAGTTGGCAGGTAAGTTTTTAACCCGTCCGGAAAGAGCAGAAATTCCTGAAAACATTAAAGAACAACTTATCGTAGAGTTGTATTCTAAATAATCAATTACTCAGTATTATTATGGCAATATTAGCGTTCCAAAAACCCGACAAAGTTATAATGGTTGAAACCGATGAGAAGTACGGTAAATTTGAATTCCGTCCATTGGAACCAGGTTATGGTATTACAATTGGTAATGCTTTACGCAGAATTCTGTTATCCTCTTTGGAAGGTTATGCAATCACAACTGTTAAAATCGACAAAGTTGACCATGAGTTTGCTACGATTAAAGGTGTAATGGAAGATGTAACTGAAATTATCCTTAATCTGAAACAGATCCGGTTTAAACGTGAAGTTGAAGATTTTGACAGCGAGAAGGTTTCTATCTCGATTACCGGACAGGATACATTTACTGCCGGAGATATTAATAAATTTATGACCGGCTTCCGTGTTTTAAATCCAGAGTTAATTATCTGCCGGATGGAACCTGAAGTTAAATTGCAGATGGATATCACCATCAACAAAGGTCGCGGATATGTCCCTAGCGCTGAAAATAAGCCGATCGATGCTGAGTTTGGAGTAATTCCGATCGATTCAATTTTCACACCGATTAAAAATGTGAAATATGCTGTCGAAAATTACCGTGTTGAGCAAAAGACTGACTATGAAAAGTTAGTTTTTGAAATCACTACTGATGGTTCTATCCATCCAAAAGATGCACTTAAAGAAGCTGCAAAAATTCTGATCTATCACTTCATGTTATTCTCTGACGAAAAAATCACCATTGATTCTGACGAGAAATTTGCAAACGAAGAGTTTGATGAAGAAGTTCTGCATATGCGCCAGTTGTTGAAAACAAAACTGGTTGACATGGATCTTTCTGTTCGTGCATTAAATTGCCTGAAGGCAGCGGATGTTGAAACCTTAGGTGAACTGGTTACTTATAACCGGAACGATTTGCTTAAATTCCGTAATTTCGGTAAAAAATCACTCACAGAATTAGATGATTTGTTGGTGAGTTTGAATTTGACGTTCGGGATGGATATCAGTAAATATAAACTTGATAAGGAATAAGTAAAAATGAGACATAGTAAAAAATTCAACCATTTAGGTAGAACCAGCGCTCATCGGAAAGCAATGTTGTCCAATATGGCCAACTCACTGATTTTTCATAAACGTATTACAACGACCGTAGCAAAAGCTAAGGCTCTAAGAGTATATGTTGAGCCACTTATTACCAAAGCTAAAGATGATGCGACTCATTCACGCAGGGTAGTATTTGAATACTTGAAAAGCAAAACTGCTGTTTCGATGTTGTTCAGAGAAGTTGCCGAAAAAGTTGGGGATCGTCCAGGCGGTTATACCAGAATTCTTAAAACAGGAAACAGACTTGGTGATAACGCTGAGATGTGTATCATCGAGTTAGTTGACTTCAACGAAAACATGTTGGCTGCTAAAGAAAGCAAAGCAAAACCAGCAAAATCTCGTCGTGGTGGCAAGAAAAAAGCTGATGCTCCTAAAGTGGAAGCTGCTCCTGAAGAAAAAACTGAAGAATAGAGAAGTTCTAGAAAATAAAAAAAGGCTGATGAATAATCAGCCTTTTTTGTTTTCGTGAATTGCAATAATCAGATGTATTGGGAATCTTTTTTGATTATTCTGAATATAATTAGAAAATTTCCTGTTTTTGATTCAGTTGAATATCAATTGATTTCAATAATTCATCAATATCTACAGGTTTGATCAAATAATCATTTCCGCCGTTATTTAAGCATCTTTCTCTTTCGTGCTCATAATCATTGGTAGTTACGAAAATGATCGGAACGTTTTTATTAAGATCATTTATTGATCGTCTGATTCGTAGTGTGGCTTCAGCACCACCCATTATTGGCATGGACAAATCCATCAAAACAACATCAAAGTTATTCTTCTCAAGTATTTCAACTGCTTCAAGTCCATTGTCTGCAGTTTCAATTTCATAATACTTTTTTAACGAGTAGTACAGAAATTTCTGATTGATTGGATTATCGTCAACAATTAATAGTTTCACAAAACTTATTTAGAGTGGAGTACCTTCTTCTGTTCAAAACTACTCATTTAGATAATTAAAAAGCATTATTTTTGCTAACTCATATCATGCTTTGGATAGTTGAGCAGATACCTTTGATTTTTTCAACCTTAAAATGAATAAAAATGAGTGATGATAATAAGATAATTTTCTCGATGCACAGGGTGAGTAAAACTTATCCGCCGCAAAAACAAGTTTTGAAAGATATTTCCCTGTCTTTTTTCCTTGGAGCTAAAATCGGAATCATTGGTTTAAACGGATCAGGAAAATCGACCTTACTGAAGATTATTGCCGGACTGGAAAGTTCGTATCTGGGCGAAGTCGTTTTTTCTCCAGGTTATACTGTTGGTTATCTGGAACAGGATCCGCAACTCGACGAATCGAAGACCGTTAAGGAGATTGTTCAGGAAGGTGTTCAGGAGATTGTTGACGTACTGAAAGCCTACGAAGATATTAACCTGAAGTTTGGTGATCCGGAAGTTTATGAAAATCCGGATGTGATGGATAAGCTGTATGAAGAACAGGCTGTCCTTCAGGATAAGATTGACCATTTTGATGCATGGAACCTCGACGCTAAACTTGAGCGTGCCATGGATGCCTTGCAGTGCCCTCCTGACGATCAGCTAGTGGGAGAGCTTTCCGGAGGTGAGCGCCGTCGTGTTGCTTTGTGCCGGCTGCTGTTGAAAGAACCTGACGTGTTGTTGCTAGATGAGCCAACCAACCACTTGGACGCAGAATCAATTCAGTGGCTCGAAATGCACCTTCAGCAATATAAAGGAACCGTGATTTGTATTACGCACGACCGCTATTTTCTGGATAATGTGGCTGGCTGGATTTTGGAACTGGATCGCGGAGAAGGTATTCCATGGAAAGGTAATTATACGTCGTGGTTGGACCAGAAATCGAAACGGATGGAGCAGGAAGAAAAGGTTGCTTCGAAACGTCGCAAATCGTTGGAACGCGAACTGGAATGGATTCGGATGGCTCCTAAAGCCCGTCAGGCTAAATCGAAAGCCCGTATGGGAGCTTACGACCGGATGGTGAACGAAGATGTAAGACAAAAGGAAGAAAAACTCGAAATCTTTATTCCGAACGGTCCGCGTTTGGGTGAAAGGGTTATTTCGGCTGAAGCTGTTGCTAAGGGTTATGGCGATCGCCTTTTATTTGAGGACCTGAATTTTGTGTTGCCACCAAACGGTATTGTGGGAGTTATTGGGCCAAATGGCGCAGGGAAGACTACTCTGTTTAAACTCATTATGGGATTGGAACAGGCCGATAAGGGTACTTTTGATGTCGGCGATACTGTAAAACTTGCTTATGTCGATCAAACTCATAAAGCAATTGATTCGGAGAAGACCGTTTACCAGGTAATTACCGGAGGAAGCGACTTAATTTCGGTGGGCGGAAAGCAATTGAATGCACGTGCCTATGTTTCCCGGTTTAATTTTGGAGGAGCCGATCAGGAGAAGAAATGTGGATACCTTTCTGGCGGAGAAAAGAATCGCTTGCACCTAGCTTTAGCTCTGAAAGAAGAAGGAAATGTTCTGTTGCTTGATGAGCCTACCAATGATATTGACATTAATACCTTACGAGCATTGGAGGAAGGTTTGGACAACTTTGCTGGCTGTGCAGTGGTTATTTCACACGACCGCTGGTTTCTCGACCGAATTGCCACACACATCCTGGCATTCGAAGGCGATTCGAAAGTTGTGTTCTTCGAAGGCGGCTTTACTGATTACGAAGAAAACCGCAAAAAACGTATGGGCGATGCCGGACCTCAGCGTGTTAAATACAAAAAACTGGTAAAAGATTAAATCCAATCTGAAGTTAGATGACCGAAGTTTTACTCAGTAGGTAACTCGAAGTCATTTGCTGAGGTAACAAATAAGATACAAAGTCCGGAACGTTCAAGCGTCCCGGACTTTTTTATTTAATCAGGTAACTCAGATCATTGAATTTTGATCCGAAAGTGGTAAATTGGGTAAAATTCTATTTATGCAAAAAAATATTGACGATCGGGATGAGCGGATGTGGGGGATGTTCTGCCACTTGTCTGCTCTGTCGGGCTTTATTATTCCTTTCGGGAATATTATTGGCCCTCTAATTATTTATTCATTGAAAAAAGATGAATATGCTTTTGTTGCTGATCAGGGAAAGGAGTCTCTGAATTTTCAGATTTCTGTGTTAGTCTATTTCGCGATTAGTTGCGTCGCAGTTCTTTTAATCGTTGGCATTTTTTTACTGATGATTGTTGGGCTGGCAACTTTGATTTTGACCGTGCTGGCTTCGGTACGAGCCAACGATGGTGAATATTACCGATATCCGTTTTGCATTCATTTTATAAAGTAGTATGTACAAAATTGTATCTCCTGAATTTCTTGATGAGTTGATCCAAAAGGCAATAAACTCTCCACGCAAACGGCTAAATCATAATTTTCACGACGATTTGGCCGATTCAATTAACCGGATGCTGAATGCGTTTGAACCGGGAACCTATATTCAGCCACACAAACATGAAAATCCGGATAAGCGCGAGGTTTTTATTGTGTTGTGCGGAAGTTTGGTTGTGGTATTCTTTGATAATTCAGGAACGCCAACTGATTTTGTTTTGCTTGACAGGGATAAAGGAAACTATGCAGTTGAAATTCCGGTAGGAGCGTGGCATTCTTTATTTGCGCTCGAATCAGGGTCTGTGGTTTATGAGGTAAAAGATGGTCCATATTTACCTCTTTTAGATAAAAATTTTGCGGAATGGGCACCAAAAGAAGGTGATATGGGGTGTGACAAATACTTGAAAAACCTGAAAGATCAATATTATAACCGATAAAAGAAGATTCCTTTGTGGGTTTGTGTCGAATTTCCTTAATTTTGCGCCTTCAGAAATAAATTATCATGGCACAGAAACCTTCAATCCCAAAGGGAACCCGCGATTTTTCACCGGCTGAAATGACCAACCGGAACTATATTTTCGATACCATCAAAAGTATTTTCAGATTGTACGGATTTCAACCCATTGAAACTCCGGCGATGGAAAACCTATCGACATTGATGGGGAAATACGGTGAAGAAGGTGATAAACTTCTGTTTAAAATTCTGAATTCTGGCGACTTTGCTGGCGGACTTAACGATCAGGAATTGCTGGAACGAAACAGCATTCGGCTGACTAATCGTATTTCTGAAAAAGGTCTGCGCTATGATTTGACAGTACCTTTTGCCCGTTTTGTAGTTCAGTACCGCAACGACATATCATTCCCGTTTAAACGTTACCAGATTCAGCCTGTTTGGCGTGCAGATCGACCACAGAAGGGTCGTTACCGCGAGTTTTATCAATGCGATGTGGATATTGTGGGCAGCGATTCGTTGCTCAACGAAATGGAACTGGTTCAGATTGTCGATCAGGTTTTTTCTAAGCTAAAAATTAATACGGTGGTGAAAATAAATAACCGTAAAATTCTCGCCGGAATTGCTGAAGTGATTGGTGAAAAGGACCGGATTGTGGATATCACGGTTGCCATCGATAAGCTCGATAAAATTGGTCTGGAAAAAGTGAATGAAGAATTGCTCGAAAAAGGGATTCCTCAGATAGCTGTCGATAAATTGCAGCCGATTTTGCATTTGTCGGGTTCTGTTTCCGAGAAATTAAACCAATTGGAATTAGCCATTGGTCAATCCGAAGTTGGCGCAAGGGGAATTGCTGAGGTGCGTACCTTGTTTGCCTATCTGGATACGTTGGAATTAACTACCGAAGTCGAACTGGATTTGACCTTGGCGCGCGGATTGAATTATTACACCGGAGCAATTTTCGAGGTAAAAGCTAAAGATGTAGCTATGGGAAGCATTTGCGGCGGCGGGCGCTACGACGATCTGACAGGAATTTTCGGGATGCCTAATGTTTCGGGAGTTGGTATTTCATTTGGAGCCGACCGGATTTACGATGTGCTTACTCAATTGCAGTTATTCCCAGCAGCAACAGCCGATTCGACCAAATTAATGTTTGTGAACTTTGGAGTCGCAGAAGAAGCGTTCTGTTTGCCTGTCTTGGCTGCTGTTCGCAAGGCTGGTATCAATGCCGAAATCTTTCCGGATAAGAGCAAAATGGGCAAGCAAATGACTTGGGCCAACAACAAAAAAATACCGTTTGTAGCCATTGTTGGCGAAAACGAAATGGCCGAAGGTAAAATCAATTTGAAAAATATGTTTTCAGGCGAACAACAGTTGGTTGACGCCGAGGAACTGATAAAAATCCTTTCCGAATAGAACTATTTTGAGTTACTTCATCTGATTATAATTTGTTTTTTTAATTGTCAGATGGAATTCGCATGAAAATTTTATTTTTCTCGATTGATTTTTTTCAATCATGCTCATTTCCTGAAAAATTCAGGAGATGATTCTTCTTCAAAAAGAATACCGGTTATCAAAAATCATAGGGGGCGACATTCGTTGTCCCTGAATTTCTCTTTCTATAAATGAAACTCATTCTTGATTGCCTTGACACTGATTCCGGTTCCTAAAAAAGGGGAACCCAATCAGGCTAAGGTGGCAATGGGGCTGAAGCCCAAATACAATAAATCCCTTATACCCGTCACATGAATGTGACGGCAAAGAATAGTGCTCCGATCATGAATTGAGTTCTATCCTTTGCCGTTTGCTTCAGCGAACGGATGATGAAATTTGGATATATTGCCGTCCGTGCAAAAACGATAAAAACTGTAGAAATGTTCTTTCGGACGGAATAAAACCATACTTTCAAATAACGTTGACCCATAAATCTAATTTTAAAAATTCATGGAAAGAGAAATTCATTTTATATCACCTGAGAAATTAACTTATACAATTATAGAAGAGATTCTGGAACACCATAAAAAACTGGTGCTTTCTGATGAATCGGTTGCTTTGATACAAAAAAGCAAAGTCTATCTCGATCGTAAAATCAGTGAAACAGAAGGACCGCTGTATGGCATCAATACGGGTTTTGGTGCCTTGTGCAACATTGAAGTATCTAATAGCGACCTGAGTAAATTGCAGGAGAACCTGGTTATTTCGCATGCCTGTAACCTCGGACCTGAAATTCCTTCGGATGTGGTTCGCCTGATGCTTTTGCTGAAAGCTCATGCTTTGTCTAGAGGAAATTCAGCTGTTCAGTTGATCACCGTTCAGCGGATTCTCGACTTATTTAATAATGACATTTTGCCTATTGTTTGCGAGCAAGGTTCGCTGGGTGCCAGTGGCGATTTAGCTCCTCTGGCTAAGTTGTTTTTGCCCTTAATCGGAATGGGCGAGGTGTATCACGTGGGAAGCCGAAAGTCTGCATCTGAAGTATTAAATGCGATGGGATGGGAACCCATTAAATTACAGGCAAAGGAAGGACTGGCTTTGTTGAATGGTACTCAGTTTATGAGCGCTCATGCCGTTTTTACTTTACTGAAGGCCTTCCGCTTGTTGGATTATGCAGATATAATCGGCGCTTTATCGCTCGATAGTTTTGATGGATTGATTGAGCCGTTTATGTCACAGGTTCAGGAAATCAGACCACATGCAGGCCAGATTAAAACTGCGGCCAACTTCAGAAAATTATTGGATGGAAGTGAATTAATCAGTCGGAAGAAGGCGCATGTGCAAGACCCATATTCGTTTCGGTGTATTCCGCAGGTACACGGGGCGGTTAAAGATGCTGTAAATTATGTGGCAGGAGTGGTAGAGGTTGAAATCAACTCGGTGACCGATAATCCAACCGTTTTCCCGGATGACGACCTGATTATTTCCGGAGGAAATTTCCATGGAGAACCTTTGGCTCTGTCGCTCGATTTTCTGGCCATTGCTCTTTCTGAAATTGGGAGCATCTCGGAACGGAGAACTTATCGCTTAATTTCCGGAGACCGGCATCTTCCGGAGTTTCTGGTTGCTAATCCCGGGTTGAATTCAGGATTTATGATTCCACAATATGCCGCAGCTTCTATTGTTAGCCTGAATAAACAGTTAAGTACGCCAGCTTCGGTCGATTCTATTCCTTCGTCTAACGAACAGGAAGACCATGTAAGTATGGGGGGAAATGCTGCAACAAAGGCTTTGAAAGTAGCAATTAATATCTACAGTATTCTGGCCATCGAATTGTACAATGCCGCACAGGCCATGGAATTCAGGAGGCCAGCCAAAACATCTGCTTTTCTGGAACAGTTTGTGGCCGATTACCGGAAGACGGTCTCGTTTGTTAGTGAAGATACGCTAATGTATATCGGGATAAATAAAACGATCGAATTTCTCGAAAAAGGGAAGTATTCGTTATAAAATAAAAAAGGCTGGTTAACCAGCCTTTTTTATTAATCCTTTTTTTGACCCCTTTTATATTCCCTGATGAGATGACCCCTGAATTGGTTTTCGGTACGGTACATCATCAGAACCTTTTTCTTTGGCAATACTTTCAGAAATTGCTTATTGTAATCTTTTAGCAACATCGATTCTTTTTCGAATGAACCAATGTAATTGCTCATTATTTTATCAATTTCGGCATCAGACAAACTGGCGAATTTTTCGTCGGGCATGCGCTCAAACTCATGAATCTGTCGCTGAATGTCGAATCTTTTCTTTTCAAATTCGTTATAAACAGGCCAGAATGCCTGTGCTTCGGAAGGTGTCAGACTAAGTTTTTCGGTGAAAAAGGATATTTTTTCAGCTTTAATCTTTTCAAACATTTCGGGTGTTAGACCACCTTTATCCTGTGCAATCAGCACTGTAAAAGTGAACACTGACAGAATGCTTATAAGGAATAGCTTCTTCATGATTTGTTAATTTTGTATTTCAGAATATATTTCAATCTCGTTTAGCCCGGTTGACAAATAAGCAAGCATATCGTCCGGACTAATATCAGCTACTGCGCTTTCTTCGTCTGAGAAAATCGCATTAACCAAGGTGTTTTCATCGATCAACGAAAAATTGAATGTTGAATCATCTTTTGTTGATGGCGTATATGTTGATGAAACTTCAGTTTTATTCGCATTGTTTGTAAACGGATAGCTGGCCAGAAGATACACCAAAGTGATGCTGGCAGCTATTCCCAGGACAGGTTTTAGAATTCGGATAATTTGCGAAGGGACACTTTTCTTCTTTTCCGGAAGTTGGATTTCTTTCATAATCCGATCTTCGAGGGAGTCGAAATAGCCTTCGGGGGTGTGAAACGGATTTGTTCCTGGCCGTTTCATGAATTCTGATTCAATATTTTCTTCTTCTTTATACATGATCTTCAAATCTATGGCTTTGACATCCGTAATCACAAATAGTTTAATTTCAGAACCTGTTATTTTATTGAGTTTGGATTCTCATTCAATTAAATAGGATACTTCTTTACGATTCTATTCTCGTTTCGTGTAATTTAACGTACTCTTCTACTTTTTTTACGGCGTGGTGGTACGAAGCTTTCAAGGCGCCAACCGACGTTTCCAGAATTTCCGACATTTCTTCGTATTTTATCTCGTCAAAATATTTCATATTGAATACGATTCTCTGTTTTTCAGGCAAAAGTGCAATGGCTTTCTGTAAAATCATTTGCCAGTGGTCGCCATCAAAATAGGTGTCGCTTTCCAGATTATTTACCAGATATTCGTTTTCGTCAGTCAGGCTCGACATCATTTTACGCTTTCTCTGGTTCAGAAAAGTGATCGATTCGTTGGTGGCAATCCGGTAGAGCCAGGTAAACAGGCTCGATTCGGCCCTGAACGAATCAAGTCCGTTCCAGATTTTAATGAACGTATTTTGCAGAACGTCGTCTGTATCATCATGATTCAATACGATTTTCCGAATGTGCCAGTACAACCTTTCCTTGTATGTGGAAATCAGATGCCTGAAAGCGAGTTCCTTCTTCGAAGGATCTTTCAGACAGTCCAGTATTTGCTGGTCATTGGTCATAATTGAGTCGATGGTTGATACTCAGACAGGTAATTGCAAAAAAGGTTTAATTCCGACTTCCGTCTTCGGATTTCGGTCTCTTCCTATTCAATCCTGAAGTTCAAACCCTCCATTTTCAGTTTTTGGTAAACCTGAATGTCGAATTGGTATAATTTGGCCGCGCGGTGAGCCACATTTTGTTGTTTTTCGCCCGAATCAATCAGCAATTCCATCTTCGCCAATTTCTTCCTGAAATTTCGGGTATCCATTTTCTTGTTCAGGATAACTTCGTACAGCGACTGTATTTCGGTGAGTGTGAATTTTTCAGGCAAAAGATGAAACCCAACCGGGTGATACATTACTTCTTGCCTCAATTTATTGAGCGCCTCTTTGATGATAATTTCGTGATCAAAACAAAGTGTTGGTAATTCGTTCAGATTAAACCACTGAAGAGATTTGGCCAGATTCGATTGTTTAAGGCTGTAGTAATCCGGATTAATTAAGGCGTAATATCCAATGGTAATCACGCGGGTGTATGGAACCCGGTCGAGTGAGCCAAATGCATTAATCTGCTGAAGATAAACATCATTAAGCCCTGTGGCCTGAAATAACAGATCTTTAGCGAATTCGTCCAGATCTTGTTGTTCGGGTACGTGCTCGCCAAAAAGGCTCCAATAGTTATCGCTGGTTAAAACAGGGTGCTTTTCGTAAATCTGCCTGATCTGCTCAGAACTGGCATGTTTTGGTAAATCACTCAAAAGTGCCTCACGGTCAATCTGATTGAGCAAAACCCGTAGTCCGGATTTGTCGAATCCAAAAATTACACAATCAACAGAAATTGAATTTAGTATCATGATTTATTGGCTTTGTTTGCAAAAGTAATAAACAAGACTTTAATCACGTGCAATGTGCTCTAAATATTAAGTATGAACTTTAATTGCTTCATAGTTTGATGAATCGATTATCTTTGCACCGAAAATTAAAAAAATAAGAACGCATGGCTTTACAGTGTGGGATAGTAGGACTACCAAATGTCGGAAAATCGACTCTTTTTAATTGTTTGTCGAACGCAAAAGCGCAATCAGCAAACTTTCCGTTTTGTACCATTGAACCCAACTTGGGAGTAATTACTGTTCCCGACGAGCGATTGAATGTTTTGGCTGGTCTGGTTCACCCGGAACGCATTGTGCCAACAACAGTTGAGATTGTTGATATTGCTGGTTTGGTTCGCGGAGCAAGCAAAGGCGAAGGACTTGGCAATAAGTTTCTGGGAAACATTAGGGAGACTGATGCCATTATCCATGTTCTGCGCTGCTTTGAAAACGAAAATATCACCCACGTTGATTCAACGATTGATCCGGTTCGCGATAAAGAAACCATTGATATTGAGTTGCAGTTAAAAGACCTTGAAACCGTTGATAGCCGTATTGCCAAGGTTGAAAAACAGGCGAAAACGGGTAACGATCCGGAAGCCAAGCGGATGTTGAAAATATTACTGATGTACCGCGATGCCCTGAACGAGGGGAAATCGGCCCGGACGGTTGAAATAGACGAAGCCGATCAGAAGTTGGCCAAAGATTTCCAGCTACTTACCAACAAGCCAATTCTTTATGTGTGTAATGTTGATGAAGCTGCTGTGCTTACAGGCAATAAATTTGTTGATGCGGTTAAAGAAGCCATTAAAGATGAAAATGCTGAAATGCTGATGATTGCAGCAGCCACCGAAGCTGATATTGCCGAGTTGGAAAGTTATGAAGAACGTCAGCTTTTTCTTGAAGATTTGGGCTTAGAGGAATCGGGAGTGAATAAATTGATCAAAAGCGCTTACCGGCAATTGCAGCTCGAAACTTATTTTACTGTTGGGGTAAAAGAGGTGAGGGCATGGACTTACAAACGTGGATTTAAAGCTCCACAGGCGGCAGGCGTTATTCATACCGATTTTGAAAAAGGCTTTATTCGTGCTGAAGTAATTAAGTATGCCGATTTTATCGCTTTGGGTTCGGAACAAGCCTGTAAAGAAGCTGGCAAAATGGGAGTCGAAGGAAAGGAATATGTGGTTCAGGATGGCGATATTATGCATTTCCGATTTAACGTATAGCTAAGATTTTAAAGAAATATGTATGAAGGCAGTCAATTTTGACTGCCTTTGTTGTTTTTTAGAGGTCTGGATGTGATTTCTTTGATTTGAGGTATTTTGTGAAAACACACTTGTTTTTTGTTTGTTGTTGATTTATTGCAAGGGGGTGCGCCTTAAATTTTTCATTATTTTGCTTGTTTCTGTTTCAGAAGATGGGTACATGATGAAAAAATGCATTCGGTTATTCTGTTGAATGATTTGATATTTGACGCAAAAGACAGTAAATGTCTCGTAAAATGAGAAAAATGTCAATAAAACTTTCAAAATATAATCAAATTGTATAATTTTGGCTGCTCAGGTAATTTATTAAAGAATATATTTTAAACCGATAATATTATGTGTGGATTTGTAGGAGTATTTGATTTGAAGGTGCAGGCACAGGAACTGCGGCCTCAGGTTTTGAAGATGTCAAAGAAAATTCGTCATCGTGGTCCGGATTGGTCGGGTATTTTCTCATGCGACAAGGCAATTCTTTCTCACGAGCGTTTGTCGATTGTTGATCCTGAATCAGGACAACAACCATTGTACAGTAAAGATGGCAAGCTGGTTTTGGCCGTAAATGGCGAAATATATAATCACCTTGAAATAAGGGAGCGTATTGGTGATTCATATGAATTTCTGACTCATTCCGACTGCGAAGTGATTCTGGCTTTGTACCGCGAAAAAGGTCCGAACTTTTTGGAAGACCTGAATGGTATTTTTGCCTTTTGTTTATACGATATCGAAAAGGATGTTTACATGGTGGCCCGCGATCATATTGGAATTATTCCGATGTATCAGGGATGGGATAAATCAGGCAATATTACTTTGTTGCTTCAGAGTTGAAAGCTTTGGAAGGTCACTGTAGTATAATCGAAGAATTCTTGCCCGGAAAATATTTATATAGTCCTGATGGCGAAGTGAAAACTTGGTATGAACGTGAATGGACTTCGTATGATGCAGTGAAAGACAATGGTTTTGATATCGATGTTTTGCGCAAAGCGCTCGAAGATGCTGTTCACCGCCAGTTGATGTCGGATGTTCCTTATGGCGTTTTACTTTCCGGAGGACTTGACTCTTCGGTAATTTCGGCTATCGCAAAAAAATACGCAGCTTACCGGATTGAATCGCAAGATTCGGAAACGGCCTATTGGCCACAATTGCACTCATTTGCGGTAGGCTTGGTTGGTTCTCCTGATTTAGCTGCAGCCCAAAAGGTTGCCGATCACATCGGAACCATTCACCACCAGATACATTTCACCGTTCAGGAAGGATTGGATGCCATCCGCGACGTGATTTATCACCTCGAAACCTACGATGTGACTACGGTTCGGGCATCTACTCCAATGTATCTTTTGTCGCGTGTTATCAAGTCGATGGGCGTAAAGATGGTGCTTTCAGGAGAAGGTGCTGACGAGGTTTTTGGTGGTTACCTCTATTTCCACAAAGCTCCAAACGCTCAGGCATTTCACGAAGAAACTGTTCGCAAGTTGAGCAAACTGCATTTATACGACTGCTTGCGTGCCAACAAATCATTGGCTGCATGGGGCGTTGAAGGACGTGTTCCGTTCCTCGATAAAGAATTCCTGGATGTGGCTATGCGCATTAATCCTGAAGAAAAAATGGCCAAAAATGGCCGGATGGAGAAATGGGTTATTCGTAAGGCATTTGAAGATTATTTACCTGAAAGTGTTGTTTGGCGCCAGAAAGAGCAATTTTCTGACGGAGTTGGATACAACTGGATTGACTCGCTGAAAGCCATGGTTGCCGAAAAAGTAACCGACGAAATGATGAGTACTGCAAAATTCCGTTTCCCGATCAATACTCCAATGTCGAAGGAAGAGTATTTCTACCGCTCAATTTTCACCGAACATTTTCCTTCCGATTCGGCTGCAAGCTGTGTACCTTCAGTGCCTTCAATTGCTTGTAGTACGCCAGTTGCACTGGAATGGGATGCCAGTTTCAAGAACAATGCCGACCCTTCTGGCCGTTCTGTAGGAAGCGTGCATTTGGAAGGATATGAAAGCAAATAAACTTGTTTAAAGATAGATATTTTAATAATTCTGATTGAAAAGAAAGAACCGGGCTATAGTCCCGGTTTTTTTGTTGGCTAAAATTGATAATCATTCATTTAATTCTTGTAATTTTCCATGGTTTGCCAGACTTATGTAATTATTTAAAAATATTGTAATGAGAAATTTCGTGTTGATGACCTTATTGTTAGGGGTTGCTGCCTGTACCTCTAAACCTTCGTATGAAGTAAAAGTTAAATTGGCTTCGGCCGAAGGTAAAGCATATCTGAGCCAACGTGTAAAAGGAGATTGGGTGAAGCTTGATTCGGTTGATTTGGTTAATGGAGAAGGCGTTTTTAAGGGAATAGTAAAAAATCCGGAAATCTATTACCTGGGATTAAGTTCGAAAAAGGAGAAACTGCCCTTTTTTGTTGAAAACTCTATGATTTCGGTTTCAGGTTATGCCGATTCGTTGATGAATGCAAAAGTAGTTGGAGTCAAAAGTTCAGGATGAATTGCAGGCTCTTCAGAACAAATTGGATGTGATCGACAATAAGGGATCAGACTTTTATAAGCTTTCAAAAGAAGCCACGAATGCTGGTAATAAAACGAAAGCTGACAGTCTGATGGCTTTGGCTGATAAGGCTTTCCTGGAGGTCGACAATATGCAAAAAGATTATATTAAAGCTAATCCTGCATCGTATATTTCGCCTTATTTATTAGGTCGTGTTTATTACGAAATGGAAGCCGATATTCTGGATAGTTTTTTGTCAGGCTTGGATGCCAAGCTTGATTCAGTGCCAACCATTCTTACCCTGAAAGACCGTGTAGCTAAACTGAAATTGGTGGCAGTTGGACAAATTGCTCCAGATTTTACGATGAATGATGCCGCTGGAAATCCGGTGAAGTTGAGCGATGTTTATACAAAGAATGAATACACCCTGATCGATTTCTGGGCATCGTGGTGCGGCCCTTGTCGCCGCGAAAATCCCAATGTGGTTGCCGTTTTTAATGGTTATAAATCTAAAGGATTTGGCGTTTTCGGAGTGTCACTCGATAGCGATAAGGCCAAATGGGAAAAGGCCGTTGCCGACGATCAGCTTACCTGGTCGCATGTCTCGGATTTAAAAGGCTGGAAGAATGAAGCTGCAGCGTTGTATTCTGTCAACTCAATACCAGCTAATTTATTGGTCGATAAAACTGGTAAAATCATTGGTCGCAATCTTCGGGAAGAAAAACTCAGAGAAACCATTTCCGGATTACTGAAATAGAAAAGTCCGGATTGCCTAAAGTGAACCAGAGTGCCTAAAATTTGAATAGGGTTCTGGCTCTTTTTCTCAACTCCAGGTACCTTGGATTTTGGGCACTTAAAACTATAATTATGGAAGAATTAACGTTAACAACACCAGCTCTTTTGTTTTCGGCTGTTTCGCTGATTATACTTGCCTACACCAACAGGTTTTTGGCTTACGCTTCGGTGGTTCGGAATCTTCATACCACTTTTAAGGAAAATCCGAATTCAATACTGCTCGGACAAATTCAGAATCTGAGAAGACGTTTGCGCTTGACTCAACTGATGCAGGTTTTGGGTATTTCAAGTTTGTTGCTTTGTGTTGTTTGCATGTTTCTGATTTACGTGCATTTCCATATTTGGGCCGAAATATTGTTTGGTATTGCATTGGTGCTGTTAATCCTTTCGCTTGCCATTTCCATACGCGAAATCCAAATCTCCGTAAAAGCGCTCGATCTTCATTTAAACGACATGGAGTAATGAAGTTTGAAGTGACTGGAGTGCGCTAAAGTGCCTAAAGTTTGAACACCAGCTTTGCTCTTTACATTTTCACTTTAGACACTTCGAATTTTAGGCACTCCGAACTTTACACATATGGGACATTATTTTGGTGAAATTGCCGCCTTGTTAACCGCCGTTTTCTGGATGGTTACCAGTATGTCGTTCGAATCGGCAGGAAAGAAAGTTGGATCTTTGTCGGTCAACTTAATCCGTTTGGTGATAGCTTTTTTAGTTTACTGTGTCCTGAATTATTTCCGGAGAGGTATGATTTTGCCTATAGATGCGGGAACTGAACGATGGGCCTGGCTGGCGCTTTCAGGATTGGTCGGATTTGTTTTTGGCGATTTATTTCTTTTTCAGGCGTATGTAATTGTGGGCGCTCGAATTGCTATGCTGATTATGGCACTGGCCCCTCCGATTACGGCATTCGCTGGCTGGTTGATATTGGGCGAAATGCTTAGCCCGATGAACTGGGTTGGAATGTTTGTTACTCTTGCCGGAATCTCGATTGTTATTCTGAAACGTGAAAAGCAAGACGTTGATTTGACGAAAAAACGAAAAATTACCACCAACTATAGCATCAAAGGAATTTTACTGGCATTTGGAGGTGCGATAGGGCAGGGCGTTGGTTTGGTTTTGAGCAAAAAAGGAATGGGCGATTACGATGCTTTTGCTGCTTCACATATTCGTGTAATTACCGGAATGATTGGCTTTGCGATTATTATTTTGGTTACCAAACGTTATGGTAAAGTATGGAAAGCCTTACATCACACACCAGCCATGAAACGAGTTGCTTTGGGTTCGTTTTTTGGTCCTTTCCTCGGAGTTTCCTTTTCGCTGATTGCCATTCAGCATACACAGGCCGGCATTGCGGCAACTATCATGTCCATTGTTCCGGTGCTCATTATTCCACCGGCAATTCTTTTGTTTCACGAAAAGGTAAACTGGAAAGAATTACTGGGCGCTGTGATTACCGTAGGTGGTGTTGCTATTTTCTTTTTGTAGCTAATTTGTCATTAAAACGAAGACGCAACGAAGTATGGTTACCCTTTGCGTCTTCGTGTCTTTGTGTTTAGTTTTGTTTGGTTTTCAACGGATTTTCTGATTCGTCGAAGAATTGCTTTTGCAATGCGGGAGTCATTTCATCCTTCTTTACCGTCTGAATCATTTTCACCAACTGTGCCACCGTTGAATTAATAAGTAATTCACCGGCTTCGGCATTTGCTTTGGTTCCATCGCCTCCGTAATGGTTGGGATATTTGGCGTACCACCAAATTCCGGTATATACGTTGGGGAGATTCTTCAGCCTGTCCTGATCAATTCCTGATTGTTGTCCGGCGCGTTCCAGATGAACGATTTTGGGTTGAATAGCCTTTATAACTGAAGATTCTTCGTTTCCGGCATGGGCATTATACGGATCGTGTTGGGTCAATGCTTCAGCTTTCTTTACAACATCCGGATTGTCGCTGGGCTGAAACCAATACAAACTGTACGAGCGACGTTCGGATAATTGTGCCATTCCGAAGAAATCGAGAAAAGCATTGTTTCCACCATGTCCGTTCACAATGATTATTTTCTCGAACCCGTTTCTTGCCAGTTCGTTCAATGTTTCCTGAAGCGCTTTCCAAATCAGTTCAGGGCTGTAGGCAATGGTTCCGGGCTGGTGTTTAGCCTCATTAATCTGGCTGAAATAATACCACGGAAATACAACAGTATATTCTTTTTCGGCGGCACGTATAGCAAATTCGCGAGCTGTATAAAGATCGGTTCCCAGAGGTAGGTGTGGACCGTGTTTTTCAAAAACGCCGATGGGCAGAATACAGGTTTTGGCTGATTTCTCGACGGCTTTGATGTAATCTGGAGCTGTCAACTCTTCCAGTCTGAAAGGAAGTTCTTGTGCGTTTGCTATGAATGAAGCAAAAAGGCATAAAACGAAAAGATGTAGTTTTTTCATGGTTATCAGGTTTGTGGTTAAGGATTTAAATTTAGCAATTTGTAAATCAAGAGCCTACTCCCGATCGTAAATTTAATACACAACCAAAACCTGAATAACGAGCCTACCGAACGACCAGTTTAGAATTGATGATTTGATTTCCCTTGGTTTTGAAACGCACCACATAAATTCCGGGAGAGAATCCGGATACATCTATTTTTGTTGAAAAAGCAGTTATCCCACTTTTATTCAGCATTAGTTTCCCATTGCTGTCAAAGATATCCAGACTTATAATTTCAGCGGAAGATTCCAGAAAGACAATACCACTTGCGGGATTTGGAAAGAGGCGGTAGTTAAACGCTGTTTCAAACTGATCGGCACTGGTTACCGATTGACCCAACATATGACCGTCTAGCCAGGTCAGTCGGGTTTGTATCCAGTTTTTAAACTTGGTCACTTGTCCGGCGTAAGTCGAAGGTTGAGAATCAACTTCAGGAGCGCCAACCGAACTACCTAAGATTTGCCATTTGGAATAGTGTCGGGCTTGTGCTTCGCTGGCCAGATTCTGAACTGAATCGATGTACGAATTCAGATATTGGGAACTCAGGTAAGATTTTCGTAATTCGAAATACCGCTTATTTAGGGCATTGGCAAATTCAGTATCCTGAAGCAACCGAACCATCCAGCCATTCGAGTTTGGCCAAATGCTGGGGCAATCATTAATGCGGTAGCTCCAGCCAGAGCCGTCGGTGGCCTGAAATGTTGAACAATCCCAGATATTTTTCCACGCCCAATCGAAATCCCAAACCGGTCCGGCATTGATTTTACCGCCCTTACTGTCTTTATCCTTGAAGAAATAGACGCTTTTTTTGAAGGCATCCACATTTCGGGAAACTTCACTAACGATGAAATAATCAAGAAACGAATTCACGTCAATCCAAGCCGGGTAGCCATTCGTTTTATCTTTAAAATTGGAACTATACAAAACTGACTCGAATGAGTTAACGGCAGTTTTCAGGTAGTCTTTTTGCTGCCAAAGCAGGTCTGTTGGTTCCGGATCGGCATATACATAATTCACCGTTTTTTCAGGATGATCGGTAGGTCTGAAACTACTTTGCCAACCAGTTGAGGAGTCGTAATAATCAATTTTGAAAATATAACCTCCGGAAACATTGTCTCCAGAAATATCCTGATAAGTTAATTTGGCAATATCAACCCGACCTTTATCACGCTTAATTTTTTCCATCAGGATGTAAATTCCCTGATACTCATTATTGACAATCACTTCCACCATTCTGGTGCGCGGTGCATAATGCCCCATTCGTCTGGATAACTCGTATGCCAGAGTGTTCCGCATAAAAGTCTTGTCGTTGTAATTGGCAAGTAAAATCCAATCGTTTTCGGCGGGCATTCCTAAAAGCGAAACATTTAAGTTTGCTCCGCTGGCATCGCGGGTTTCGATGCCATATGGTTTTTGTGGCAGAGTTGACGACCATGCGCCGCGAATTTCAATACCGATATTTCCACTGTAGATATTCCCCGCATCGGAAGGTTTGTTTAGTTGCCCCGCTCCATTAGATATGACCTTCATAGTTGCCGAAATTTTGGAGGCATCGATTATGGTTCTCCCGTTGGTATTGATAACTACAAGGGGCAGGTTCGATGAACTGATTCCGGAAACCTGAGAAAATGCTGGTATAACAAGAAAACATATAGCTAGAACGCAAAGCAGGCGATAAATCATTGTCAAAAAGAATAAGTTAGCTGAATAAAGCATTATTTAATCAACTACTAAATAAGGAAATAATTCTGATTTAACTTATTGTTTTGGAAAATCCTTTTTGAAATCAATCGGCATATTTCGTTTTATTGGGTCAAATTTTGAGAATCCCCGGTCAAAAACATTTAGTTTAAACTTTGGTAGGGCGCTTTTAAGTGCTGCTATTGGGACACCTGTTATGTTTTCGACTGCTTTTCGGAAAAGAGGCTCCGACAAATCTCCAAGTGGTTGGGCTGGCAATAATTCGTCTTTAACCAGATAATCAGGAGCAAAACCATTCACGAAATTGGTAACCCCTTCGGCATTTGCGTAGCGCAGCACAATAGGCTGTAATCCCCAATTTTTAAAATCAGCATAGCTCGACTCAGTGGTATAAAAATCTTCAGGTTTTAAGGTAATCGAAGCCGTATATTTCCCATAAGTGGTATCGCCCACCATTACCACATTCATGTAAGGTTTTAGTCCGGTGATGGTCAATTCGGCGGCACTTGCAGTTCCGGGGCCGGTTAATATGGCCACCTTGTTTAATCCAAGTTTTACAGGAACCGAATTGTCGAAAGTGACTGTTGTTTGATCTGTTACTTTATTGGCAATCCAATATTGCTGGTACTTATCATTCCATTGGAAAGTTACCAGTGTTTTGGAGCCTGTAACATTACCAAGCGGAGCAATGGAACTGCAAAGGTATTGGGCTGCTGTAATTTGTCCACCGGGATTATATCGTAAATCAATCACTAAATCAGTTATTTGATTTGTTTTGAAATAGTCCAGTGCTTTTTGCAGACTTCCATTGAAATTGGCAATAAATTGAGCATAAAATAAATAGCCGATCTTATGGCCATCTTTTTCGACAACTTTATACAAAATAACTGGATCCAAATTTAACACTTCAGCGGTCATTGAAAGGGACCCCGAATTTTTGATGCCTGACGTTGTCAGTGTACCTTGCGTAACCGAAACACTTTCACCGCTGAGTAATCCGGTATAATTGTCTTTGGTAATGTTGCTTCCATTAATTTGAGTAATTATGCTTCCTCGCTCAAATCCTGCGCGCTGTGCCGGAGTATTCGGGTAGACATATTCAACAATTGCAAAGTAATTGCCGGTTGATGCTCCACTTGCATCAACAAATCGGCCAAAAGTCAAAGAATAGCCATAGCTTTTTTCAATTCCGTTTAAGCTATTTTCCCATTCAGAAACATTGTCGGTTATATACGACCATTTATCGTCTTTATACAGTAATTTTTCAAAATATGCTTTCGAGTCAGTTTCGTACTTTGTATCAATCGTTGGCAAATAATTATACCACAAATAAACATCGGTCATGGCGGCTTTGATGAAGCCATTCACCTTTTGAGTTGTTGCGGTTGCTTCTGCCTTTACCTCCGTATTTCCCCTTGAGCCTGTGCTGGTCGTGTTAGTAAGTGGGTCATCTTTTCTGCATCCGGAGAGTAACAAGGCAACTAGAACAATAGGAGCGACTAATTGATATGCTAATTGTTTCATGATAGGTCTTTTAATAATAGAATCAAAGTAAATAAAGGAGTATTGAAATAATTAATCCACTTAAAATAAGCATCGAGAAACTGATGAATAATTGTTTTCGTATATTCTTGCTGCTCAATGAAATTGCATATATCATTTTTAAAACATTATTGCTGTTGGTTGCATTTAATATGGCCAGAGCAATTGTCATGTGCCCAATTTCGGCTTTTTGTTGAAGAAGGTTCAATAGAAATGGATCGATATCAGTTACCCCAACAATAAAAGCCAGATTTGTGACTCCTGCACTTCCATAAGTTTTCAATACAAAATCGGTTATCAGGGCAAAGACTACGAATAAAACGCCAAAAATAGCCGCGGTTCTAAATTCCAGCGGATTTTTATTCGACGCCAGATTGGTTTCAGGTGTATCATCAACAGAGCCTTTCGAATTTTTCCCTGAATGAAGTTTTGACAGGACGTAACTAACCAAAAAAAGGATCAGGAAAGGAATGGTCAGAAGTTGTGCTACCGAACGGTTAAAAATGAATGCAAGGAACAGAATCCGGAGATACATCATTCCATTGGCGATCATGATTGCCGAAACTGTTTGATTGCCAGCGAAGCCCTGCTTTTCCTTGCGTGCCAGAATAACTGTGGTGGCTGTACTGCTGTATATTCCGCCGAGTAATCCGGTAAGCATGATTCCTGAATCGGGGAAAACGAATTTTTTAAGCAGATAACTACTGTACGAAATACCCGAAACAACAACAATTGCAAGCCACAGGTGATATGGCGAAACGGGTATTTGTTCAGAAATATTAGCTTCGGGAAGTAAAGGGAGAATAATACCTGCAAAAGCGATAAACTTGGCCAGGGTTATAAACTCTTCTTCGGAAGCTTTTTTTGACAGTTTTATAAAGTCATTTTTAAGTTCGGTAAGCAAAAGAATAGCTACAATAAAAGATAGAACCAGCCATACGGGCTGTGTGAAAACCATAATTGGGATGCAATAAGTTAGAAGAGCCAGAATGGTACTGGTTAATCCGTATTTCCCGTTTTGGCCAATTTTGTGGTTATACTGAATGCCAAGTAATAGTCCGGTTAAAACAAATCCAATCAGAAAAGGGATATAGTTTACGGGGTCGGCAATAAACAAGACATAGGCAAGCAAACCAATAAACGCAAATGTTCGGTCGGTTCCAAAAAGCTGATCTTCATTTTCGTTAATGTGGTGTCGCCTTTGTTCCAAACCGATGAGTAAGGAAAAAATCAGTACCAAAATGAATTTGGTGAATTCTTCGGGTATGTGATTAAGTATTTCCATATCGCATAAAACGTTATCAAACAAAGATATTGTTTCGGAAACTTTAAATCAAGTGGTTTTTGCTTTTAAACATAAATTATTTGTACCCTGACTTTATGCTATATCCGTTTAAACGATAACTTACCCTAAGTTATTTCACGATTTGTTACTCAATAAATAAAATGAGGATTTAATGGCCGGTTTTTTTGAAAATGACAAACAATCTGTTACTTTTGTCGCCGATTCGGTTTGTAGCTCAGTTGGTAGAGCAGCTGACTCTTAATCAGCGGGCCCAGGGTTCGAATCCCTGCAAACCGACATTAAAAATGAAACACTTACACGGTTAAATGTGTAAGTGTTTTTCGTTTGTTCCTATTGACTATACTTTCCTCTGGCTCAGCGTCCAGTCCCATAATTTACTCAAAAACAAGGGTTCCAGACTTTATTGCCTGAACTTTTATCAGTATTTCTTTTGCCGTTTTGGTAATCTGTAATTCATTTCGGATGGTCCCAAATTGAAGATATGCCTTTTTTACTTTTGGCAAAGGCAAACCTAATTCTGTTTCCTGATTGCAGCTTATTTTGTACGTTTTCCCTTCAATTGACAGGTTTGCAGAGCCATCGGCAACTGTCGATTTCAGGGAATAACCTCCGTTAGCAATCTCAGAGCCTTTCCCGAGGTAGAGTGATGTGAGCTTATTTCCGGCGAACCCTACAACTCCATAGTAACCGCAAAAGCGTCCTGCTCCGGATATGAATGTTTCTTCCGGATCAATCGATTGGTAAATCTCCTGTTTCGATGCGTTTTTACAGAATACCGTCAATGCCGTGAATGTTCCGCTGTCGCTGCGTTTTTCAATTGAGATTCGCTCAACTGTTTGCCCGTTTTTTCCTGAGAAAGGTTCGAAAACCACAATGAAAGGCTTCGATTTTGCTTCCGTTTCGGTGCGGATAGTAAACAGCGGCAGTGGCTTGCCGTTGTATTGGGCGGCTGTTTTGGTTTTCAGCGAATAGGCCTGATAATAGGTTCGGCCTTCGTTCCCGGCAATCAGCGCCTGCATAAACGATTCATTTTGCTGATCGTCTTTTACTGCAAAACGGGCCGTCAGGTTTCCGGAGTAGTTTTTCATGTTGCGCACATCGGTGTAAAAACGGAATCCCGGATAATCTTTTTCGGTAACCGGATATTTGGCCTCAGCAGTTTTTAATACTTCGCCTTTTTCATTCAGGAAAGTGACGTTGTCGCCAATGTTGTGATACACGTAATCGTTGCTGATCGAATTATCGGAACGATAAATATCGATGTAATAACCATTGGTTTCGGAAGTGCGGACGATGCCCAGTGTGCGCGACTGGTTGGTGTTGGTCGATTTGTCGAGGTAGCGGGTATCGGTGAACGAATAATCGGACGAAACAGCATCGGCGTCGGGTAGGGGTTCCATCGCAGCTAATTCAATTTGCCCAATCTGCTTTGTTCCGGCCGATCCGCTGAAAGGAACTGAGCTTGACATTCCGGCAGCGACGACCGTATTGTGGGCAGCCCATTGGCTGTAATAATTGCGGTGCAAAGGGTGTTCGTAATTTGGGCCGGTTCCGGCGTCAATTCCCATAACGGTTCCGCAGCCGTACAATTCCATGGCCATTCCGTTGCAATGGTTGTGGTTGTAGGTTGCGCCCTGCACGCCAACCATCAGGCCGGTTTTGGGGTCGGTTCCGTTGCGCTGCAAAAAGTAACGGGCAAATTCCAATGTTCCGGTGCGCGGCCACTGGTAGGTGGTTTTTGCCTCCGGAATGTCGGGAAGGAAACACAGAAGCCCCAAAAATCCGGATTTTTCCCGATTATAAATTCCTCCGTCAATCAGTTTTTTCATCGAGGCCAGCATTTCGGGCAATTCGGGCTGATTGTATTTGACCGCGCCCAACAAGCCGATTTCGAGCGACTCGGCGCTTTGCGAAGCACGGCCGGTATCGCCAAAAGCTCCGACAGTCAGGTTCGGGAACGAATACTTGATCATGGCATACGATGCCCTGAAGAGTGCCGGAAAGCGCCTGAAGATATCGTAGCCGTTTTTCTCCAGAGCCAGCGACGACAGCAGTAAATTACCAACCGGATAATTGTGGTAACCACCCGGTTCTTTCCAGTGACCATCAGGAGTCAGCCATTTTTCGACGGTCGACGGCAATGCCAATTGGCCGCAACTGCCGTTGATGGTGTCTTTGCTGAGCACAAAGAGAAGGTAGTAGTCTTTCTTCTGCTGGTTTTCGAGGCTGAGTGCAGCAAAAACCAATGTTGAACTTTCGGCAGCGTACCAGTTGTTGTTCCAGAACCCGCGGAAGGCGAGGGTTGACGCGAATTTCTCAAATACCGGCTGATACCATTGCTGGTCGTAATTTTGCTGTACCATGAATGGTTTCACAAAATCGTAAGCCAGAATAATTGGCCGGAAGGTTTGGTCGCCCAGAGTTTGCATGTCCAAAAAACCGGTGCGGCATGGCCCGATGATGGGCTCCTGATAATAGGCTCCTTTGGCCCACTGGTCGAGGATATCGGCAGCAAATTTAGCATATTTGGTTTCGCCGGTCAGCCAGTAAATAATCGCTGCATCGAGTGCCAAATCGTTGATTTCACCGTTGATCGATGTAATGTAGGCTTGTGGATCGGTCCATTCCTTTTTATCGGTTTCCGGATTATACAGGTTCATCAGTTTCGCAGTGTCGTTCGGTACCAATTCTTCAAGCGAAGGTTTTCGGTACGAAGTGCCTTTTTCGGTAATAGGAGTGCGTAGGTAAGTATTTACACGAACCGTTGGCACAGGCGCGTCGCCTTCCCATTTAACCAATCGTTGCCCCGATTCGTCGGAATAAACGCGCGTGTACCGTTTCCCCGGAATGCGGTTCATCAGGTAACGGCTCAAAATCCATTGCGGATCGGTTTGATGGCGGTTGACGTATTCATCGACGTCTTTTTTCATTTCTTCAAAAATTGACTTTGCCCAGGGTTGCTGGTTAATTTTTGTCCAGACAGCCTGTTTATCGGACGAGTCGACAAGAATATGCGGATTTTGTGCTTTCGACAGAAATGTGCTCAAAAGACAAATCATCACGGTCATTGATAAGAGTTTGAAATTCATAAGTTTTATAGGTTTAAATTGTTTTTCGTAAATATCTGGTAGAACGCTCTAATGATTTAAGCTTTGGGGCTTTGCCCCAAAACCCAATTCCTTTTTTGTCTTGACACAAAAAAGGAATCAAAAAAGGTCAAGGCTTAGCCCGCTTCGCACGAAAAACATGCGTTTGATGGCTAAAATCTTTTAAACTCGCCTTCGGCTCAGACAGAAAAGATTTTTTAACGCCATCTTCACTTGTTTTTCGGCTCACCGGCCTAGGCCGGTCGCTTCTTCCTCAGTTTTAGTAAAAGAACGAAATTCATTTGTGTGATTGGATTACTGAATGAGCCAAATGACCGGATGCCGGACCGGAAGATTCCGGATCACTTCCGGATGGGTTGGATTGGCTGCTAATTTCAGATAGGTATTGATGTAATCGTTATTTCCATAAGCTATTCCGGCGAATAACAACGACGACTGCCGGACCGGCCATTCCTCCCAGATGTAGATGTCTTTGGCAAACGGCCATTTCGCTTTATCTGCGATAAACGGAAAAATGAATTTCATTCCTTTTTTCAGGCTTTTGCCATCCGGCGTGGTAAATTTCCATAGATTATCTTCCGGAGTTGATAAAATCCGGGCCAGATTGCACATGGCGTCGATGTTGAATAATGAATAACCATACGGTTTGGTGCGTTTCAGTTCGAGCGGAAAGCTTCCATCATTGGCCATTTGAGTTGGCAGGAAAATAGTCTTAAAACGCTCGCGACACAACTTTTTCACTTCTTCGTTTCCGGTCAAATCGGCCATGGCAGATGCCGTTACAGCCCAACAGGTTCCGTGGTTATTTTTGGCATTCATTTCGTCAATGCCATACTGATGCGTGGTCATCCATTTCAGGAACTCGGCAAACCAGGCTTTTACCGGTTTTAGTTGCTCTGCTGAAATCCCCTTTTTCGCTTCCAGCATTTTTACCGACCAGGCAACTTCAACCAGATGATAAGCATCAATCAATCCGATTCCCCGACCGGTGAAACGACCCCAGATGGCTTGTGCATACAACATATTGGGGGACATCATGCTGTTTGAATCGACAAACCATGCCTGGAGATGTTTCATCACCTGATCGGCATATTTTTGCTCGCCGGTAAGTAACCACGCTGAGGTTAATGTGGCGGTAATTTCGCTCAAACGGATCATTGCTAAACGATGATCAACGAAGTTCTCCGGATTGGTTTGACCGTCTTTCTGAATGTAAGGTCCTCCGGGATTTGCCGGATCGGGCCACCAATAATCGCCTTCGGAATAAAAATCATTTTTCCCGCCTGCGCTGCGTTTGCAGGATGAGGCTGTAACAGTTACTGGCTCTTCTTTCAGAAATTGACTGGCTTTTTCAAGCGTAATTTTCCGGATATCATCAACAATTTTCTGTTGGGTTACCGACTCAAAAGGGCTTTTTTTTTCCGCAACTGCTGGTTTTTTCTTCAGTTTTTTCGCCCGCAGCAACGCTTCCAGATAATAGTAATCAGCATAGTTCAATGGCACATCCACTTCGCTGTTCATGGGTTTCGAACCCGTGCTGTGAATCAGGATAAACCCTCTGTTCTGGCCGATGGGCGACCGGTAATGTTTGGTCAGGTTATTGGTAATCTGGTCGGCCAGTTTCAGGTAATAGATGCCTTTAGCCGAGTATTGGCTGAGTTCGTAGAATGCCGATGCAATTACAGCTGCGGCCGATGCATCGCGCGGTTCGTTAGGAATGTTTGGCGCGTCGAAGTCCCAGTATGGAATTAAATCTTTGGGTAAACGTGGATTATTCAGGATAAATGCGGCAATGTTTTCGGCTTGCTCCAGGTATTTTGGGTTTTTGGTTTCGCGGTAGCACATCGTGTATCCGTAAACGCCCCAAGCCTGCCCGCGTGCCCATGCCGATTCGTGCGCATATCCCTGATGGGTGTGTTTATGCAGTACATTTCCGGTCGCCGGATCGTAATCAATAACATGGTAGCTGCTGTAGTCGGGCCTGTAATGGTTTTTCATGGTCGTGTTGGCGTGGCTCACTGCAATTTTGTAGAACGACGAATCGCCTGTCAGTCGGGTGGCGGCAAACAACAGTTCGAGGTTCATCATGTTGTCGATGATTACCGGAAATTGCCATTTATCGGCATTATGATCCCACGAACGGATGCAGCCTACTTTCGGATTAAACCGGGTTGATAAGGTTTTGGCCGACTGGATGATAATGTCTTTATAGGCAGCATCGTTGGTTAAACGGTAACCATTTCCGTAGCTGCAATAAATCTTGAAGCCCATGTCGTGGGTTCCGCCATTCAGCTTTTCTTTTTCGAGTTGGGCAGTAAAGGTTCGGGCTTGTTCTTCCCATTTTTTGTCGCCGGTAAATTCATATAAAAACCACATAACTCCCGGGAAAAACCCGCTGGTCCAGTCTTTCGACGGAACCAAAATCAGTTTTCCATCGGGTGTAAGCGAACGCGGCGAAACGGGTATTCCTTTTTTGCTATCCCATTGGGTTTTTGCGGCTTCAATTTCTTTCAGCATCAAAGTGGTTTGTGTTAGGGCATCCTGAACGATTTTTCGTGTTTGTCCTGTTGATTTTTCAGGAATCGTCAGGAATATGCAGAATAAAATGGATAAGGCAAAAATTGTCTTCATATTGTTTCTGTGTTTGTTACGAGTTTAATTTCTTTATTTGAAAGGGGTTAGCTGGATTTCTTTGAAAGTAAATCCGGTTTTGTTCTCGCCGAAATTCTCCGGAATGAGCGATAATTCGTATGTTCCGGGCTTATCGAATTTAATTTTTCCGGCCGAAGTATGGATCAGTTTCCAGTACTGGCTGCGTTGATTGTACTCTTTGCTGTCGGCTGTAACGGTTGTTTCCTGAAATTGACCGGTGCAACGGATTTTCAGCTTTTGTCCGCCTTGCCACACGGGCGATCCATGCGAACCGGTTTCGGTTGTCACCAGGTCTATTTGGTAAGTTCCGGCTTTCTCAACGGTGAAATTCCAGGTCAGGTTAATGGCTGCATCGCGCCAGTCGGCACCACCTCCGCGGGCAGTAAATTTGAGCTCAGCCGGTTTATTGTCTTTGCTTGCATCTCCGGAAACTCCGGGCAACAAAATCGACTGATCGGCTTGCTGACAAATGGTTGTTTCAACTTGCGGCGATCCTTCAATTTCAAGAACGACAACCGATACAACTTTATCCGGAGCTGTTTGGGGCAGATCAATTTTCAGGCGATAATGACCGGTTTTCTTGTTGTACGACGCTTTAAGCGGCAACGCTTTTTGCTCTTTGTCGGCCAGTAAATATGCTTTTTTGACTTTGTTTTTCAGCCCTTCCAGATAAAAATCTGCTGTTGGCCAGTTAAATATTCCGAGATAAAGTTTGCCTTGTTTCTGGGTGATATTTCCCCATTTAAATTCGGTTTTAAAGGGACTGGCCTGTGTTCTGTAAATACATTCGCTGTTTACTTTCATCCATTCGCCCACTTTGCCCAGAATGTCAACCGATTCCTGGGGGATCAGTCCTTCGGCGGTTGGGCCCACATTCAGGAGATAATTTCCCCCTTTGGCGGCAATGTCGAAAAGCAAACGGGTGAGCGCTTCCGGCGATTTCCACTCGTGGTCGTTTTTCTTGAATCCCCAGGTATTGTTGAGGGTTGCCGGAACTTCCCAGTCGCCTGGGGTAACAGTTGCCGGGATCACATTGTCGCCGGTCGACATATAATCGGTCTCAACTCCGCCGCCCAATCGTCCACTGATGATGCATTCGGGCTGAATCCGGCGTACCAGATCTTTCAGGCTTTGTGCCTGTTCGCGCGAAATATCCATTGGCGTGTCGAACCAGATCAACCCGATTGGCCCGTAATTGGTGAGCAGTTCGGTGAGTTGAGGCTTCACTTTTTCGTCGAGGTATTTTTGAAAATTGCGTTCCTTCGGAAAGTCCCAGTCGTTATCGAGTCCGTTGGGTTCGTTCCAATCGCGCGATTGCGAGTAGTAAAAACACATTTTCAGACCTTGTTTCTGACACTCTTCGGCCAGGGCTTTAATTACATCTTTCCCGTAAGGCGTGGCATCTACAATGTTGTATTTAGACGCATTCGACTTGAACATGGCAAAGCCGTCGTGGTGTTTCGAAGTGATGGCGATGTATTTCATTCCGGCATTTTTGGCGGTTGCCACAAAGTCGTGCGCATTAAATTTGACCGGATTAAACTGTTTGGCCAGTTGCCGGTATTCGGCCGCCGGAATCGTTGCCCTTTTCATGATCCATTCTCCGATTCCCTCAATGGGTTTTCCGTTCCATTCGCCAGCCGGAATGCAATACAATCCCCAGTGAATAAACATGCCGAATCGCGCTTCGCGCCACCATTGCATCCGCTCGTCCTGCGTAATGGTTTTCTGGGCAGGCGAGAGGGTTTGAATACTCAGAAGAATCAGAATTAGTGTGGTTAGCTTTTTCATGTTTGATATTTATTTTTATAGATATTCATTGCTTTATCGATCAGCGTTTAGCGTACGACCGGCCTTGCCGGTGAGCCGAAAAACAAGTGAAGACGGCGTAAAAAATCTTTTCTGTTTGAGCCGTTAGGCGAGTTTAAAAGATTTTATCCGTCAAGCGTAAGTTTTTCGTGCGAAGCGGGCTCAGCCTTGACTTTTTTTGATTTCTTTTTTGTGTCAAGACAAAAAAGAAATTGGGGTTTGGGGCAACGCCCCAAAAAGCGAAACATGACGGTAGATATTCTAATACTCATTTTAACTTTTCTTTTTTACCTAATGAAATTGTAATGGTTTGAGGGGCTTCCGATTGAGTATTGAAACTGATGATTACCGGATAGGCTTCAACGCCCGGGAATGGGCACCAGTATTTACTGGCATCGGTTCCCAGCGAAATATGGAAGGGAATCGTGCAGCCGGTTACACGAAGTTCCCATTCGTTTTTCGACGAGGCTGTTTTGATAATAACTGTACTGTCGTTTTTAAGGGAAAATGTTGTTCCGGGGTCATTCACAATCGGCTCAACAATGCGGAATGCCTGACTTTGCCCGCTAACTGTGATTTCTTTGGTCAGGTAATCGGCATAAAACCGGTGGGTTAGTTTGTAGCTAACTTCTGAAGGAGTTCCTTTGATGCTTTTCATTTTGCCCGAAACCGATACTTTTATTTGGTCACCGTCTTTATCAGCGCACATACTGCCTTTATCTTCCCATATATTTGAAAAAACGGAGCCATCGGAAGTGAATTCAATCCGTGGAGTCAGCGGAAGCAAATCGCCTTCAATCGGCATGTGCTGTGCCTCAATGCGCTGATAATCAGATGTTGATGATGTTTCCATGTAGCCATTCTTACCAAAACCCTCCATCCACAAATTGGTAATACTTCCGCCCCGACAAACCGATGGGCGCGAATACCGGCGAATTTCGCCATAGGCTGAAACCGTTGCCATTATTTTTTCGGTCCGAACTACCGCAACATTAATGTCTGGAAAAAACTTAAACCAATTGGTTTCCTGAGCCGGAAATATAGCTGTTGTATTTGATTTTGCCCCATATTCAACTGCTAAAGCAAGACTCTGGGCGCGGGCAAACGTGGAGTAATTGCATGGAGGCGAACTGCTTGTGTGCTTGTCGGCGTGTGGACCGTATGTGATAAAACCGTTGTGAATGCATTCTTTATTCAAATATTCGAGGCATTTTAGCCCGGCTGCATCGAACTTCGAATCCAGATCGGAGAGCAGCGCAAAACTGAAATAGACGCCGGGTGCGGTTTTGGTGCCGCTTTCGTAATTCCATTTAAAAGAGCGTGTTCCCCACGAATTATCCACCGAGCCGTTGGGGTAAACAAACAGGTAATGCTCTTTCAGCAGGTCGGCAGCCTTCTGTTTTATCTGCGGGTCCTGGGTTAGAATTGCGTAAAGTGCAATGTAGCCAATACTTTGAGCCATATTGTAGCCTTCATCAACGCCCATGCCTTCGCCGGTCAGCAGGTTTTGCCGGTCGATGAATGGCAGTGTGTAAACATTCATGAGCGAATCGGCTTTTACAAGCCAGCTTTGCTGCGGTTTGTCCAGGTTTTGATAAGCCAATACAAGCGTTGCAGCCGCCGTCGGATTGTAATTGATATTCGATTTCACGGGAAAATTCTGCATTACAAAATCAGCAGCTTTAAGCATAGAGGAGTTCCATTTTTCAATTTCCGCCTGACTCAGAAAGGGTTTCAGTATTGGATAAGCACCCGCCAGCGAAATCAACTGATCGGTAGTGGTTCCAAACCATCCTTTTTGTTGCGGATCGGGCCAAACCTCGCTCCAGCCGCCAGCTTTCTTGCCTGTTGTTTCCTGAATGGAAATCAGCCAGTTTCCCAATTTTATGGCGGCATCCCGGTATTTTGGGTTACCGGTAACTTTCCATGCAACGGCAAACGGATAAACGGCTTCGGCAGCCCGGGAGTGGAGTGGATGATTTTCAGGATTTACCGATGGACAAACCAATGCACCGTAATTCGGTCTGGCAGGTTCGTTCAGTTGGGTGGGCAGCAAGGCATCGCACAACGTCAACATGGTTGTTTTGTACGAATTGTCCTGCGCCGGCAATAAGATTGAGCTTAGCAGCAACAACAACGAAAGTCCTATTTTACGAATCATCCTCATGCTTCCGGCTTTATTCTTCTTTGGTTAAAGGTACTGAAACAGTTTTGCCGGCTTCGTCGTCTGAAGGCAGGTTTAGGATAAATTCAGACCTGTTTTGACCATAACTTGCAATTATTCCAGCAGACGAAGTTTTGTATTTACCATCGAGAATCAACCGGATTTTGGCTAACTTTTGCGTGGGGTCGGATATTGAAACCGCCAGCCTATTTCCCTCTCTTTTAACCATTAAAACACAGGGCTGGTCGGTCTCAATACCTCCAAAAAGTTTTGATTTTTCGGCTTTATAGAAAATTACTCCACCCAGATTTTGATCGGTTGAAATTACCGACTGAATATTGGTGTCGTTGTTCAGAATTGTAAAAGTGGGTTTGGCCTCCATTTGCTGCATTTTAGCTTTGGTAGCCTGCTGAACAATGCAGTAGGCGTAAGTTTGTCCGGCTGGATTGGCGGCATGCTCAAACCAAAGTTTGAAAATTCCGGCTTTGATGGGTTCATCTTTGTACATCAGGGCCACCCGGTTCCACGAGCCGGTTACGGTTTTGGTTTCTAGCTTTAAATTGCCGCCATTCGGAAAATAATAACCGGCACCATCGTGCAAAATCCAGCGTGGCGAAATATTTTCAGAAGATTCGGCCGGTAGTACTTTTTCTGAATCCGTTTTAATAATTACCTCTCCGTTCAGGAACGATTGGTTAACCGAAGTGGTTACCGGAATACCTGTAGTCGAGGTAATTCCTGCTCCGAGGCAAATAATCTGGTCGTTGAAAATGAACCATGCTTTTTTTGCTGAAACTCCGTCGCGAATGTAATCCATTACTGCAATGCCCGATTTTCCGTCGGAAACACCTCCCACAAAATTGCTTGGGATGTGATAACCTCCGGCAGTTAAAACCGGTAACTCTTTGTCGTCCTGATGTGTTGTTGTTCCCGGAATTTTCTTCCAGTCCCAGAACGGGAAGATATTCTCGTATTCTTTGGCCGATTGATACAGGTAGGTAGCTCCGTCGCCCAGGTAATAGCCGCGAATATTTTCATTGTTGCACGATTCGGCTCCCAATACACGTTCAGAGCACATTTTTACTGAGAAATAGTAATCGGGAGTGCGCTGAATCTGGAAATCGGAACGCCAGAAATGTTTGTTTCCGTTGAGGGTTTGGTACTGATTGGCTTTTTTATAAATGGTAGCAAAGTTGGGGTCTAGCGCTTCCATCTGAGTGAAATCGTTTGCCAGATTTTGCGCTTTCCCGGTTTGTGCGTTGATAAACAATTGCCGTCCGCAGGCACTGATGTCCATCTGGTTTTTCCAGGTAATCCATTGCTGCCCGTCGATGAGGTAATTGCGCAGGATGTTTAGTTTCGACTCGTCAAAATAGAACGGCGTGTTTCGTAACATTCTGATCCATTTGATCATATCGCCAACATAGGCCAATCCGTAGTTGCCAAACTGGATTTGTGGCCCGTGCTGATGGAACGATCCATCGGGCTGAATACCTTCGCTCAGGCTCACTTTCATTTCTTCCTGAATGGATTGTGCAGCCTTGCGAATCGTTTCTGTGTCGCGAAGCAAAAGCGATTTCATCAGCACATTCCCTGAAAGCCAAACCTTGTTTTGCCCGGTCATCCGGATTTTTGCCCGATCGAGAATCTGGATTCCTTTTGCCAACTGGTCAGCAGATAGTTCATTTTCCATCAGGATCAGGATAGGCGCCAGCTGCATCGGCACTCCAATTTCGGGGTACCACCAGTTGGGGCACTGAAAATCGTTATCGAGCCAATAATTCAGTGCTTTCAGGATAACTTCCCGCATTTTCGGATCGTGATAAAAAGCCGAACCCGGTTTTTGATAAGCCTTTGAAAACGTATTGATGTAGCTCAGATGTAAAACGGTTGGCCAGCTTCCACGCTGTTTGCTGGTATAGTCAATTCCCGGCCACGAACCGTTGGGTAAAAGCTTGTCGCACAAGGCCTGCAACGTATCAGTTTTCAACGGACTGCCTAAGAATTCATTGATGATATTCTGGTGTAGTTGTTTCAGGTCGGCTGAATAGTCGGCTTTCTTTTGCGCAAATCCGTTAACTGCCGAAAAGAAAAGGAGGAAAGCTAAAAGTACTGTTCGTGTCATTTTTAATATTTTTTCAATAAATGAGTTTTTACCATTTTGCCAACGGTGTTATTTCTCCGGAATAATTGCTTGAACTTCCCGGCCATTGTGGCGCCAATAGCACGGAAACAGTTACATTGCCGGTTGTTGCCGGAACTTTGGCCAATAACCGACTAACTCCTGTATTCAGCTTTTGGGGAGCAAGTTGTGTTGCTGATTCAACAGCGAATACGGCATTGGCAGGCGACAGAATTTTGGCCGTCATCTTTTGCCCGCCCAAAGTCAGTTCAGCCTGTTTGGGATTGATGATCTGGATGGTCGCATCGGTAGTCACGCCCCAAACTACTTCGGCAGGTTTGGCCAGCGTAAATTCATCCTGAATCAGGATTGATTTTCGCGAGTCAACCATTTTCATTCCGCGTTGTGCCGCGCTTGCAAAATCTTTGTAGGCTTCGGTAAAATCAAGTATAGCATATGGTTCTGCAATACCTTCTGCATGTTTAACGAATTTTGATGTGGCATCTTCGCGCTGGTTTTGGCCATTCAGGAGCGGAACATTGTGGCTGATCGATTGCAACCGGTAATAGGTATATCGCAGCTTCCCGAAATAATCCGGAAGGTTGTAGTCGTCTGATCCCAAATCACGGGCCCAGCGAACTCCGAGGGCGTCCATCTCAAAATTTCCCAGATCGAGGTGTGCATGATTAACCTTGTTGTAACCGGCTTTTAGTCCAATCCACAAGGCATTCGCATCGGTCCACGAGCTTCTGGAAAAATACAGCGCAACCGAACCGTCAAAGAACTTATCCAGATCGCGTTTGGCGGCCGAGTTGGCATATGGCCGGTACCAAATGACGTCGTAAACATTCGCCGTTCGGGTTTCGAGCTGATCGATTACAAAATCAGAAAAATGATTGTTGTTGTAAACTCCGGCCAGCCAGAAATCATCGTGCGGAGCGCCCAGCTTCGACTTTTCACCGGCATCGGCATAATTGAGCATGTAATCTGTTGGTCCGGCAGAATAGATGGGGAAGTAGCCGGTCAGGTTCATCCCCGGAAGTTTAGTCAGGTTGAAATCACTTCCCAGTGCGGTTTGCATGGCCGAAATACCATAAACGGTATAATCGGTGGCATATCCCCAGTAGCCCGGCCCTTCGCCCCAAACACCATCGGGTCCATAACTTTTCAGGGCATAGGGTAAATATTCAATGGCTTTCGGAACAATCGTCAGTGCAATCTCCGGATCGGTTTCGGCAATGGCCAATGCCCCGATGGTTAAACCACTGTTGCAAACCTGGTTCCAGTTGTGGTCCACTTTCGTCCACCATGCATTGTTGGCGTAGGCTTTTTTGCCTTCGTTCAGCCCAAGTTTAATCAGCCCGGTGCATATTTCGTTGCGGGTCGCCTGATCCATTTTGTTGTATAGCCAGTCGTAACCGATTGCAACGGCATGAGTCATTTCGGCGACATCCAGAAAATGCGAGGGATTCCAGTCGGCAAATGCACAAACGGTGCGCATGTTTGCAATGGCCGAGCTGAGGTATTTTTCGTTGCCTGTCCAGCGGTATGCAAAAGCCAGATCATACACACGCAACAAACATTCGCGGCTTTTATCCAGCAAGCGCGGCCCAATCAGCACATGCTGAATCGGCGATTTAAAAATGTCTTTATCGGCCTGAGCTACCACATCGGCAGCGTATTTTTTCAGTCGGGCATCGGTGTTGCTCAAGGTTTTTAACTCCTGAAGGCGGGTTTCGGTCAGTAACAACCGCGGGTGCTCTTTCTGAAGGGTTTTCAAAATTCCGGTTAGCACAATCTCCGGTTCAGGTTGTGGTTGCGTTTCCGTTTTTTCGCACGACGAAAAGGCCGAAAACTGAAAAATCAGGAAGGCTACAAGTAATATCGGGTTGAATCGTTTCATTGCAGATGAATTAGTTGTTTTTAGCCGGGATGAAGTTTAGCTGTACATTCTGGCTGTTCATAAATGGAACTGTGATATCCCAGTGCCCTTTCCCGGATTCAGAAACACGAATGCTGACTGAGTTATTATCTTTCGACAAAAGTTCGGTTTGAACCTCAGAAGCTTTACCTTCCGAAGGCCATAAGATCCAGACAAATGTATCGTTTGACTTTAGTTGCCGGGAATAAATGGTGGTTGGGTTTGGCTCAAATTTGTTGTATTCTTTGCTGTACCAGCCCTGAATTGACGGGGTTTCCTGGCCTTTTACCTGGGTGATTTTCCAATCTGCTGCACCAACCGGAATTATAGCAAGGTTTCCCCGGTCGTTGGCAGTAGCTGTAATTCCTGATTTTCCAACCTGAACCTGATTGGCAGGATGCCAATGCCAAAGGGTTTCGACGTGGCGGGGACGATCGGTAGTCAGCCGGTCGGCAACTACCCAGAATTTTCCACGCACATAAACCACCGATCGGGTATGGCTGAATTGTCCTTCAACTCCTGAAAACTGATCAAATATTCCAGAGCCATAATCAAAATCTTTACTGATTTTATAAAGGTTTTCAGCTAGTGGGGCTTCGGTCAGTTTTGGCCCGTCGGCCTGACCTTTGCCATCCACCAGAACCACATTGTGACTGGCGCTTCCGGTAGCATATTTCCGGAATTTGTTGGCCACTTCGCCGCGGTAGGCAAAACGTCCGCCATCGACCAGAAAATCGCGACCATAAGCAAACACCGAGAGATGCAGTTTGTCGTTGTGCTGGTGTCCGGTTCCCCATGGGCCGATGTCGAAAAAAGAATATTGTGCATTGGCATCGTAACCGCTGCGCGAAATCAATTGTCCGGCGTAAGGAAAAATGAATGAAGGGCCGGCAGCGGGTGTTGTTCCGTTTTGGCCGTTCGAGGCAATGTAAGTCCAGTCGGCTCGGTTGTACGATTGGGCTGATTCCAGAATATTCTCGCGGTTATACATCTGGTCGGCATCGTTGTTCAGTAACCCGAAGCCATCCGGACGAATGGAGAGCGCCAGGTAATTCCACATGTTCTCCAGCGTTTGGGTATAATATTCGGGAAGAGGAACGTTGTTTTTGCGGCAGATGTCGGCAAACAGTTTGAAATTGGAAAGGGCTACAAAATGGTAACTCGATGTGAGTTCGGTTTGCACACCATCGGGATAAACCTGTTCTTTCATGCTGGCTACCATCGTTTCGATGGAATAATCCATCCAGGTTTTCGACTCTTTAAATTCGGGCCACGATGATGCAACGGTGGCCAATCCGGAGATTTCCATGGTGAGCCAATTGCCTTGTGCATGAAAATTGCGTGCATAATGGGCATGATCGGGCAAGCTACTCAGTATCAAAAGCTGCGTGGCCAGCGAAATCAGTTTGGTATTCCACAGTTCGAAAAAGATTCGCGACCATGCTTTTACCCTGAAACTGACTTCCAGCCCGCGCCACATGGCCGTTGTGCTTTTAACTGCCGGATAGGGCCAACTGCTGATAATCCAGTCTTTGGTAAACTGGTTGATGTATTGTGCATATTTCGAATTGCCGGTTTTCAAATAGGCTTCAAGCAGGTCGCGGGTGGGGTAGTGGCGGTTAAGCGCCCAGGCCCATTCGATATCGTCTTCGGGCCCGTTGTGCGCCCATTTCAGATGCTTGTCGGCTAACCTTGGAACCTGTCCGGACACATTCTGGAAAGTGTAAATATCCTGAAGAATAGAGTCGGCAGCTGCAGTGGTTCGCTCTGATGATTCCGGCAAATTCTGAAGTACGAGTTTTGATTTGCTGTAGTAGTTCAGCAGATTTTTGCAGGCCAGCGCCAAATTGCCTGATTCGTAAGCCTTTTTTACTTGCTCCAATCCCGGATAATTCAGGTTTAAATTCTGAAAAATTGATTTGATTTGCACCGGATAAATGGTACAAACTTCGTCAACGGTTTCGATTTTTTGCCAGTTGCTTTGGGCCGAAAGAAGATTCGTCCAGAAAAAAAACGCTAATACTACCAGTATCCTCAGTTTCATATTTCTTGCTTTGTTAAAGTACTTTTTACCACTTGCTCAGCGATTTGCTGAATTTTATTTTTTTCGCGTCAAACGAGCCCGGAATCAACAAAACCTGAATTTCCTGCTTCTGATTTGGAGCAAGCTGAATCTCGAACCCAACCAGCGTTTTGCCCGGATTGGGCGCGTCGTAGTTGGTGGTTGGCTCCGTCGACCATGTTTTCATTGTTACCGTTGTTGGCGAGTCTACTTTCAAAAGCAGGGAGTGGCCTTCTTTGGTTAGTGTAATGCTGTTTTTACCCAACTCAACGTTAGCTGAAGTGAGCATTGTCCATCGAACAGTGGTCGGTTTGTCGGGAGCTACCAGTTCGTCGCGCACCACCACAAATTTCTGATCGACAATGGCAACTCCTCGGTTGGCGCTGGCTAGCTGGCTTTCGTAAACTGACGAAATATCTGAAACAGCGTACATAAAGTCAGGCTTGTCCGAAAACTTATCAATTTTGGCATATCCTTTTACCTGTTGAAGCTGGTCGTTGATGGTCAATGTGTTGTGCGCACGGTTGTTGATCCTGAAAATGCTCCAGCGCTGTGCGTCCTGAGTACGTCCAAATACCTGAATACCTTTCGATTCGAGCGATTCGTAGTCCTGCATTCCGAAGTCGGTTGCCCAACGCGAACCTTCCGATTCCATGATGAAAGAACCGATGTCCATGTGGCCGTGATTGACTGATGGCGAACCGGCTTTAAATCCGAGGTAAATGGCATTCGGATCGGTCCACGAAGTGCGCATCATGCAAACCGGATTAGCGCCCTGGCCTTTCCATGCCTTGTATTTGGGGGCGGTAATTTTGTCGAGCGGCAGGTCTTTTCCCCAGATCATGACGGCCGGGAATAAGCGGTCGCTGACAAACGAGGAATAATCATCCTTTCCCAGATATCTTTTTTCAATCCACAGTTGCGACGGATCGTTGTTGCGTTGGGCAAACCAGAACATGGCTGGGGATAAATCGCCGCGCTGCCCGCTGTCGCCCCAGTTGAAGCACAGGCTCGACACAGCAGTCATGTTTTCGTAGAATCCGGCAGTTTGCATGAATCCCGGAGTTGAGGTCAGTCCAAAATCGGTTGAAAATACTTTTTCAACAGCGCTCAAAAACATTACATTGAATGACGTTCCGTAGCCCCAGTAGCCAAATCCTTCGGGATAGGCTCCGTCGGGTTTGTATTCGTCCATCGGCAAATGGATGGTATTTAGGGCATTGTCAATCATTTTTTTCGAAAGCTCCGGATAATCTTCGGCAACAGCCAGCGCGCCGTAGGTCATTCCGGCGTTACACACCTGGTTCCAGTTGTTCACTACTTTCAGCCAGCTGTTGTATTTGGAGTCGAGCGATTGGTTCAAACCCTTGGTAACAATGGCTTCGCGAATGGTTTTGCGCGATTGTTCTGAAAGTTTGGGGTAAAGCCAGTCGTAGCCAATGGCAACAGCCATGGTCATTTCGGCTACGTCCAGAAAATGCGATGGGTTCCAGTCGCTGAAATTTGAAATGGCGAGCATTTCTTTTTCGCAACGGGCAAAATATTTTTCCTGACCAGTCATGCGATAGGCATACGACAACTGGAAAATGCGACGCAGAGCTTCGCGCGATTTATCGAGCAACCTGCGGCCAATCTGGATGCGCTCAATGGGTGACAAGCCGATCATTCGGTCGCATTCGGTCAAAATAGTTTGGTGCATTTTTGCCCATACAGGGTTGCTGGCAATCGATTGCTCAATCAGGCGTTCTTCGCCGTTCAGAAGCAAAATACGCGGATGTTGCTTGTCGGTAATTGTTTTGACCGAAATGGATTGCTGCGCGAAGCCAATTCCGGCGAAACTGACGAGCAACAAGCTGATCAAGATGTTTTTAATGCGATTCATGGATTGTATGGTTTAGGTTTTCGGTTTCTAAAGTTAAAGATAAATATGAGGTTCCGTTATTCATGGTTTTACAACTCAATGGTTACACTTTTCCCGGCGTAAACGGTTTGCGGCAGTTCAATCGCTATTTCGCTGATTTGTTTGTCTTTATTCCAGGCTGATTTGAACGAATTGCCGGTTTTGCTGATTTCGGCGCTAATGTTTAAATGGATTTTTGCCAGCTTCCGCGATGGATCGGCTACGGTTACCGATTTCAGTTTCGAACCTTCAGTTTTAACCATAACAAGGCCCGGCGAATCGATGCCAATGGTCAGTTCCGGAGAAATTTTTATTTCACCTGAGGTGTAAAAAATAATCTGGCTGATGCCCAGATTCCGGTTAGTTACCGCCTGAATATCGGTTGTATTTGCAAGTACTGAGATACTGCGGTTTCCCTGTGCTTCAAGTTCTTTTTCGTTGGTTGACGGAACAACAATGTATTGGTAACTTGCATCAGTCGGTTGTGTGCCATGGTCGATCCAAAGCTTAAAAACATCCTTGCTGATTTCGTCTTTCGGAGTATCCGACTGGTGATTAGCTATAAACCAGCTTCCTTTCTGCATCTGGTTTGACAAATTTACTTTGACCGGCGCCGGAAATAAATAACCAATGCCATCGTGTAAAATCCACTGAACCTGGTTGAGCTGGCGCTCGCCTTTGGTCAGTACCTGCTTTTGATTGTTGCTCGCTACCACTACATCGCCATTCAGCAAACACTGATTGAGGGTTGTGGCTACCGGAAATTTTGATTCAGAATTGATGCCTGCTCCCAGACAAACGTATTCGTGATCGAAAAAGAACCAGGATTTTTTTGCTTCCAACGGATCGTGCGGACTCTTGAAGTCGAATGCAACCACGCCGTATTTGCCATCGGTGGCGGCTCCAACAAATTCGGTCAATCCTTTCTTCTGAATCTCTTTTTCTGAAGGTAATTCGGGTTTTTGAACCACGGTTGCGCCAGGAATTTTCTGCCAGTCGCAAACCGGAGAGAGCTCGTCGTATTCGAAGCCGGTGCGCGAAATGTAGTTGGTGCCATCGCCGCGGTGGTGATTCATCAGCCCTTCGCCATTGTAAGGCATTTCCATGTTGTAATCGCGCGATGAATACATCCGGACCGAAGTAAAGAAATCGGGACGCTGGAACGTAAAATGCTCCGATTGCCAGTAAAAAGTGCTGTGCGAAAGGCTTGCCGTTGCCTCGTTGCGGCGAATCCGGATGATTTCTTCCAGTTCGTTGCGTCGGTAGTTGGTGGCCTGCAAAAGTCTTTCGAGAGAAGCCGTTCCAAAAGCCCTTAGAGCATCGGCCCGGGTGATGTCGCGGTTTTGGGCTCCGGGATCTTCATATTTGCCGTAAATCATCATCTTGCAAATGCCGTCGAGGTAATAATCAACCAGCTGGTGAAGTGGCTTTTCCGAGAATTTGTATTTCGTTCCGGATACCAGTGCCGCCCATTCGGCAAATGCATCGGCATATCCCAATCCATATGACAGGGTATTGTTTACCCGATCGACCCGGTGATGAAAACTGTAATCGTATTGCATGCCACGTTCGGTCGAGAATTTTATTTCTCCCTCGATCACACGGATCACTTCATTAAACTGAGCTTCGTCGCGGTTCAGCAGCAGTGTTTTTGCCAATATTCCTGCAATTTTAATACGATCGCCACTTGGTCGTGCTCCTGTTGCCGTAAGATTTGCCCGCCCAATCATGGGTAGCGCTTTGGCTATTTGATCTTTGGTGAGGTCGGTATCCATAACCAGCAGCACCGTGATCAGCGCGTTGGGCGTACCAATCTGGTTGTGCCACCAGTTCTGACAAATAAAATCGTTGGCCAGCCAATAGTCGAGAGCCAGGTAAATGGCTTTTTTCAATTTGGTGTCGCCTTTCAGTTTCGAGCCTTTTTTCTTAAACGCACGGCTCATTTCAACCATATTGGCCAGGTGGCGCGCGTGCTGAAAGCCTGTATTCGAAACATCAACGTAATCAATGCCCGCCCAGGTTCCGTCAGGGCGAATGGTGCTGATAAGCTGCGTTACCTTTGCATCGTCAACCCTGGGTTCGAGCATTTCGGCAATAACCCGTTTCCGGAGAATTTCAATATCCGGATCGGCACTCAAACCGATGAATGGAATGATTACCAGTGAAAACAGAAGCAGAATTATATTTTGTTTTTTCATCGTGAGTTTTTATGGTCGTTTATCTTTCCAAAGTTTGAAGTCATCCCAGTATATTTGCAGGGTTTTGTTTTGGCTTTTCATATATCCGATCAGTTGCTTGGAGGTGTAAAGCTTGATCGGGTTGAAGTCGGTTACCCCGTCAGGAGCCGGATCTTTTGTATTGTGTGTAATCGCTTTCTGATCGAAAATGATTTCCTTATTCCCGCCATCGGGCTGAATGGTCATGTAAAATCGGCCGTTGCCGGCATCGCCTTCTTTGTAATAATATTCGAGCGTAAACCATTTTCCAATCGGGACTTTCACTTTTTGGTTCGTTTCCGACCACAGAGTAGTGTATTTCTGGCTTCCGTCGGCAAACAACAGGCAATCCTGCGCATCGAGAATAAAGTAAAGATCACTTTCAGTAGTTACCGGTTTGCCAATTCCAAGTGTGATCCGGAATCCATATGGAACGGTCTGGCTCCAGGTTACGTTGTTCCAGAATTCGGCAATCGTCAGCCAGTTAATTTTATCCGGAAATGTGCGGACGGTATTGAAATCGCTGGTAAGGAAAATGCGTTCCGACTGGTAAAATTCCTTCATGCCTTTGTTGCCGTAAAGGTTACCCTGAATACGGCCTTTCGAACCTTCCACATTGGGTTGGTCGAGCCAGAATTGCAAAACATGATTCGATGGATTTCCAGGTTCAGGAATGATTTTGGCAAACCGCATGGTTGAGTCGCCGCCTTGGTATTGAAGGCCAAAGCTGCCAATATCCGGGTGGTTGTCCAAATCGTTTACCCAGTCGTTGTGATCGGCAAAAGATCGGTCAGTTCCGATAATATCGGCCTCCGAACCTTTCGCAATAACCTTTGAACCGGCCTCGAAGCCCGATTGAAAAATGAGCGTTCCGTTATTTGATATTTCCGGAGTTTTTTCCTGGGCACAAGCCGAAAAAACCAGAAAGATAAAGGCAATGATCAGGTATAGATTTTTCATTAGCTGAAGGCCAAATTATTTCAGTGAAATCTTAAAACTGTATTTGTCGCTGGTTTTAGGCTGTTTGGTCTTTAGGTTGATGCGCTGAATATTGTCGCCCCAATTGCGCTTAACGCCTTTGTCTTCCATATTTTCAAGCTTTATTTTCTCTACTGAAACATCGAATTGTGACGGATTGTATCTGATCACAAAATCCATTGCTTTGGCGCCTTCCGGAGCATAATGTATCACCAGTTCCCCGGGTTTAGCAAGTTCGGCCGGATAGCAGGTCATTAAGTGCTGCTCAACCGATTCGGCTTTGGTGAGTTTTAAAGCATCCTCAATCTGAACACTTTTGCCACGGTTCAGGCGAACATTGCGCTGCCAGTTGATAATTCCGGCGTCTACAGGATACGACTTCGAGATGTCGAGCGAAAGTGCGGAGAAATCTTTTCCTGTTTGATAGGCAACATGGTCGGCTTTGAAGTTGGCTCCGGGAAGTTGATTTTTGCCGTTGATGGTTGGCAGATTGTGATAGTCGGAGCAATTGTACCATATTTCGTAGCGTTTGTCGCTGAAGGTTTTACGGGTGTAGGTTCCGCTTCCCACATCGATCAGCAGCGGGAAGCCGTTGTAGTACACCACATAGTTGCCAATATCGTTGTGGTTGTGACTTTCATCGTTGTTTCCACCTTTGGCTGCCACAAAAAATCCGTCAGTCGTGCCTTGCTGGTCTCGGGCAATCATCACCTGTAAATCGGGCAGCCAGGTGTCTTTTGGCAACGGAAGTCCCTGTTCAGCAGCCTGATATTCCTTCTGCATAAACAGTTCGAAGAAATTCCTGAAATAATGTGCCCGGCCTGATGATCCATCGCCGGGAGAGCGGTAGTAGGCGCCAAACTTCATCATGTCGGCATCCTCAATGTCTTTTCCGAAGCGGTAAATCATATCGGCAGCCATACCCGGTTTCGGGCTGGCATCGGCAAAATTCACGAAATACACCGGACTGATTTGCGCCCGATAAATGAATTTACCCATGTTCCTGACTTTTTCATCCTTGTAAACGTAGGTGAAGGCATCGTTCGTGGCCAGGTTCAGCAACGAAATATTGTCGTAGAGCGATGCGGCGGCAGCTCCCCAGTAGCCGGGACCTTCATCGCATCCACCATCCTGCGGATAGGGATTCAGGAATTGATCGAGTACGTTGAGGATTTTAGCTATAGCCTCTGTACGTTTCTGCTGATCTTTTTCTAGCAGCAAAACGGCATTTAGCCAGTTCGAGCAAATCCATGGATTCCAGTTGTTGGGGCGGCGTCCGTCAGCATTTGAGCTCATAAATCCATGGTGTTTGATCATGAGCGGCTGAAAAATGCGGTTGTTGGTTTCGAGGTAAATGCGTTTGCGGATTTGCGGCGAAACGGCATCGAGTTTATCGCCCAGAAAATAATCGATCCAGGCCAGAAAAGTTGAGGTTTCAGCCGAGAACAGCTCCACGAAAGGCTTGCTGACGTCCATCAGACCCGAGAGTTCTTTGGTTTTAGGCAAATGTGCCGGAACTCCCCAGAACGATTCTTCGCAAATCGACCACACTCCGTTGATGATCTGATCGATGAAACGACCTTTGTTTTCGGCAATTTCGGCCAGCAATAAAGTTCCCAATACTTCGCGCTTTTTAAAGCTGATGGTTTGATATTCGTCACGGTCGCCGGTGCGTTCGATGAGCAGTGATTTGGTTGCCGGAATGCCCGGCCATTCGTAATTCAGGTAAGTTTCAGCCGTTTTGACGTAGGCTTTCATCATTTCCTGATCGGCTTTGGCCCATCCGGCGCGGTCGTCGATTTTCGGAAACGGAACCCACTTGTCGGGCGCAATCAGGATTTTCGACAGTTCATCCTTGCTGAATTTTCCACTTAGCAGGTTTTGTGCCTGAGCAAATGTCGTAAGGCAAACGACGACAGTCAGGATTAGTAATGTCAGCTTTTTCATGGTGTATAGGTTGTTCGTTTAAGGTTTATTTTACTCGTTCAGGTTTTGCAAAATCGCTGTTCATATTGTAGGGTAATATCCAAACCTGATCGCCATTGCGATTGCAGAAATAGATTTTCGATTCAGAAAGCTGATCAGCATTTCCATCGGCCCAGAAGGCATAAAAATCTTCATTGGCATGAAGCGGACGGCGCGCATATGAATGATTCCGCTCGCTGTTTTGTGTTACATTTCGGGTTTTCGTCCACGTTTTTCCTTCGTCGGTGCTTTCCCAAATGGCCATTTCACCACCCGTTCCTAATTTCTGAGGTCCGGCTTCGGTTGGGCCAACAATTCGCCAAATGTTACCTTCGACGTACAATGAACCCATGTCGTAATTGTGTGTCGAGTTGCATACTTTGTGGTAATTCCACTGCCCGTTTTTCCAATGCATGATGGTCCATTCACGCGGATCGCCTTTGGGACCCGGAGCAAAATCGCTGCTGACAACCGCCAGAATAATAGGGTTTCCTTCAGCGTCAAAATTCAGGTCGTTCAGGTACACCAGTTTTTTCTCGGCTTCATAATCGCGAACCAAAGCCGGGCAATGCGTATCTGTTAATGGGGTTTTCAGCAGTTGTCCATCAATGGTTTTCCAGCTTTTGCCAAAATCGTCGGTTTGAGCCATGTAAACGTTGGTGCGCTTGTTCACGTCACCGCCCGGATGATAGTTGAATACCGAAACCAGCTTGTTTTTCCAGACATTGGTAATCTGGTAATGACCGCCCATTCCGGCCAGTTTCTGATCGGGAGCCCAAGTTTTACCGTCGGGACTTGTCGACCAATACAGTTCGCGCCCTTTGGTGTATTTGGTAAAAAGGTACAGAAACCCTTTGCCATCCATCCACCAGGGTTGCGGATAAGTCATTTCGCCATCGCGAATTTGTTCGAATGATTCAATGGAGTAGGGGCTTTTGCTTTTAAAAATAAGCCCCGGCCGGGAGGTATTTCTTCCACTCACGAAAACCCACAAAAAGCCTTTGTCGTCAAGCGAAATGGAAGCATTGTCGTGCGGATCGTTTACGCCAACTTTATCATATACAATTACCGGTTTCGGAACGATTCCTTTTTTGTGATCGTAATACGAAACCATGATCAGCAGGTGTTTTTCATCTTTGGCTGTTGTTCCGCCATACGTGAAAAAGGTCTTTTTCACTTCAGGAGCGTAAATGGCCATTGGTATGTGGTTGGCCGTGTAAGTTCCCAGCCCGCCTGAATACTTGTCTCCGTATTCGGAGAATTGCCCCAATGTAAACCAGATTCCTTTATAGCCATTTGCTTTGGGGTTTTGGGCGATCAGTGTCCCGAAACAGGATATTAAAATTAAAACACTTAAAATCAGTATTTTTTTCATTGTCTAATTCATGATAATGGTTTTCTCCGGACTGATTTTTTCGTTCGACTTTTGGTCGGTACCGTTTCCGGCATGTTTATTTTCAGAAACCTTGATGTTTTTTGCTGCATAAGATTCTACTCCGCAAATGCTGTGGTAGTGAATCAGGTTTTTGCTGATGGCGATATTTTCGGAACCATTATATAAATACTGAATCATGATTCCGCTGCGGTCGTTGGCTTCCAGAAGGTTTCCCGAAACGTCGATATTTTTGCTTTCGGTAACCAGCAAACCAAACCAGGCGTTGCGCGCCAATTCGCAATTGGTAACCGAGGCATCGGCACAGTTCGAAAATGCAATTCCGCAACCGTGTGGCGAAGTGTCCATTCGGCAATCATTTATGCTGATGTTTGAGCAGTGGGTCAACAGTAAATTATGCTGAAGCCGCGGCCCCGGAACCACGTTGGCGCCGTTCTCGTTGAAGTCGCAACACTGGATATTCAGATTTTTGGCTCCGCTGATGAAAACGCCATTATAAGTGCAGTTTCTAACGGTCACATTTTTCAGGGTTATATTCTGCATTTGCCCTTCGTGCTGGCCCAACAAAATAATGCCACCGCGGTTGCCACCACTTCGGTACGAGCGGCGACTGTTGGGATCGGTACCCGGATCGGGATCGTTGGCGCCTTCAACCACCAGATCACAAAGGATAACATCGTGCATATCATCGGAGCCGTTAACAATTGCATCGCGCACTCCGGACGATGGATCGAGGTAGAGAACAGTTGACAATCCTTCGCCGGAAAGTGTTACTCCGGAAGGAATTTTCAGAGTTGTTGGTAATTTGTGCAGACCGGCAGCTGCCAATACCCAACCGTTTTGAGTAGCGGCTTTATCTAAAGCTTCCTGAATCGATTCGCCGGGCTTTACTATTAAAGCGTTTGCTGGTAATTTTGTTATTGCTTTTTCCATCGCTCCGGCCGGATAGGCTATCAGCGAAGGTTTTGGCGCCTCTTGTTTTTGTACCTGTTTTGCAGAAGGGGCGCGGAAAGCTGTCAGTACACTGCGGCTGGCTTTGGGGCGAATGGAATCGGCAGCCTGTTTGGTGTATGGCATGTCGATGCCCATCGCGGTATAATGGCGGTAAACGTATTCGTAATCGTCGCGAAAGTTTTTGGCCCGGTCCGAAATTTTTCCGTAGCAATGCGGGGTTTTGCCCAGCAAAAATTGAGCGCTGTATTCATAGCCAAGTGCTATCCGGTTATCGGCAATCGAGAATAGATCGACGCCCTGCGTGTAAGCCACTTTGGCGGCTCCGGCAAATTCGCCCAATCCAAGCTGCACATGACCTTGATCGCGCATCGATTCCTGGCATTGTCCGCTCGGATAAATGTATTTGAAAATGCTTCCGTTGACCGGTGCATGCAAAAAATGATCGATGCCATTGCTGAACATTTCGCGGTTATCAGTAAAAATGGCGATGGCCAGGATAGAATGAATAATGGCGCCATCCCAGTTGCCGTTGGCTTGCGGATAATAGAACCGCATCAGCGGGTAATAAACCGTCATCAGCATTTCGTTGAAGCGGTCGATATCTTTTTGTTGCCAGCCGGAATCGGTATATTTCAAAATTTCGGCTGCGTTGCAAAGCATGTGACCTGTCCAGCCTGCCAGAAGTTTGGCATCATTATAGTCGAAATCCCAGATGACAGGCGACCAGGCATTAATAATTTCAATTGCTTTCTGGGCGTAGGCTTTATCGTTAGTGATGTACCACATCAGGGCGCAGTCGTATGCCATGTTCGAACCTTTCGATAAATCGTCGCCACCAATATTTGGTTTACCATACGGACCTCTTACTACATGCGTGAAAGGCTTTACTTCAAACTGAAGATTAGTTGAGGTTTTAAGTCGCTCGAAAGCATCTTTCCAGGGCTGTTCTCCGGCGAGAACCTGCTTTTTCATGTATTCCAGATCATAAGAAGTCTGGTCGATTCCCGGATGTGTGAATTTCTGAGCAGACAGGGAAGTTGTAGAGGAAAGGAAAACGACGAATATCAACCAAATGATTGCATTTAATTTTCCTGACATGGTTATTGGTTTAATTGGTTTAGGTTGTGTAACAAAGAGGTCAAGGTTTAAACCTCCGGATTTCCGCATTCGGGAGATTCAGGCCATGACGGTTCAGAATAAATGTTCATTGGAGTTGAAACTGAAATGAATCTGAACTCTCCAATCTCCCGCCCCTTCTTGCGAAAAGGGACAGGATGGGACTATAAAAAAAGAGTTATCGCGCTCTTTTCAGGGCACAATAACTCTTTTTCAATCATTTAAACTATTTCATCAGATAACGTTTGATGCTGATGGTCATTTCTTTCTTGGTATTGTCAATTTTATTGACGTAGATATATGCACGGTATTTTCCATCAGCTGTTTCGATCCAGATACCTGCTTCGGCCTTCATATTGATGGCATAATCAGGTGCCCCAGTGAAATCAATTTCCTGAAAATCGATATCGTCAATGTAAATACCATATTGCAAACGGGCGAGCTGTTGATCGCGCAAAGCCCAAACCTTTACAATTTTGGCCGAGTTTGAAACTCCGGCAGGCAATGTTATTCCAGGTTTGTAATCGGCACTGGCCGATGGTGCAACCAGCGCATGATTGAACGAAGCGGTGGTATAACTTCGATACAGGTACACCAGATCAACCTTTGCCGCATTGGTTGCTGCGTCTGCTGCATTGTATGCAGTCATGTCGGCAATCGAGATGTAGCTGTTGTTGTTGTCGCTCACTACCAAATCCAGTTTCATATCCATTTTGGCAATGGCATATGGCCCCATCTCATACGATACGGTTTGGCCATTGCTGGCTTTAGCTGAGAACGTGAACTTCACCGATTTGCCACGGGCTTCTTCCGGAATAATGTAATAGTAGCGCAGTGTTGCAGCACAGGTGTCTTTGCTGAAAACAACTTCTGTTTTTGTTCCGCTGGTAACCGATGGCGAACCAACAGTTACAGGCACATCAACACCACTTCCGTTGGTGCTGAACGAACGATTTTCAAGATAAGTTGCAGGCGCACCGGCAATTGATGCTTCAACCTGGGCTGAGAGGATTTTCCCTTCGCTTTTAGGCAGGGCCATGGCATAGGCAAACTCGATGTTTAATCCAACCACGTTTGGTCCAAGAGTGCGTTTGATGCAATCGTTGTGTAGTCCTCCGTCTAATGTCGGCAGGCTATATTTTTCATCCTGACAGGCGGTGAAAAAGATGACCAAAATAGTCAGGAGCGTTAAACTATAATATTTCAGTTGCATAATCGATTCTTTTAAGGTTTGGGTTGAACTGTGAGGTAAACGGTATAAGGCTTTTTAACCAGTCGGTTCCCAGAGACAACAGTCCATTTTTTTTGGATTGGCAAGATCAGAGAAATCAACCCGTCCAACAATTTTGGGATCAAGTTTTGCATCGGTTACCAGACTGAATTGAGGATACAGGTTTTTGAGATCTGTTCCGTAAAAAAACCTCTACGTTAATGGTTTGCGCAGTGGTGTCGACAACTGCAGTTTTTGTTCTCACGGTTTGAAAATCAGAACCCAGTAATTCGAAGCTACCTTACGTAGCACTGACCTCTTGAAGTGATCAGCAAACCATCTTCGTCAACCGGAAAATCGGTGCAGCTAACCCAGGCAAAGGCCACCAGAGTGATGACTATAAATGTGATAAAGTATTTTTTCATTGTGTGTGTTATTTAGTTTCACAATTTGTTATTCATATTACAACCAGGGTTTGTTCTGGGTTAGGTTTGGATTCTTATCGCGTTCTCCTGGTGGAATACGGAAAATGTAACATTGCTGATAAGCCAACTCAGAAGCGTTCTGGAAATAACGGTCGCGCTGTGCGGCATTTGTATCCAATTTCCATACACCTAATCCATAAGGTGGACACCAAACACGTTCAATAGCTCTCCAGCGGCGTAAGTCGAATCCACGCTGTCCTTCACCTAAAAGTTCAACAATACGTTCCTGTTCAATGGCCGAAAAGAAGGCTTCTTTGGAAGCTGTTTTATCTGATTTCAATGCAGGTAGGTTACCTCTGTGACGAATTTTATTAACCAGATCAATCGCATCAGCTTGTGGTCCGTTTAATTCATTGGTTGCTTCGGCATACATCAGGTAAACATCAGCCAGGCGCATTACCGGGTAGCTGTAATCCCCTTCGCTGCGGCCCAATCCGCCATAATTGCGGAGGAATTTGCGGAAAACATATCCGTAGGTTGATGCGTCTGTATTATATGAAACATATTTTACTCCATTAATTGTTACTGCCTGGTTGTATGTTTTATAAATCCAAGGCGTATATCCGGTTGATTTCAATGAAGTTAACCCGATACTCATTTCGTAATCCCACATGATAGATGATTTCATACGGTAATCACGGTTAGCATAGCTTTCAGGATTAACTGCCGAGTTTAATTTGGTGCGGGCACCTGCTGTACTTGGATTCATTGGGATTAATTTCTCAGCAAAATCGCCTGTAACAGTTGACTGGTAGCGGTCGGCAATTTCGTAATATGGGAATACCCAACATTGCGATCCTTCATGTGTACGTCCGGCTACATCGCGCATCAGTTCTTCGCCCTGACCAGTTCCGGTACCTCCATGGGTGAAAGCCAAAATCATTTCACTGTCGCCATTGGCAACCGGTAAAAACAGGTAATAATAGTTTGGAAGAATATCGGCATTTCCCATGGTTCCCCATTCACCCGGTTCTCCGTTGCGGAAAAGTTTTAATCCATAATTATCAATCACGGCTTTAAAATCAGCTGCAGCAGCGGTGTAAGCAGTTGTTGCAGCGGCTGCACTTGGA
>CAXXPT010000032.1:0-233786 GCA_963676375.2 Prolixibacteraceae bacterium
CAGAGCGGTGAGTTGCACGGGTTGACTCGTGTGCGTGGATTTACTCAGGACGATGCACATTTATTCTGTCGTCCCGATCAGATTAAAGACGAATTCAAAAAGGTAATTGATATTATTTTTATCATTTTCAAAGCATTGAACTTTGAAAATTATTCGGCACAGATTTCATTGCGCGATCCGAATAAACCTGAAAAATACATTGGTTCAACAGAAAATTGGGACAAAGCAGAACAAGCTATTATTGAGGCCTCTGCCGAAAAAGGTTTGAAAACGGTAACTGTATTGGGCGAGGCAGCTTTCTATGGTCCGAAACTCGATTTTATGGTAAAAGACGCTCTTGGACGCAGCTGGCAGTTAGGAACTATTCAGGTTGATTATAATTTACCTGAACGTTTTGAGTTGGAATACATTGGAGCTGACGATAAACGTCACCGTCCGGTTATGATCCACCGTGCACCATTCCGGGTCGATGGAACGATTTGTAGCTGTTTTGATTCTGAGCATACTGCTGGTAAATTTCCGCTTTGGCTAACTCCCGAGCAGGTTGTCGTGTTACCAATCAGTGAAAAGTTTCAACGATTATGCAAAAAAGTGTTTCAGAATTTCTAAATAATTCCGATATTCGCACGATAATTGACGACCGTAATGAGAAAATTGGTCGTAAAATCAGGGATAACGAATTGAAACGTATCCCTTATTTATTGATAGTTGGCGAGCAAGAGTCTGAAAAATGATCAGGTTGCTGTGCGAAAACAAGGTGAAGGAGATAAAGGAAGTATGACCATGGGATGGTTTTGTTGACTTTATCAAAGCTGAAGTTAAAGAGCAATTATCATCGTTATACAATTAATAGTATTAACTAAAAATAGGAGGAATTGGCCATAGCAGTTAAAAGACCATACAATGGTGGAAGAGCAGAAGTAGCTCCTCAGCACCGAATTAATGAGAAAAATTCGTGCACAACAAGTTCGTGTAGTAGGTGATAACATCGAAAATCCAGGTGTTTTTTCGGCTTTTCGAGGCTTTAAAAATGGCTGACGCGCTTGAACTTGACCTTGTAGAAATCTCTCCAAACGCCGACCCGCCAGTTTGTAAAATAACTGATTACCAGAAGTTTCTTTATCAGCAAAAAAAGAAACAGAAGGAAATTAAAGCAAAAACGGTTCAAGTTGTAGTTAAGGAAATTCGATTCGGGCCGAATACCGATGACCATGATTTCCAGTTCAAAATGCGTCATGCAGAAAAGTTCTTGCAGGAAGGCGCGAAAGTAAAGGCTTATGTGTTTTTCAAAGGCCGATCAATTTTATTTAAAGAGCAAGGCGAAATTTTATTGCTGAAGTTTGCTCAGGAACTGGAAGAAGTTGGAAAAAGTTGAACAGTTACCGCAGCTCGAAGGAAAAAGAATGACCATGTTTATTTCACCTAAAAAGAAGAAAATAAATTTCTTACATAAATTAATTTTAGGAAGATGCCAAAAATGAAGACGATCTCCGGAGCTAAAAAAAGGTTTAAATTAACCGGCACCGGAAAAATTAAAAGAAAAACATGCCTTCAAAAGTCACATTTTGACACAAAAAAAGCACCAAGCGTAAACGTAACCTGACTTATTGGGGAACCGTTAACAAAGCCGACGTGCCTAATGTTAAAGCTATGTTGACTATCTAGTCTTGTTTCTTTTTCAACGTAATTAATTAAGTTATTAATCGAATGAATTAGCTCTAAGATTCCTGAAAAATGGAACGCTAACCATTCTAAAATCAGTTTTATGCCAAGATCAGTAAATGCAGTTGCATCACGGGCTCGCAGAAAAAAAAGTCCTGAAGCTTACCAGAGGTAACTTCGGCGCCCGCAGAAATGTATGGACAGTTGCAAAAAATACCTGGGAAAAGGGTTTGCAATATGCCTATAGAGATAGAAAAGCTAAAAAGAGAAACTTCCGTGCTTTATGGATTCAGCGTATCAATGCTGCCGTTCGTACCGAAGGTTTATCTTATTCACAGTTCATCGGTTTGCTGAAAAAAGCAAATGTCGAAATCAATCGTAAAGTTTTGGCTGATTTAGCAATGAATCATCCTGTTGCTTTCAAAGCAATTGTTGATAAGGTGAAATAGGTCATCACCAAATGGGTGAATAAACATACGAAACCTCGCTGAAAAGCGGGGTTTTTTGTTTGGTATCAGTTCTATTTTGATTACCTTGCTATTGTCAAAATATAGGCATTCATGGAAAATGAACTGTATGATATTCCGATTCAGGCGCGACTTTGTTATGAAAAAAAACAAGGGCTTGATTCTGCCTGATAAAGTTCCATACATTGGAATGGGATCATCTTATTTTGCAGCTGTTACTCTACGATATTTAGGTGTTAAAATATTTCCGGAGCTGGCTGGAGAATATTTCCATTATATCCGCACAATTAAGCAATTCGACAATGCGGTGTTAATTTCACAATCGGGCCGTACTACTGATGTGCTAAATTGTGTGTCTTGTTTCAAGGAATATACAGCCCTTGTGAATGACACCATGTCACCATTAGCCAATCAACCAAACCTCAAATTAGTCCGTGCCTATTTATGCAGGAGAAGAATTACACTCTTCAACGAAAACATTTATTAATACTCTTATCGCACTTTATCTTGGCCACGGGTTTGATGTGAAAGTTGTTTTGGATTCGATCGAACGAAGGTTTAGTGAGTTTGAATTAATCGGAAATTCAATCGGGTCAGAACTTTATAAAAGTATCAGGAAACAAAAGGCAAAATGCGTTATTTTAGGTAGTGCCCCAAATGTTGGAATTGCCTGCCAGGCAGCACTTATGCTGAGTGAATCGTTGAAATATCCGTTTGTAGGAATGTCACTCACTCAGTATGAACATGGTTATAAAGAAACAGCAGAAGATGCTGTAGTTATTGTAATCAATCCTTCGAGAGGTATTTTGTACGAACGTACTAATAGGCTAATAAATGTACTTCGGAATGTAAATGCAAAAGTGTTTGAGGTAAATGAGTCGGAATTAGATGAAATTTATAGTCCGTTAACTTCAATTATTCCCTTCTTCTTTATGGCTGATTCTTTATGCGCGAAACTTGGAATTTTGGAACCATTTATGATCTGGAAGTAAGGTGACAGCAGAGATTGGATGAAGTCAACTCAATGAAGGATAAATCGCAGTAATTTTACATGATTTAGATGTATGTTTTGAATAGAATTTATTCTTGAATTGGGTGATTGTATTGCATGTTACCTTAGAAATATAATATTCTTGATTGATTTTGATAAGCTTGTTTTTTTTATCTTTACGAAACAAAAGATAACTGGCTGTGTGGAATAAACATGTTGGCATTAATACAAATCGATTGTCTTTTTAGAACCGAAACAACATGTGAGATTCATTTGGCAATTAAAACTAACTTTTCACTGATGAAATGAGCATGATTCAAGGAACCATCAACAGGAATGAATATTTTCTATCATGCGAATTCCATTCGACAATTAAAAAACAAATTATATACGAATGAAACTAAGTATTGGTAGAGGGATTGGGCTTGTTATACTGATGGTTATATTGCAGAACCTCATCTGTAATGTTGATGTTTTAGGTGCCGAACCTGATGGTTTGTATGTTTTCAATAGGAGTAAGATACACATTGAAGGCGTCATGTCTCCTTTTGAGGCAACCATAGATATTAAGGAGCAAGGCCTTCAAAAATATATTCTGAATATTTATCTCCATTCGACTTATGCTGCCGTACCTCCTTCATTTAAAGTTTCGGTGAAGTTTCCCAAAGATAAAATCAATCAGATCTGGAATTCCAAAACCTGGTCAAATAAGTCATACTTTTCAATTCCATCGTATGATCGGGCAGCTGCTGGTTTTTCAATCATTTCAGGACTTACGATTAACGATCAGAACCAAATTACGTTTGCTTGTAAAGATGCCTACAAGGCTAAATTTGTAAGTTCGAATATTATGGAGGAGACTGATTCGATTGTGTTCAGTCTTGGTTTTTTCGAAGATAATCCCCCTCTTTCAAATCTGCAGGACTACCAGGCCGAAGTGCTTGTCGATTTCCGCAATGTTCATTTTTCAAAAGCGATTTACGATGCCTCATCATGGTTTCTGGCCGACGATTTTAAAAAAGGGGTAGCCAGCGTTGATACAACCAATGTTCCCGTTTTTTCGACCTGGTATCCTATGCATCGGAATATTCCGCTTGAAAATATAACCAGGGAGTTAGATTCGTTGAAGACTTTCAATTTTAAGTCTGTTTTGGTGGATGATGGCTGGCAGTCATTGGTTCAGATGAAAATAGATACGGCATACTCGTATGAGGAGCATAGTTTCAAAACAATGAATTTGTTTAAACAGAAATGCACGGACATGGGGCTTCCTCTGTATCTATGGTATTCCATTCCTTTTATGGGAGGTAATCCTGTGATTTTAAAGAAATTTGATGGAAAATACATTCGTTACCGGGCGCCACGCCAAATGTATGTGCTTGATCCTCGCTATGCTGATGTCAGAAAACATTTGGTCAGTACCTATGCTAATTTTTTAACTGCCTGGCAATTTGATGGTTATTGGTTCGATTTTCTGAAAGGCTTTTATCCGAAAGAAGGGGCAATTATTGATCAGGACAAAGGACGCGATTTTGTTTCTATCGATTTGGCAGTTGATACTTTGTATGCTGATATGAAAGCCCGGCTTAAAGCCATAAAGCCTGATGTTTTTATGGGCCAAATATTTTCGATTGTTGGGCCAAATTTGGTTAGCTATCAGAATTTTCTAACGGGATTTGTTGGAGTTGAGAACACCCAGGTTGTACGCGAGAAAATGGTAAATAACCGCTTGTTATATGGAAAATATACTCCTTTTATGGAAGTTGTTGCAATAAATCCACGAGAATCAGTCGAAGATGTTGCCCGCAAACTGCAATCTGTTCTGTTTGGGAATCCATATCTTTCTTTTTATGTGACAACTCTTCCGCAGGCTACCAAACAAACCATCCGTTTTTGGCTGGATTACTGGAAAAAGAATTATAACGTGATTTTTGAAGGTAATTTTGAACCAATGCAAGTATCAAGGTTTTATCCGGTAATAAAAGTTGACAATGAGCAGAAGATCATTTATATGGTATGCGAAGATTATTCCATTAACTTGCCTTTAGTGCTCAATAAAACTATTGATGTAATTAACTCAAAAGCTACCGGGAATATACATTTTCAGCTCAGCAAGCCTGATTGTCAGTATAACTATGAGATGTTCAGCTGCAAAGGTGAGAGTATTGAAAAGGGAATTGTAAAAAGTAAGAGCAAAAACTCGGTCGATTTCGTTGTGCCTTCTGCTGGTTTTATTCGGATAACCCCAATTAAATAAAACGATTAACTTGTGTGGAATTTGCTGTTTTTTGTTTCTAGCTTACAGGTTTGTAGTGTCGTTTCAGCCATTTGGCAAGTCCATCGAGTCCCGGGAAAAGAACCCGTTCTGTAATGTTTGCCTGATCTAGTTTATCTCTGACTTCCAGCTTCAACTCCTTGGGGATGATAATTCGGCGGTATAAATCGGGGTGCTGAATCAACCATTCGTCTAAGATGGCTGTCGGATTATTCATAACAGAAAATAGGGCAAATTGGTTAACAATACGTTCATCAAGCGATGGAGGCTCAAAGAAAAGTACCTGGTTATTACTGAATAACCTATCCAGATCACCCAAGGAGACAATCTTCTCGAGCATTTCAACGGTAAAAGCATTACATTTTTCGTCATTTAAGCCGTCGCTGAAAGGTGCCGGTACCAGTTGATTAACTTTCACAAAATCGACTTTCCAGATCACACCATCGGTATCGTATTTTTCGGTATTTGCAGTGGCAAAATGCATCGCAATGAATGGCGAATAAGTCCAATCAATTAGTCGGGTAGGCAACCCATGGTGTTGTGCTAAAACCAGTGCCCTCCAAAAAGTTCCGGTAAGCTGAGGATCACTGTTGATTGAATATTTTCTGAAATTACGGAGCAAATGGTATTCCAGTTCGGGCTTCTCACCGCAATTTCGCAGGAAGCTGTTTTTTAATTCATAATTTAAATCTGATAATCCCCTGAAGGCATAATCCGAACGGTATCTTCCCATTTCAGGCTTCCATGAATCATGGTAAACCTCTTCGCACAATTGCTCCCACGACTGAATGATTATATCGTTCTGCTCAATCATTTATTCGATTTTAAGTACAGGTAAATATAAACAATCAACCTGTAGATCGTTCCTGCTTTTGAGTATAATTTAATTGGAATTCTCTGCTATGATTGAGGAAGATTATTGCCCTTTTGAGTTTTTGCTGAAGGTAAAGCCTGTCGGATATTTTTTGTTTCTGCTGAAATGGTAGTGTCTTTTTTTATCAGCTCAGGTTTTAATTTCAGTGGCTGAACCGTGTGTTTTATTTCAGGAAATGTCTTCGATTCAATAGTTGAAGGCTTAACGTTTAACGACGATTTTATCTCCATTTGTGAAGTGAGTTTTAACCCCAATAAATAGAAAACTGATGCACTGAAAAGAAATAATCTCATGGATCGTGTTTTTTGAAAAAACTAAATTACGATAATCCAACAACATTATGTCGCTTTTTTTTGACGATTACATTCAGATTTTCAATGAACGATTCGATTTTAGGTGCCAATGACACGAATTAGCATATGAACCGATATATTTAATCGTGGTTCGGAAAAACAATTCCGGCATCTTTTCTCACCCAATCCATAATTTCCATTAAATCTGACGAAAAACTTAATGGCATCCACTCACTTTCTATTTTTCCGGCATCGAGGCATTCCATAACATGTGCGGCTTCAAGTTCATATCCAAATCCTTCACCCTTCTCGAAAGTGATTGTTTTTTCGTCCTCCCAGTTTTTCCAATAAGTGAGCGATGTTGGAGTGTAGAATCGCCGGTTTAACCTAACAAATCCATTCTCGAATGAGAATTCGGTTTGAGTGGATGAATGTGATGCAAAGCTTGATACGAGAGATGCAATTTCTCCACCCGGATAAGCGAACGACATCATGATCGATTCTTCAGCGCCGGTTGGACAAAATTTCGCCATGGTTTTTTATTTCTGATGGTTTTCCCAAGGTCATCAACGACATAAAAATCGGATAAATCCCAATATCGAGTAATGAACCACCACCAAGATCAACATTGTACAATCGTTTCTCCGGATTGTATTCTGCATTGAAAGCGAAATCCGAACGAACCATTTTTAGTGCGCCCAACTCTCCGGATTGAATGATATCCAGAACTTTCAGAAAACTAGGTTGAAACCGTGTCCAGAAAGCTTCCATCAGGAAAGTATTGTTTCGTCGGGAAGCCTCGATCATTAAACCAACCTCTTTGGAATTTATAGCGAATGCCTTTTCGCACAACACAGCTTTTCGGTGGTTTAGGCACAACAAGGCGTGCTCGTAATGGTGCGAATGTGGCGATGCAATATAAACCACGTCCACCTTGGGGTCGCTGACCATTTCCTCGTAACTGCCGTATGCTTTTTCGAACCCCAGTTCAGAGGCAAATGTTTGTGCGTTTTCAAGTGACCGCGAGGCTGCTGCGTATAGTCGGGCGTTGGAACAAAGTTTTAAGTCGGTGGCGAATTTACGGGCAATTTTTCCACATCCTAAAATGGCCCAGTTGTATGTTTTACTCATGGTCGTTCGTTTTGTTGGTGCTGCAAAATAACTAAAATTCCTGATTTCATTTCCGATGAGCCTATATTTATTCGTTGCCGATCTTATTGCTGATTAACTTTTTTTCTTCTGGACATACTCAATTTTAACATCATAAATTGATGTTTATTTGATCAGTTTTGATGAACTTCATTCCCCTAATTCTGTTTGTATGGCAGAACTCAAATTGGAAAGATGACTGAATTGAAAATGGAAAGGGAGCGATTGCCGCGGTGGATGAAATCTTCGTTACCCAAAGGAGAAAGTTACCTGAAAGTAAAACGCCTAATAGCTGTCCATCATTTAAATACCATATGCACCAGCGGAAACTGTCCCAATAAGGGCGAATGTTGGAACGCCGGAACCGCTAGTTTTATGATTCTGGGCGATAAGTGTACGCGCAATTGCCGGTTTTGCTATGTTCAGAACGATGTTCCGGAACCGGTGGATTGGTTCGAACCTTTTCGTTTGGCCAAAACCATACAGACGCTTGGATTAAAACATTGTGTGATTACTTCGGTTACCCGCGACGATTTAGCCGATGGGGGAGCCGAATTCTGGGCAACAACCATTCGAAAAATAAAGGAACTAAATCCTGAAACGACCATTGAAACGCTTATCCCGGATTTTAATGCGCAGCCAGAATATTTGCAGAAAGTGATTGATGCAGCACCTGATGTGATTTCGCACAACATGGAAACTGTTCGCCGATTGACTCCCAAAGTACGAAGCACCGCTCGTTACGATCGAAGTTTACAGGTACTATCCATTATTTCTACCGCCGGAATCGTTTCAAAATCGGGCATTATGGTTGGGTTGGGCGAAACCGAAACCGAGGTTTTACAAACGATGGATGATTTGCGTTCTGTTGGTTGTAAAGTCCTTACTATTGGGCAATACCTTCAGCCAGACTCGAATTTGTTGCCGGTTCAGGAATACATTACCCCCGATATTTTTGAAAAATACCGCACAGAAGGCATGAAACGTGGGTTTTCGTATGTCGAAAGCAGTCCGTTAGTTCGGTCATCGTATCACGCAGAAAGACATGTGAACGGGTAACCTGTAGAGACGTTGCATGCAATGTCTCTACCAAAAATAGAACAAATAACCTTGAATTATTTTAAATGAAACGACAAAAGCATATTGTTCAGGAAATTATAAACCTGACTCCCGAAACCTTTATCATACGGCTCGACCGGAAAGATTTTCATTTTGAGCCCGGCCAGTACGTGGTTATTCGTATCCCGGACCAGAATAAGGGCAGGGAATATTCCATTTATAGCGGTATCAACGACAATTATCTTGATTTTTTAGTTCGCGAAATTCCCGAAGGTGGTTTCTCCCGATATCTGCGTCATTTGCTGCCTGGCTCTGAACTGGATGTTGAAGGTCCCAAAGGATATTTTATTCTTGATGAGAAAACCAAACAAGGCCACAAAGCCATGTTGATTGCTACCGGAACAGGTATTTCGCCGTTTCATTCGTATGTGAGATCGTATCCTGATTTGAGTTTTCGTGTTTTGCATGGCGTTCATTTTGCCGACGAAGCCTATGGACGAGAATCTTTTGATCCGAATAACTATTTACTGTGTACCTCACGGAGCGATTCAGGCGACTATTTTGGACGCGTAAGTTATTATTTAAAGGAAAATAGAATCGATGCGGACACCATTTGTTACCTCTGCGGAAACTCAGATATGATTGACGAAGTTTCTACAATTCTCGAAAAATATGGCCTTCCGCCCGAAAACATTCGAACGGAAGTATTCTTTTAAAAACCAATCCTGAATTCAATCCTGAACTCAGGATTTTTTTTGCTCAGAATCTATGTTCTTGGCTAAATTCTTATTTTTGTGTCTATGTCAGTATTGAATCATTCAATTCAATCGCTCATCGAATGAGAAAAATCAGTATCAGTAACGAACTTAAAGAACGTTGTCCGAAGTTAAGGCTGGCATGTGTTGAAGCCGATGTGGATGTCGTTGAATCTTCCAGCGATTTATTGCTGGAGATGAACTATCGGATTCAAGAAATCGTCCAGTCTTTATCGATAGAATCAATCAGCAAATTACCAGCCATTTCAGCTTCACGAAAAGCTTATAAAGCTTGTGGAAAAGACCCCGCACGTTATCGTTTGTCTGCCGAAGCTTTGCTCCGGAGGGTTGTTTCAGGTAAAGGGCTGTATCACATCAATAATGTAGTCGATCAGTTAAACCTGGTTTCAATAACCACTGGCTTTTCTATAGGTGGGTATGATGCCGACCAAATTATTGGCGATATCATTTTTGGAATTGGACATCAGGATGAACCTTATTCAGGAATAGGAAGAGGAGACTTGAATATTGAGCATCTTCCTGTTTTTCGGGATGCACAGGGAGCTTTTGGTACACCAACCAGCGATTCTTCGCGTACCGAAGTGAATGAGCAAACCCTTAGGTTTTTGATGGTTTTAATTGATTTTGATGGAGACGATAGGTTGTACGAGGCAATTCAAATGGCCGAAAGACTTTTAAATGAATACTGCGAGGCTAAAGAATTTGAAATAAGAACGATAGAATAAATATGTGGAGAGCTTGTTGTAAATTTGTGCTGAAACTTTGGGGATGGAAGACAATTAATGGAGTTATGCCGCATAAAAAGGCAATAATTATTGGAGTTCCGCACACCAGCGCCTGGGATTTTGTGATATCATACATTTATTATACCTCGGTTGGCGGGCTTGCTAATATTGTAATTAAAAAAGATTTTTTCTTTTGGCCGTTGGGCTATTTTCTCCGGAAAATGGGAGCAATTCCGATTGATCGGACAAAGGGGACTACCGTTGTGAAGCAGATCATCAAAGAGATGAATAGTCGTGAAAATATGCATTTAGCGATTACGCCTGAAGGAACGCGTGAATTAAATAAACGTTGGAAAGCCGGGTTTCATACCATTGCAAAGGCTACCGGTGCAACAGTTTATCTTGGCTTTTTTGATTTTGGGCGAAAAGAAATTGGCTGGCAGGAAACGTTTGAACTCACGGATGATGCCGATGCAGATATCTGGAGAATGAAAGCGTATTACAAGGATCGGGGAGTTATTGGTAAATACCCGGAATGGTTTTCGGCAGAAGATTAACCCTGAAAAGTGCCTAAAGTGCGCTAGAGTGTGAAGTGCCTAAAGTTGAAAAAACAATAACCCATAACTATTTGACCATATGACTCAAGAAACTCTAAGAATTGCGGTATTTCAATTTGATATAGTCTGGGAAAATCCAGAAGCTAATCGGATTAAAATTGACGAATGGCTTCAGAAAGCCAATCGGAAAATGGATGTTGTTTTTCTTCCTGAAATGTTTACAACTGGTTTTTCGATGAATGTGGCAGACCTGGCCGAACCAATGGATGGTGAAACGATAACATGGATAAAAGACCGATGTGCCGAACATCAGCTTGCTATGTGTGGAAGCCTGATCATTAAAGAAAATGATCAGTTCTACAATCGTTTGGTGTTTGTTGAGCCCTCAGGAGAAATACAGCATTACGACAAACGCCACCTGTTTACCATGGCCAACGAAGAAAGTTGTTTTCAGCAGGGTATGGAACGATTAATTGTTAACTACAATGGTTGGCGCATTTGTCCGTTGATTTGCTACGATCTGCGATTCCCGGTTTGGGCAAGAAACCGAAATGAATATGATGTTTTGGTATATTCAGCCAACTGGCCGGAGTCGAGAACTGAAGTTTGGAATACCTTATTAAAGGCACGGGCCATCGAAAATCAGGCGTACGTGGTTGGTGCTAATCGGGTAGGGGTAGATGGAAATAATATACTCTATTCAGGTAATTCGCAATTAATCGATTCGAAAGGAATCCAACTTTCAGCAATTGCTGATCATCACAAGGGGATTGTTTTTGCAGGATTTTCATACAGCGAACTGCAGGATTTTAGGAAAAAATTTCCGGTATTGGACGATGCCGATCAATTTGTTATAAAACAATAGATTGTTAATATTTTGATTATTAGCGTGTTGAATATATGTCCATGGATAAGGTCCAATAATCCATAGCTGTTTGTGAAGGATTATTCAACTTGCGTCAACTAAAATTAAACTACAGAATTAAATGAAACTGTTTTTATCCTTTGCGCTCGTCGTAATTTCCCTTCATGCATTTTCTAAAGATTATAAAGTTACCTCGCCTGATGGCCAGATTTCGGTAACCGTTTCAGTCGATACTCAAATCAAATGGTCGGCTACAGTCAATAATCAGGCTATTTTTACGAACAATACCTTGAGCCTTGATTTAGGAACTTCGGTTTTGGGAACAAACCCCAAACTCGTTTCTGCGAAAAATACTTCAGTAAAATCGGTTGTACAAACTGTTGTTGCTGTTAAATCGAAAACCATTGACAATACCTATAACCAACTAAACCTTGTATTTAAACCAAATTATGCAGTAAACTTCCGCGTGTTCAATAATGGTGTTGCTTACCGTTTTGAAACCAGTTTAAAGGAAAATATTACTGTGAAGAATGAAGAAGTCGGCCTGAATTTTGCCGGTGATTATGGTGCCCTATTCCCTGAAGAAGAAACCCTTTATTCGCATTACGAAAGGCTGTACCTCGACCAAAAGATAAGCTCGCTTAAGGCCGGAAGATTTTCTTCGCTTCCAACATTGGTGAAAGCTGATAACAACATCAAAATCGGCATCACTGAAGCCGATTTATTCGATTATCCATGTTTATTTCTGGAAGCTACAGGTAAAGCAGCATTTAAAAGTAAATACCCCAAAGTTATCCTGAAGGCTGACCCAAGCGGTGACCGTGGAATTAAAAATATTCAGGAAGCCGACTACATCGCCAAAACTTCAGGAACCCGCACTTTTCCATGGCGCGTTTTCATGATCAGCACCGAAGATGCCCGATTGGTCGAAAATCAGATGGTTTTCCTTCTTTCGAGAGAATGCAAACTGGCCGAAACCAGCTGGATTAAACCAGGTTTAGTGACATGGGACTGGTGGAACGAAAACAATGTTTATGGCGTTGATTTCAAAGCTGGACTGGATACGAAAACCTATAAATATTACATCGATTTTGCTTCGAAAAACAATATTCCTTACATCATTCTCGATGAAGGTTGGACTAAATCGACTACCAACATCAAAGAAGCGAATCCTGATCTGAATATTCAGGAATTGATTGCCTATGGAAAATCGAAAAATGTTGATATTATTCTTTGGTGTCTTTGGAATCCACTTGATGCTGATATGGATGCTATTCTTGACATATATGCCAAGTGGGGAGCCAAAGGAATAAAAACTGATTTCATGGCCCGCTCTGAGCAATATATGGTTAACTTTTACGAACGCACGGCTAAAGCTTGCGCTGACCGTAAATTATTGGTCGATTTCCATGGAGCATTCAAACCTTCAGGAATGGCCAGAGCTTATCCTAATATCATTAATCACGAAGGTGTAAGGGGAATGGAAAACTGCAAGTGGAGCAAAGATATTACTCCTGAACATGATGTTACCTTGTGTTTTACGCGTATGCTTGCCGGCCCAATGGATTTTACTCCGGGAGCTATGACTAATAAGAATGAAAAAGATTATTCCATCAGCTTCTCGAACCCAATGAGTTTGGGAACACGTTGCCACCAGGTTGCGATGTACGTTTGCTACGATGCACCGGTGCAGATGTTGTGCGATAGTCCGTCGAATTATTATAAGGAAACCGAAACCACATCGTTCATCAGTAAAATGCCAACGGTTTGGGACGAAACGAAAGTTTTGGATGCCAAAGTCGGAGATTATATCATGGTGGCCCGCCACAAGGACAACAATTGGTATTTGGGCGCTATGACCGATTGGACAGCTCGTTCGCTGGATGTTGATTTCTCTTTTCTGGGCGAAGGAACCTACGAAATTGAAATTATGCAGGATGGAATTAATGCTGAAAAAAGTTGTAACGATTATAAACGAATTGTGAAACAGGTTACTAAAGCCGATAAGATCAAAATTGATCTGGCAAAGGGTGGTGGCTGGGCTGCAATTTGTAAGAAAATCTAATTAAGATGCCTTTTGCAGTAAGGGTTTCCCGAAGTGCAATTGTCATTACAGCGTTCAACATTGAACCTTGACCTATACCAAATAAATTTAGTAGTACCAGGAAGTTCCTAAACCACCTGAAATTCTAAATCAAAAGAAGGTCGCCAGAGTAAAATCGGGCGGCCTTTTTGTTTTTTATCACGAAGAACAAAGAGAAGTACAAAGGAATTTTTTATTCATTTTCCTGATTTTCTTAATTTCTATCTCCATAAATTCGAAATCAAATTGATTTCATTCCCATAAATAAGTATCGAAAACAAAATATTTTTACATCAACTAATATTTTAGTTTGAAAACTAATTATTTAGTTGTATGTTTGTTTTGGATATCCAATCAACTGTCAGATGGTAAGTTGGAATTGATCAGCCAAACTTTCATTTCAGGTTGAACGTAGTTGATCTTTTTTTTTTGTCTTTAATAACTAATTTATTAGTTGATGAACTAATTTGTTAGTTTTTGGCAAGATGTTTGTGGGAAAAATATGAATTTAAACCGATTGTCATGAAGGAATTAACCAAGGCTGAAGAACAAATTATGCAGGAATTGTGGTTACTCGAAAAAGCTTTTGTAAAAGAAATTGTCGACAAGCTTCCAGAGCCAAAACCTGCATACAATACGGTTTCTACCATTATCCGTATTCTGGAAAAGAAAGGATTTGTTGACCATTACGCGTATGGAAAAACTCATCAGTACTTTCCGCTGATCAGCAAGACGGATTACACGAAATCGTACTTCAAAAATTTCCTCAGCGGTTATTTCAGCAATTCGTTTCAGGAAATGGTATCGTTTTTTGCCAAAGAAGACAAAATGAGTCTCTCAGACCTTGAAGAAATCATCAAGGAAGCCGGAAAAGATTTAGAACCTGATAACCCAACATCCAATGACTAGCTTTGTTAATTACCTGATTGAATCGGGAGTAAGCCTGAGCCTTTTCGCATTGGTTTATTTCCTGTTTTTAAGGCGCGAAACATTTTTCAGTATAAACCGCTGGTTTCTGCTGGTTTCTATTGGTTTCTCGGCTGTTTTACCCCTGTTGCATATTCCGTTTTATACACCTCAGCCAACTGTTTTAGCCGAAGTTACAGTAACTCCATACGTCAATTTATTAAGTACAATTACCATTTATGGCGCTGGTTTTACTCAGGAAGCTGAGACTTTTGTTCTGAATTACAGTTTGTTTGGGTATGCATACCTGATCGGAGTTATCCTTTTTTCAATCAAATTATTCATTCAGTTGTTCCAGATTGGAAGGCTGATAAAGCAAAACAAAGTAATTGCTGAAGGTAAGATCAAATTAGTCGTTTTGGAACGGGAAATCAGTCCGTTTTCTTTTCTGAATTACATTTTTGTTAGCAGTAACCTGCAAAATACCAAAGGTTGGGAAAAAATGCTCGAACACGAACGTCAGCACATCCGACAGGGTCACACTTTTGATGTACTTCTGCTCGAAATTATTGCCATCGTTCAGTGGTTTAATCCTTTCTTTTGGCTGTTCAGGCGGGCTTTGCGCGAAAATCACGAATTTCTGGCCGATCAGGCCGTCATCTCTCATGGAACTGCACCTTCGTGGTACAAGCAGATCCTAATCAATCAGTATGTTGGCGACCAAATTGTAATCGCCAATAACTTCAACTATTCGTTAATTAAAATCCGAATCAAAATGATGTCAAAAATAAAATCCAGAAAAATTACCTATGCAAAAATATTGCTGGGTATAATATTGGCAGGAAGCTTAACTGCTTCATTTGCCTTTGAACAAAAGAAATCAACGAGTATTCCACAGAATCCTGAAGAAAAGTCGGTAACATTGGCTATTGATGGGCATAAAGTACAAGTTTCAGGAGATCAGGCTGGTGTCGAGAAATTATTGAATGCGATTTCTCAACTTTTTACTCAAGCTGTGATTATCCAGCGGAGTTAAAGACTGATGCAAGTAATGTGGGACAGATAACTCTTCTTCCCAAAAGCAATAAGGTTAAAGAATTATCCATGTTGTTGGTTACGGTGCTCAGAAAAAGGCTGGCAAAACTAATGACGAAATCTTTGTTGTTGTTGATGAAATGCCAGAATATCCAGGTGGAATTGTTGCTTTGCGAAATTTTTTAGCTCAAACAGTTAAATACCCTGTGGAAGCTGCAAAGAAAGGAATTCAAGGGTAAAGTAATACGTGAACTTTATTGTTGAAAAGGATGGAACTGTATTATTAAATGGTTAAAATTGCAAGAGGAAAGTATCATTTTGTGATTGGCAACGAACTTGATGCTGAAGCTTTACGAGTTGTGAAACTGTTGCCAAAATGGAAACCCGGTAAACAAAAAGGCGAAGATGTACGGGTTACAATATACTGTCCCAATCAATTTTGCTCTTCAATAGAGAACTTTATATGCCCGGAAATCTATCTGTTTTTCGGGCTATTTCTATTCAAAATTAACCCATTGAGCCATGTTTAGAAAATGGATTGCATTGCTTCTCTGGGCAGTTCCATTTACTTGTGCTGCTCAAAATATTGATCTGTTAATCCTGAATAAAAATTACAACGAAGCGCTTTCGCAAATCAGGAAAAATCTTGAAGTTCGTCCTGATGCTGAATTGTACTTTAAGCAGGGAATGATTTACAGGCAATTATCCAAACCATTGTATGCCGAAAGGTCGATAGAAAACTCGATCTCATTGGATTCAACAAACTGCAAATATCTTGTTGAATATGCTGATTTGCTGACTGAACTTGGAAATCCGTACAAAGCAATTACCTTTTATCAGCGTGCTGTTGATTATTCAATCGAAGACTTTAACTTGAAATATAAGCTTGGCCGGGCTTTTATGAATGTCGAGAATTATCAGAAAGCGTATGATGTTTTTATGATGATCAGGTACAAGGATTCGACCAACGTGGTCTACAATAAACAATTGGGACTGGCAGCTCTTCGTATCGGGAAAACAGATCAGGCAATTAAGATGTTTGAATCGGTTTTGGAGTGCAATCCGAATGATTTTAACTCCTATATGAATCTGATTTTGTTGTATCTGAAAAACGAAGATGCTGTTCATATTGTCAGGACTTCAGATCGGGCATTATATTTCTTCTCTGAAAATGCTGCCATGTTACTTCGTGGAGCTAACTCATTGTATAATTTAGCAGAATACGAGGAGGCGAAACCTTTCTACGAACGCTATCTGGCTCAAAATGATACAGTCTTGGATGTGCTTAAAAACTATGGGATTACGCTCTATTTCTGCAAAGAGCCGGAAAAAACCATCAGCCTGCTTGAGAAATATTTTTACCAGGATCCGGACGAGCCTAATGTGAATTTCTATTTGGGACTGGCTTATCGGGATGTAGCGAATCTATCGCGTAGTGCCGAATTTTTGGAGATGGCAGTCGCCTGCGCTCAACCCGTTTACCTGGCTGAAATGTGCCACCATTTGGCCAAAGTTTATGGCTTAAACCGGGAGTTTGAATTGTCGATTAAAGCCTTGCAAAAGGCATTCTATTTCAACAATAAGAAAGTCGAAATCCTATGCGAAATTGCGAAAACCTACGAGGAATTTAACCCTGATAAAAAATTAGCCCTTAATTATTATACCCAATACCTGAAGGAAGCCGGCGATAGTTCGGTAAATTCTCAATATGCTTTGGAGAGGATCAGGATAATTAAGGAAGGAGTGTACCGCAGGAAAAAATAGACTGCATCAAAAGTCAAACAATCCAAAATAAAGTCATCCTGAACTTGTTTCAGGATCCCATTTATTATGAGATCCCGAAACAAGTTCGCGATGACTGGATTAATGTCTTTTAATGCAGCCTATTCAACTCAATTCGAGAATTTCAGTTTTCCGCCCTTCCGGATGTCTTCATGTTTAGTACAAACGGAATTTCAGTCCCATTCAATTCTACCTTGCTGAATGTTTTATAGGTATCCGGATCGCTTTGACTGATTGTGAACTTTCCACCCGGATAATATTTTGGATTCAGGTTCAGTTTAACTTCATTAAAAACAGGCGATGAAACCTGATATTCGCCCGATCCGGGAGAAACCGGATAAAATCCCATGGCTGAGAATGCATACCAGGCCGACATTTGTCCTGAATCGTCGTTGCCCGGAATTCCACCATCGAAGTTGTTGTATTCCGATGCCATAATGTTTTTTACCGTTTTCTGGGTTGCAGCGTAATCGCCCAAAAAGTTATACAAATATGGAATGTGGTGGCAAGGTTCGTTGGCATGCCAGTATTCGCCGGTACTAAATAACTCGTCTAATTTATCGTGAACCTGCTTTTTGTCGCCAATCAGGTCGAATAATCCGGGAATATCCTGAGGAACAAACCACATATGCTGCATCGGAGTTCCTTCGGTAAGGTACGAAGCACGAGCCGTTGGATTGTAATCAGGGCTCCATGTTCCGTTGATATAACGGCCGCGCATACTCTTGGTTTCATTGTCGAAAACCAACTGATAATTTTTTGCGTGTTTGGCCAGAATTTGGGCATCTTCCGTTTTTCCATATTTTTCGGCTACTTTCGATAATACAAAATCGGTCATCGAATATTCCAGTGTGCGCGAAGTTTGTTCGTTTTTATGAAAAGCTTCCTTAATGCTGTCTTCCAGCGGAATATAGCCATATTGAAGATACGATTTCATTCCACGACGACCTTTGCCATTCTTGAAATCTTCGCCTTCCGAAACTTCAAACGCATTTTTGCGCATGTACGGATAAGCTTTGTCGATATTGATGTCAAAACCTTTCATGTAAGCATCACCAAGCGCAGTGTTTGCATGGTCGCCAACCATGGCCGAAGTGTAGCTGTTCCACATGGGGAAAATTGGTAGCCAGCCACCCTGTTCTGCCTTCAATACCAGCGATTTCATCATGTCTTCAAACTTATCGGGAGCAAGAAGGCTTACCAGCGGAAGTTGAGCCCTGAAAGTGTCCCACAGCGAGAAGTCGTCGTAATAAACATGTCCCTTTTCTATTTTCTGAATCGATTTATTTCCGTCGAATGAAGGGTAGGAGCCATCTACATCGCTGAAGGTGCGTGGATAGAGCATGGCGTGGTAAAGTGCAGTATAAAAACTGGTATAGTCTTCTTTCTTTCCACCTTTTAACTCAACTACCGATAATGCTTCGTTCCAGATTTGCTCAGTCTCTGCCCTGGTCTTTTTAAAATCCCAATGAGGTATTTCCGCGTCAAGGTTTGCACGGGCAGCCTCAATGCTTGTAAACGAAGTTCCCACTTTAGCCTGAATTACATCGTTCTTTTTAACTTTAAATGCTGCATAGGCTCCAATGTCAGGTTTTCCTGAAATTTCAAGCTCTTTTTTGTGATCTTCCATTTGCAAATAGCAACCATAGTTATCCATTGGTTTTTCGAACCTGACAACAAAATAACCACTGAATCCTGCCGGTTGTCCCCAACCCTGATAAATACGGTGCACCGGATTGTATCCGTAAATTTCATGTTTTTCAGGATCAACTTTAATGAAGCCTTGACCTTCGTCGCTGTTTGGCGTAATCACGATCTTCACATCAGTATCTTCAATGTACGAGAATCTGAAGAATCCAGAACGTGCAGTGCCTGTGATCTCAACAAAAATTAAATTCTGCTGCATAAGCAGGCAAGAATAATAGGCCGGAGTCGAAACCTCACTTTCTTTGTTGTAATCGCACATCCGATCGGTTGCAAATGTTTTCAGATAGCCGGTTTCAGGCATAATCGTAAAGCTTCCATAATCCTGGGTGCACGAACCTCCCAGCCAATGTGAACCTCTGAATCCCTGAATTCCTTTTCCACCAAAATAATAAGGCGAAACACACTTGTTTTCGGTATCGCGTGTTTGTGGAGTCCATTGAGTCATTCCAAAGGGAGTTGATACCGCCGGAATGTCCTGAACCCAGGCTTCAGAGCCTTGACTGTGTTTTACTGCATTGGGGCCTGATGATAGACCCGTTCCAATAAGTGGATTAACAAATTGAATGAGGTTTTCGGCTTTTTTCTGGCAGCCTGAAAATAAGATAAGTGACGTCAGCACTACTGACAAAAGAAACTTGTTTGTCGTCATTGATATTCATTTTAGGTTTTTTGGCATTTCCGACTAGCATATTAATCTCGGAATAGTCCTTGTTTGCGTGGCTTAAAAATAATGCATTTCTTTTATCTACATCATTTGTATGGCGCTTTTTTAGTGAAGTGGATATCGATGTTGAAAATTGGCTCCGCATTTCACTTCCTCAGTTACATTTTTCATATTAATAGTGAAGCAGAAACAACGGAATCATTTTTTTTTACTTTTGTTCGTTCGTAATACAAAATCTTTCATGAAGGTAAAAGATGATAAAGAATATGTGGAATGTTTGAAGAACGACGATTTTTCTGCCTTCGATGCATTATTTCATAAATATTCTGAAAGCCTTTATGCATTTGCCCTGAGTATTACCCGCGATTCATTTGCAGCTGAAGAAATTACCCAATTGGTTTTCCTGAAGGTTTGGGAAAAGCGCGGGCAAATTAACGAACATCTCTCTTTCAAATCATTTGTATTTTCGGTGGCTTATCACGAAACAATCTCATGGCTCCGTAAAGAAAAGTCGGAAAAGATGCGGGTTAGCGAATTTGGCCGAACATCTGGATTTCAAACAAATGAAACGGAACAATCGGTTGAATTTCGAAATATTGAAGGACTTGCCAATCAGCTGATTCAGGAGATGCCAGAGAAGAGGAAAGAAATTTTCAGACTTAGCCGCGAGCAAGGGTTTTCGAACAAGGAAATTGCCGATAAATTAGGGATTTCAATTAAAACCGTTGAAAATCAGATGACTTCGGCATTGAAGTACCTTCGCGAAAAACTGGGCAAGCACGATATTCTTGGCCTGCTATTTTATTTCCTGATGTTTCACCAATAAATACTTCCATTCACCTTTCCCGAAATAAATTTTCTCTCCGGATAGGGGTTAATTGCTTTTGATTTCGTAGTATAGTAAAATGCAATAAACGGTCACCGATGAACTACGATAATTTAAAGAAATACCTTGAAGGAAGAACCACAGAAACGGAGTCGCTTCATATCCGTGAATGGTTGAAGAATCCTGAAAACGATATTGAGTCGCGCCAAATTCTGGGTGAAATATGGACCAATTCGGAAATACACCTAAAAGTACAATCGCCTGACTTTAACCGGATGCTTGATCAGGTACACCACCAGATCAATAATCAACAAATTCACCAGCCCAAGCCCAAGGCTTTGTCAACAAGTCTTTATCAGGCATTTTCGAAGGTTGCAGCCATTCTGATTATGCCACTGCTGTTGCTTTCTGTTTATTTCTACTTTAATTCGGCTAATACTTCAACTGGGTTGGCCTCCAATACCTTTCGTGAAATTTATACCAAGCCCGGAACCCGCACACAGATTGATTTACCCGATGGTACCCGTGTGTGGTTAAACGATGGCACCACTTTTCGTTATCCGGAACAGTTTGGTGGCAGCAAACGTGAAGTTTTTTGTAGACGGCGAAGCCTATTTTGAAGTCAAATCGAATCCTGAAAATCCGTTTGTGGTAAATAACCCGATGATGAACACGGTCGTGACTGGTACACATTTTAATCTTCATGCCTATTCTTCTGATAACTATTTCGAGGCAACCTTGCTTGAGGGAAAGATCCATCTTGAAAACAAGAACAAAAATCTGGTCATGAAACCCGGTGAACAAGTTCAATTCGATCCGATGCTTGAAAAGATAGTTCAGAAAACGGTTGACCCTAAAAGTGCAGCAGCCTGGGTGGATGGGAAACTAATTTTCAAAGACGAAAAGCTGGGTACCGCTATTAAGAAGCTGGCAAGGTGGTACAATGTTGAAATCATTTTAACCGATCCGGAAATTACAAACTATTTGATGACTGCTACTATTCAGGATGAAAAACTGGATCAATCGCTGAAGTTGATTGCCTTGGCGTTGCCCGTAAAATTTGAGTTCAAAAAAGTAAATAACCTAACCGAAATACAACGAACAATCTATATGACTAAACGATAAAAAAAGGCCGGCAGGAATTTCGCAGGTTCGCTGTCGGCCTCTAACTAAATGTTAATACTTAACGCTTTAAATTTATGGAAAAAAAGTTAAAACTGATCATTCCGTGGAGCAATTCACCGGGAGTGAAAAAAATGTTACGCTGCATGAAACTAACTTTCGTGATTTTTTTAGTAGCTGTTATGCAAACTCTGGCAAGCGTATCGTATTCGCAATCTGCCACACTGTCGATTAACCTGAAAAACGCAACGGTGCAAACTGTATTGCAACGGATTGAGGATCAGTCTGATTTTTATTTTATGTACAGCCGATCTGTGATTGATGTTGATCGTACCGTTGATGTGCAGTTAAAAGAGGTAAAAATTAACGAGGTATTAAACACCTTGTTTAGTGGAACTGATGTGGCCTACAAAGTAGATGGCCGCCAGATTGTGCTTTCAAAAAAATCGGAAAGTTCAGAACTCGGAACACAACAACAAAAAACGATATCCGGTAAGGTAACCGACTCTTCAGGAGGTTCTCTTCCGGGTGTTTCAGTCGTGATAAAAGGAACTACGAAAGGAACGATTACCGATACGAATGGTGACTATACCATTTCAAATATTCCGGAAAATGCGGTTTTGGTATTTTCGTTTGTTGGGCTTAAGACTTATGAATTAAAAGTTGGCGCACAATCAATCCTGAACGTAAAAATGCTGGACGAAGCGATTGGAATTGACGAAGTTGTTGCAGTTGCTTTTGGTTCTCAGCAGAAGCGTACAATGACCTCATCGGTAACCCAGGTTGATTCTAAGGTGTTAAAAAACAGACCAATAAATAATGTTACATCCGCACTTCAGGGACAAGTTTCAGGTGTTAACGTAACCCAAAGTTCGGGTAAGCCTGGCGAAGGGGCTTCTATAAAAATTCGCGGGGTTGGATCTTTGCAGAGCGGTACTGATCCATTGATTGTTATCGATGGTATCCCGGGTACCCTGAGCATGGTTAGCCCTAACGATGTTGAATCGATTTCGGTGTTGAAAGATGCTTCGGCATGTTCGATGTATGGTGCTCGTGCTGCGAATGGTGTAATTCTGGTTACCACTAAACATGGCAAGCTCGGAAAAATATCGGTAAGCTATAGCGGTTATGCAGGCTATCAAAATCCAACAGAACTTTTTGAGGAGGCCGATGCCTACAATTATGCGAACGCTTACAACACTGCATTAATGTACGATGCCATCACCCGGACAAGTCCAACTTTCAACGAAGCAAAAAAAGTATTTACACCAACTCAACTTGACGACTGGAAATCAGGAAAAGTTCAAAGTACCAATTGGAGAAAAGCATTGTTCGATCAAAGTGGTTTTACACAGTCGCACTCTGTTAATGTTGCCGGAGGGCTTATTTCAGATCAGGTTACCCTGAAAAATAATGTGTCGTTTAGTTACCTTCAGCAGGAAGGAAATGTGGTTAACACCAATTATAAACGATACAGTATCCGTGAAAACGGTGAACTGAAATGGGGCAAATTTACTTCAGGAGTTTCAATTGGACTGACCTATTCCGGAGCAGGAGAGCCAACTTCTGCCGCAGTAGGCGATTTATTTGCAATCACGAATGCCGTGAACAGGCAGCGCCCGGTTGATCCGATCAAGAGAGAGGATGGCGAATGGAACATTACTGCAACCAACGATACCCGTAATCCGGTGAGACAAGCCTACGAAGGGGGAATCAGTAACACCGAACGCTACAACGTATTGGCTAATGTAAACCTTGGCTATGAAATTATGTCGGGTCTGTCGGTTAAGTTTACCAACGGAATCAACTATCTTGAAAGTGGGGTCAATTCATTCAAAAATCAACTGGCATGGTACAATGGAACAGTTACCGGGCCAAATTCTTCAACAAAAAATTCGTCACGCGATATTCATTATTTGCAGCAACTGGATATGAATTACCGGAAAAGTTTCGGTAAGCACAGTCTTGCCGTAACCGCAGGCGGACAGCAGGAGTACCACACCTATACTTATTTGATGGCATCACGGAAGAACTTTATCAACAATGCTTCAGAAAGTCTACAACTCGGGTCGCTCGAAGGGTTAGATAACAGCAGTACCGATTACGATTGGGGGATCATGGGGGTTTTTGGAAGAATAAATTACGATTTTGACAAGAAATATTTGTTGGAGTTGAATTTTAGGGAAGATGGTTCTTCACGCTTATCGCCAGGCAAAAACTGGGATTTTTTCCCGTCGGCTTCTGCCGGCTGGCGAATTTCAGAAGAACCGTTTATGACTCCGCTCAAATCGGTACTTTCAGAACTGAAACTTCGCGGAAGTTACGGGGTGCTGGGTAACCAAAGCATACCGGGAGCAGACAATAACTCACTCTATTATTCCTATCAGTCGATTGTTGGCGCTGCTAACGATCCAAATTACTGGGGTCCTTTATATTATGTCTTTGGTGGTGCACTCATGAACCCAATGACGGTGGTTCAAGACCCAAATACTGCATTTACCTGGGAACGTACTGCAATGCAGGATGTTTCGCTGGAAGGAAGTTTGTGGAAAGGGCTTTTGAGTTTCAACTTGGGCTGTTTTAACAAAAAAACAACAGGTATGCTGATGACACAAAAAGTATCGGCAGTACATGGAGGAAAAAACTATGTAGCCAACATTGGTGAAATGCGCAATTATGGTATCGAACTGGAATTGGGTTTCAACAAATCGTTCGATAATGGAATTGTGATCAGTACAAATGGTAACGTTTCGTACATGAATAATAAAATCCTCGACCTGGGAGGTAAGGACCTTGCTCCTTCAGGCGTAAATAAAAATATGGTTGGCCATCCGCTAAATGCTTATTACATGTATTTAAACAATGGGTTACTTACCAAATCAGAATTTCTTGACCCTGCCTATACACTTATGAGTGGCCAGAAATATGGAGATCAGAAAATTAAAGACGTAAGCGGTGCTGATAATAAGCCTGATGGAAAAATCAACGCGCTGGATAAAGTAATGATTGATAAAACATCAACACCTAAATGGCTTTACGGCTTCAACTTTGATATTTCGTATAAAAGTATTGGTGTTGCCGGAATGTTGCAAGGGGCTGCCGACTATTACAAATACCTTGGTGGTAGCGTAGGATATGGATTCAACAGCGGTTACAGTACCACAAAGTGGACGATTGACAACTCATATAATCCATTGACTGACGAGAATAATTACAGCACTCGTTTACCACGCCTTTCGACCACTAACTCTATTAATAATACCTATCCATCCGACCTATTTTTATTCAGTTGCTCATACGTACGATTGAAAAACATCCAGTTATATTATAATTTTCCGCAAGAGTTGACCCGGAAATTAACAATCAGCAATGCGAAAATTTATTTCTCCGGACAGAATCTTTACACCCTTTCGGCTTTGCCAAAAGCATTAGGAGTTGACCCTGAAATTGGCAGTGCAACAGCAGGTTATCCTCTGGTTAAGATATTTACTTTAGGTATGGAAATTACTTTCTAATAATTTAAAAGTTATGAAACAAGAATATTTTAAAAGATACACAAACCTTCAGGTGAATATGTTTACCTCGGGCAAATATTTGAGAATAAAAAAAGCAGTGCTGTTTTGCATGCTAACTCTGATGTTCTTCTCGTGCATCGACCTTGAGAAAGAACCGATTGATGCTTATTCGGCTGGTACATTTTTCACTTCGAAAGAAGCAGCCATTGCCAACCTGGCAGCTGTATATCAATACACCAAAATGAGTGGTTTTTTCGAGGACGGAAATGCAATTATTATGGATGATATTTCAGACAACGCCTATTGTCCATTCACCAATCAGTTGCCCGCATTTATTGCACTTGGTACAGCAACACCTTCTTTGACAGGGAAATATGCCGATTTATACCGAACCTACTTTAATTATATCGGCATTCGCAATGCTAACTATTTTCTCGAAAACATCGACAAAGTGGCGATGAACAAAGACGAAAAGGAAATAATGAAAGCCGAAGTCCGTTTTTTACGCGCTTTCGATTATGCACGCAAAATGATGTGTTTTGGAGGAGTCCCGCTGGTGAAAACAGTATTGGCTTACGGTGAGGAAACTAAAATCGCCCGAAGCACTGAAGCCGAAATAGCTGCTTTTGTAACTACTGAACTGGCCGCCGCTGCTGCTATCCTTCCTGTTTCGCGCACCAGCGCTGAATATGGACGCATTACAAAAGGCGCTGCTCTAGCCCTGAAAGCCCGTGTCGAACTTTTTGCGAAAGACTATGCTAATGCCGCTGCGGATGCAAAAGCGGTTATCGACCTCGGTACTTATGATTTGTTTAATGATTATGAAGGTTTATTTTGGGAGAAAAATCAGGGTACAGCTGCCCGCGACAAAGAGGTCATTCTTGAAGTTTGCTACAACTCACCAACCTGGGCATCGTGGATTGATGCTTTATATACTGTTGAAGAAGGTGGTTGGAACTCGGTTAACCCCACTCAAAGTTTGGTCGATGCCTACGAGACAAAAAATGGTAAAGCCATTCAGGACGATCCATCCTATAATGCTGACAAACCATACGAAAACAGAGATCCGCGTTTGTATGCTTCGGTTATTTATCCCGGAGTAAACTGGAACGACCGCATTTTTAATAGTCTTGAACCAGTTGGCCCTGATGAGTATTATAACTCATCAAAAGGAAACCGTTCGCGGACCGGGTATTGCTTGCGTAAATACTGCGCTCCATTAAGCGAATTGCCTAATCCTGACCCATCTGACGTTCAGGGAGTGAATTTTATTGTGATCCGTTATGCCGAAGTACTGCTTACTTATGCCGAAGCCTTAATTGAGCAAAATACGAATTTACCTGCTGCAGCTGCAGCCATTAATAAGGTTCGGGCAAGGGTAAATATGCCGCTAGCTACCGAAACCGATCAGGCCGGATTGCGCAAACGGGTGCGTAACGAACGTCGTGTGGAGTTAGCTTTTGAAGGACTTCGCTGGTACGATATGAAACGTTGGAAGATTGCCGGGCAAGTTATGAATGGCCCGGTTTACGGGGTAAGGCCAGGATCTGTCAATATGACTACCGGGGAAATTACATTTAAAAGCCCAAGTCATATTACTGTGGGCGATGTTAGGGTATTTAAGGAAGACAGGGATTATTATTTCCCAATTCCGCAAGAAGATATCGATTCAAATGACGCATTAAAGGGATTTCAAAACCCGAATTGGTAATTACTTTTGATCAGGGGAAAAGAGGGGGGAATTCTTCCTCTTTTTCTTGATGTCAACGTTTATGTCATTCAGTAAATGATTCATTTATTTTCAATTAATATCTTTATATGAGAATGAAAACTCAAACATTGGTTAAGTCAGAATATAATCAGGTGCGGAAACTTATTTTCTCCCTTTTGCTGATTGCATTGTCGGCTTTTGCCTGGGGACAAAATGGATCCGATAAAACTTTCTGGAAAGAAGATTTTTCTGCCGGAAAATTGCCCAATGGTTGGGAATCGGTTGCGCTAAACGATAGCAGTTCAACCTGGTTCTTTACCGATCAACCCTATCCGGGTTCATACGGACGAAATTATCAGGCTCCGCCGATTGCCTCCAAAAGCAGGGGCTACCATTTACAGATTGCGCCTGGCGTTAAAGTGGGAAAAAATATCAAAAAATGGAAAAAAGCAGGGATTACACCCAATGCATATATCCAAACTTCAGCCATCAACTGTTCAGGTAAAAACTCTGTCGTATTGAAATTTCAGCAAAATTTTTTCTGGGGCGAATGGGAAGTTCCGGCCAAAAACTCCGGGTTGATTGTTGCTGTGAGTAATAATGGCAAAGACTGGACTGAATACGATGTTCACAATGGAATAGAACCAACGGCTGATTGTCCGAACCCGATGAATGTTGAACTAAACATCACCCGGGTTGCCGCCAATCAGAAATCGGTTTACGTTCGTTTTTGGTGGCGCAACATGTACCAGTGGTATTGGATGATTGACGATGTTGAGCTGTCAGAAGCTTTTGATGCCGATTTGCAGGCTTTCGATTTGGTTTCGCACAAAGCGGAAGGAAATTCGTTTACAAAAAATGATAAGTTGGCTTTCCGTGTGATCAATTTAGGCTCGAGACCTGTGACATCAGCAGTTGATTGTTACTTAAAGCTTGATAAACGGCCAATCCTGAAGACTACGATTCAGGCATCGGCTCAAAAGCCATTTGGTATCATCGATACTGCCCGGGTGGTTTTCCCCGATCTCGACTTGACAGATCTTGGTATTCATAAGGTTTCATTTTACACCAGCCAGGAAAATGATTTGCGCCGTTCGAATGATTCTTTGTCGATGGAGCTTTTTTCAACCGCTTGTGAGTTGGGCAATGTTACTGATTTCAAAGCCAGCCAGAACGATTTTGTGTTGGCCTGCAACAATGCCAGGTTAAAATTGCAAATCATCCGAAATGATATGTTTCGCATGTGGATGGCATACGACGGCGAATTTACCAATCCGGCCGGAAACGATATCATCATTCATACTCCCAACGAACCAATCAAAAGTAACTGGAGCGACAAAGGCGACTATTATTTGATCACAACACCTGAATTGGCTATCAGGGCATACAAAAAACCACTGAGGTTTGCGCTCTACCGGGGTGATAATTCAACACTGGTGTGGGAAGAAACCAAAGGGTTAACTTATGGTAAGCAGACTGTTCAGTACTTGAAGCGCGGTGAAACCGAACAGTTTTTTGGTGGTGGAATGCAGAATGGACGTTTTTCGCATCGCGACAAGACCATAAAAATGACCATTGACTACAACTGGGAAGATGGCGGAAATCCAAATCCTGCAACATTTTACATGAGCAGCAATGGATATGGGGCGGTTCGGAATACCTATGCAACCGGCGAATATTCGTTTAAGGATACCCTGAAGCTGGCCCAGGATGAAAGCCGCTTCGATTGCTATTATTTTGTTGGCAAGTCGTTGAAAGATGTACTTGGCGGTTATACCGACCTTACCGGGAAACCATTTTTGATGCCACGCTGGGCCTTGGGAATGGGTGACTCAAATTGTTATAACCGTGGCGCTAAATCGGGGCAAACAAACGGATCGACCACCACTGGCTTCGATGGCTTGACACCAAGCGTAATAAGCCTGATTGCCGATAAATACATTGAGAATAAAATGCCACGCGGATGGATTTTGCCTAACGATGGATATGGTTGCGGATATACCGATTTGGAAGTGGTCGTTCGGGAGTTGCACAAACGTGGTTTTTACACTGGCCTCTGGACCGAAAATGGCGTGGATAAGATTGCCCGTGAAGTTGGCGAATATGGCTCGCGACTGAGTAAGTTAGATGTTGCTTGGGTTGGACCGGGTTTTAAATTTGCAATTGATGGAGCCAAAACAGCCTACGATGGTATCGAAAATAATAGCGATGCCCGTGGCTTTGTCTGGATGGTTTGCGGCTGGACTGGCTCGCAACGAAATGCTGTTTTATGGACTGGCGATCAGGCTGGAAGCTGGAATTACATTAAATGGCATATTCCCACGGTCATTGGCTCTGGACTATCGGCTCAGAACTGTGCTACTGGCGATGTGGACGGTATATTTGGAGGAAGCGACTCAACTTACGTGCGCGATTTGCAGTGGAAATGTTTTACACCTGTATTTATGACCATGTCGGGATGGGCAACCAACAATAAAAACAAGATAAAAGATAAGCAACCCTGGTTGTTTGGCGAGCCTTTTACCAGCATCAACCGTAAATACCTGATGCTTAAACAACGGATGACCCCATACATGTATACGCTTTGCAACGAAGCTTATCAGACAGCCGTGCCTGCTGTCAGGGGATTGGTTCTTGAGTATCCTGAAGACCCGGTTACATGGGGCAATGCCACTAAATACGAGTATTTATTGGGGAAAGATATTTTAGTTGCACCGGTTTATAAATCGGAAGCCAAACGCGACAGCATTTATCTGCCAAAAGGTAAGTGGATTGATTTCTGGGATGGGACCGAATTTCAGGGAAATACGACCTTAATGAATTATTCGGCACCACTCGATAAGTTGCCGCTTTTTGTTCGTGCCGGAGCTATTATTCCGATGTACCAACAAATGATGTACGATTGGGAACGTCCTACGGATACTCTCTCGCTGAATATCTATCCGTTTGGCAAATCAGAATTTACCATGTATGAAGACGACGGATTAACCCGCGAGCACCGCAATGGAGTTTTTGCGACCACGAAATTCGAAGTTTCAGCTTCCGAAACCGGAACAGGCTCGTTTGCAATAACGATTAATGCAGTAAAAGGAGATTTTAACGGAAGACAAAAAGATCGTACTTATTTGATTGATGCTCACACCTCAAAAATTCCATCCGGCATTGTTATCAACGGCAAGAAATTAATCAAGGTAAAAAGTGAGAAGGATTTGGCTGCCATTAAAAGTGGTTGGTTCTTCAACCCCAATAGTCAGAAAGGTATATTGCATATTAAAACAGATCGATTACAAACAGGAACAACCAGTACGATCGATGTGAAAATTAAATGAGAATCTGTTCTTTTATCCTGCTTAACAGGATAGACTAAACAATGAGGGATTTTCAATCTCAAAATAAAATTTTAATTTCCCCCTTTGCCAGTAAAGGCAAGGGGGTTTTTGTGTAACAGAGTCCATCTCTCATTTATGTTTATCACTTAATTGCATTTTATCCGATGTAAATGACAAGCAATATTTTTCTAAGTTTGCCAAACTAAACTGAAAAAATGTCGCTTAATTCGGTCAATAGCTTCAATGAAATTTACAATACCTATTACAGAAAATCATTTTTGTATGTGAAATCATACGTACATGAAGATATGGCTGCCGAAGACATTGTTTCAGAATCATTGATCAGGTTGTGGCAGCAAATGAAGCAACAACCAATTGACCCAATTCCTCCTTTCTTGTTTACAATCCTAAAAAATCGTTCGCCTCGACTATTTAAAACATCAGGCTGTAATCCGGACAGTACATCAGGAAATGACCGCAACGTTGAACCGTGAATTGGAGTTACGGACTGCTACGTTGGAGATGAGCGATCCAACTGATATTTTTTCTGCTGAGGTAAAGCAAATTATAGAATCTACTCTTAATTCGCTTCCTGAAAAAACACGCGAGATTTTTAAGCTGAGCAAATTCGGGAACAAACCCCACAAAGAGATTGCCGAATTGTACAATATTTCCGTTAAAGGGGTTGATTATCACATTATGCTTTCAGTCAAAGAGTTAAGGTCGGCACTTAAAGACTATTTGCCATTGTTGGGTGCATTGACTTTCCTGAATTAAAAAAACATTGAAAATTTACTAGTGATTCATTGTCTTGAATCGTTCTGCTATCAGATGGGAAAATAGATTTGTTCCCGTTCTGATAAATCGAACCAAGAAAATGAACACTGAACTTCTTATCAAATACATTGAGGGAGATGCTACTGATTCGGAGATAGTAGCGATAACCAATTGGCTGGATTCTGATCCTGAAAACATGAAGGAGTATCTGGCGCTTCGTAAACTGCACGATATAACCATCTGGCAAACTTCTCCAACGGCTAAATCAGAACAGGAACCCATCAGCAAAAATTCCCGCAGCTCACGAAAAATGATTTTTTCAGAGGTGATGAAATATGCTGCTATATTGGTTATGGCAATTGTCGTTTCCCGGTATGTTTTTCCTGAATTAAAGTCAGTAGATAAAGTTGCCATGCAATCTCTTTATGTTCCTGCCGGACAGCGGGCCGAGATAAAACTGGAAGACGGAACCAAAGTGTGGCTAAACGCCAACACAACACTAACCTTTCCGAACCAATTTTCAGGAAAAACCCGTGAGGTAAGTATCAATGGTGAAGGATATTTTGAGGTTGTCTCGAATAAGCTAAAACCATTCATCGTTAAAACTGACAAGTATAACATTAAAGTATTGGGAACTAAATTCAATGTAATGGCCTATTCCGGCAACGAAAAGTTTGAAACAGCTTTATTTGAAGGATCAGTTGAAGTCTTGAAATCCGGAGGTTCAAAGGGAATGCTGATTCAGCCAGATCAACGAATATTTCAGGAAAAAGAACAGCTGACAATTGCTCCGATAACAGATTTGAACCACCAGCTCTGGAAAGAAGGGATTATCAGTTTTCAGGATGAATCGTTTACCATGTTAGTCAATAAGTTGCAACTCTATTTTGATATGAGAATTGAAGTTAAGAATGATAAGCTGTTGGATTACCAGTGTACCGGTAAGTTTCGGACGAAAGATGGAGTCGAACATATTCTGAAGGTTCTTCAGTTAAGAAACAAGTTCAACTATACGATTGATGAAAAAACGAATACGATAACTATCGAATAACTAATCATGTCTAACTATAACCAGAAAATGCCAATGAAATGAAAATAAAAAAGCCGGGAAGTGCGCTAACACCTTCCGGCCAAAGGTCAAAACCCGACCAGGTCTCTTAAACAAAATCAAGTATTAACCATCAAAAACAAATGTATGAAAAATTATTTGTCAGAGGAATTCTTTGACTTAACTAAACAACTATTTCGAAAGATGAGAACAACGTGTCTTCTGATTCTGGTGTTTGCATCATCACTTTTTGCAACAAATGTCAATTCTCAGGTTGCAAAAGTGAGTTTATCCATCAAGAAATCATACCTCATTCAAGTTTTGGATGCCATTGAGCGTCAAACAGATTATCTATTCGTTTACAATAAAAGTGAGATTGATTTAACCCGTGAAGTAAATCTGGAGGTGAAGGATCAATCGGTAGCAGCAGTGCTTTCAAAAATATTTCAGAGTACCAATATTAGCTATGAGATGGAAGGTACCAATATCGTGCTATTCAATAAAACAGAAAGTCTCCAGCAACAAAAGTCTGTTACCGGTAAGGTAACCGACACAACAGGAGGACCATTACCCGGTGTTTCTGTGGTCGTAAAAGGTACAACAACCGGAACCATTACCGATTTTGACGGAAATTATTCACTTGCTAATGTTCCGGGAAATGCGACTTTGCAGTTTTCATTCGTTGGAATGAAACCACAGGAACTTGCAGTTGGAGGTAAAACAACAATTAATGTTACCCTGGCGGATGAAACTATTGGTATTGAAGAAGTTGTTGCCATTGGTTATGGCGTTCAGAAAAAAAGTGATTTAACAGGTTCTGTTGACAGAGTATCTGTGGGCGGAAAAGCTGCACAATCAAATACAAATCTTTTGCAGGCTTTATCAGGAGCTTCAGCTGGTGTGAATATTCAGGGAACAGGTCTGTCGGGTGCAGAACCGAATCTTTCTATCAGGGGTCAAACATCGCTATCAGCTAACGACCGACCATTAATTGTACGTGACGGTATTATATACAACGGCGATATCGCCGATATTAACATTAGTGATGTTGAATCAGTGGATATTTTGAAGGATGCCAGTTCTGCCGCTGTTTATGGATCAAGATCAGCAAATGGTGTAATGCTCATCACTACTAAAAAAGGTAAGTCAGAAAAACCATCTGTATCATTTAATATGTCTTATGGTTATCAGGATATGACAAATAACCCGATGAGAGTGATGAATGGAAATGAATATGCCGTTAGGAATGTTGATTACTATTATCAGCAGGATTTATATAAGTGGTATAAAACTAATCCAACAAGCGCTACTGGAAAACCAGTGAGGCCTGATATTACTGATAAAAACATAGTTGCAGGCCGTTTGCGAACACAGGAAGAAAAAGACAATTACTTGGCAGGGAATGAGACAGATTGGGTTGATGAAGTTACGCGAGTTGCTCCAATTCAAAACTATAACCTAAGTTTCTCTGGAAAAACACAAAAGAGTAGCTACTTTGTATCAGGATCTTATGCCAATGAACAGGGAATTCAACTGAATGATGAGTTTTCGAGAATTACTTTGAATAGTAATGTTGAAAGCAAAGTTACCGATTGGTTTACACTGGGTATAATTACATCCTATTCTTATCGCGATTATTCAGGGATTGAAGCAAGTCTTGCCTCTGCCCGAACAGCAAGTCCACTTGCAAACAATAAAATTGGTTCACCAAATTATGACATGTACCTTACAGGGGAAACCTATATGCGATACCCTCTTAATAATTTATATGTTCAGAATAGTGATATCCGAAATAATCTTTTTCTTGTAGGTAATGGTAAGATAACAGTGCCTTGGGTAAAAGGGTTAACGTATGAATTAAACTATTCGAATAACTTTTCAACCAGAAACAATCGAATATTTTATCCGGTAAAAACTCCTGAAGGTGCGGCAAACAAAGGCCAGGCTATCAAGAATCCTTATCAGGAAAGAAACTCGATTGTCAATAATATTGTCACCTATAACAAAACCATTGGCGATCATCAAATAAATGCTACTCTGTTATTCAGTCGTGAGAACCGAAATGCGCAAAGCGACTCTATTAATGCACAAGGATTTGAGAACCCAGTACTCGGGTATAATAATGTAGCGCTTGGAAGCGTAATAACGGCAGCATCGAGAGCATGGGAAGAAAATAGTCTTTCGTACATGGCTCGTGTTAACTATTCGTATAAAAGCCGTTACATGTTAACAGGTACGATAAGACGGGATGGCTATTCCGGATTTGGTGAAAACAATAAATTTGCCAACTTTCCATCGCTTTCATTGGGTTGGGTTGCTTCGGAAGAGCCAATTCTAAAAAATGCACTGGAATCGATATATCTAAAACTCAGGGCCTCGTACGGAAAAAATGGGAACCAGGGAATTGGCAGATATTCAAGCTTTTCGCGAATGGCTACAGACTATTATACTTATGGTTCTTCGTCGGCAATTGCTGTTTATCCAAGTACAATAGGAAATGCAAGCCTGGGATGGGAAGCTACAGCTTCTTATAATTTAGGACTAGATTATGCATTCCTTGACCATAGAATCTCTGGATCGATAGATGTTTACAAATCTAATACAACCAATGTTTTGGTTAAAAGAGCGCTTCCTCCTGCTTCAGGCTATTCCAGTATCTGGGCAAATATCGGAGGTATTGCCAATAAAGGAATTGAGCTGCAATTAAATACAGTTAATATTAAAGGAAAGTTTAGCTGGAAAAGTAACTTCACATTCTCGCTTAACAGAGATAAAATAACCAAACTCTACGGAGGAGCAAATGACATAGACATCGGCAATTCATGGTTTGTTGGGAAGCCGATAAGTGCGATTTATGATTATAAAATGGATGGCGGGGTATGGACTGAACAGGAGCTGTATAGCGGTAAAATTCTGGCTGGCTGGTATCCGGGGCAGTTTAAATATGTCGACCAGAATAAAGATGGTGTTATTAATGCAACCTCCGACCGTACTATCGTGGGATACAAGACACCGAACTACAGATTCAGTATAAATAACGAATTCTCTTATAAAAATTTCACATTCTCTTTCCTCATTAATTCCATACAGGGAGGCAATGGATACTATATGGCTGATAACTCGGCTGTTGTTAATGTACCATGGCGCTCAGATGATGTGTACCGAATAAACGGGTCGGCTGTTCGTCCGTATTGGACACCTGATAATGGAGTAACAAATGCAACAGGAGTCTACAATTCGCCTGCCGTACAGAGTGGAATTTACGAAAGCAGAAGTTTTGTGAGATTACAGGATGTTTCCCTGACGTATAATTTCAGTTCTAAGTTGCTCAAAAGTTTAAAAATTGAAAATTGCTCATTTTTTGTATCCGGCAAAAATCTTTACACCTGGACAAAATGGTCGGGTTGGGATCCTGAAGTAGGAACAAGTAATGCTAATTTAACAGGCGATGCTACGGCGGCGAGAACAGACAATTCTCCGATGACGAGAAATATTACGACAGGTTTTAGATTAACATTTTAACCTGACAGATCAAAAAACAGCTTGATAATCATGAATAATAAATCGAAAAGAACAATGAAAAAATATATCAATATGTTTGAGAAGGGGCTATTGCTGCTTGCAATCATTCCGGTTTTCATGTTTTCATCGTGCTCGAAAGATGTACTTGATGAAACCGCCCTTGATTTCCTCTCAACAGATAATGCCTACAACACAGTACCTGGAATTGAGCAAGGAATATCTGGATTACATGCAAAATATCGTAATTCTTTTTTCACTGAAGCAGGTGGTGCTCAGCAAATATGTGTAAACCTTGGAGGTATAGGAACGGATTTTGCCTATTGTGGAGAAGATCCCAACTCAACTCTTTTCTTGAGCAATTACGCAACATACCTCACTCCTGCCAGTACATTCTTGTCACCAATTTGGTCATACAATTACGAGATTATACAGAGGGCTAATGCTTTGATTAAAGGTATAAATGCTGCTGATGCCGGGATATGGACTAGCAGCACACAAAAAAATGCCTATTTGGGCGAAGCTATGTTTTTCAGAGCTAACGCTTATCGCATGCTGGTTTCCTATTATGGAGATGTACCACTTGTAACCGAAGTGATTAATTCCGCAAAAACTGATTTTGTGAGAGCACCCAAGGCTGAAATTTATAAACTGATGGAAGATGACCTAACATTTGCTGCTGCAAACCTGCCTGCACGTGGCAAGGTGGCTGCTCCTGGTCGGATTACACAAGCCGCAGCTTTGCATTTGTTGAGTGAACTCTATATCACTGAAGCAAAATACCAACTGGCCGTAGATGCAGCTTCAAAAGTTATAGATGGAGCAGGCTATGCCCTGATGAACAAGCGATTCGGTTCAACTGTTGATGTGTTTGGTTCGGGAGATGTTTTTCTGGATTTATTCGCCTATGGGAATCAAAATCTTGCAGAAAATACCGAATCGATCTGGGTCCTTCAGTTCGAGCCATTAATTAACGGAGGAAGTAGTTTTCCGGGAGAAAGAGCCTGGGGTCCTGCTTATTTCAGAATTGGAAATGCACCCGACGGGGTTAAAGCTATACGAGGCGATTTAGTCGCTGGAGTTTATACCGGTTATTCTGATAGCATCGGCAGGCCAGTGTCATGGATTCGCCCAACAAATTATGCAGCATATGACATCTGGAGAAGCGATTGGAACAATGATATCCGCAATGCGAAACACATGATCAAACGTGATTTCTATTTCGACAATCCTGCATCTAAATTTAACAAGAAAAAGATCGATTTCCGGCTCTATCCTGCAGGGTCAAGGGATGCGATAAAAGATACATGCCAATATATTTATCCTTACTTCATGAAGCACGCCGATCCACTTCACCATTTCACGAATCCAGCACTGGCAGGCGGTGGATCTAACCATAAGGATGTTTATGCAATACGCCTCGCTGAAACAATACTCCTTCGCGCCGAAGCTTATGTTGATCTGGGAAAGAAAGATCTGGCAGCAGCAGATATAAATTTAATCAGAACGAGAGCAAAAGCGAAACCTATTGATGCTTCAAAAGCAGATTTGGATTATGTATTGGATGAACGAGCAAGGGAACTCTATGGTGAAGAGTTCCGTCACATCACGTTGCGACGAATGGGTAAGCTTCTCGAAAGGGTTAGGAAGTACAATAATAACCCCAAAAATCCTGGAATGAATATCAAGGATTATAATGTTCTGTTCCCGATTCCTCAAAGTCAAATCGATTTAAATATAAATGCGGTGATGAAACAAAACGACGGTTATTAATGGGCTAATTATCAGTGGATATATTAACGTATATCCACTGACTTATTTTAATGTGTAAACTCCATTACCGTTTTTTGTACATTTTAATACATCAGAAATGAAAAAACTATTTTTAATAATTGGCATTGTCTCAATTTCGATAATGTCAAGTCTTGCAGGAGATAACCCTATCTTGAAAATTGAAGGAGGAAAGATACAAGGTATTCCTACCAAGACTCCCGGAGTATATGTTTTTAAAGGTATACCTTACGCAGCACCTCCTGTTGGAGACTTGCGCTGGAAATCACCGCAGCCGGTAATTTCATGGAAAGGAGTTAAAGTGGCCGATACTTATGGGCCTGCTGCGATGCAATCTCCTCGTCAGCCCGGAAGTTTTTATCACAAAGAATTTTCTACTGAAGATGGTCATAAAAACAGTGAAGACTGCCTCTATCTGAATATCTATACTACAGCGTCCGGCAAAACCAAAGCTGGATTGCCTGTGGCTATGAATATTTATGGTGGGGCTTTTGCTTCAGGATACGCTTATGAAAAACAGTTTTTGGGAGGAGAAGAATGGGCAAAGCATGGAGTAATACTTGTTACAATAGGCTACAGGCTTAATATTTTCGGCTTCCTTGCGCATCCCGACCTTTCTTCGGAGAATCCGAAAGGCGTTTCAGGAAATTACGGTATTTTAGACCAGATTGCCGCTTTAAAATGGATAAAAAACAATATTCAACAATTTGGTGGCGATCCGAATAACATTACCATTATGGGCCAGAGCGCTGGTGCCATGAGCGTACAATCAATTGTCTCCTCGCCTTTATCAAAAGACTTGATGCAAAAGGCGATTATGCAAAGTGGAGGTGGTGTTTCAGATAAATCTTTATTGGGTGGAACTCAATTAAAAGATGCAGAAAAAGCAGGAAAAACTATAATGGATCTTGGCGGTTACAAAAACCTGGAAGCCATGCGTGCAGCTCCGGCTGATTCTATTTTGGCACTAGCAAGCCTTGCAAGAAAAAAGAGAATAGGTGGAATGATGGGACCCGTGATAGACAGGTATGTTTTATCTAGCAACTTCAGTGAAGCTACACGTAATAACCAGATTGCTGATATTCCGTATATAATTGGTTATAACAAAGATGATATGGCAGGTATGACAACCGGGTTAGGACAATTTTGCAAACTTCGGGACGAAAAAGGGGGCAAAGCTTATGCCTATGAATTTATACGTGAACTACCCGGAGACACTGCAAAAGCCTTCCACTCCGCCGAGTTATGGTATGTGTTTCATACACTGGGTAACTCTTGGAGACCATTTACCGAAGGGGATAAGGCATTATCGGATTATATGGTCGATACATGGACGAATTTTGTGAAATTCGGTGATCCAAATGGAAAGGAAAAAGAAATTTGGAAACCATACACAAAAGAAAATCAGCAGTTCATGATTTTTAAACTTCGTGATTCAGTAGAAGCGAAACCAGAAATGGGCTTGCCAACCAATCCTCAGTAAAAAGAATGAATCAAAAGGAATAGATTAGGTCTCTATGTTGCGTAATTACAATGAAAGCATACGATATTAAACTAGTATGCAAGTAGTTTTACTATACTAAACTTAAAAATATGAAACACAAAAATTTATTATTTCTATCGTGTATAATACTGTTTGTAACTTTAGTTACGGCAAAGGTTCATGCAAGAGAAGTCAAATCAATAAGCGCGAACTGGACTTTTAAAGCAGGAATCGAAAGCCCGGTGGGATTTGGTTGGGGCAGAGCTCCTGAATTAGGAAATCCTGTTGATCTGCCTCATACCTGGAACCGCGAAGATTTTATGTCAGATCGCGGGTACCGCAGGGGATACGGCTCTTATCGTAAAGAACTGGAAATACCCAAAGAATATGTCGGGAAACGTCTTTTTCTCAAATTTGATGGAGCGGGCAGTGTCGCTAATGTTTTTATCAATTCAAATCATTTGGGCGAACATAAAGGAGCCTATAATGCGTTCACCTATGAAATTACAGACTTCGTAAAATGCGGAGAAAAAAACATTGTTAACGTAATTTGCGATAATTCGTTGCGATTCGACGTGGCGCCACAGGGAGGCGATTTTAATATGTACGGTGGTTTGTATCGCGATGCTTGGCTTATCGTTTCAGATGAAGATGTTTGTATTTCACCTTTGTATTATGGCTCAACAGGTGTTTTTGTTAATCAACTGTTGGTAAATGAAAAGAGAGCTGAATTACGTGCGGAGGTTTATCTATCTACCAAATCGAATTATAAGGGCTGTGAAGTTGTATTTTCAATCCTCGACCGTGATAATAAGGTTGTTTCTACTCAAACTAATCCATACATCAACAACGACAAGGTTGTTTGCAACGTTGGAATTGAAAATCCGCATTTGTGGAATGGAGTGAAAGACCCTTATTTGTACAAAACGGTAACTGTACTCAGGAAAAACGGAAAAGAAATAGACCGCGTCGAAGAAAATATTGGCGTTCGTTATTTTTATGTCGATGCGAACAAAGGATTTTTCCTGAATGGAGAGCATTTAAAGTTAAGAGGTGTTTGCCGCCATCAGGATTGGGATAGTTTGGCGTCAGCACTGACTGAAGAAAACCATCGGGCTGATTTTGCATTTTTTAAAGAGATGGGTGTAAATGCGCTGCGTTTGGCCCATTACCCTCAGGCTAAATTCATGTTCCAGGAAGCCGACCGAAGTGGTTATATCGTTTGGGAAGAAATTCCATTTGTAGGAAACTATATCAATTCTAAAGCTTTTGATGATAATCTGAAGCTTCAAATGAAAGAACTAATCATCCAGAATTACAACCACCCATCGATCTGCTTTTGGGGAGTGTTTAATGAGATTACGGGTGACTTTGATGCCATAACCGCTGAATTGAATGAATTGGCTCATCGTTTGGATCCATCAAGAATGACTACCGCGGCTACTTTTCAGGAGGGAAGTTACAATTTTATTACCGATGCCATAGCCATGAATAAATACTTTGGCTGGTATTACAATAAAGTGGAAGACTTTGGACCTTACTTTGACGAATGGCATGCAAAATACCCCAATGCAAAAATCGGTATAAGTGAATATGGTGCAGGAGCCAGTATTAATCAGCATGTTGGACAATTTGTACCTGAAGAAAATCCAAGACCATCAGCAACAGGGAAATGGCATCCCGAAGAAAGGCAAACTGCTTATCATATCAGTCATATTAAAATGATTGACGAACGTGACTATATCTGGGGAACTTTTGTCTGGAATATGTTTGATTTTGGTTCAAACTTCAGAAAAGAAGGAGATACGCCACATGTCAACGACAAAGGATTGGTTTCTTATGACCGTAAACACCGGAAAGATGCTTTTTATCTGTTTAAAGCCAATTGGAACAAAAATGAAAAAACAACTCACCTTTGCTCAAAAGGCTATACCGAAAGAAAAGAAGATGTTACTGATATCATAGCATTTACAACTGCTCCTTTGGCTAAACTTTTCGTTAACGGGAAGCAAGTTGGAACGATGAAAACAGACCAGTATGCAACGGTAGTTTGGAAAAATGTAAAGCTTGCTTCTGGCAAAAACGTAGTGGAAGTCAAAACTGCAGATGGAAATGATTCGGCTGAATGGACTGTTAAATGATGAATTTGTTTCAACTTTAAAAAACATCCAGCTCTTTCGGATTAGTCAGTTTTTATTTAATGGGCCTGTTGCCTATTTGCAATTTGTACTTCTTCTTTTGGAACTTGTATTGCAATATGGGCAGTCTGATATTTGCTAATCCGTGTGATTAGATTAGCCCTTTTACCCCATTTCCTGGGTGAAAGGGCTAATTTTTGTAATATCCAATAAATCACTTTAAACAGAAGGTCGATCGCTTATATACAATGATCGACCCAATTGCTAATTTTTATTTACATAACTCATTCTAATGAAATTTTTTATTCTAATCTCAATCTTACTGGTCAGCTTTACGCTAAAAGCGCAGGAGAACAATCATCAGTTTCAAATTCCTCAAGTGCCAATACCTGTCGAGGTAATGGTTGGGGCAAAATCGACCATGTACCAGATGACGGTTGATAAACGATTTGTCCCTGGTTCACAGTTTAAGTTTTTCAACCTGATTAATTACGAAGTTGACGGCAATGAATTCACTCCTGATAATTACATCATTCAGACCATTGGTTCGTACGAATTTGCAAAGGGGTTCGATGCTGGGATAGGTGGTAATCTGAAAGCATTCGGTGGGTTTAAACCTATTGTTTCTGCCTCTTATTCTAATTTTACCAGGGTAACTAATTTAATTATTCAACCTGTTTATGAAATCCACAAAGGCGGAGAGTTTAGCACTTTGGCCATATTCGAATGGCATCCGGTAAACGAAAACGTGCTGCGACCATTCTTTCGGATACAAGCTTTGACTGCCTGGACAAAAGAACATTCCTTCAGCTACCACTTCTGGCGGGCAGGCTTTCAGTATAAAATTTTCAGGTTTGGACCTGCTTTAAACGTGGAGTACGCAGGGCCAAACGCTACAAGTACAACAAACTGGGGCGGATTTGTCAGTGTGTTAATTCAATGATAAATATAAACTTTGATATCTTGCTTTGACACATTGGAGGTTTCCATATAGCAGATTGTGGAGAATTTTCAATCTCAATTAGAAAAATCAAAATCAGAAATAAATCGGAATTTAATAAACCCCTTTGTCTGCAATGGCAAAGGGGTTTTTCTTTTCAGTGTCAATTTTTAACCAAATCATATTTGGTTATCTTTAGGTCGATTTTTTTCGAATGGCTCTTTTTATTCCCTGAAAAACTAACAATCCATAACTAAACAGAATCGTGAAGAATATATTATCAATCTTTCTAATAAGCGCCATGGGGTTCGCTTGTACACAACCCAAATTGGCTAAACTGGTTACTACAACCGAAAATAAAGCCTGGACTTCGCAGTCAGATATAATTCCTTCAAGCAACTCCTCAACTGCTGATGTAATTGTTGATCTGACTAAAACACAACAAACTATGCAAGGTTTTGGTACCTGCTTTAACGAATTGGGCTGGACTTCCCTGAATACTTTAAAATCGGAAGATCGGGAAGCGATCATGAAAGAACTATTCTCTCCGGGTGTCGGCGCTAACTTTACCATTTGCCGAATGCCTGTGGGAGCTAACGATTTCTCGATCAACTGGTATTCGTACAATGAAACCGAGGGCGATTTCGGAATGGCGAAGTTTTCGATTGAAAATGACAAGAGCACTTTGATTCCGTTCATTAAAAATGCACAAAAATATTTGCCTGGATTGGAAATTTGGGCATCGCCATGGAGCCCTCCATCGTGGATGAAATACAATAAACATTATGCCAGTCGCTCGTCTTTGAGTATGGCAGAAATGGCAAAAAAATATGCTGAACAACGAAAAGCACAAGGCGATACAACTAAATTGGGTGGCTTTTTCAGCAAGGTTCTGAATCCAAAGTACCAGAACGACTTACCGATAGATAAAGAAGGCAAGGAAGGAACAGATATGTTTATTCAGGACGAAAAATACCTGAATGCCTATGCTCTTTATTTCTCCAAATTTGTCGATGCCTACAAAAACGAAGGGATTAAAATCTCAGCAGTAATGCCACAAAATGAATTTAATTCGGCTCAGATATTCCCAAGTTGTTGCTGGACCGCCAAGGGCTTGGCCAATTTCATTGGTTCTTATTTGGGACCTGCCATGGAAAAGAAAGAGGTCGAAATATTATTCGGCACTATGGAACGACCTAAAGAAGCGCTTGTTGACACTATTCTGACTGATCCTAAAAGTGGTAAATATGTAAAAGGTGTTGGCTTTCAGTGGGCAGGTAAAGATGCACTTCCAGGGATAAACAAAAGATATCCAAAACTGAAATTCTATCAGTCGGAACAAGAATGTGGCGATGGACAGAATGATTGGAAAGGCGTTTTGCATTCCTGGGATTTGATGAAACACTATTTAAACAATGGTGTTTCGGTTTATGAATACTGGAATACCTCTTTGCTCAAAGGTGGGATCAGCCGCTGGGGCTGGGCGCAAAACTCATTGGTAGTGGTTGACGCCAATACCAAGACCTACAACTATTCAAACGAATATTACCTGTTAAAACATGTCAGCCATTTTGTACAGCCCGGCGCTAAAAAATTGGAAACTGATGGCGAATACAAAGATGTGCTGGCTTTTGTGAATCCTGACCAGACTATTGTCATTGTGGTTGCCAATCAGGAGCAAACTGAGAAGTCGGTGAATATTAAAATTGGCGACAAGATTTATTCACCAAAATTAGAACCTAATTCATTTAATACACTAACAATCAACTAGACCTATGAAAAAGTTTTTGATTTCCTGTTGTTTTCTGTTTTTATGGTATTTCCCGTCTTCAGCACAGAAAACAGGCTTCCTGAACAATCTCTCCAATTACATTGAAAACACTTCTGTTTTTGAATTGAACCAGGAAGAGGGGCGGGCTTATTTTATTCCAGAAAAGAACCTTTCGCTGAACGGGAAATGGAAATTTTTCTATTCGGATACTCCGGACGGAATTCCGCAGGATTTCTATTCCGAAAAATTTAACGACGCTAAATGGTCTTCGATTGATGTGCCCGGCAACTGGGAAATGCAGGGGTTCGGCGACAAGATGTTTCGTAATGTGCACGCTCCATTTAATATTATTGCGCCCAAAGGAGTTCCGGTTTGGAGTTTTGGTAAACCTCAAAAAGATTTTAATCCTTTCAATGTTACACCGCCATTCGTGCCTAAGGAGTATAACCCAACCGGAGCTTATCGTTTGTCGTTTAATTTACCGGCTAATTTTAAAGGCGATCAAACTTTTCTTCGTTTCGAGAAAGTGGCTTCGGCATCTTTTATTTGGGTTAATGGGCAGGAAGTTGGCTACAATGAAGGGGCACAGGAACCTTCGGAATACAACATCTCCAAATATCTTCGTCCGGGTAAAAACACCGTTGCCGTTTTGGTACTGAAATTTTCTGATGGTTATTACCTCGAAGGTCAGGATTACTGGCGCCTGGCTGGTATTTTCGATAATGTTTGGCTGTATTCCGCTCCCAACGAACGACTTTTCGACTGGCAGGTCACTACCGATTTGGATGCAACTTATACCGACGCTAAGCTTGACGTAAAAGTGGATGTCAAAAAATACAAGGAGTCGCCCGTATCGGTTTGCCTTGTTAAAGCACAACTTTTCGACAGCAATAACCAACTCGTTACAGAACTGTCAAGCGACAAGGTATCGCTTGGCATGGCAGGCAAAACCCAGTTTTCTTTGCAGAGAAACATTTCAAATCCGAAAAAATGGACTTCGGAAACGCCTAATCTTTACACCCTGAAGATGCAATTATTGGCCGAAGATGGAAGTATGAAAGATCGGACTGAAACCCGGATAGGATTCAAGGAAACAGAAATCCGTGGTGAAACTTTTTACCTGAATGGCGTTCCGGTAAAAGTAAATTCGCAGAATACGCACATGCAACATCCGGAATTGGGTCATACAATGAATGAAGAAACCATACGGAAAGATTTTGAGCTATTGAAGCATTTCAATTTCAATGCAGTGCGTATTTCGCATTATCCACCAGTAAACAAATATCTTGAACTGGCCGACGAATATGGCTTATTTATTATCGACGAAGCCGGTGTTGAATCGCATGCCAGCGAATATGTATCAACGATGCCCGAATTTACAGAAATGTATAAAGAGCGTGTTCGACGCATGGTTCTTAGAGACCGTAATCATCCGTGTATTCTGTTTTGGAGCGCCGGAAATGAAAGTGGCGAAGGATCGAATATTTCGGAAGTTGTAAAAGAAGGGCGAAAATATGACCCAACCCGGTACTGGATGTATGGTGGAAATGCCTATGCTCATCCGGCTGAAGACATCATCGGGCCACGCTATCCGTCGCCAATGGAATTGGAAATGCTGGTTGGTATTTGCCCTGATAGTTCAGATATCCGTCCTTCGTTTATGGACGAATACCTTTCGGTTGCCGGTAATGGTGGTGGCGGATTGGACGACTACTGGCGCGTGATCTATTCACATCCACGGACGATGGGTGGCGCAATATGGGATTTTGTCAGCCCGGGACTGAAAGAGAAAGTGCGTTTTTTAACCGACTTGTCGCCATACAATACTCCTGCCAATTTGATGGGCAATGCCAAACTGGTGAAGGGTGCGAACGGAAATGTGCTGGATTTGAACGGTCACGATCAATGGGTTGAAGTTTATCGCCAGAAAAACGTTGAGATAAACGGAAATAAACTGACCTTGACTTGTGATGTTTTTCCACGTAAACTGGTTAGCAGTTGCGGGTCGTTCATTACCAAAGGAAATTACCAGTTGGGCTTGCAACAACGCGGAAAAGATTCGCTGGATTTTTACATCTATACAGATAAAAAGTATACCCTCAGAACCGGGTTGCCCTCCAATTGGGAAAACAATTGGCACCAACTGACTGGTGTGTACGACAACAGAACGATGACCATTTTTATCGATGGCAAAGCAACCGGAACGATTCCTGCTTCAGGAAAAATCAGCAATTTTCCATTCCCGGTAAATATTGGCCGCAATGCCGAGGAACACGGTCAAGAAACTCATGTTTATATATGCGATGCGCAATTGGATAATGTTGGGATCTTTAGCGATGCTGTTCTCCCTGGAATGTTTAATCCGAAGAGTGCGGCTTTATGGTTGGACTTTGAAAAGGAAGCCGATCAGGGAACTTATTTCAGCTACGGAATTGGAGCCCGTACCTATGGAAGCATTTGGCCCGACCGGAGACCTCAACCCGAAATGTGGCAAATGAAGAAATCTGTTCAACCCCTTTCAGTAAAATTAATTGATGCCGAGGCCGGTTGGGTTGAAGTTTGGAACCGGAATAATTTTCTGGATGCCTCACATTATAAAACCCGCTGGTTTCTTGAAGCCGACGGTGAAGTTATTCAGCAAGGCGAGTTGAATTTGCAGGTTCTGGCACAGACCAAGAAACTTATTCAGATTCCTTACCAAAAGCCAGCTTTAAAGCCGGGAAAGGAATACCGGATTACGATAAGTTCATCGTTAGCAAAAGACGAATTGTGGGCCAAAGCCGGTCATGAGGTTTCGTGGGATCAGTTGGAATTGCCCTGGTTTCAGAAATTGGAAGTTGCTCTGGTGAAAACAAGTTCTGATCTTAAATTGGATCAAACCAGCGACGAAATTGCGGTTTCAGGAATAGATTTCAAATATACGTTTAACAAGAAAAGTGGTGTGCTGAAATCCATTCAAATTAAAGGCAAAGAAATGTTAAAATCGCCGCTAAAACTGAATGTTTGGCGAGCTCCGTTAGCCAATGAGCAGGATCAATGGAACTCAGGGGTCGCCCGGTCGAATAGCTGGAAGACTGGCTATGGGGAACAAATCGCGACAGAATATTATTCCAATGGATTGGACACGCTGACAAGTTATCCGATGTCGGTTGAATGCAGGGAAGTGAACGGAAAGGTTTATGTCGATGTTCGCGAGATTTGCCTGACCGGAACTAGCATGAATAAAGAGAAAAAAGATTTGTATATCTGGGGAGTTCAGATTAATGGGTTCGAAAACCTTTACTCGTACGTTATTTCAGGCGATGGTGTAATCAATCTGAACCACAAAGTCATCCCCCAGGGAAATATGCCGCGGTGGCTGCCTCGAATCGGCCTGACAATGACTCTCGAAAAGAATTTTGATCAGGTAGAGTGGTATGGCCGTGGGCCGCAAGAAAATTATCCTGACCGGAAAACCGGGTACAAAATCGGGATATACAAAACTACGGTAAAAGACATGTACGAACCTTATCTGATTCCGCAGGATTATGGCTTGCGCACCGATAACAGGTGGATGAAAATTACTGATAGCGAAGGCTTGGGCTTGAATGTAAAAATGAATGAGCTCTTCAATTTTAACGCTTCAAATTATTCAACCGAAAACCTGACCAAAGCCATGTACACCTATCAGTTGAAGGAACAAAACGGAACCACTTTAAATCTGGATTATGCCACTTCAGGTGTAGGTTGTACTGCTCGTTCGGTCTTCGATGCTTATCGGGCTTTACCTCAAATGTATGAACGGGAAATAACAATTATTCCGGTTTCAGGAAAGTAAAAAATGTAAACCCCGCTGGAAGAATAAAATCTTTCAACGGGGCTTTTCATATTTGAAGTTGTTAAACTTTAGCCTGAACTTTAAGTCTCATATGTTTTACAACAAAAGCTGCATCTATTCTAAATCGGAATAAAAAAACTATCATTGCGTCAGTATGACACAATTTCACGCAAAGTCATATGCTATGGTTTTTCTTCAAAATATCTAAGCTGAACTGAAACTGTTTTTAAGTACAGAAACGAACGCATCAAAATAAACCACAAACAAAAATTTCAACCAATGAAAGAAAACTCAACCAATGGAATGAACAGACGTAATTTTCTGGGACTTTCAGCATTAGGCCTTACCGGCCTTACCATCCTTCCAAGTTGGACGATGAGCGATGGAACTCGAATTGCACCCAGCGACCGGGTCGTTATGGGCTTTATCGGTCTGGGACAACAAGGCATAAACGATTTTGGCAGTTTTTCCAGTGTTCCTGGTTTACAGATAGCTGCTTGCTGCGATGTTGACAGCATGAAACAAAAGCGCTTTAAAAAACGTGTTGAAGCCTGGCAAGCCAGCAAATCGGTGAGTAGCCGATGTGACATGTACGAACAGTACGAAGAACTGCTTGAACGCAAAGACATTGACGCTGTTGAGGTTTGTTCTCCTGACCACTGGCATGCCTTGATGACTATTCATGCCTGTCAGGCAGGGAAAGATGTATATGTGCAAAAACCGCTGTCGTTCACCATTACCGAAAGCCTTCAGATGGTAAAAGTTGCAAAAGCAAACAAACGTGTTGTTCAGGTAGGAAGTCAGCAACGTTCGAGCAAAGAATTCCAGAAAGCCATCGAGCTGGTGCAATCCGGAGCAATCGGACACATCGAAAAAGTATATGCAAAAGTTGGCGATCCGCCAAAACCATTGGATTTGCCTGAAATGCCAATTCCGGGAAACCTGAATTTCAACCTCTGGATGGGACCACTTAACGATTCAAGGATTCATTACCATCCTGATCTTTGTCCTCCAATTTCACTGGAACCCGAAGAACGTGAAAAACTTTGGGGTGCATGGCGCTGGTACCGCGAAACCGGTAATGGTTTTACTGCCGACTGGGGTGCTCACATGTTCGACATTGCACAGGCTGCTATTGGAATGGACGGATCGGGTCCTACTTTGATCACACCAAAAGGATATAAGGATCAGCCTTATCTCACATTTAAATATCTTACAGGTGTTGAAGTAACTGAACAGCCTTATCTGGAAGATATGCCAAATGCCCAGGGCATCAAATTTATTGGCACTAAAGGTTGGATTGAAGTCGCACGAGGTTACCTGGCTTGTTCTGACCCATCGCTTGTTCCTGCTGATTTAGCCGGACGGCGTCCGAAAAATCTGACTCCTGAAGAACGTAAAAAAATGTTTGAGGAAATGCAGAAAAGTGCTGCAAAAGGAAGCGGAAGTTTTGAAATCAGCTCGCCACACATGCAGAATTTTATTGACAGTGTTCGTTCACGAAACAATCCGATCGCTCCAATCGAAGTTGGCTGCAGTACCGCAATCACCTGCTGTCTTGGAAACATGGCTACCGAACTTCAACGTCCGGTAAAATGGAATCCTGCCACATTAAGCTTTGGCGACGACAAAGAGGCCGCTGATCATCGTTTGTACCACTACGATTACCGGAATCCATATTGTTTGTATAAATAATAACCTGCCCCGAAAATCCAGTGTTCAGTTTTCGCTGTTGCGGATATTGATACGATTGGGTTTTCGGGGCATTTATATGACTTAACCGTACCAATTATATCTAATATCTAAAAACATGAACGAATCAAAACGTGATTTTTTAAAGAAAATATCAATATTGACAGCTGGTGGTTTGATGGCCGGAAGTATAGCTCCTGTAATGGCTTCAACCAAAAGTGCGCCAATGGTTGCAGGTAAAAAACTTATCGGGTTACAGATTTATTCACTTGGGAAAGAATTAACCGATGATGTTCCGGGTGGTATGAAAAAAATTAAAGAAATTGGTTACAGTACAATTGAACTTGCAGGTTACGGTAACCGAAAAATGGGACAGTATGAAGTTGGCGAATACCGGAAAATTGTTGAAGATGCCGGTTTGAAAATAACCAGCGCACACGTGAATCCTCCGGAAAGGACTTATACCAAAGAAAATGTGGGTAAAATATCCGATTGGTGGAAGCAAACTGTTGAGGATCATGTGAAATTAGGTGTTGGCCGGTTGATCCAGCCAGGTATGCCTACCATTGAAACCCACGACGATGCCAAATTGGTGGGCGAAGTGTTTAATAATGCCGGACAAATTGCCAAAGCCGCCGGAATTAAATGGGGATACCACAACCACAATATGGAATTCAAACGGATTGCAAAACCAGGCGAAACACTTCCAATTGGCCCAGGAGCTATTCTTCGTCCGGTTGGCGACATCGTTTACGACCTGATGATGGAAGCAACAGATCCGACGCTGGTATTCTTCGAAATGGATGTTTACTGGACAGTTATGGGCCAGATGGATCCACTGGATTATTTCGAAAAATATCCAACCCGTATTCAGGTTCTGCACATCAAAGACCGCTCTGTTCTAGGCCAGTCGGGAATGATGAATTTCGAAAACATCTTCAAAAAAGCGTATTCAATTGGGATCAACGAATTTTATGTTGAAATTGAAAAAATAAAAGCTAACATGACCCAATTCGAAGGTGTTAAAGGCTGTTTCGATTACCTGAACAATGCATCCTTCGTTAAGTAGTTTTTAAATTATTTATAGCATTCAATTATGAGAAAATCTATAGGATTATGTGTGGTAGTGGCTCTGTCGCTATTCCTTACCTCATCGGCATCTTTCGGAGCGGCAAACACTAAAAAACACATCGGAATTGCTACTTATTCAGTCAAAGGTCTTGAATCTAACATCGAAGGTGCCTTCAAAGCGCTTGCTGACGATGGTTATGTTGTGATGGAGATTTCCAATTACGAGGCCAACACCGGATTGGTCGCTGGTTACAAACCTGCCGATTATGCAGCTTTGGCTAAGAAATATGGTATGGAAATCATTTCGAGCCATGCGCGTGGTAAATTTGATGTTAAAGATGTTGAAGGAACTTTGGCTGCTTGGGGAAAGGTATTTGATGACCATAAAATTATGGGCTGCAAATATGTGATTTTTCCAATGAATATTTGGTCGGGTACAGTTGAAGGCCTTAAAGCCGAGTGCGATCTGATGAATAAAATTGGCGACGAAGCGAATAAAAGAGGAATCAAATTTGGCTATCACAACCACCATATTGAATTCGTTAATATTCCCAATACGAACCAGTTGTATGAAGATTTCCTGATTGCCAACACCGATCCCGATAAAGTATTGTTTCAAATGGATGTTTATTGGATCACAATGGGTGGCCAGGATCCGGTTGCTTACCTGAAGAAATATTCGGATCGTTTTAAATTGCTGCATATCAAAGACGAATATGTTGTTGGCGAGAGCGGAAAAATTAACTACGCGGCCATTTTCGATCAGTTCTATAAAAATGGTTATAACGATTGGTTTGTTGAAATGGAAGCCAAAATGAATAAAGAGCAAAGAGAGCAGTCGTTGGCGATGATGGATCAGATGAGAAATCTTCAGGCCAAGGGTGGCAGCATGCAGGATTTCATGGCCCAGATGATGAAAAATCGACCCAAAGATGGACAAGGCGCACCTCCTCCGGGATTTGGCCCTCAGGACCCTAAAGTACAGGCTGAAATGCTGAAGACTGCACTCGAAGGAATTAAGCTAAGCGCCGACTTTCTTTTGAAATCTGATTTCGTGAAATAACAAGAGGTAATTTTAGATAATATACTAATATGCAGGTTTTTCTGCAGGTATTCATCTTTAATTGATATACTAAAAAGAGGAATGGATTCCATAAATTGGATTCATCCTCTTTTTATCTTTTAAAACGATTTTATTGATTTATGTTCATATGGGAACACTTTTTATTCATTTTACCTCTTTTGACATCAGATTGGGGTCGCATTTTGTTTTTTGAATAGATTGGCTGCCAAATGTGTTATTGAAAGTATTGGATTTGGTGTGGAAACTGACTTGATAATTAATTACTTATTGGTAAACGAACATGGACGATCAGAATATTTGGGGCAAAATTGTTGAGGGTGATGTTGACGCCTTGAAAGTTTTGCACGAAAAATATTATTACCAGATGTGGTTGTGGGCCAGTAAATGTACCCGAAATAAAACACTGGCTGAAGAGCTGGTTTCCGATTGTTTCATAAAACTATGGGAGCGGCGTCAATACATTTTCATCGAAAAATCGCTAAAATCCTACCTTTACCTGATGCTCCGGAACCAGATTGTGAGTCAGGCACGAAAATCGAAACATCAGTTGGTTGTAGGGCTTGAAAACCTACCCGATATACCCGATGAAACGACTGTGAACAACTTTGATTATTACGCCGGACTTTACCAGGCTATACAGCGAATGCCTGAACAACGGCGAAAGATACTCGAACTCGCCGCCTTTGAATCACTATCCTACAAGGAAGTTGCTGCCCGACTAAATATTTCAGTTAATACTGTAAAAACACAGATGGGACGAGCTTACCAGTTTCTCAAAGAAGAACTCGATCCAACTAATTTTTTGCTGTTTCATCTTTTAATAAAGAGTCACAAATCTTTACTTAATCCATAATCTTTTTCCATTGGCGTATTGTGTTGGTATTCTGCGGTAAATGTTGAGTTAGTGGGAGAGGTGTTTCTTCTATGGCAGCTGTTTTTCCTTGTCAGCAAATTAAATTGATACTTTTTCGAAAAAAGATGTAATTCCTGTCACCCTGTTTATCTCGTTTTTGCGTCGTTGGTAGTATATGCAGGTTTACTATGGAAAAGAATGAAAACAAGTATTGGGATTTAATTGCAGGGAAGTTACACGGAGAACTTGATCCTGAAGAAAATACCCTGCTGGAACAGGGACTGGAAGATATTCAGAATCAAAGGTTATTTGCAAAAGGAAGTCAAATCTATAAGGGGTTGAAAGATACAAAGCAATTGCATGAGTCAGATAAAGTTGGTTCGTGGAACGCAATTGAGAATGCGGTTGTCAAAAAAAGATTTTTACATTCTTCCGGCGTTTTACTGAAATACGCAGCGATCCTTGTACTGGCATTTGTTTCAGGATTATATGCCCATTCTTTATTAACCTCCAATAACTGTGATGTCCAATATGCCGAGATGGAAGTAATGTATGGACAAACGGGCCATTTATTTCTTTTTGATGGTACCGAAGTATGGTTGAATTCAGGTACAAAATTTAAATATCCGAATAAGTTTAATCAGAACGAAAGAGATGTTTATATTGAAGGGGAAGCATTTTTCAAAGTTAAGCCGAATAAGAAACTGCCCTTTAAAGTTAAAACCGGCAAGCTCGAAGTAGAAGTACTCGGAACTTCATTCAATGTTTCGGCCTACCCATCGGAAGATAATCAGTCGGTATTTTTGGTTGAAGGTAGCGTTCAGATCAATAATCCGGAAGGCGATAAAATAGGCGAAATAACTCCGGGACAAATGGCAACCAAAACAGATGGAAACCCATCCATTCAGGTGCAAAACGCTGATCCGTATTTCTATACCAGTTGGAAAAACGGGAAAATCATATTCAACTCAGAAAAGCTAAGCGATATTGCAAAAAAAATGGAACGCTGGTACAACGTAGAAATCAGGTTTAGCCAGGAATCATTGAAAGATTATAATTTTTCAGGAACTATTCTGAGAACTAAACCTATCGACCAGACCATAATGGCGATGGAACAACTGGCGCCCATCCGGTTTCAATATCAGGTACGACCCAACGAGAAAAATCTAATAACAATCATGTCGAAATAATCTAAACTTTTGAATATGGAATAAAAAGAAAGCGATGAAATGCTTGGACCCATTTCACCGCCGGAAAATAAAACAATAATTGTTTCATTTTAAACTACACAAACTTATGAAAAAACATCGAGAATGTGACAGTCATGTCTGGCTGTTAAAAAAACTATTACGAATTATGAAACTGACTAGCTTTTTAATTCTTGCCTTTATTATCAGCGTAAATGCTTCAGTTTATTCACAATCGACCAAACTGAGCATTAATGTAAAGAATGGGACTTTTACGGATGTGCTCAAGCAAATCGAAAGTCAATCGGAATACTACTTTTATTACAACAACGATGAAATTAAAGCGTTGGATGGGGTCTCAATTAGCATTGACAAGAAAGAAATTCAGGAGGTTTTGGAAAAGTTGCTGAACGGGACAAACCTTGAATACAAAATTATTGACCGTTATATCGCACTTAAGAAAAAAACAGATTCGGCTGCTGAAACAATTACTCAGCAACAAAAATCGATTTCAGGAAGAGTTGTCGACTCAGGCGGAAATCCGTTACCAGGGGTTACTGTTGTGGTAAAAGGAACAACAAACGGAACAATCACTGATATTGATGGAAATTACTCGATTGGTAAAATTGCTGATAATTCGACCTTGCAATTTTCGTTTGTAGGGATGAAATCGCAGGATGTAATAATCGGCAATCAAAAATCGATTAATGTTACCTTGCTTGACGAAACAATTGGTATTGAGGAGGTTGTGGCTATTGGTTACGGAACAGTTAAAAAAAGTGATTTGGCAGGTGCTATTTCGCAGGTAAAATCGGCCGACATGGAAAACCGTACGATTGTTCGCGCCGAACAGGCTTTGCAGGGTAAAACCGCTGGCGTTCAGGTTATCCAAACCTCCGGAGCTCCCGGTTCAAATCCAACCATTCGTGTCCGTGGGTTCAGCTCCAATTCGTCATCCGATCCTCTTTATGTTGTCGATGGATTGAGAACGAGCAATATCAGTTCTATCGATCCAAACAATATCGAATCGATGGAAGTACTGAAAGATGCTGCTTCAGCTGCGATTTACGGTGCCCAGGCTGGTAATGGTGTTGTTTTGATTACCACCAAAAAAGGTAAAAAAGGCGAAGGTAAAGTCAACTACGATTTCCAATATGTAACCAATAAACTGGTTCGAATTCCGAAAGTAATGAATGCTCAGGAGTATGTAAATTACATGACTGAGGCCAACTTCATTACTCCTGCCGAAATTTCAGCCTTATGGGACGGAAAAACCGATACCAATTGGGCGGATGTGGCTTTCGAAAATTCGATCATGCAAAAACACAACCTTAGCTTTATGGGTGGAAACGATCGCGGATCTTACAATCTTTCGTTATCGTACCTCGACCAGAATGGTATTGTCAGGGGAGATGCTGATGTTTACAACCGGGTTACTGCAATGGCCAATGCGGATTACAACATCAATAGCTGGCTGAAAGTTGGTACAAACAACATTGTTGAACGCTGGAAAAGTAAATCGGTTTCCGAAAACTCAGAATATGGTTCGCTTCTGGCTTCAGTATTGACCATGGATCCGCTCACTCAACCCTATTTTAGTGCCGACAACCTGCCTCAATACATGAAAGATCTGGCAAACTCAGGAAAAACATTGATGAAAGACGAAACCGGTAGATATTACGGGTTATCGCAGATCTATAAATCCGAAAACGTACATCCATTGTTGATGAGAGATCGCACCAATACCAAAAACGAAGGGGCGAGTGTTATGGGGACCATTTATGCCGAAATGAAACCGGTTAAAAACCTGACCATAACTTCAAAATTGGGTTATCGCGGTGCTTTCACGGGAGCCTATAACTTCAACTACGTCTATTATGCCAACGACGTGACCAAGAACGATCAGATCAACGTAGGCCGCACGAATGCCAACAGCATTTACTATCAATGGGAAAATTTCGCAAACTATTTGTACACCCACGGAAGTCACAGTTTGACAGCCATGTTGGGTATTTCATATTCCGAACCTTATTCAACCACGGTTACTGCCAGCGGAAACGCAATTACCAAAGACGATCCGCTTTACCGTGATTTGAACTATCTGACTGCCACAGCAACAAAAACAGTTTCAGGCGGATATTCAAATGTTGGCCGTCAATTCTCGTATTTCGGTCGTTTCATCTACAATTATGGCAACAAATACGTGTTGCAAGGTTCGTTACGTCGCGACGCCAGCGACTTATCCATTCTTCCTGAAGGAAGCCGTTGGGGAACATTCCCGGCACTTTCGGCTGGTTATACCATTTCTAACGAAGATTTTTTCCCGAAAGACACTCCAATCAACAAGATGAAATTACGTGCCAGCTGGGGACAAAACGGTAGTACCGGACCTCTCGGTGGTTTTGCGTACAGGGCTTCCATAGGTACCATTGGTTCTTATCCATACAACGAGGCGATTGCTTACCAGATTGCTTCGGCCCCTTCTACATTGAGTAATCCTCAATTAAAATGGGAAACTTCTGAACAGTTAGATTTTGGCGTTGATGTTCAGGCTTTTAATAATCGTTTGTCATTAGGACTTGACTATTTCGAGAAGAAAACCAAAGATTTGCTTGTAACCGTTACTCCTCCTTACGAAACCGGAGTAGCTTCAACCGCTGTTAATGCCGGAAATGTTTCAAATAAAGGTTTTGAATTTGAATTGAACTGGAGTGAAAAAATCAGGGATTTTAGCTACAGCATTCATGGAAATATTGCTACACTCAGTAATAAAGTGACCTACCTTGATCCAAGTATTTCAAGGATTAACGGTGCTTCATACCATACACAGGCCGGGATCACCGCTTTCGAAAAAGGATTTCCGGTTTGGTACATGCGTGGTTACAAACTTGCAGATATCGACGATGCTACCGGAGACCCGGTGTTTGTTGATACCAACAAAGACGGTTCGATTACCGACGACGATAAAGTCATGTTAGGTAGCGGTATCCCTGATTTTACGTATGGTCTGACTCTGAATGCTTCGTACAAAAACTTCGATTTCACAGTTTTCGGAACAGGTTCGCAAGGAAATGAGGTGTTTAACTGCCTGACCCGTATTGATAGGCCAAGAGGAAATAAACTTGAGTTGTTTTACAACGACCGTTGGACACCGACGAATAAAACGGCTTCAAAACCACGCCCAAATGCCAATGGCGAAGATAAATACTGGATCAGCAGCGATGACGTGATGGACGGCTCTTTCTTCAAGATCAAACAAATACAGTTGGGGTATTCACTCCCGAAAAATTTGTGCAAAAAAGCATACATGAGCAGCATGAGGATATACTCTTCGTTGGAAGATGCCTTTATCTTCACTTCTTATCCGGGATTCGACCCCGAAGCTTCTGCCGGATCAACAACCCTTCTTGGTGTGGATAAAGGAGCTTATCCAAACTCAATGAAAGTGCTTTTTGGTATCAATGTAACATTTTAATTGCTGAAAAATTATGAGAACGAAATTCATATATATCATCAGTCTTGCAATAGGACTAACCTTTTTTACCTCGTGTGAAGATCAACTGATTGTCGATCAGCAGGGAGCTACTTCGGTAGAAAGTTTTTACAAAACAGATGAAGATGCCAATCAGGCTATTGCTGCCGTGTATTTTCAATGGCGGTCTCAGGCATACAACGATTTTTTTCTGAAAAACTGTCTTTCGGACGACATCAACAGTGGTGGTGGTTCAAGGGGCGATAACGCTATTCTGGAACAGTTAAACGAATACAAGTTTAGTCCGTCAAACAGCACGGCCAGCGGATATTTCAGCGGAATGTACACGCTGATTTACAGGGCGAACCTGGTAATCAATAACTTTACTGAGGAGTCGGCGGCCAAGAAAAAAGCTATTGCCGAAGCTAAAGTTGCACGTGCATGGGCTTATTTCAACCTGGTAACGTTGTGGGGACCGGTTCCATTGGTAACCAAACCATTGTCTCCAAGCGAATATCAGCAGCCAAACGGTGTAATCAAAGAGCTATGGGCATTGGTCGAAAAAGACCTGAATGAAGCGATTTCAGCCGGTGTCCTTCCAGAAAAATCAGGCGTTTCTGATAAATCAATCGGTGCAAAACTGACAACGCAATTCGCAATGGCTCTGTTGGGTAAATCGCAGCTTTTTGAAGGCAAAAATGCTGAAGCTGCAACGACTTTAAAAGCTGTGATCACTTCAGGTAAATATGCTCTAATTTCAGATTACGGTAATGTGTTGAGGAAAGTGGAGGATTTTGGAACAGAAAACCTTTTCGAAGTAAATTCGATTAACGATGGAGATAACGCATTCAATCAGGGAACTACTATTCTGGGTACTATGTACGGATGGAGAAGCGATAAGATGTCGTTGTTTGGCTATTACATGAAAGCACACGACATGTACCCAGCTGGATGGGGATTCGCCAATCCTACAAAAAACCTTTACGATGCTTTTGTTGAAATGGAGGGAATTGATGGCTACCGGTTGAACAATACGCTCAAAACATACGATCAGATCAAAACGATTGGTGCGCCGATAGCGCCTGTATCAATTAATGTTGGAACTAGTCTATATGGTCACGAGGGGTATTTTAGCTGGAAATTCAGATTCATTGGATCAGAAGTGATTACCAATTCATGGGGTTATGCTACGGATAACAATTACCGGATTATGCGCTATGCTGAAGTTTTATTGCTTGCTGCTGAAGCTTGCCTTCAATCGGGCGATCAGGCCAGTGCATTGAATTACATCAACCAAATTAGAACACGGGCAAAACTCCCAAATCTGACTACCATTACCCTAAACGATATCAAAAAGGAAAAACGGTTGGAGCTTTGTCTCGAAATGGTGCGTTACCAGGATTTGGTTCGCTGGGGTGATGCTGCAACAGTTCTTGCAAATCGTGGAAAGCAGGTTCCTGTATTTAATGGAACCGCAGTTTCTTATCCTTACACCAATGAAACATATGGATTTAAGGCCGGAAAAAATGAACTGCTCCCATTCCCCGAACACGAAATGGGCGTAAACCAGAACCTCAAACAAAATCCAGGCTGGTAAACCAATAATTTAATCTTCGGAGGTTGTTTGACAGCTTTTATTCTTGAAAACAACCTCCGTTTATATAAAACCTAATTAACTAATGATGAGGAATATTAAAAGAGGATTGTCTGTTTTGTTGATGGCTGCTGCATTAAATGCCGTTGGACAGGCACCTGCAAAAAGAACACATTTACCCATTATCGATGTGCATGTGCACACCATGAAGATCAATCCCAATTTTACTTCGGAAATGTGTCCCTGGTTTTTAAGTAACATGCCTGGAGGCGACCCGAACGAAAAGATGCAGTTCGGCGCTTCGGGCGACTGCGCCAACCCGCTAAAACCTGCCAAAAGTGATGCCGAAATGCAGGCAGCCGTGCTCGAAACCATGGAACGGCTCAATATGACCATGGTGGCATTCAGCGATGCCGAAATATTGCATAAATGGTACAATGCAGCGCCCAAAGGAAGGATTATTCCCGGCATCGGAGTTAGCAGTTCGAAGGAAATGACCGTTGAAGCTTTCCGCGATTCACTTTCAAATGGATTTTATAAAGTGATGAGCGAAGTCGCTCCGCAATATCAGGGAATGTCGCCAAGCGATATGTCGCTCGATGCATACTTTGCAGTTGCTGAAGAACTGAATATTCCGGTTGGAATACATATGGGTACTGGTGGCAACGGAATGGCTAATATTACACAACCTAAATACCGTGCTTCGATGGGAAATCCATTGTTGCTCGAAGATTTGCTGTCCCGCCATCCGAAACTGAAAGTTTGGGTACAACACGCCGGCTACCCAATGGCCGACGAACTGATTGCGCTGATGGGTGCCAATGCATACGTGTATTGCGACATCTCGGGAATGATATGGAGCTATCCGCTGGATGAGATTCATGCCTACATCAAACGCCTGGTTCAGGCAGGATTTGGCAAACGCATTATGTACGGAACCGATTTTATGATGTGGCCTAAGCTGTTCGAAACCTCTATCGGTGTGATCGAAAATGCTCAATACCTGTCGTTTGAGCAAAAGCGCGATATTTTATTTAACAATGCGGTTCGCTTTTTCAGGTTAGATGAAAAACAGTTTAAATAATGAAAAAGTAGAAGGTGAAAAATGGTCAGAAAATCAGGAGGATAGTTGGTGCGGTCGCTTTTTTTGACTTTAAAAGAGAAACCATTTCTACAACATAAAAAAAATCATTGTGTCGGTTAAACACATTGTAATTTTAGCGATCAAACCGACCACTAATAACGAATACAAAACAAACTAAACATCACATAATTCAAAACACTAATTATGAAACGAAGACTTACAATTATTGCTGCTTTTATTTTATTCAGTGCCGTAACATTTGCACAGCAGGCTCTTTTTGGCGGAGCGCCCATTGTTTCGCCTGAAGTAAAGGCTGATCATACAGTGACTTTCCGGATTCAGGCTCCAGCTGCTGATTCAGTGCAAATTACAGGCGACTTTTTGCCGACTGTAAAAATGAAAACCCAATGGGGACTTATGGATGTTCCCGGAACAGCCAAACTGACCAAAGACGAAAAAGGATTATGGTCCTTTACTACAAAGCCACTTGAATCAGATTTATACTCTTACACGGTAATTGTTGATGGTTTCAAAACCACCGATCCAAATAACGTTTACATCATTCGCGATGTGGCTTCGGTTTTCAATGTGTTTATCGTTGGTGGAGGCAAAGGCGATCTATACCAGATAAGTAAAGTTCCTCACGGAACAGTTGCCCGTCGCTGGTACGATTCTCCCGGAAACGGAATGCCCCGCCGTATGACTGTTTACACTCCTGCTGGTTATGAAACCAGCAAAGAAAAATATCCTGTACTTTATTTATTGCATGGAATGGGTGGTGACGAAGAAGCATGGATTGCTCTTGGTCGTACTTCTCAGATTTTGGATAATTTGATTGCGCAGGGAAAAACAAAACCGATGATTGTAGTAATGACCAACGGAAACGTGGCTCAGGAAGCTGCTCCCGGCGAATCAAGTTTAGGTTATGCCAAACCAAGTATGCAGTTGCCAAATACCATGGACGGCAAATTCGAAGAAACTTTCCCCGATGCGATCAAATTTATCGAAAGCAACTACCGCGTAAAAGCTGAAAAATCGGGCCGCGCCATTGCCGGTTTATCAATGGGAGGTTACCATTCATTGCATATTTCACGCTTTTACCCCAATACATTCGACTATGTAGGTTTATTCTCGGCTGCAATTATGAGCAACGACAAAGCTACTTCCGAAGTATACAAGAATTTCGACGCAACGCTGGAAGCACAGATGAAGAACGGATACAAATTGTATTGGATTGGCATCGGTAAAGCCGATTTCCTTTACAAAGCCAATGAAGAATACCGTGCTAAACTCGACAAAATGGGTATGAAATATACCTATGTTGAAACCGAAGGTGGTCACACCTGGACCAACTGGCGCGTGTATTTGTCGCAATTAACTCCGCTGCTTTTTAAATAGAAATGACCAGGTTAGGAAAAAAGGAAAGAGAAAACGGGAAACTCCGAATGAATCAGATGCTTCACTTTTTCTTTTTTCTGTTTCCTTTTTCCTTTTTCCTAATCTTCTACCGACTAATAACTAAACGATGAACCTTAAATCAAACATTCTAGGCCTGATTCTGATTTTATTTGCCTCCATGGCGGCCATTTCTCAGGAGGTTTTCAAAAACAACGACCTGACCATTACCAAACTCGAAAAAAACATGTGGGTGGTTGAAACCTCAGACAAAACCACTATGTACATCATCGAAGGCACGAAAAAAGCCATGCTGATTGACACCGGAACCAAGTGCGAAAAGCTGGATGAAGTGATTCGTCAAATTACTCAGAAACCTCTTTATGTGGTTATTACGCACATTCATGTCGATCACGCCGGAAACATGGACTTTTTCGACAATGTATATTTTCATCCGGCCGACACTGTTTTGATGAGCCGGGTAAAACCATACAAAGGAAAAGTCCATTACGTGAAAAACGGCGATCTCTTCGATTTGGGAGGTACAACCATCGAGGTTTTGGAGGCTCCCGGACATACGCCTGGCTCCATTGTTTTGCTCGACCGCAAAGCTGGCGATTGCTACTCGGGCGACGCTTACGGCTCGGGACAGGTTTGGATGCAGCTGCGTCCTCATGTTTCAATGGCAACTTATGCACAGTCGTGCCGCGAAATGGAAGCCTTGATGGACAAGGGAATCACCAAAATCTACTGCGGCCACTATCCCTATGTGAAAAAAGCCTACGACAAAAGCTATATCAGTGAAATGCGTCAATTGGCGGAGGAGTTATCGAAAGGCACTGCTCCGGAAGGGAAACCTTACCCAACCAAGGTATCGATAGGTACGCAAACCCCGATGATTACCACAAAAGGTAGCGCCAGTATTGTTTACGATCCTGAAAAAATAAATTAAATTTCTATGAAAAAAATATTAGCATCAATTATCTTAATTTGCTCTATTTGTGTTGCATTTGCCCAAATGCCCCCCATGGGAAAAGTGGAATACAAAACCATGCCCAGCAAAATTCTGAAGCAGGATCGCGAATATGCCGTTTACCTGCCCAAAAGTTATTCAACCAATCCGGACAAGAAATATCCAGTGCTTTATCTGCTGCATGGCGGGGGCGGAATTCATACCGATTGGCCCGAAAAGGGACGTTTGACCGATGTTATTAATCCATTGATTGATTCGGGCGAAGCTGCCGATATGATTGTGGTTTGCCCTGAAGCCGGAAAGAATTTCATGAACTACTTCAATAATCCCGACTGGATGTATGAAGATTATTTCTTTCAGGAGTTGGTTCCCTTTATCGAATCCAATTACCGGGTAATTGCTGATAAAAAGCACCGTGCCATCGCCGGTTTGTCGATGGGCGGAGGTGGAACTGTAATTTATGCCGCTCATCATCCGGAACTTTTTTCTGCTGCATATTCCATGAGCGGATATTTTTATCGTCACGACAATCTTTTCTGGATCAATTTCAACGACCCGGTAGTAAAAAAGGTACACCAGCTGGTGGAAGACAACAACTGCGTTAAGTATGTGAAAAATGCCGACAAAGACAAAATTGAAGCGATGAAAACGGTAAAGTGGTTTATTGATTGCGGCGACGACGATTTCACGTTTAAAGCCAATACCGAATTTGTTTTAGCAATGTCCGAAGCCGGAATACCTTATCAATTCCGCGTCCGCGATGGTGGTCATACCTGGGAATACTGGCATTCAGCCTTGTATATTGCCCTGCCTTTTGTATCCAATAATTTCAGAAATTAACCATACCTGTAATGATTAAAATTGTAAAATATATCACGTCTGTCGGGCTTTTGCTTGCCGTTACGCTGGCTGGAAATGCCCAGTTTCCGGGATACAAACCAACACCTGGCGACACCCTGAAATCGATTTGCATTTCGGCTGATAAAAAAGTAAACTTCAGTATTTATGCCCCAAAAGCTTCGGAAGTCACTGTTTCCGGCGACTTTCAGCAAACCTACGGAGCGCTGAAACTTCAGAAAGATCAGGTCGGAATTTGGTCGGTAACGGTTGGGCCGGTTGCGCCCGATTTGTACACTTACGATTTTTCGGTTGACGGCTTGAAGGTTGTCGATCCGAAAAACATTCAGTTAAAAGAAGGCGCTGGCGGATATTCCAATCTACTCGAAGTTCCGGGCAGGGAAGCCGAATACATGGCCGTGAAGAATGTGCCTCACGGAAAGTTGGAAAAGGTATGGTTCAACGCCGGAACTTTGGGCAAAACCAGCCGGGTTCATGTTTATACCCCTCCGGGTTATGAAAAGATCAAGGATAAATTGCCAGTACTTTACCTGCAACACGGTGGCGGCGATAACGATGCTTCGTGGGCAACGGCCGGACGTGCCAATTTTATACTCGATAACTTGCTGGCCGAAGGAAAGATAAAACCAATGATCGTGGTTATGCCATTCGGTAATCCCGGAGGTGGTTTCTTTTCGGGTGCCGGAGTGGATGCTGATCCGTATTATGCCTATTTCTTTAAAGATTTGGTGCCATACATCGAGTCGCATTACAACGTAGGTACAACCCGCGAAAGCCGCGCCTATGCCGGACTTTCCATGGGCGGACTTCAGGCTTTAAACATGGGCATTTTTTATCCTGAAAAGTTTGCCTATGTGTTGCCGCTCAGCACGGGTTTCTTTCCTGAAATACTGCAATCGATGGAAGAGAAGTATACCTCGAACCTGAAAAATCTGGAAATCAACAAACTGAAGCTTTTCTGGATTGCAATGGGCGGAGAAAAAGACATCGCTTACAAAAACGGCGAAAATACCAAGGCATTGTTCGACAAATTCGGCATAAAGTACCAAACCAATAGCTATCCTGCCGGGCACACCTTTATTACCTGGAGGCATAATCTGGCCGAATTTGCTCCGTTGTTATTCCATTAATCAAACAACCCGATCTGAAACTAACTAAAACACATAAAATGAACCGTTTGATTGCTCTTTTGCTGATTGCTTTTTTCTTTGCCTGTACGACAGCTCAGAAAACCGACACTCTCGATGTAAATTCAGTGAAGTTAAATTCAGGAATTATATCCGGAAAAACTTCTGATGATCAGGTAGTGAAAATCTTTATGGGTGTGCCATTTGCCGCACCGCCTGTTGGTGATTTGCGATGGAAAGCTCCTCAACCTGTAGCCGCATGGGAAGGCGTTCGTGCCTGTGTTACTTCACCGGCATCGGCTGTGCAAGTTACTCCAAAGCCATTTATGTGCTGGTCGAAAGAATTTATGACTCCTGAATCGCCACTCAGCGAAGACTGTTTGTACCTGAATGTATGGACAACCGCCAAAACCGCACAAGATAAAATGCCGGTGATGGTCTGGATTCATGGTGGCGCCTTTACCGGAGGATCGGGAACAGTTCCGTTGTATAATGGCGAGGCGATGTCGCGCAAAGGAGTTGTATTTGTCACGATCAACTACCGGCTTGGCATCCTTGGATTTTTGGCTCATCCTGAACTTTCGGCTGAATCTGATCTGAAAACTTCAGGCAACTATGGAATTTTGGATCAGATTGCAGCTTTGAAATGGGTAAACGAAAACATTACAGCTTTTGGCGGCGATCCAAATAATGTGACTATCGACGGGCAATCAGCCGGAGCTTTTAGCGTGAATATGCTGGTTGTTTCACCATTGGCCAAAGGTTTATTTCATAAAGCCATTGCGCAAAGTGGTGGTATGTTTGGCCGGCAACTTTCGCTGGGGCAAACGTTGCTGTCGGCTGAAGAAAGCGGAAAACAACTGACCGAAAAACTCAAAATTGCCAACATGGCTGCTTTCAGGGCGATGGCTGCCGATTCACTGTTGAAGATTCAGGCGCGGTTTGGTGTAACGGTTGACAATGTGGTGATTCCTCCTGTTTACGATACGTTTGCCGCCGGAAAGCATAACGATGTTGCAGTCATCTCGGGATGGAATGCCGACGATGGTGTTTCGTTCGGACCAGCGCCCAAAGCAGCTCAATTTCAGGAGAACATTAAAAAGCAATACGACGATAAAGCCGACGCGTTCCTGAAACTTTTTCCGGCTAAAACCGACGAGGAAGCTGCACAATCGCAGAAGCTGATTTCGCAGCTTTTCTTTGGCTGGAACAATTATGCCTGGGCTCGTTTGCAGGCTTCGATGGGAACCGGGAAAGCCTATTTATACCAGTTCAAACGTGTTCCTCCTGGCGAACCAAACTATGGTGCTTTCCACTCATCCGAATTTGGCTATGCACTGCATACCTTGAAATTGTGGGACCGTCCGTTTACTGACGTCGATTATAAACTGGAGGATATCATGAGCAGCTATTGGGTAAACTTTGCCAAAACGGGCGACCCGAATGGTGAAGGTTTACCTGTTTGGCCAGCTTTCAACGAAAATAATCCCGAAATTATTGAGCTTGGCGATGAGGTAAAAGCTACGCCTCTGCCATACCGCGAACAAATGAAGTTTATGGACAGCATCAATAATTAAGCGGACAGATAACTCAAAATACACTAACAACACAATATTAAAACCATGAAAAAATTACTGTTATTCATTTTTTCCTTTGCATTGTTTGCAGGGACACAAGCCCAGGAACTTTCCAATTTCATGAACCAGAAACCCATCGTTTCACCTGAAATTGCAGCAAAAGAAGTTACTTTTAGGTTGATGGCTCCAAATGCCGACACCGTTAAAATTAATGGCGGATTTACGCCAACGGTTAAGATGAAAACGTCATTCGGGAACATGGATGTCCCGAGCAGTGTCAATCTCAAGAAAGACGAGAAAGGCCTATGGTCAATTACTCTGCCGCTTCCGGAGTCCGAACTTTACACCTACAGTTTCATTGTTGATGGCGTAGCTGTTACTGATCCTGCCAACATCTTTATGCAACGCGACGGCACCCGTTATTTGAGCGTTCTGCTTGTTCCGGGTAAAAAAACCGAAAATTTTTCGGAAGCCAAACAACGGGGCAATCTGCAGCAGGTATGGTACGACTCACCAATACTTGGACTTAACCGCCGAATGTTTGTCTACACGCCTTATGGTTACGAAACCAGCGGGAAAAAGTACCCGGTTCTTTACCTTTTGCATGGGGCGGGCGGCGACGAAGATGCTTGGAGCACCATGGGACGTGCTCGTCAAATCCTCGACAACCTGATTGAAAAAGGCCTGGCAGTTCCGATGATTTGCGTGATGCCGAATGGAAATCCCAATCAAATGGCAGCTAAAACCACCATGCTACCTGAAGGAGAATTCAATTTCAGGGATCCGTCGAAGCAGAACCTGTACATAAACAGCATTGCAAAAGATATTGTCCCTTACATTGAAAAGAATTACCGGGTAATTGCCGATCCCGATCACCGAGCCATTTCAGGTCTTTCGATGGGCGGTGGGCATACCATCGCTTTGGCCAACGAATATCCTGGCATGTTCCAGTATATCTGTCCTTTAAGTATGGGTTTGTGGGGTGAACAACCCGATATCGATTCCAAATTGCAGGGACTGAAAAAAGCTGGTTATAAAATGTACTGGCTGGCCTGTGGCAATACTGATTTTGTGTATGAAAGCGCCAAAAAACTGGATGCCAAATTAACCGAAAACGGGTTGAAGCACACCTTCTTTGTTACCGATGGTGGCCACACCTGGGCCAACTGGCGGGTATACCTGAACACTTTTGCACCGATGTTATTTAAGTAAAATACAATAAATAAAGCAATGAAAATAAATAGATTAATAATCGTCATAGCAATGTTCCTGATTTTGACAAACCAGGTGAATGCCCAAAAACATGTGTCGTCATTACTTCAACACGACAAGCAAATCGACGGAATCATCAAACAGATGACGCTTGAAGAAAAAGTGAATATGCTCCATGCAAAGTTTATGTTCGTTTCGGCCGGAGTTGAGCGATTGGGCATTGCTGATATGGTTTATGCTGATGGACCATTCGGTATTCGCGAGGAAATGCAGCCTAAAGGCTGGATGGGGCTTGGCTGGGAAACCGACAAGGCAACTTTTTTCCCCACCGGATCGGCTTTAGCTGCAACATGGAGTCCTGAACTGGCTTACAGTTATGGTACCGGAATGGCTAAAGAAGCACGTTTGCGCGGTAAAGACATGATCCTCGGACCAGCAATCAACATTCAACGTATTCCGACCGGCGGCAGAACCTATGAATATTTGAGTGAAGACCCGTTTTTAAGTTCGAAACTGGCAGTTGGTTATACCAAAGGTGTGCAAGACAATGGTGTCGCAGTTTGTGTAAAACATTTTGCCCTGAACAATCAGGAAAATAACCGCGGAACCGTGAATGTAATCATTGGCGAACGTGCTATGCGCGAAATTTATCTTCCACCTTTCAGAGCAACGGTTGAAGAAGGTGATGCCTTTGGTTTTATGTCGGCCTACAACAAAGTAAACGGTTGGTGGTGTGCCGAAAATGATGTCCTCCTGAATAAAATACTTCGTCAGGATTGGGGTTTTGCCGGAATGGTCATTTCCGACTGGGGTGGAACCCACAGTACTGTGGTTTCGGTAAAAGCAGGTCTCAATGTGGAAATGCCCGACCAGAAATTTCTAGGACAAGCCTTGATCGATTCAGTAAAAGCTGGCAAAGTTTCTGAAGAAATTATTAATCTTCGGGTTCGCGAAATTCTTCGGGTCAGGTTGGCAATCAAACCAATTCCGGCCACTGAAGCCAATAAGGAAATGACTTCTCAGCCTGCCCAGCAGAAAATAGCTTACCAGGTTGCAAGCAAATCGATTGTTTTGCTGAAAAATGACGGAGTTCTGCCTCTGCAACTAAAGAATAAACCAGTGATTGCTGTTGTTGGCGCCAATGCTACACAAATTATGGGATCAGGCGGAATGGGCGCCGGGGTGAAAACATTGTATGAAATTACTCCTCTTGAAGGCTTAAAAAACCGGATTGGCGATCAGGCTGAAATCATTTATGTACAAGGATACGATCCTGTTGTTTTCAGTTTTGCCGATATGTTCAAGAAAAAAACACCTGAAGAAATTGAAAAACGGGCTCAGGAAAAGAAAGTTATTGCGGAGAAGCTGACTAAGGAAGCACTCGAAGTGGTTGCCAAAGCCAATTTGGTGTTGTTTATTGGAGGTGATAACCGCGCTGTTGAAACCGAAGGAAGCGACCGGAAAGATATTTTCCTCCCGTCAGGACAGGACGAATTGATTAAGAAAATTGCTGACATAAATCCCAACATTGTTACCGTGCTGACAAGTGGAGCGCCAAACGACCTGAATGTGGTAAACCCACTTTCAAAAGCGTTGCTTATTTCATGGTTTAATGGCTCCGAAGGAGGGAATGCGCTGGCCGATGTACTGGTAGGAAACATCTCGCCAAGCGGACGTTTGCCATTTACTTTGCCTGTAAAACTGGAGGATTCGCCAGCTTATGCTCTGGGAAATTATCCTCAGGGTGGAAAGAATGCCGATGTTTTTGCCAACCTGGTTTCGGAAACCGATCCGGCCGGAAAAACGCAGGCTAAAAAAGACGAAAAACCGAAAGATGATCCAAATACTGCCCTATACACCGAAGAATCGCTGGTCGGTTATCGCTGGTTTGATACCAAGAAAATTAAGGTGATGTATCCGTTTGGCTACGGGCTTACCTACACCACTTTTCAGTATGCCAATTTGAAAACAAATCAGGAAAAGTACGGCAAAGATGATGTGATTACTGTTTCGGTGGAACTAAAAAATACAGGTAAAGTAACTGCCGACGAAGTTGCCCAGGTGTACGTTCATCGCATCAATCCATCGGTTGAATGGCCTGAAAAAGAATTGAAAGCCTTCTCCAGAGTGACACTTAATCCGGGCGAAAGCAAAACTGTAAAACTTGAGATTCCGGTAAAGAAACTGCAATATTGGAACGAGAAAAAACAGGCATGGGGCGACGATTTATGTAAACTCGAATTGTTGGTTGGCGCTTCTTCCGGTGATATTAAACTGAAAAAAGAAGTAATTCTTAAATAAACTATTTTGTATCAAGCAAATTAAAACCTGACTATGAAAACCAATAGACGTAACTTTTTTCAGACAATGGGTGTCGGTGTTGCCGGACTTGGGTTGTCTTCAATGCCTTTTGTCTCCGGTGCATCAACTGTTGCAAAATCGGATACCGATGATCAGCAATTGCTGGTTGGCGATAACATTGCCATTGCCGAAACCAAATATGGAAAAGTAAAAGGTTTTATCCTGAGGGGAATTACCTGTTACCGTGGAATTCCCTACGGAGCTGATACTTCAGGAAAAAATCGCTTTATGCCGCCACAACCGCCCAAACCCTGGACAACTATTTTGCCAACCGTTTGGTGGGGAAATACGGCTCCTCAAATCATGGACAATCGCTATGCAAACGCCTATTCGTCGTTTGTCGACCATTGGAACTACGACGATGTGAGCGAAGATTGCCTGAAACTGAATGTTTGGACACCGGCTGTTGACACCAAAAAACGTCCGGTTCTGGTTTGGCTGCATGGCGGCGGTTACACCAATGGGAATGGCATTGAACAAGACGGATACGATGGCGAAAATCTGAGCCGCAAAGGAAATATTGTGTTTGTTTCAATCAATCACCGCTTGGGACCGATTGGTTTTAGCGATTTATCCGGAGTTGGAGGATCGAAATTTGCCGATTCGGGTAATGTGGGAGCTTTGGATATGGTTGCTGCTTTGGAATGGGTTCGCGATAACATTGCCAACTTTGGTGGCGATCCGGGTAACGTGACCATCATGGGGCAATCGGGTGGTGGAGCCAAGGTCTGCGTTCTGGCCGCTATGCCAAAAGCGAAAGGTTTGTTTCACAAAGCTGTTCCGCTGAGCGGATCAACGATAAAAGCAATGGATCAAAAAGCTTCCCAAAAACTGGGTGAATATATTCTGAAAGAAGCAGGACTCTCTGCTGCTGAAGTCGAAAAGCTTCAGGAAATGCCATGGAAAGATTATCTTTTATTGGCCAATAAGGCTGCTCAGAAATTTGCAGCCGAAAATGCAGGACCCGGCGTTCGGGGAGGATTTAGTCCCGTGGCCGATGGCTCAAATATAGTGAGCGGACAATTTTATAGCGAAAAAGAAGGTTTATCGTCGGATGTGCCGATGCTTATCAGCACCACTTTTCATGAATGGGGAATGGCTCGTACCATGCCAGAAATGGAATTGATTACCCGCGAAAAAGCCATTGAAATGCTGAAAGAGCGTGCCGGAATGGGCGGTGGACTTGGTGAAAAAGCTGCTGCGGTATATGATGCTTACACCAAAGCATTCCCAAAAGCCAAACCAATTGAAGTGATGACCTTGGTGAGCAGTAACCGCAAAGGCGCTATCGAAACAGCCAATGCAAAAGCCGGGCAAAAAGCACCTGTTTATTTGGCGTGGTTCGGTTGGGAACCTCCATTGTTCGACAACAGGATGCGCGCATTCCATTGTTTGGACATCTGCTTCTGGTTTGCCAACACCGACTTGATGCTTACTCACACCGGTGGCGGAAAACGTCCACGTGCACTTTCTGAAAAAATGTCGGGAACGTTGCTGCAATTTATGAAGACAGGTAACCCCAATGGTGGTGGCCTTCCGGAGTGGAAAGCCTATTCAGCAGTAAAAGGCGAAACCATGGTTTTGACTGATCAACCGGAGTTGAAGAACGACCCTGACCGTGAGGCCCGAAAACTGATTGGGTAAATCGAATACCACAAACATTTATTATAGATCATTTTTCAGCTTCCGAAATCGCGTCTCGAAATACATTTTCAGGATGCGATTTTCGGGAGCACGGGAATTTACATGCTTATTTTTCGATCAGCACGATTCAGGACACCTGTTGTATAATATGTGTTTTTCGGTTAAAACACTGATAATTATTTCATTTTCCACGTTTTAGATTTTGAATTCAGTAATATATGAATTATCATTGCGTCGTGCTGACACAAAGAAATTTCAAACTAAAAATTGATATAAATGAAAATTAAATGGCTTCGTTCAATAATGGTTTTTTCTGTTGTATTTTCCATGTTTTTAATGGTTTTTCAGATAAAAACTGCTGCTGCAAAATCAACTGATGACCAGAAGATTCAGCAGATCATTTCGAAAATGACCCTCGATCAAAAAGCTCAGCTTGTAATTGGAACCGGGATGTTTTTCGAACTGCCCGATTCCCTAAAAGCAAAAATGCCTCCAGGATTTGGAGGAGAAAGTAACACAAAAGATCCAGTTTATTCCGAGATGGTGAAACGTATTCGGAAATACTTGCCCGGAGCAGCTGGCAATTCAGCAGAATTTCTCGATTTGGGGATTGCTACTCAGGTTTTAAGCGATGGACCAGCAGGTCTGCGTATTCAGCCTATCCGAAAAGGTGATTCAAAAACTTACTATTGTACCGCATTCCCGATTGGTACCGTTCTGGCTTCGACATGGGATACTGACCTAGTTAATAAAGTTGGTCAGGCCATGGGAAATGAGGTTAAAGAATATGGCTCCGACATTTTATTGGCCCCGGCAATTAATATCCAGCGAGACCCGCTTTGCGGCCGTAACTTTGAATATTATTCTGAAGATCCGCTTGTTGCCGGTAAAACCGCAGCTGCCATGATAAAAGGTATCCAGTCGAATGGCGTTGGTACTTCGCTTAAGCATTTTGCCGCCAACAACTCTGAAACGAACCGTATGTCGGTAAATACAATCGTTAGCGAACGTGCTCTTCGTGAAATTTACCTGAAAGGTTTCGAGATTGCAGTGAAGGAAGCTCAACCCTGGACGGTAATGTCGTCATACAACAAAATAAATGGCACATATACTTCTGAGAGCCAGGACCTGTTGACCAAGATTCTGCGCACCGACTGGGGTTTCAAAGGTTATGTAATGACCGACTGGGGTGGTGGCAGTGATGTAGTGGCCCAAATGATTGCCGGAAACGACATGATTCAACCCGGACAACCTAAACAAATTGAAGACATCATTGCTGCTGTAAAAGCTGGAAAACTTGATGTGAAAATTTTGGATCGTAACATTAGCCGGATTTTAACTATCATGATGAAAGCTCCTCGTTACAACAAATATCCATATTCAAATACTCCTGATTTAAAGGCTCATGCCGAAGTTACCCGTCAGGTTGCAACTGATGGTATGGTTTTGTTGAAAAATGATAAAAATTCCCTTCCAATTCCTTCAGGAGTTAAAAATATTGCAGCCTTCGGAAATACATCGTATGATTTTATTGCTGGAGGAAGCGGTAGCGGCGATGTAAACGAAGCTTATACCATTTCGTTGTTCGAAGGTTTAACCAATGGCGGTTATACTCCCGATGATGTTTTGACCACAGTTTACGGTGCTTACATGGATCACATGAGGGCTCAGATGCCTAAATCAAATAATCCGATGATGGCTTTGATGATGGGCAAACAACCTATTTCGGAAATGACTGTAACCGCTGATTTGGCCAAGAAATTTGCCGATAAAGATGACATTGCTTTAATTACCATTGGCCGTAATGCTGGTGAAGGTCGCGACCGCACGGATACTGAAGGTGATTTCAGACTATCCAAGACTGAAAAAGACATGATTAAAAATGTGGCAAATGCATTCCATGCCAAAGGTAAAAAAGCCATTGTTGTGCTTAATATTCCCGGTGTAGTTGAAGTTGCAAGCTGGCGTGATTTAGTTGACGCTGTTTTGGTTGCCTGGCAGCCCGGACAGGAAGGTGGAAACTCGGTAGTTGATGTATTGTCAGGAAAAGTGAATCCTTCAGGAAAATTGGCCGCTACTTTCCCAATGACATATGCCGATGCTCCTTCAGCAAAAAATTTCCCTGGAGTAGCCGAAAAATCTGATAAAAAAGATGATGCTGCTGACCTTTCTGGATTCTCATTTATGCGTCGTACACCTTGGGAAGTTATCTATGAAGATGACGTTTATGTAGGTTACCGCTATTACAATACTTTTAAAGTACCTGTAGCTTACGAGTTTGGTTATGGTTTATCGTACACCACATTCGATTACTCGAACCTGAAACTTGCCGGTACTAATTTCTCCGGAAAACTTACTTTCACCGTTGATGTGAAAAATGCCGGATCGGTTGCTGGTCGCGAAGCTGTTCAGATTTATATCAGTTCGCCATCAGGAAAAATGAAAAAACCTGAAGAAACACTGGCAGCTTATGCAAAAACCAAACTGTTGAAGCCGGGCGAATCACAGACTTTAAGTTTTACCGTTGAACCCAAAGATTTTGCCTCGTTTGACGAAGCTACTTCTTCATGGGTTGCTGAAGCTGGTAATTATACACTGAAAGTTGGAGCTTCATCATTGAATATTAAACAGACAGCAAACTTTAAAATCACTAAGGAGTTGAATGCCGGAAAAGTTTCTAAAGCATTGGCTCCTTCACGCGAAATCAATAAACTGGTTTCGAAATAACCATCGATTAAATATTTAAGTTGGTTTAGGAATATGAATCCCCGCTTTTAACCTTTATGATTTTAAGTGGGGATTTTTTATCAATCTGACTTTTTCAACTCCATATCAAACGATTAACGTTACCAAATCAATAAAACCTAAAATGGAAAACCTATCAAAAATTTGTGAACTTGGACTACTTGCTTTTTTGCTTTTAGGCTTCGGGTGCAGCCCAAAATTGACTGAAACAGATAAAGGAACGTTCAAACAAATTACTAACGAAGGAGGTCAAACCATTGGTTATTCACCAACTTCAGGTATAAAAATTCTGACCGTTGACCGCCTTGCATTTAAAGACCTGAACAAAAACGGAACCCTTGACCCTTATGAAGACTGGCGGTTACCAGTTGATCAGAGGGCACAAGATTTGGCATCGAAACTATCGGTTGAGCAAATTGCCGGGCTGATGCTGTACAGTGCGCATCAGTCGATTCCGGCAGGTGGTGGGCCTTTTGGCATGGCAACCTATAATTCGAAGCCGTTCAAGGAAAGTGGTGCCCAATCAAGCGATTTAACCGATCAGCAAAAGAAATTTCTGACAGAAGATAACCTTCGCCATGTATTGATTACTACAGTCGAAAGTCCGGTTGTGGCAGCACAATGGAATAACAATGCTCAGGCGTTGGTCGAAGGAATTGGTTTTGGTATTCCGGCCAACAACAGTTCCGATCCACGACACGGAACTGATTCGAATGCAGAATATAACCTGGGTGCAGGAGGTAAAATTTCGATGTGGCCCGGAACTGTGGGTATTGCAGCCTCGTTCGATCCGCAGTTAATGAAACAATTTGGCGAAATCGCCTCAAAAGAATATCGTGCATTAGGTATTGCTACCGCACTTTCGCCACAAATTGATTTGGGCACCGAACCTCGCTGGAGCCGCTTCGAAGGAACTATGGGAGAAGACCCGGGTTTGGCAACTGACATGGCTCGCGCCTATGTCGATGGTTTCCAGACTTCTGCCGGAGCTGATGAAATTTCGGGCGGATGGGGCTACAAAAGTGTAAACGCCATGGTTAAACACTGGCCGGGCGGCGGTCCTGAAGAAGGTGGTCGCGATGCGCATTTTGGCTACGGTGCTTATGCCGTTTATCCGGGCAAAAATATTAAAGATCACCTGAAACCCTTTACCGAAGGAGCTTTCAAGCTTGAAGGAAAAACTGGGATGGCTTCGGCGGTGATGCCTTATTACACCATTTCGTTTAATCAGGATACGGTAAACGACGAAAACGTGGGCAACAGCTACAACAAATACCTGATTACCGATTTGCTTCGCGGTAAATACGGCTACGATGGCGTGGTTTGTACCGACTGGATGATTACCAAAGACACCAAAAATGTATTCGTTTTTCAGGGGAAATGCTGGGGTGTTGAAAAGCTGACCGAGGCTGACCGTCACTATAAAGCCATTGAAGCTGGTGTTGATCAGTTTGGTGGAAACAATGAGATGGGTCCGGTGATTGAAGCATATAAAATGGGTGTTGCAGCTCATGGCGAGGAACAGATGCGCAAGCGTTTTGAACAGTCGGCTGTGCGTTTGCTTCGTAATATTTTTAGGTTAGGTTTGTTCGAAAATGCTTACCTCGATGTAGCTGAAACCGAGAAAACGGTGGGTAATCCTGATTTCATGAAAGCCGGATACGATGCCCAATTGCGTTCGGTAGTGATGCTGAAAAATCACGAAAAAACGCTTCCGGTGAAAAAACAGATGAAGGTTTACATTCCGAAAAAATACATTCCAGGCGGAAAAAACTGGTTTGGTGTTGAGACCCAAGAAAGCTGGAGAGATGCCGTTAATCCTGAAGTAGCCAAGAAATATTTTCAGGTTGTTGAAAAGCCTGAAGAAGCCGACTTTGCGTTGGTTTGCATCGACAGCCCCAAAGGTGGTGTAGGTTATTCGGAAGATGACGTGAAAAAGAAAGGAAACGGTTATGTGCCGATTAGCTTGCAATATGGTCCGTACAAAGCTGAATTTGCCCGCGAAACCAGTATTGCAGGAGGAAGTCCGTTCGAAAGTTTCACCAACCGTTCGTACAAAGGGAAAACTACAGTAGCCTCAAACCTTCAGGAAATGAAAACGGTTAACGAAACCAAAGCTAAAATGGGAGCCAAGCCAGTTGTTGTTGTGGTAAGGGTAACCAATCCCATGGTTTTTTCTGAAATAGAGAAAAGTGCCAATGCAATCCTGATTCAGATGGGTGTTCAGGATCAGTCTATTCTGGATATCATCACCGGAGCATTTGAACCTTCAGCCTTGTTACCTTTCCAGATGCCTGCCGACATGAAAACCGTTGAGGAACAAAAAGAAGATGTTCCGCGCGATATTAAATGCTTTGTTGACTCTGACGGAAACACTTATGATTTTGCTTTCGGGTTGAACTGGAGCGGAGTGATAAATGATGCCAGGGTTTCTAAATACAAAAAGTAATAGAAGTTTAGTTTTTTTTATAGTCATATTCAGAGATTTCTGCCCTTCGTCTTTCAAAACGGGGGCAGAAATTAATTCAACTTTTGCTTAAAGTCGCAGCCTGTTGATGATATCAGGCAATTTCCCCGGATTTAAATAATTGATGAGTGATGCAGGTTTAAAATCTGCATACAGGAAATCTATGTCCTAATTTTTATGAATAAAATAATTGTTAATTGCTTGATTTTGTTTGGAATATTCTGTTCGGAAAGGTCGTTCAGTCAGTCGCTTTCGGCTGAGGTAACAGGGATGGAGGCTTCCTGGGCGTTTAGTGGTTCGTTTAATACCGCGTTGGGCAAAACCAGCAAATTCAGTTTTTCAAATATCAGCCGATTTGGCTCCGACTACCTTGGAGAAGATGATATTCATACACTGATCATGACCAATTTGGGGTATGCTGTTGCGCCGCAACTAAAATCAACCATCGGTGGAATATATACGAATGAGGGAGGTCCAAAGCCTTCGGTTGGATTACAGTACACGGTTGTCAGAAAACAGTTTCTGGCCATGCTATTCCCTAACTTAAACATGTGTAAACAACCCGACTTAATGACCATTTCAATGGTGCAATATCTCCGGAAAGTTTCTGAAAAGATGAGGTTTGTCGGCCGAATTCAATCGTTGTGTATTCTGAATGGTAAAGGGCATCTATTTAGCACTCTGCGGTTCCGAACGGGGTTTATTCGGGGAAAATATCAGTTTGGTGTGGCCTCCGACCTTAACTTTTATGGGGCTGATTTTGCTTTTGCCAAAAGTTTCGGACTGTTTTTACAATATCAGCTTCTTTGATTTTAAATGTATTTTGCTAAAATACGTACATACATTTAAAATCTAGGTTCGCGAATACGGTTGTTTGTTTTCTTACTTTAAGAAAATGGGGTCTGTGGGTAAAAATAAAAGAGGCAACATTCGGTAAAGAATGTTGCCTCTTTTATTTAGAATGGCAAATCGTTGCCTGAATCATCTCCTGGTTCAGGAGGAATATCACCTACCGAAAATTCAGGAGGAAAGTTTTTGGCCGAACTTCCTGCACCAGCATTTTCGACTTTCCATGCATTAATGTTGTGATACCATTTGCCATTGAAATCGCGTGACTCGAGCGAGAAGAACACTTCGATTTCAGTTCCTTCGTTTATCCCGTCGATTAAACTTATTTTATCGCCAAAAAGTGTAAAACATACTTTTTTGGGAAATTGCTCATTAGTTTCAATAACAAAATCTTGTTTTTTCCATTCTTTTCCGGCTTTACTCACGCCCGATTCGAGCTTTAAGATCTGGAGTAAAGTGCCTTTTACCTGCATGCTCATAATGTTCTTTTTTAGTTCGCATAAATAAAAACACTCTTGCATTCAACATGCAAGAGTGTCGTACAATATGAAATTTCAATTATTTTTTAACGATTTCGAGCAATTCAACTTCGAAAATAAGAGTTGAATTTGGTTTGATATCCTGACCTGCTCCTCTTTCGCCATAGGCCAAAGCAGCTGGAATAAATAATTTCCATTTTGAACCAACAGGCATCAGCTGTAAAGCTTCTGTCCATCCCGGAATAACACGGTTAACAGGGAATACAGCAGGTTCACCGCGGTCAACAGAACTGTCAAAAACTTTTCCGTCGATAGTGGTTCCATGGTAATGACATTTTACTTCATCTTCTGGTTTTGGTTTTGGACCTGTTCCTGCTTTAATAATTTCATATTGAAGTCCGCTAGGAAGTGTTACAACGCCAGCTTTAGCTTTGTTTGAAGCCAAAAATTCTTCACCAGCTTTAAGGTTTTTTTCACCTTCGCCTTTTGATACTTTAGCAAAAAATGCCTGGATTGCAGCATTTGCTTTCTCTGGTTTAATCTGAACAGAGTCGCCCGAGAATGCTTTCTCGAAGGCAGCAAGTATGATCTCTTTGTTCAGTTGATCCACTCCTGGAGCACTTTTCATCTGTTGTTTGTTGTTTTCGCCAATGAGTACTCCTAGGGCGTAACTTACTGAATCGGTATTGTTTGTAAGTTTAACCTCACTTTTTTTACCTGAATTCTGGCATCCGGCAACTCCTACGGTTAATACAAGTGCGGTTGCATAAAATAATGTTCTTAGCTTCATGTGTTATTTTTATATAATTAATTAAATAATTTCCAATAATTCAACATCAAAAATCAAAGTTGCATTTGGACCAATCAACCCACCGGCTCCCTCTTCTCCATAAGCCAGATCAGATGGAATAAACAATCTCCATTTTGCCCCAACCTTCATCAGTTGCAGAGCTTCTGACCAACCCTGAATAACAGCGTTAACCGGAAAGATTACCGGTTGTTTACGCTCTATAGAACTGTCGAAGACCGTTCCGTCAAGAAGAATACCGTGGTAGTGACATTTTATCTGGTCGTCAATGTTAGGCGACTCGCCGTAACCATCCTTCAGAATTTTATATTGCAAGCCCGATTCAGTTTTAATAACTCCTTCATTATTAATGTTGTTTGAAAGATATAAAAGCCCTTCTTCTAAATTTTTGTTTGCTTCTTCTTCATTGTTAGCGAGCATGAATTCCTTCAATATATAATTCGCTTCATCCATCGAAATTCTTGGTTTATTTCCAGCGTATGAATCCTGAAGCCCAGCTAAAAATTGTAAAGAGTCAATCTGCTTTACTCCCGATTGCATTAGGTTCGATGCAATAGTCAACCCTAATGAATAGGAAAACTCTTCTAGCTTGTCTTTGAACTGATAATCAGACATTAGTAAAATTTGAATTTCAGGCTACGAATATAGATTATTTTTTATTAGAAGTGAAGTGCTTACTTAGTCTTTTTGCCCCGTAATATCTCTTTTTTGCCTATTGGGCCGGGAATGCGTTCCATCTCAAATCCGGCTGCAGTAAATGCCCTTCTCACACTTCCTTTGGCACAATATGTTACTAATATGCCGTCTTTTTTTACCGTAGAGACTACCTTTTGGATGATTTCATCTGTCCACATTTCAGGCTGTTTCCCGGGAGCAAAGGCGTCGTAGTACACCAGGTCAAATTGGGGTAATTCATTGAATTCAAATGATAATAGATCTGCATTGACTTTTCTCAGTGCGAATTTGGGTGAGATTTCAACTGTAGAATCCCACTTTGAACGGTGCATATCGCTAAAGATATCTCCGTATTCAGGAAAGATATTTTTCGGATAGTTTAAACTCAGATACTCAGCTTCGTTTAAGGGATATTTTTCGATACTGAAATAATTGATTAATAGGTCCCTTGTGTCGGCAAATGCGTAAGTGAGATAGGCGTTTAATCCAGTTCCGAATCCGATTTCAAGAATTGAAATTTCCTTTTTGTTCACTTGAAGCAGTCCCTGGTTGATGTATATATGCAGCGATTCCTGAATAGCACCGTGCGTTGAATGGTAATGCTCGTCCATTTCGGGCAGATAAATAGTGTGCGAACCATCTTCAGTTATGACAAACTCTTTGTCCATATTTGATGAATTAAGTAAAAAACCTTGCCAAAATAACTAAATTTGCATCTGTACGAAAATGGAGGTTTTAAAATGCTGTTGAAAATCTATCCTGAAAATCCAAACCCCAAAGATGTCAGACAGGTAGTTGAGGTACTTCGAAACGGAGGAATTATTATTTATCCTACTGATACCGTTTATGGTTTGGGTTGCGACATAACCAATGCAAAGGCAGTTGAAAAAATTGCCCGGTACAAGAATGTGCAGGTTGAAAAATCGAATTTCTCGTTCATTTGCAGTGATTTAAGTCACCTGTCAGGTTTTTCAAAGCCTGTTTCAAATCAGGTTTTTAAGATGCTGAAGAGCTATCTGCCAGGACCGTTTACGTTCATTTTGAATGCAAACAACAATGTTCCCAAATACTTCAAGGGTAAAAAGAAGACTGTGGGCGTGCGTATTCCCGATAATTCAATAATTATCGAGATTGTTCGCGAACTAGGGAACCCCATCATGTCAACATCTATTCATGATGACGATGAGATAATAGAATATTCAACAGATCCGGAACTGATACATGAACGGTTTCACGATTTTGCTGATTTGGTGATTGATGGTGGATATGGCGATAATATTCCTTCTACCATTGTTGATTGTACCGAAGAAATTCCGGTAGTTGTTAGGCAAGGAAAAGGTGTTTTTGAAGAATAGGTTTACAGCAAAACGAATTCGTATTTAATAGTTGGTTATAAAATCAAAGGTCTATTTTTGTAAAAAAAAGTCATGGGCAAATCTGATCAGGTCATTTCAGGAACAGTAAATTTTTACGAACGATATTCAAACTTTACAGATGATCAGATTCTTGAAATCTTAAAGAATCAAAAAGATTATCAGGAAAATGCCAGAGCTGCCGCTGTTAAGATTGCAGTCGAAAGACAACTTATTTATTCAGAGTCCGATCTGTTGTCGCCCGAATTCCAAAATAGCAGAAGTACACGTCTGACCTTTTTCCCAAAAATATCAAATGCTTACCATCACCAACGGTTGCTTGGAAGCGCTTTCCGATTTCTTTATGTATTGTCGTTTTTGCCTGCAATTTATGGTTTCCTGAAGTATGCCGAGGGATTTATTGATCAGACCATTCTAGGCTTATCGGTCGGGATCGTTTGGTTTTTATTGATTCTCTTGCTGAAGAAAACAGAAAAACTGATCATTTTAGCACCACTCTTTGCAATATTGATTTTTGTAGGAGTTGCGGTTGGCGTTAAAATCGCGGCCAATCATCCTATCCGGATTTTAGACTTTGTCATATTGTTTGTCGGTATTGCATTTTCTGCCTATTTCCTGATTTATGTAAAGACATTAGTGCAAAGCAAACCTCAAAGCATCAAATGACCTGAAAATATTTGAGTTTGTGTTCCATGCAAAATCAGGTTATTCCTTGAAAATTTCATTTCACCTAGGGAAATCCGCCATTCATCGAAAAGATTATAGTTTTCGCATTCAGTTTCAATAGTTTTGATTCAGAAATTAAAAACTATAAATTTTAAACTCATGTATCTCCTTCGAATAACCAGCCTTATTTTCGCTCTTGGTTTATTGGTATCCAAGCTTTTTGCTACACCTGTGATGCCCGTTCAACAGTCTTGGGATGATACGAATACCCGAACTTATAACATTCAGCCATTTACAAAAATTTATTTGGAAGGTGCTTTTAAGGTAGTTCTGGAGCAGGGTACTCAATCAGGTTTAAGGATTAAAACCGACGAGGATAATTTTAAATACATTGATGTACAGTCGGATGTCCAGACTCTGAGCCTTAAAATTATTAAAAAGCATTTTGATTTTGATGAATTAATACTTTATATAACATTTAAAGATCTTGACAAATTAACGATCCAGGGAGGGATTAGTCTGGAAACAAAAGGATATGTCGATTTAAAGGATTTTTATCTTCATGTTGAAGGAGGTGCAACTGTTGAAATGAACATGAAAGCCAGCAAACTCACCGTGATCGGCGAAGGAGGTGTAAAATTCGAGTTCGACGGCATTGCCGACGTATTGGATGCAACTATTTCTGGTGCTGGCTATCTAGATGCAACTGATCTGAAAACCAAAAGCTGTGATGTCCGGATAGAAGGAGTTGGTGCAGGGAGTGTTTATGCAACAGAATCATTGAATGCAACGATCAGTGGTGTTGGAAAAATCAGATATAAAGGTGATCCTAAGGTATATAAGAAAGTTGAGGGAGTTGGTGTTGTTTCTCCCGAATAAAGTTTTATTTTTTTTGTGGTTAAGGGCTGTCTGTTGTGGATGGCCTTTTTTGTTTTCATTTTTTGTCTAACATGAACTAAATCTAACTTTAGGATGTTTAGATCATTATTGATTTTGAATAATTAATTTAAATTTATTTTAAAATTTAATGTACTGTAATGTTCATGAAATGAGTGTTTTAATGGTTGTACATTGAATTGTTGTTTAAATAAATTAGATAAAGTATAAACAAAAATTTGATTTTACTGTTCTGATCATAGAAACAATTTAATCTTAGGAGGTTTGGTTATGAAAGTTAGTGGATTTTTAAAAACAGAAACGGCAAGACCGAAATTAAACGGATCGCATTTGCCTCTAAATAATAACAAAAATAACGGACACGATCTTATTGGAGATAATCATGTTGCAACTTCGTTGGAAACGCCTATGCGTGAAGATGCTTTTTTGCTTAGTGATGAACAAAAAATGCTCTTAATTGAAGACAAATTCCGTGATATTATGAATGTTCTGGGGCTCGATTTAAATGACGATAGTTTGAATGGAACTCCGCATCGGGTTGCAAAAATGTTTGTCAAAGAAATATTCTCGGGACTTAATCCTGAAAATAAACCCAAAATATCGGTGTTCGATAACAAATTTAAATACGGCGAAATGCTGGTTGAAAAGAATATCAATATGAATTCGACCTGCGAACACCATTTCCTGCCTATCGTTGGGAAAGCTCATGTAGCTTATATCTCGAGTGGTCAGGTAATTGGTTTGTCTAAAATAAACCGGGTGGTCGATTATTTTGCCCGGCGACCACAGGTACAGGAACGTTTAACGGTTCAGATTGCCAACGAACTAAAACGAATTCTTAAAACAGAAGATGTGGCTGTTGTTATTGACGCAAAACATTTATGTGTTTCGTCCCGCGGAATTCAGGATGAAGGCAGTTCTACCATAACCGCTGAATATGGTGGCGTTTTTAAGGAATCACTTCGCAAGGAAGAATTTTTGAAATATTTGACTTTGAATATTTGATTAACACATAGCAATTTGTTCTTTAAGTAACGAAAGCCTTTCATATGATTGGCTTTTGTTGTTTTATAGGTTCAGTATTTTTTGTTCATTTGCGAAAAGAAAAAACTGATTATGGATGGAAGAAAACGCTCGGATGTAAGACCAGGTCTGTTGGTAAATATTGTACAGAAACACCATCAGCGAACGGGTGAGTTGACTGAAGGCATTGTGAAAAATTTATTGACCAATTCGCCCAACCATCCCCATGGAATTAAGGTTAGGCTTGAAACCGGTGAAGTTGGACGAGTTCAGGAGATTTTAGACGAAGAATAACTATTAAGTATGCAAATTATATCTACAAATATTGCAGAACCAACCACAATAGAGTGGCGCGGGCAAAAAGTTGAGACCGGCATTTACAAATATGCTGTTGAAAATCCAATCTTTCTAGGTTCAGAAGATGTTACAAACGATCATGTTATAGATCGCCGCTATCATGGAGGATTGGATAAGGCCTGTTATTTGTATTCGGCAGATCATTATCCTTTCTGGCAAATGAAATACCCAAATCAAGATTGGAAATGGGGTATGTTTGGCGAAAATCTGACAGTTAGCGGATTAAATGAATCGGAGATCCGGATTGGTGACCGTTTTCAAATTGGTGAAGTTGTAGTGCAAGTAACGCAGCCTCGCCAACCTTGTTTCAAACTTGGAGTGCGCTTTGGTGATCAATCGGTGGTTGCCGATTTTTGGACTTTGCCTTATCCGGGTGTATATGTACGGGTATTGTCGCAAGGAGAAGTTAAAGCGGGAGATAAAATGATTTTGCTTGATCGTAATCCTGAAAGCCTTTCTGTAAGCCAGGTTTTTTCAATATTCAATCAGAATAGGTCAAATCTTGAATTGATACAAAAAGCAATAGCAGAGCCGTTTATTGCATCATCATGCCGCCGTGATATTGAAAAATTATTAAAACACGAATAAATTTAATGAATATTCTTTAAAGCAGGTAAAGCCAGTAAACACTGGCTTTACCTATGAGTTCTATGTTGATGCCTTATAATCTGATCACGCGTTCTGCTTCTGAATTTTCCGGTATTATTTTTATTCGTTGTTTTTGTTGTATTAATATTTATAAAATAAATGGCAGCACCAATAATGAAAACAAATCCCGAATACCTTATTGGATCAGATAAAAATGAAAAGATCAAAATTCCAACTAAAACAAGGCTTGAGCCAATTATAAATTGATAATTTTTAATGTTTTGGTTTTCCATATTCTATCTCCTTTCTTATTTTGAGTGAATAGTTTTACGCACCCGACTTCAGTAAGTTCCATTAAATTTTGGCGATAAAATATACAGCCAAAGCACTATTTTACTTTCCCTATTTATGGGCAGTCCTTATAATGGAATATTACCGTGTTTACGTGGTAAATTTGATTTCCGCTTATTGTGAGTCATATTCAACGCCTGGATGATTTTATATCTGGTGTCCTGAGGTAAAATAATTTCATCAATATATCCGAGCGCTGCAGCACGATATGGATTTGCAAATTTCTCGCGGTAATCCAAAACCGCATCGGCTTTTTCGTCGTCAGATAGTTTTCCCCGGTACAGAATATTAATCGCACCATCAGGTCCCATTACTGCAATTTCAGCAGTAGGGTAGGCCATGTTCACATCTCCGCCGATGTGTTTGCTCGACATTACATCATATGCACCACCGTATGCTTTACGGGTAATTAGTGTAATTTTTGGTACAGTTGCCTCGGCAAAAGCGTATAATAACTTAGCCCCGTGTTTAATGATTCCGCCAAATTCCTGACCTGTTCCGGGCAAAAATCCGGGAACATCGACCAATGTTACTAACGGGATATTGAACGCATCGCAGAACCGAACAAACCGGGCAGCTTTCGAGGATGAATTAATGTCGAGGACTCCGGCCAGATGAGCAGGCTGATTAGCTACAATTCCAATTGATTTTCCACCCATACGGGCAAATCCAACGACGATGTTTGCTGCATAATGAGGCTGAACTTCCAAAAAGTGTTCGTCGTCAATAATTTTGTGAATGATATCCTTGATGTCGTATGGTTTGTTTGGATCAACCGGAACAACTTCATTTAACGATGGGTCACTACGGTCTTCAGGATCGGAACAAATTTTAGCTGGGGGTTCTTCCATATTATTCGAAGGAATGAAACTCATGAGTTCACGAACCATCATCAGTGTGGTTTCTTCGTCACTTCCGGTAAAATGGGCAACCCCACTTTTCGAAGCATGAGTTATGGCGCCGCCAAGTTCTTCTTTGGTCACATCTTCATGGGTCACTGTTTTAATTACTTCGGGACCAGTAACAAACATATGGCTTGTTTTTTCGACCATAAAAATAAAATCGGTCAGTGCTGGCGAATAAACTGCTCCGCCGGCGCATGGTCCAAGAATTGCACTTATCTGTGGAATAACTCCTGAGCAAAGAACATTGTTATAGAAAATATCAGCATAGCCAGCTAGACTTTCAACGCCTTCCTGAATACGGGCACCTCCAGAGTCGTTAAGACCAATTAGCGGTGCACCCATTTTTACTGCCAAATCCTGAATCTTAAGAATCTTATCAGCATTGGTTCGACTTAAAGTACCCCCAAAAACTGTAAAATCCTGGGCGAACACATAAACCAACCGTCCTTCAATTTTTCCATAACCCGAAACCAACCCATCACCCGGAATCTTTTGTTTGTCAATTCCGAAATCTGTTGCACGGTGAGTGACCATCTTGTCAATTTCGTTAAAAGTACCTGGATCCAGAAGGATTTCGATGCGTTCACGGGCTGTTTTTTTACCTGAATGGTGCTGTTTTTCAATTCGTTCTGCTCCTCCACCTGATTCTGCCTGTTGGTTAAGCAATTCAAACTGATCAAATTTGGCTTTTAAATCCATATGTTCTGATTTTAAACTATTTCTATTAATACTTGATTGGCATCAACGGTACTTCCTTCGCTGACATGAATTTTGGCAATTTTCCCATCCTTTGGTGATTTATATTCGCTTTCCATTTTCATTGCTGATATGGTAATAAGCGTGTCGCCCATCTTAACTTCATCGCCGGTTTTTACCTGAACTTTAACAACCTTCCCTGGCATAGGTGAAATTATTGAGTTTTCAGAAGCAAGGGGTGAGACTCCCGAACGGTTTCTGCGGTAACGCGATTCGGCATCGATTACTTCAATATCGTAAGTATCATAAAGTGTATATGCCGTATAGTGTTTGGGCTTTGTTTGCGGTACAAGCTCGATGTTAAACGAATGACCATTCGTCAGAATTGAAAATATACCTTCGTCGTTATGCATTAAATCAACCTGGTATATTTTATCATCAATTTTGATTTCAAGCAGGTTTTCAAACTGTTTTAATATTTCTACTGAAGCGATTCTTTTATCGAGTCTAATTTCTATTGACATAGTTTATAGTGAATTATAGACGTTCAAAATTCTTTTGATAGGTGTATTTTTTCCAACGGTTCTGGGCAGGATACATCCCCTTCGAAGTTTGGGCGATATTTAGCCTGTCGAGATATTCGATATATGCAGCGATGATAATCATATCTTCACAATCGGATGGACATTTCGCTTCTGAGAGCAATATGTCTTTATTTTTCTCGATAAAGTTGGTGTCGTAATTCCCGCTTTTGAAGTCTTCGGTATCCATTATTCGTTCCAGAAACTTGATCGACGTTTTCACTCCGGTAATTTTGTACTCGTAAAGCGCCCTTTTCATTCGGGCAATTGCTTCATTACGATTTTCGGCCCAAACAATTAATTTCGAGATCATCGAATCGTAATAAATCGGAATTTCATATCCTTCGTAAACATAACCATCGGTGCGTACCCCAAAACCTAACGGTTCGGTAATGTTGTGTATTTTACCCGGGTTTGGCATGAAGTTATTTTCGGAGTCTTCGGCATAAACACGACACTCAATGGCGTGTCCGGATTGACGTAAGTTTTCCTGACTAAACGCAATAGGCTGACCTTCTGCAATTAAAATCTGTTGCTTAACCAAGTCAATTCCGGTCACACGTTCGGTTATCGGATGCTCGACCTGAAGCCTGGTGTTCATTTCCAGAAAGTAAAAATTCAAATCATTGTCAACTAAAAATTCGATGGTGCCGGCACCTTCGTAATTTACTGCACGGGCAGCTTCAACGGCATAATCCCCCATTTTTTTTCGAAGTTCAGGCGTCATTAATGGTGAAGGGGTTTCTTCAATCATTTTTTGATGTCGGCGCTGTACCGAACATTCGCGTTCGAACAAATGAACGAAATTTCCATGCTGGTCGCCCAGAACCTGAAATTCGATGTGGTGCGGCGATGAAATATATTTTTCGATGTAAACAGAGTCATTTCCAAATGATGATTTTGCTTCGGATCTGGCAGACCGAACTAAAGAGATAATGTCTTTTTCTTCGGTAATCAACCGCATTCCTTTTCCGCCACCTCCGGCAGAAGCCTTAACCATAACGGGCAAGCCGATTTTTTTTATGGTGTCAATAGCATCTTTCTCTGTCTTTACACTTTCAGTAGTTCCCGGAACAACTGGAACTCCCGCCGCAATCATGGTTAGTCTCGCTTGAATTTTATCACCCATTTGGTTAATGACTTCGGGCGACGGACCGATAAATTTAATGCCGTTCTCAGCACATTTTCGGGCAAAACCGGAATTTTCGGATAAAAATCCATATCCAGGATGTATGGCGTCGGCTTTAACCTTTAATGCAACTTCAATTATTTTATCCGCATTTAAATAACTCTCGGACGAGGAAGAGGGGCCGATATGGTAAGCTTCATCGGCATACCTGACATGCATCGAAGTGCGGTCGGCATCAGAAAATACAGCTACGGTAGAGATTCCCATTTCACGGCATGTACGCATAATCCGGATGGCTATTTCGCCACGGTTAGCAATCAGAATTTTGGAGATTTTTTTCATTATTAGTTTTAATTCATTCAGCGAATTTTATTTCACATGCAATAATCAAGCATTAGAAACCCCTAAAATGAAGAATTGTTTCCGGAATCGACTTTTATTTTGATCGAAAAAAATAAGTTAACATATGCTGTACTTGTTAAATTTATTATATTTGCCACCCACAAATAACTGATATGCAATTTCGACACGCTTTTTATTGTCTCGTTTGTTTATTTTTTGCATTTCCTGTTTTAGCTCAAAAGCCCGAAAAATATAACCTTTCAGTCGATTCTACTGTTAACAGAATAGCCAGTATTAAGCGGGTTTATATTGCCACAAGGATTAATAACAAGCCCAGAATAGATGGAAAATTGAATGACGCTTGCTGGAAAAACGGCATTTGGTCGGGAGCTTTTACTCAACAGGTCCCAAATCAGGGGAAATCGCCATCACAGGATACCAGAATTAAAATCTTATACGACAACAATAACCTTTATGTAGGATTTAAATGCTTTGATATAGGTCCCGGTAAAATCAGGCCAATTTTAAGCAGAAGAGATGAAATGTCTGGAGACATTGCTGGAATAGCTCTGGATTCGTATAACGATAAGCAAACCGCTTACGAATTTAATGTTGCTGCTTCAGGACAAAAAGTAGATTTAGTTCATTTGGGAGCCTATAACTGGGATTTAAACTGGGATGCTGTTTGGGATGGAAAAGCAAACGTATCTGATTCCATCTGGACTTCTGAAATGCAGATTCCTTTCAGCCAAATTCGCTTTGCACCGGGAAAGGAGCAAGTATGGGGAATGCATATCTGGCGTTGGATCGATCGCCTCAATGAGGAAGATCAATGGAAGCTAATTCCAATTGATGCACCTGCCATGGTTTATTTATTTGGCGAATTAAGGGGAATTGAGGGTATTAAGCCGAAGACAAACTACGAGTTTTTGCCATATCTGAATACCCGTTTTAGCCCGAATACTGATCAGGAAAATAAGATGAAATATGGTGTGGGATTCAACGGAAAAATTGGACTTAATTCTGGTTTTACGCTTGATTATGCCTTTAATCCTGATTTTGGACAGGTTGAAGCCGATCCTTCTGTTCTGAATCTGACTTCCTATGAAGTTTTCAATGAAGAAAAACGACCATTTTTCCTGGAAGGAAATACAATTCTTGATTTCAGTATGAACGAGGACATGTTGTTTTACAGCCGCCGGATTGGACATGCTCCAAGTTATTACCCTGATCTGGAAGATAACCAGACGATTTCTATTTCTGATAATGTCCCTATTTTAAGTGCGTTAAAAGTAACAGGAAAAACAAAAAATGGCCTATCGGTAGGAGTTGTTCAAAGTATTACCGCAAAAGAGAATGCAACAATATACAGCAGTGATTCAAAATCAAAAATGGCAGTTGAGCCATTGACCAACTTTATGGTTGGTCGAATAAAGCAAGATTTTAACAAGGGAAATACTGTGCTTGGCGGTATGGTAACTTCAACTTACCGGAATATTAACGATGATCAGTTAAATTTCCTCTCAAATTCGGCTTTGGCCGGAGGAATTGATTTTCAGCATAATTGGAAAAAACGCAAATACTTTCTGGATTTTAAAGGTTTCTTTAGTGATATTCAGGGTGATAAGCAAGCTATTTCGAACTTACAGCTTTCGCCGGTGCATTATTTTCAGCGTGCCGATGCTGATTATCTGGAATACGATGCAGACAGAACCAGCCTTTCGGGTTGGGGCGGTTTGCTTAAAGGTGGAAAACGAAGCGGAAAATTCAGGGCAACAGGTTCTTTAAACTGGCGTTCTCCCGGTGTCGATTTCAATGATGTGGGTTATCTGTATCAGGCCGATATTATTGAAGAATTGGTTAACCTGAAGTACACAGTTAGCCATCCTAAGGGAATTGTCCGGAGTTATTTTGTTGAGTTTGAGCAGGAACATGATTGGAGTTATGGCCTGGAAAATACGCAGGATCGTTTCAAACTACATGGCTATCTGCAGCTTAATAATCTCTGGAGTGCACATTTAAACCTGAAAAAGAATTTCAATATCTATGATACCCGCGAACTTCGTGGTGGACCAAATTTGTATAAAGATGGCTGTAACGATGTTGAATTATTTATACAAACCAATTCGGTAAAAGACTTCTGGGCGGGATTTGGTCCAAGATTCAAGTTTTTCTCCGATAAAATTTCCAAAACATCCTATTTTACGGTCTTTTTGAAATGGCAAATTAGTGATCGTTTCAACATCACATCGCGTACAATTTTTGACCATTCAATTGATCATCATCAATTTGTGACACGAACAGCCGATCTGGCTGGCACAACCAAATACCTTGTTGGAACAATCGACCGTAATACCCTTTCTTCAACTCTTCGCTTTGAATACTATCTTTCTCCTGAGATCTCGTTTCAATATTACGGGAATCCGTATGCTTCGACCGGAAATTATGAAAATTTCAGGGAAGTTGCTGATGCATCAAATAAATCACTTGAAAAACGTTATATCACTCTTGATAATTCTGATTTGTCGAGTACCAGCTTAAACCTGAAAAAGAATGGGGTTTCTGCTTATACCATAAGAAAACCTGATTTTAATTTTCAGGAGTTTCGGTCAAATCTGGTTGGACGTTGGGAATTCAGACCAGGATCAACCTTATATCTTGTTTGGACGAATACCCGTTCCAATTATTCCGACCAATTGGATCAATCGATCTGGAAGAGTTTTGGAGATATTCTGAACGTAAAGTCTGAAAATGTATTCATGATTAAATTCAGCTACTGGTTTTCTTTATAATTCCTTTCTTTGTCCTGAATCCCTGAAATCAAAATTGTGAAACTCACTGATTATATTCCTGTGTACAGGAAAAATCTGACTTTGGCGATCCCTGTTATCTTTTCGCAGATTGGGCAGGTTACGGTAAATCTGGTTGATAATATCATGGTTGGCCATCTCGGAACTACAGAGTTGGCAGCAGCCTCATTTACCATTAATATTTTCCATGTCGGGATGTTGTTTGGGCTTGGAATAACTTTGGGAATTACGCCTTTGGTCGGTCAATCCCTCAATTCCAAAAATCCAAATAATATTGGAAGTTGGTTCCGAAATGGCGTATTGGTCAATTTCATCGCCTCATTACTATTATGCGCAGTCATGTCGTCTGTTGTTCTGTTTATGAACCGGATGGGACAAAGCGAAGAAGTTGTCCGTATGGCAATTCCGTTTTACCTGCTTCATGTGGCTTCATTAATTCCATTGATGTTGTTCTTCTCGTTCAAGCAGTTTCTTGAAGGAATCGGGAATACCCGCATAGCTATGGTAATCACCATTATTATCAATCTGGTTAATATTGTGCTTAACTATGTGTTGATATATGGCAAATTCGGATTTCCTGCACTGGGACTGAATGGGTCCGGATATGCATCATTAATTTCTAGGTTTATAATGCCGCTTATTTTCATTGCCGTAATGCTGAAAAGACCAACATTCCGTACTTATTTAAATGAAGCCCTTCATTCCAGACTTGAGAAACTAAAAATTAAAAGGCTCGTTTCTATTGGCATGTCCATCGGAATGCAAATGGTTATTGAAATTCTAGCATTCAGCTTGGGTGCAATTATGTTGGGCTGGATATCAAAAGAATCACTGGCAGGCCATCAGGTTGCTATTAGTATGGCTGCAATGACCTATATGATCTCGTTTGGACTTGCTTCAGGAACCACAATACGTGTGAGCCATGCATTTGGAGAACACAACCTGAAAGAGGTAAAACACGCTGTATATGCGTCGTTACACATGGTTATTGCATTCATGGCGCTGATGGGAATTCTTTTTGTACTTCTCCGGAACCACCTGCCATTGTTGTTTACCACCGATCCGGCAGTTATTAAAGTTGCTGCCGGGCTGCTTGTTGTTGGAGCGTTTTTTCAGGTTTTCGACGGAATTCAGGTGGTTTTACTTGGTGCACTCCGCGGGATAGCCGATGTCCGGATTCCAATGTTTATGGCCTTTTTCTCCTACATAGTAGTGAGTTTGCCCATAAGCTATCTCCTTGCTTTTACATTCAATTTCGGATATTCCGGAGTTTGGATCGGCTTTGTTTTTGGCCTTTCTACTGCCGCCGTTTTATTTGGGCTGAGATTGAGAAATCAATTGAAAGGGTAGGAGGCTGCTTTTTATGAGATTTGAATATCTGTTTCATTAAACAGTTGCTGTTTGTATTTTTTCAATTTTAGCATCAGATTATCTCACCTGATTCCGATTCAGGCCAACCGGAGGTGCTTTTTATCATTATTTTTTTATTTCAGATCAACCGGAGGTGCGGAAAGACTAAACCGAAATGGATTCAGATTAACCGGAGGTGCTTTTGGCCTCTCTTTTTTTTGTTTGCCCCAACCGGAGATGCGGAAAGCTTAAACCCCATTGGATTCAGACCAACCGGAGGTACTTTTTGCCATTGCGAATTTGATTTGGCCTAACCGGAGATATTTTTGCTAAAAACAGGATGCTAATTGCCTCGAGGCAAACACCTTTTTATCATCTTTCAAACCAGTTTTGATTATTATATGAAAATAAAGTGTTAAATTGTATGCAGTCAATTAATCTTTAAACTTTTCCATCAATGATGCTAAAACTTGAACCCGTCCGGACTTCAGATTTGACCAACATGGAAGCCGGACAACTTATCCGCCGAACTTTGGATGATTTGGCAACCATCGATCAGGCTCTTATGATTGATGTTCCGTTGAATGCCTATGTGCAGGAAATTACCCTACAAAAAGGCTCGTATGAAAAGGCGCTAGCCCAGATTCGCAAAAGCGAAGAAACCGAAAAAATTGGCCTTGCCGATAAAAATCGGGACAAAGCCGTCGATGCCTTTGGCAAAGCGCTGAAATTGTATGGTGTATCCGACGACGAAGCTGAAGTAGAAGCCAGTCGTGGCCTGAGTATTGTTTTTACCAGTTTTAAAGGTCTTGCCGACCTGAACTACGAAGCCGAAACAATGGCCATCGATAAATTGGTAACCGAACTCGAAAGCCCCACACACGCAGCAAAGATTGGTTTGCTAAACATGGGTCGCTACGTCGCTCGTTTAAAAACTACCAACGAAGCATTTAAAACCCTATTCGCGAACCGACTGGTTACTGAAGCTTCAACCGAGACCTACGACATGAAGGTGATACGCGCCGAACTGTTGAAAAAGTACGCCGATATGGCCAACTACTTGCTGGCAATGGCAAAAGCGCTCAAATCGCCCTTATTCCTCAACGCGCTTAACTTATTGAACGCTTCCCGCAAATATTACTCCGATCTGCTGGCTCGTCGCAACAATGGCAAGGACAAAAAGGAAAAACCTGTAGAATAATACACCAGAGGTGGATGTACAATGACCAAACCCGCTTAGCCTTGTTTGTTAACGAGGCGGCGGGTTTAAACATTTAAAAAATGATAAAAATGAAAACACAGACAAATCCTTGGAATTCAATTAGGCATTTTTCAGTTGGAAGATCCATAATTGGGATAGTAGTTCTTTACGATGATTATTTTGATTGCTACACCGATTTTGATTTTAAATTTGGCGAGGGGGTAGATTATAATACTGAAGTTTTGAAGAGTTTAAAATTTTGTAAGTTGAATAATGCTTATAGCAATTATCGCGAAAGCTATAAGAATAACGAATATATTCAATTGGTAGCAGAAGAGTTTATAAGACCATTATTATAATATCTGAGTTTTTTTGAATTATTAATATAAAAACTAGTTCAAAACTTTATACAATCAGACATCCATTGATCATGCCAATTGGATATATTTATGGAGGCAAAACATCGGTTATTTTGCGCAAAATACAACACTTTTCCTTATTAAGTTAAAATAATGGCCATACAAACACTCGAACAACTTAGAAATGAGTTTTTACATGAAGCTCAAAGTGCCCCAAAACTATTTAAGGATTTAGCAAAAGTCGAACAGTATATCGCTGAAAGCTACAAGACAAGAGCGCTGATAGAACTGATTCAAAATGCTGATGATGCGCAATCAACCAGCTTTGGACTTCATGAAATTGACAACGGTTTTATTGTTGGAAATAATGGAAGGACATTTACCTCAGAAGATGTAGAATCGCTTTGCCGGAGCGGATCATCAAATAAACAAAGAGGCGGAAATACAATAGGCTATCGGGGTATCGGATTTAAGTCAGTTGTAAACATTGCTAATACGATATCGGTATTTAGCGGTGAATTTAATTTCAGTTTCGACAGGACAAGGACAAAGCACGCCCTGCAAAATGATGTAGATGTTCCTTTAATCAGGGTTCCACACCCAATCGCTGAAAAAGAAGAAACTGAAATAAAGCAGGCCTTTGAATTAAAACAGAAAAACGGATATACCACGATTTTCGTTTTCAGAGATGTGGTAGGGAAATTATCGCTGGAAGAATTATCCGATCTTGACCGAAGTTCCTTGCTTTTCCTAAACAACCTTAGAACCTTAACGATTAACTACCAACATATCAATCGTCAAATTGTAGTTGAACATTTAAGTACAAACCAACGACAAACAATTGTTCGCATCTGTGAAAAAGATTACAGGGATGAGTGGCTTATCGAATCAAGTAAAAGGAATGCGATTGACCGAATTGCTTTCAAGAAAACAAATGGAACGATAGTCCCGGCATTACCAACCGAGTCTGTTATTCATTCGTTCACCCCGACTTATGAATTTGCAGGTGCATACTTTAAAATTAATGGCGATTTCACGACTGATCCGTCCAGAAAAACGGTTGACTTGGACGATCTTTCAAAAGAATCATTTCATAATTCGGTCTCCATTCTGGTAAATTCAATTACTTCAATTTTAAATGGAGACACTACAAAAAAAGGATTCTTTAGCCCGTTTGTGAATATTCAGAATACCGAGTCGACCCGGTTTAAATCTCTCTTATTTAAAGCTATTGAAGCAGGCTTACAGCATTCTGAAATTCTTACGAAATACAATACCATTGAAAAATTCACGGCCATTCGCTTAAAACCGGAATGGTTAAATTATGAAGATTACGAAAATTTGTGTTTCAATTCAAGTGTAGCTATTCCTAAAGAATTGATTTCAACTTATCCCGAACTGTTTACATTTCTTGGCCTCATAAACATCCGAACATTAAGCCTTGAAGAAGTTATTCAAAAAATCAATTCAGCCAATATTTCAATAGTGGGCAGTGCCCAGATTTATGAAAAAATCATCAAACAATACCGTTATGATCTTGATGCCACTAAAGTTGCAAGGATAAAGACTCTGAAGATATTTCCATCTGGTAACGAGTTTGTAAAGACAGACACGATCAATAAAGCGGAAGAAATAAATGTTGAATTTCGCGACTATCTAAAAAATAATGCTGATCCATCGGATATTTTGATGTTTTATAAAAAACTAGATATTGAACCTGAAGAGCAGCACCAAGTTACTACTGCTATAAAACCCGATCAATATCCATCATCTCAAAAGAATGAAGTGATAATTGAGAAAACCTTTAAATATGAGCCTGCAATCAAGAAATGGCGAAGCGCCGAGCAAAATGTCGCCGAATACATGAAGTCGCTGACCCCTGTTTTGTCAGTCAAAGATGTCACGCAAGCCAATTTAGGATACGATTTGGAAGTGATGCTTTTAACAGGAAAAAGAATTTATATTGAGATCAAGAGCGTTGCTACTTTCACTGAACCCTTTAAGATTTCGAACAACGAATATACCAGCGCTCACAGTTATGGCAAAGATTATTTGATTGCTTTGGTCATAAACGATGAGCCGTTTCAAATACGGTTTGTTCCCGACCCGATAAAAACACTTTCGTTTGAAAAGAAATGCGAGCGTTGGTCGTGGTTTTGCGAACAATATGGAACGGAATTGCAGGAAGTAACCCAATTAAATCAACTAATTATCAAATAATGATACTGATTAAAGATGCAATTAATAGCGGCATATGGTTACATCGCATTTATACAGATTTCCATGATCGGTCGTTAAATTTCGGATTGAAAATATTATCATTTCGAGAACTTAATTTGATGGAAGTTGATGACTCTGAAAAAATTGATATAAAAGATGAGGGGTCAACAATTTGGATTTTGGAAATTGAAGTAGTTAATATGTCACAAGATCCAATAAGTACACATGAAATGAATGAACTAATACTGATAGACCAAGATGGGTTCAAATTCCATGTATTTGATGATGATCATTTAAGATTTTATTCGCAGTTTGCTAAGAAAACGAAAATGGATCGTTTGTTCGGTTCGCATTTAATTCCCAAAATAAAAGCAAAAAGTGCTGTTCCATTTCAATTACCAGATGACGATGAGGCTGTATATTTCATTTCTGTTAAAAATGGCAGTATTAAGGAAGCCTAGGAATAATCATCATGAAATCAAATTCAACCAATGGTACCAATTAAAGATGCAATTATTAATGGAAACTGGTTACACTGCGAGGTATTTCTTGGCGCTAAATTTCGAATGAAAGTATTGTCTTTTCAAAAACTAAATCTTTTAGAGGTAGATGATCCAGAAAAAATAGATGTTATCGCCGACAATAAAATGATATGGATAATGGATATTGAAGTAGTCAATTTCTCAAGGTCTCCAATTTCAACTGTCGAAATGAATGGTCAGCTTTTTTTAATTAATCAATATGGGATAAAGTTTCAGGTATACAGTGACAATCATTTAGGGCATGATTCTGAATTCTCAAAAAAGAAAAGATTGCGACGTTTTTGTGGTGAAACATTAAATCCAAAAACAAAGGCAATTGGAGCAATCCTCTTTCAATTGCCAGTTGATAATAAAGCTGAATACTCAATTTCCATTAGAAGGGGTAGTATTATGGAAGTTTAAGAAATGTAAATTACAATTTACCAAGTCAATTAATTGAAATTGATACAATAATGAAAACTTAAATTATCATGAAATTTTTTGTACCATTTGCAAATAATGAACAGGAATCAGAAAGTGTTTATGCCGATATTGCTCAATCCATTGGAGTATCATTAAAAGACGCTGATAATAGGATTTATTCAATATCATATAGTCATAATGGTAAAAATATGACCGCAGTTGTTGGAAAAGATTGTGATCCTTACTATCAAGAAACATTTCCTGAAGTTATAGCTATTTTTAAAAGTAATCCATATAAAATAATTTTAAGGGAAAGAGGCATTTTGTCGGGCGCACCTATTCTTGTGAATATAAATGAAGTGATAGGTGTTTCTTTTTTTGATTGATAAAACAAAACCTAAAGTTTTTATTACATATGAAACTCTATCACTACACCAAATTCGAACCCTTTGTAAGCTATATCTTGCCAGAACTGAAATTACGGTTTAATCCATTTTCGGAATGTAATGATCCCTTTGAGTTTAATATTTCTTGTATACTTGATGTCACTCAATTTACTCATATGCATTATCGAGAGATTGCAAAGGCTTATGAAATGGAATTAAATGAATATAAATTTATTTGCTTCTGCAAAGACAAGGATAATCTGTATCCGGATGGGTACAAATTACCAACGATGTGGGCTCATTACGGTCAAAATCATGAAGGAATTTGTATTGAAATAGATTCAGAAAAATTAGATTATAGCCGTTTTGTCCCCGGTAGTATAATTAAAGAATCAGTAAATTATAGCAAAGAAAATTCATTTAATACGATTAATTCTTATTTCCCTTTTCAGAATATTGGAGAGACAATTGAGGAATATATTCAAAGAGGAATAAAATCTTCCGTTAAGGCTTGGGAAACCACATCTTTATTTACCAAACTTCCTGATTGGCAAATTGAAAATGAATATCGAATCGTTCATAAATCCAGCGATCCGAAATCTGAATTCTTATATATAAGTGAGGCCGTAACAGCCATTTTTTTGGGGGTTCGTGCTTCCAGTAGAAAACAAGATTCTGAAAAGCTTAAAATTCTTGAAAAACTAATTGATGAAAAAAACAAAAATAGAGATGTAAAGATTGTACTAAATATCATGTATAGCGATGTGATCCAAAATAAAAACATGCTTGATTTTTACGATTGGAAAAACTATCAAACAGCCGTACAAAAAAAATAAAGCACGGATAAAATAGATTAAATTTTTTTTCCATTAGTCTTAAAAGATAAGCTTGATATTCCATTTAAAGAAACCCTTGAATCAAAACGAAATTCGACTCCGGCCGGAGTCGAACGATCTGCGCGATAAAAACCGGTCAATAAATAGTCCAAACCCTTCGGGTTGGATTAAGGTTTGGGAAGGGCTAACGCACAAAAAAGGGAGCAATTTGCTCCCTTTTTCTATTTCGATAGTGTTTTGTTATTTCCAGTAATTCACTTCAGCTTCGGTTTCTTCAGTCGATTTCTGAAGCCAATAGGCTGGTGTTACCCGTTTGCCTGAAGGGCTTTTTAAAGTTCGTTTGTAAACATCTACAACTGGATTGAACAGCATATCGGTTACGCCGATTTTGAAAGTTCCGGGTTCACCATTTTCTGCAACTTTTACAGTGTATTTATTGAGCTCGAGTAGCTTTTTCAGAAACTCGGTACGTTCGGCAGAAGCTCCTTTTTCAACCAGGGAGCAACGAACTCCGTCAATTTCTTCTATGATATGTTTTCCTTTATTAAGAGCCATTTTTCGGGTCGTATTAGTTTAAAAACAATTTACTGATGCTTCTGATATATTCGAAGATTCCGCTGGCAAAACCGGTGATTAATACACCCGTAATACACATCACTAATGCAATTCGCATGGCATTTGAACTACGGAATTCAGGAATAGGTTGTTCGTTCTTTTCTATAAATATAGCTTTTATCACCAGTAGATAATAATACAGTGAGATGGTAGCATTTAATACAGCGATCAAAACCAGAATATAGTAACCGCTCCCGGCAGCAGCAGTAAAGAGGAAGAATTTTCCGAAGAAACCGGCAATTGGAGGAATTCCTGCCAATGAGAACAACGAAATGGTCATCAGCCAGCTTAGTTTCGGATTTGTTTGGTATAGGCCATTATATCCTGAAATTGTTTCAACTCCGGAAGCATTGTGAATTGCAGCTACAACACCGAATGCTCCAAGGTTGGTGAACACATAAACGAGTACGAAATAAACAATTGCAGTCATTCCAAGCTCACCGGCACCCAGAATACCCAACAGAATAAAGCCGGCCTGTGCTATCGAAGAAAAGGCCAAAAACCGCTTGATATTGTTCTGACGCATAGCAAACAAGTTACCAATTGTCATTGTGATTACTGCCAGCGTGTAAATCATCGGTTTCCACAGTTCCACAATATTTTTAAAAACAGTGAAAACAACGATCGTGAAGATAAATGCTGCGGCACCTTTTGAAACTACCGAAAGGTATGAAGTTACATTGATTGGAGCACCTTCGTAAACGTCGGCAGTCCAGAAATGGAAAGGTACCAAAGATATTTTGAAACCCATACCGCTCACAAAGAATACAAATCCAAGTGCAATAAGTGCGTTCGGTTGAACTTTGGTTGCAATATCAGCAAAATAGATCGACCCGGTTGCACCGTAAATCATCGAAAGTCCAAATAATAGAATTCCTGATGATAGGGCAGAGGACAAGATTAATTTGATACCTGCTTCGGCTGATTGACTTTTATATTTGTCGAAGGCGGCCAACCCGGCAATCGGGATAGTTGCAGTTTCGAGTCCAATGTAAAAGATCAGAAAGTCACCAGCTGAAATCATGAAGTTCATACCGATCAGTGTTGACAACGTCAGGATAAAATACTCACTGATTTTGTCGGCATTTTCTGGTTTTCGCAACCATCCTTCGGTCTGAAGAAAAACAATCAGCACAGCCAGATTAAGAACGTTTTTCATGAAAACGGTCAGTTGGCTCGATTGGAATGATCCACCAAATAAATTACCGGTTTCTCCGGGAATAAAACCAATGAAGGTAACCAAAGCGAAAAGTACCAACGTGAAGTTGATGAGTTTCGATTTGTTTTTTTCGCTGGTAAAGATTTCAGCAACCAGAATAGCGAGTGCTGCTACAGTGAGCAGTAATTCGTGGCGCATGAGTATAAACTGTCCGAGATCCATATTTTTCGGTATTATTTTATTAATTCAATTTAAAAAGGGATGGCCATTGCCAAACGTGCAACAATTGGTTTTAGGCTCGCCACGATGGTGTCGGACAACCAAAGAGGTGCGATACCAATGGCAGCGACCGACAAAACAAGTGTCACGGTGCTCAGTTTCTCGTACCATTTGGCATCTTCCAAATGTGCATGATGTTCATCTTTCAATGGGCCAAGAAGAATCATTCCGACTACTTTCAAAATATAAACAGCCGTAATTACAATCGATGAACATGCAATCACCGTTACAACACGATGAAACATATCCTGATGTTGGAACGATCCTACGAAAACCGTCATTTCTGCCACGAATCCGCTTAATCCGGGTAATCCCAAAGAAGCGAAACCGGCAATCATATACACTACTGCAAGAAATGGGATTACTTTCATTAATCCGCCCATTTGCCGAATGTCACGGGTGTGGGTACGTCCATAAATCATCCCAATCAAGGCGAAGAAAAGGGCTGTCATTAAACCGTGCGAAATCATTTGAAGGATTGCTCCGTCCATAGCTGTCTGATTCATCATCAGCAAGGCAAAAATTACCAATCCGCAATGGCTTACTGAAGAATAAGCATTGATGAATTTAAGGTCGGTTTGCCAGATGGCGCTGAAAGCTCCGTAAACCACACTGATTGTTGTCAGGATAATGAAAATCCAGGCCATTTCTTGTGCAGCTTGTGGCATCAGGAACATTGCTACGCGGAAACATCCATATCCTCCCAGTTTCATCAATACTCCGGCATGAAGCATGGAAACAGCGGTTGGCGCCGAAGCGTGACCGTCAGGCGACCAGGTATGGAAAGGAAACAATGCTCCAAGTATTCCAAACCCAATAAATGCAAATGGAAAGAAGAATCGTTGTGCCGCAACCGGAATATTTATTTTTGAGATTTCAAGAATGTTAAAAGTAAGTGGACCTCCACCTGGAGCCGAATTGTAATACAGACCTAAAATTCCAACCATAATCAATGCAGAACCTGCCATCAACATTAAAGTCAGTTTCATGGCCGATTTTTCTTTCGGTCCCGTTCCCCATAGACCAATAAGCAGGTACATTGGTATCAGCGCCAATTCGTAGAAGAGGAACATGGTAAACAGGTCGAGTGAAATAAAGAACCCGTAAACTGCGGTGACAAGCAATATGAGAGATACAAAAAACTCCTTTGTCAGAAACTGAAGTTCCCAGGAAGCAAAAATACCTGCAAAAATCACAATTGAAGTAAGACCAATCATGGCTACAGCAATTCCATCGACCCCGAAAGCAAAATGAATGTTCAAGCTTGGGTACCACATGAAATCGGAAGTAAACAGCATCTCGTGCATCATCCCGGTTTTTCGTGCAGCAAGGTAGGCTAGCACCAGATAAACAGTTGCTATTAGCTCTATACCCATTCCAATTGCCGAAGCGAGCCGGGCACCTTTATAATCCTTGGTAAAAAGGACTCCGATCATGGTGAGAACCGGGATTAAGACCAATAAAGTTAGAATATTCATGAGAATATATTTTTATTTTTTTACATCAAGAAATAGATCATCGAAAGCGCTAATGCTAACGTACCGGCAATAAATGCAAATGCATAATGCTGCAATTGTCCCGACTGCATTCCCTTAATCTGATATGATATCTTTTCGGTTGTCAAGCCAATTCCAACCATGAATCCATCGATGATGTGACGGTCGAACCACGCAATCGGGCGTGAAATATAGTTGAAGATGATCTTTCGGGTTACAAACAAATAGATTTCGTCGAAATAGAATTTGTTGTAGGTTGCGGTATATAAAACACCCCAACTCTTAGCCAATTTCGCCGGAACTTCGCTTTCCTTTTTGTAAAGAATCCAAGCCATTGCGATACCTAATAAACCGATCAATACTGATGGAATAGCTACCATGTAGTTCATTTCAGTAACGAAACCCAGTTTGTCAGAAGTAACTAAATGATGAAATGGAATATATCCTGCGAAAACAGAAGCTACTGCCAGAAACATTAACGGAAGCGTCATTACAAGTGGGCTTTCGTGTGGAGTGTGGTGATAATGTCTGTCTTTTCCCCAGAATACACTGAAATACAAACGGAACATATAGAATGCTGTTAATCCGGCAACAATAAATTCAACTGCAAATAAAAGCTTGTTGTGATGTAAAGCGGCCACCAAAATTTCGTCTTTGCTGAAGAATCCTGAAAGGAATGGAACTCCGGCAATGGTCAAACAGGCGATCAGGAATGTAATGTGTGTAATTGGCAAATATTTGCGCAGACCACCCATATCGTACATGTTGTTTGAATGAACGGCGTGAATGATTGAACCGGCTCCAAGGAATAATAATGCTTTAAACATGGCATGTGTAAACAGGTGGAACATGGAAGCCATGTAACCCAAACCTTCTTCACCACCGTATCCTGAAACACCAAGGGCAAGCATCATATAACCCAGTTGAGATAAGGTTGAGAATGCCAAAACGCGTTTAATATCGTATTGTGTAATGGCGATCACCGCGGCAAAAAGCGAAGTGAATCCACCAACATAACCAATGATTTCCTGCGCGGCAGGAGCCTGGAAATGGATAACCGGAAACATACGGGCCACCAAAAATACACCGGCAACAACCATGGTTGCAGCGTGAATCAATGCCGAAACCGGAGTTGGACCTTCCATTGCATCGGGTAACCAAATGTGTAACGGGAACATGGCCGATTTACCAGCACCACCAATAAAAATCAGTGTCATGGCCCAGGTCATGGCCGAAATACCCATAAAACTCATCGAAGTAGCGCTTCCGAAGATGGCTGTTCCAGGTTCAGTCAGTTTACCGAAATCGAAAGTTCCGGTAACAAATGAAAGTATCAGAATACCGATCAGGAAACCTAAATCAGCAAAACGGGTAACGATGAATGCTTTTTTCGAAGCTGCTACTGCCGATGGTTTCTGGTAATAGAAGCCGATCAAAAGGAATGAGCTGACACCGACCAATTCCCAGAAAATATACATCTGGAAAATGTTGGTAGCGATAACCAAACCTAACATCGAAAAGGTAAACAGCGATAAAAATGCAAAGAAACGGGCGAAGCCTGTTTCACCGTGCATATATCCGATGCTGTACAAATGAACCATAAACGAAATGGTGGTAATTACAACAAGCATCATTACCGAGATCGGGTCAAGTAAAATACCCATTTTGATCATCAGTGTATCTGTAAATTGCAACCAATTCAATTCGAATGGAATGATTGTTTTAAATCCTTCAGCGTGATGACCAAAGAAGTAACTTCCGGCAGTAATCAGCGAAAGAGACCATGAAATTCCCATTCCGATTGTTCCCAATATTCCTGAGACGATTGGTTTCCATTTCATTCCCAGTAAACCGGTAATCAAAAACATTACCAGTGGAATCAGTATAATGAATACAGTATATGTATATCCTGTCATTGCTCTTAAATTTTAGAATTTCATTTCATTTACGTTCTCAACTTCAATGTTCTTCACGTTTCTGTAAATATTGATGATCAGAGCAATGGCAACCGAAGCTTCGGCAGCTGCAATACCAACAATGAACAGTGAAAAGAATTGTCCCTGCAATTGATCGGGATACAGGTAGCGGTTGAAAACCACGAAATTGATATTGACCGAATTCAGGATTAGCTCCGTGGCCATCAACATAGTAATCAGGTTGCGGCGAATAATGAAACCACAAACTCCGATGAAAAACATAATCGTGCTTACGACTAAAAAGTGTTCTAGAGGAATTCCCTGAATCATATCTCTGAGTTTTTATTTTTTTCTTTTTTTGCAACCACAATTGCAGCAATCATAGCTGCCAGCAACAAAATACTGATCAACTCAAACGGTAAAACGTATCCGTTTTTTCCGGTGCTTAGCAATTGTGTTCCAATTACAGTCATATCAACTGGCAGTTCCGGAGCGCTTCCGGCCTGAAAAGTATGGGAGAGGATGGTTGCAAGCACCAAACCGATTCCAACAGTAGCAGCCCCAATACCCATCAACAATTTTGTGATGTTAGGATGTTTAAAGCGGTGCGTAATGTGGTGCGTTAACAGAATACTGAAAATGATCAGTACCACAATACCTCCGGCATATAAAGTAAGCTGAACGGCAGCCATAAATTGGTAGTTCAACATGAAATACAAACCTGCGGTAGCTAATAAAACACAAAGCAGGTAAACAGCCGCCCTCAAAATTCTTCGGGTTGTGATCGACAAAAGCGAACAGATCAGGATTATTCCTGAAAACATATAAAACATGAATACATTCATTACTTAGCCTCCTTTCTAAGTGTTGAACCAGGTTGATTCAAAACTTTGGTGAGTTTACTCCGGTCAAATACTGCATGTTCAAATTTCTGACCCCAAGCCAGCGCATTCGACGGGCAGGTTTTTATGCACAATTCACAGAACGTGCACATCGACAAATGATAAATGTGTTTATCGATCACTCGCTCCATTTTGCCTTCAGCGTTAGGAACGCGGTCGGTTAAAATCTCGATTGAACCATTCGGACAGTTCATTTCACAAATTCCGCAACCGGTGCAAGCGTGCTGGTTGTTTTCATCGTGAGGCATGGTCACTTCTCCTTTAAACCGTTCCTCCATTTTCAGGGTCTTCCGGTTTTCAGGGTATTGCTGGGTTACAATTGCACCCGGGCTGAAAAAGTATTTCCCGGTGATGCGCATACCTGCCCACAGCGAAGAAATTCCTTTAAACAGGTCGGTAAAATATTCGATTATACTATTCATTGTTTTTCGCTGTTAAAATTAAAAATGCCAGTGCATCAGGACTAAGAATGCGATCAATACAATGTTGAACAAACTGATTGGTAACAGGTATTTCCATTCAAGTGTTAATAATTGGTCAATTCTCAAACGAGGGAAAGTCCATTTAAACCACATGATGATCAGTATGATAAAGAAAGTCTTTGAGAAGAACCAAACTGCTGATGGAATGTAATCCATAATCTGGTTGAACCCTTCCCAGTTTCCAACATGAAATGGCATCCATCCGCCAAGGAATACAGTAGCTCCCAAGGCTGCAACAATAAACATATTCATGTATTCGGCAAGGAAGAAAAAGGCAAATTTGATACCTGAATATTCGGTGTGGAAACCGGCGGTCAATTCCGATTCAGCTTCAGCTAAGTCGAAAGGTCCGCGGTTGATTTCGGCAGTACTTGCAATCAGGAAAATGACGAATGAAATAAATGCCGGAATATGGCCTTTAAAAATCCACCATCCGTCAGCCTGACTTTCAACTATTCCTGAAAGCTGCATACTTCCCGAAAAAACTACGATAGCCAGCAGCGAAAGTCCAACTGAAAGCTCGTAGCTCACAATTTGTGCTCCGCTTCGCATGGCTCCAATCAGCGAATATTTACTGTTACTTGACCAACCGGCAATTAAGATACCAATTACACTGAGCGACGATACAGCCATTACATAAAATACGCCAATATTGAAATCGATTGCCTGTAGTCCTTTAGCATATGGTATTGCTGCCATAGCAAGGAAAGAGCAAATAATTACAATGAATGGTGCCAGATTGAAAAGCAATGGGTCTGATTTGCGAATCGGGATTAACTCCTTCATCAACAGTTTAATCAGGTCGGCGATGGTTTGTATGATACCATATGGTCCAACGCGGTTCGGTCCAACGCGGTTCTGAATAAAAGCACAAACCTTACGTTCCATGTAAACGAGGAACAGCCCCAGCAATGCATACATCAGAAGGAATACAATTCCAACGAGAACCATTTCAGTTAAAGTGACTAATCCGGATGGCATCATTCCTGATAACCAGGTATGAATGGATCCGGTAAGAGCCGAAAAATCATAGATGTTAGATGACATATTTGTGTTCATTTAGCGGTCAATATCAGGGATTACAAGGTCGAGCGAACCGCTGATGGCAATCAGGTCGGCGATTTTATGTCCGGCAGTAATTTCGTTCATTACAAACAAATTGCTGAAGTTTGGTGTCCGGAATCTCATGCGTAATGGCGATTTATTTCCGTCGCTTACTGCATATACAGCCAGTTCTCCACGGGCAGTTTCCACTCTTTGGAAATATTCACCAGCCGGAAGTTTAATGATTGGCTTCATTTTGGCAGTGAAATCGCCTTCAGGAATGTTATCGACAAGTTGTTCCAGAATGCTGAGTGATTCCCACATTTCGCGCATTCTGACATTGTATCGGGCCAAAGTATCGCAGCCTGTTTCCAAAATCTCGTTGAACTGAACTTTATCGTAAACTCCGTAAGGTGCAATTTTACGAATGTCGCACGAATAATTTGAACCACGTCCGGATGGACCGGTAACACCGTATCCGATTGCAGTTTCTTTACTCATGTTACCAATTCCTTTCACACGGTTCTGGAAAATCACATTGCCCGTAAGCAACTGGTCGTATTCAGGAAGTTTTTTCCTGAAGTAAGTGATAAATTCTTTGATCCGTTTCTGGAAATTCGGGTGAACATCGTGCATCAAACCACCAGGCATAACGTAACTGTGAAGTAACCTCGATCCGAACGATTCTTCGAAAATGTCGAGAATGTGTTCGCGGTCGCGGAGCCCGTAGAAGAATGTTGTTAATGCACCAAGGTCCATACCAAAAGCACACCACCACAATTGGTGCGATGCAATTCGGTTGAGCTCATCGAGAATGGTACGGATGTATTTTACCCGTTCCGGAACTTCAACCTGCATGGCATCTTCAACAAGCAGGCATACTGCTTCGTTGTTGATATGAGCCGAAAGGTAATCCATCCGGTCAGTCAGGTGAATGATCTGCGGATAAGTAATTGCCTCGCACATCTTTTCAATTCCACGGTGAATGTATCCAATGTGTGGAATCAGGTATTTGACGGTTTCACCTTTCAGGCAAACCTCAAACCTTAAAACCCCGTGAGTTGAAGGGTGCTGGGGACCCATATTGATAATGTAGTCCTCATTCTCCCCAATAATCACGTCTTTTATAATTTCTTCACTCATCTGATATTGAGTATTAACGTTCAATAATATTTACTTCATCGCGGAAATCTTTGCGAAGCGGATATCCGTAATCATCTCCCATGAAAAAACGTTTCATGTTTGGATGATTGTTAAACCGGATTCCAAAGAGGTCGAAAACTTCGCGTTCAAAATATTCGGCAGTCGGATATAAGGAAGCCAAACTGTCCACATTTGGATTTTCACGGTCGGCAATCAAAGATTTCAACACAACCAAATGCCTGAAATCGGTTGATTCGAGGTGATAAACCACTGTGAAATGAGTTGTGAAATCAACTGCAGTATGGTTGATCAGATAATTAAAAGCTGTTCTTTTATCTGATTTTAGTTTTTCGGTTAGCGCAAATAGTTTTTCCGCCGGAACAATAACTTCCAACAGTTGTTTACCTTCTGGAAATTCAGCTTCAGGTTCAAATCCCCTGATGATATCTGTTAATTCTTGTCTGTTTAGCATGTCGTGTGAGATTTAAAGCAATCGGTCAGTTGAATCTTCTGCATCAAAAAGTGAATCACCTTTAATTTTTCGTTGCAATTGCATCACGCCATAGAGGAGTGCCTCAGGGCGAGGCGGACATCCCGGAACATATACGTCCACCGGAAGAATATGATCGACACCTCGCACCACTGAATACGAATTGTAGAAGAAAGGTCCTCCAGAAACAGCACATGCACCCATGGCGATTACGTATTTCGGATCGGGCATCTGGTCGTATAAACGTTTTAATACCGGAGCCATTTTGTGATTGATGGTACCTGCAATAACGATCACATCAGCCTGACGTGGTGAAGGACGATAAACCTCAATCCCGAAACGGGCAAAGTCGTGCCTTGAAGCTCCTGCAGCCATCATCTCAATTCCGCAACAGCTGGTTGCAAAGGTGAGTGGCCAAATGGAGTTCGAAACACCCCAGTTCAGAACTGCGTCAATACTAGTCATAAAGACGTTTCCGCCTGACTTCTTTAAGAGTTCGAGAGATTCGTTATCTCCGAAATCTTCATCTTTCATTGATTTGATTAGACCCATTTCAAAGCTCCTTTTTTCCATGCATACAATAGTCCAAGACCAAGTATGAAGAAGAAAATAATGATTTCAATAAATGCCCTCATTCCGATGGTTTTCATTACTACACCCCAGGGGAATAGAAACACGGTTTCCACATCAAAAATCAGGTAAATAATAGCAAAAAGGTAGTAGCCCACGTTGAACTGAATCCATGCAGGACCTTCGGACGGGATACCGCATTCGTAAGGCTCTGATTTTACCGGATTAAATGATTTTGGTGCAACAAGGGTTGAAAATATAATTGCCCCGCCGACAAGGACCAGTGCAACTATAAAAAAGAGAATTAATGATTCGCTTTCCATATCGTTAAAAATATGTTGATAATTGAATAAGCTAAAAAAGCCGCTGCAAAAGTAGCTTTTTCAGATTAGTACCAAACTTTTTTAAGAAAAAAAATGGGTTGATATTTAGCAACTGATAAAATTTAATGATTTTTTGTTTCAGGCATTTACATACCCAAAAATATTGGAGAAACAGCCTGTTTGCGGGCATTAAAGTTGTCGGTTTTTAAAAAATAAAACCTCTCTGAAACACATTGAATCAGAGAGGCTTATTTTTTAGTTGAGCCTTTTGGCGGACTCGAACCGCCGACCTGCTCATTACGAATGAGCTGCTCTACCAGCTGAGCTAAAGAGGCATCAGGCACAAATATAATAAAGCATAAACGAAAAAACCATCCCGAAGGATGGTTTTACTTTATTTTTATTAATCGATAATCGAAGGAATTTGTGAAGTGTTGTATTTACCTTCTTCCAGTTTTCGGCGAACTTCCGAAAATGCCTTGATGGTATATTCAACATCTTCGATGGTATGCATAGCTGTTGGAATAAGTCTTAACATGATTTGTCCTTTGGGGATAACCGGGTAAGCTACAACCGAACAGAATACATTGAAGTTTTCGCGTAAGTCCATCACAACATTGGTTGCTTCACCCACACCACCTTTAAAATAAACAGGAGTAACGCAAGAGTTGGTAACTCCCAGGTCAAATCCTTGTTCTTTTAATCCACCCTGAAGTGCAGCTACAACTGACCAAAGTCTTTCGCGTAATTCAGGTCTGGTGCGCAATAATTCAAGTCGTTTCAAAGCACCAATAACCATTGGCATTGGTAATGATTTTGCAAAAGTTTGCGAACGCATATTGTAACGAAGGAAGTTGCAAATATCTTCGTCGCAGGCGATGAAAGCGCCAATACCAGCCATTGATTTTGCAAAAGTTCCGAACAATAAATCAACTTTGTCCATTACACCAAAATGTTCAGGAGTTCCGGCTCCGGTTGCTCCCATGGTACCAAATCCATGAGCATCATCAACCAATAACCTGAAATTGAATTCATCTTTGAATTTGGCAACTTCGTCGAGTTTACCCAAATCGCCAGCCATTCCGAATACACCTTCAGTAATAACTAAAATACCACCACCTTGTTTTTCAGCAAGACGGGTTGCTTTGGTCAACATATTGCGTAAGCTGTCCATATTGTTGTGGGCATACACAAAACGTTTACCCATGTGCAATCTGACACCGTCGAGGATACAGGCGTGAGCCTCAGAGTCATATACAATTACATCATTTCTACCACAAACAGCATCAATAATCGAAACCATTCCCTGGTAACCGAAATTCAGTAAAAATGCATCTTGTTTTCCGACAAATTCGGCCAGATTTTGCTCCAGCTCTTCATGTTTGCTGGTTTGACCAGACATCATACGTGCTCCCATTGGGTAAGCCATACCATAGTCAGCCGCCGCCTGAGCATCAGCTTCCCTTACTTCCGGATGATTGGCCAGTCCAATATAATTGTTCAGACTCCACACTAAAACATCCTTCCCTCTGAATTTCATTTTTGTACCAATTTCACCTTCCAATTTAGGGAAAGCAAAGTATCCATGAGCCTGTTTCATGTATTTTCCCAGGCTACCCATGTTTGTCCTCAGTTTGTCAAAAATATCCACTTTGATCTGGTTTTTAAAATTAGCATTGCAAAAGTAATTCTTTTTAATAAGTCTGCAAATTTGTTAATTTATACTAAACAGGGCGGTATTCTAAATAATTCATTCTATTTTTCGGCCTGAAAATTTGTTTAAAAAATATATCTTTGCGCCATGTTAATGAAAATGAGAAATTTCGCACCAATAGCCATTGTTTTTGTACTGCTGTTTAGTAGTTGCAGCGATTATAATAAGGTTGTAAAAAGCACCGATTATGAATTTAAGTACAAAAAAGCACTCGAATATTATGAAAACGGAGAGTTTGTACGTTCGTCAACCTTGCTTAAAGAGCTTATTACAATTGTAAGAGGTACCAGCAGGGCCGACAAGGTATATTACTATTATGCAAAGAGCCAGTTTGGGATGAAAGATAATATGATGGCTGGTCACTATTTTAAATCATTAATTAAAGAGTTTCCCCGTAGCGAATTTGCTGAAGAATCCCAATACATGGTTGGATACTGCTTCTATCTGGATTCACCAAGCCCGAGACTTGATCAGGCTGTTACTCAAAATGCCATTGATGCGCTTCAGTTATTTATTAATCTATACCCAAAATCAACCAGGGTTGATGAAGCTACTCGTTTGATTATTGAATTACGCGACAAAATGGTTTACAAATCGTATTTAAGTGGCAAACTTTACTACGATTTGAACAATTATAAGGCTGCCGTGGTTGCTTTAACTTCATCGCTGAAGGATTTTCCGGATACAAAATACCGTGAAGAATTGATGTATATGCTGCTAAAAGCAAAGTATTTGCTTGCTATTAATAGTGTTGAAGAAAAAAAGCACGAACGATTAAGCTCTGCTTTGGATGAATATTTTACCTTTGTCGATGAATATCCGGAGAGTAAATACCGGAAAGAAGTCGAAAAGTATCACAACACAACTACCAAGTTGTTAAATTATAAATCGGATTCAAATATTTAAATAATATGGATTTTAAGAAAACAAAAGCAGAATCAACTACTATTTCGAGGGATTTAAGAGAATTGGAAAACCGTACTGGTAATGTTTATGAAACTGTAATGATTTTGGCTAAACGTTCAAATCAGATTGCTTCTGAAATGAAAGAAGAGCTAAGTCAAAAACTTCAGGAATTCGCATCCTACACTGATAATCTGGAAGAAGTATTTGAAAACCGTGAGCAAATTGAGATTTCAAAATATTACGAACGTCTTCCAAAACCAACATTGATTGCTTATGAAGAATTTGTAAACAATCAGATTTATCACCGTAATCCTGCTAAGGAAAACCGCAACAAAGAATTGTAATATAAGCCTTTATGAGGCTATCAGGAAAACATATTGTTCTCGGGGTCACCGGAAGTATAGCTGCCTATAAGGCAGCTTATCTTTTAAGGGGCCTAGTGAAAGAAGGTGCTGAAGTTCAGGTGGTGATGACCCCTGCAGCTAAAGAATTTATCACTCCGGTAACCATGTCTGCACTCTCAGGAAAAGCGGTTGCAAGTGAATTTTTCTCTGCAAACGATGGTACCTGGCATTCGCATGTCGATATGGGGCTGTGGGCCGATTTGGTGTTAATTGCTCCTGCAACTACCGCAACCCTGGGTAAAATGGCTCATGGGATAAGTGATAATTTATTAATTACTACATACTTATCAGCCAAATGTCCGGTAATGATTGCTCCTGCGATGGATCTGGACATGTTTCAGCATCCGGCCAATTTGGCCAACATTGAAATTTTGCGTTCGTACGGAAATTTAATCATCGAACCAGGGGAAGGAGCCCTAGCCAGTGGTTTGCACGGAAAAGGCCGGATGGAAGAACCAGAGAATATCCTGGAGGAAGTTGTAAAGTTCTTCAATCAAAAAAAAAAACTGCTGAATAAACATTTTCTGATTACAGCAGGTCCTACTTACGAAAAAATTGATCCCGTTCGTTTTATTGGAAATTATTCTTCAGGGAAAATGGGTTATGCCATTGCCAATGAACTGGCATTCTGTGGAGCAAGGGTTACTTTGGTTTCAGGACCAGTAAGTGTTAAAACTACAAATCCTGAAATAACGGTTATACCGGTTGAGTCGGCTGCAGAAATGCATGAGCAATGTTTGCGAATATTTCCTAAAGTAGATGGGGCTGTAATGTGCGCCGCTGTGGCCGACTTTACTCCCGAAAATTTTGCGGAAAATAAGCTGAAACGCGGCAAAGATGATCTTATTGTTCATTTGAAACCAACAAATGACATTGCAGGTGACTTGGGGAAGATAAAAACAACCAAGCAAATTTTGGTTGGGTTTGCACTTGAAACCAATGATGAATTTGCAAACGCTTATTCGAAGTTGATGCGTAAAAATCTGGATTTCATTGTTTTAAATTCGATGCAAGATGCTGGCGCTGGTTTTGGGGGCGATACCAATAAAATTACAATGATTGATAAGGACAATAATCGGACATTTTTTGAGTTAAAATCCAAGACTGAAGTTGCTGTAGATATTGTAGCCCGGATCATTTCAGAAATGGAGCTCAATGGCGAATTTCAGGATTAATCAGAAACAAAATTAATTCGGTTAAATGGCTGATATGAAAAGAATCATTCTGTTTTTTGCACTAATTATTATTATACAAGGAAAGCTAATTGCGCAGGAATTACGCTGCAATATCAGCATATCGGCTCAAAAAATACAGGGAGCAAACCGAACCATGTTCGAAACCATGCAATCTGATCTTTACGAATTCATGAATAACCGAAAATGGACAGATCAGAAATTTGCAATGGATGAACGGATTGAATGCAATTTCTTTATCAATCTTGATGAGCAAATTTCTTCAGATGAGTTTAAAGGTACTATTCAGGTTCAGGCACGCCGACCGGTTTTTAACTCATCATACGAAACTATCCTATTGAATATCAAGGATAACGATTTTCATGCAAAGTATATTGAGTATCAGACATTAGAGTTTAATGAGACTTCAAATAAGGATAACCTGACAAATATTCTGGCTTTCTATGCTTATGTTGTGCTTGGAATGGATTACGATTCGTTTTCTCCGGAAGGTGGCTCTGAGTTTTTTCAGAAGGCGCAGACGATTGTGAACAATTCGCAGAATGCCCGTGAAAAGGGTTGGAAAGCCTACGAAAGCGAGCGTAACCGATATTGGTTGGTTGAAAATATCTTGAATAAATCTTATTCCGGATTCAGAAGTTGCACATACCAGTATCATCGTCAGGGACTTGATTTAATGGCGGATAAAGCTCCGGAAGGACGCGCTGCCATTGCCGAATCACTCAAGTCTATTCAGAAAGTTTTCCGTTCGCGTCCATCTCTATATATTCTTCAGGTGTTTTTTGACGCCAAATCAGACGAACTCGTCAATATCTTCTCTAAGTCTTTTCCTGATGAACGAAATCGTGTTACAGTTATATTGAATGAATGCGATCCGTCGAATGGAAGTAAATACGAGAAGATTTTAAAATCGGAGAGCTTTTGAAACTTGAATAAACCACTATCTTTATGATCGGTTTTAAAGTACCATTTTGTCAATACCGATCATTAATTTAATTCACTGTTTCTTGTGCTGAAGTCACTTTCAATAAAAAATTACGCTTTAATTGATTCACTGATTATTGATTTCAGTGGAGATTTAAATATACTGACAGGAGAAACCGGAGCCGGTAAATCAATCTTATTAGGGGCAATCGGGCTAATTATTGGTCAGCGCGCCGATTCTTCTGTTTTGAGAGATAAAACGGATAAATGTACGGCTGAAGGAATTTTTGATATTCAGAGATATGGAATGCAAAATTTCTTTTCGGAGAATGAGCTGGATTATGACGATATAACTATTCTGCGGCGCGAAATTACGCCACAAGGAAAATCAAGGGCATTTATTAATGATACCCCTGTAAATGTGAAGGTTCTACATGATTTGGGCCTTAAACTGATTGATATTCACTCGCAACATCAAAATCTGGACTTGAATGAAAAGTACTACCAGTTGCGGGTAGTTGATTTGGTTGCCGGAAATGCCGAATTACTTAAAAGCTATGCATCTGATTATAAAACTTATCTTTCTCTTCAGGAAAGCCTGAAAGAATCGCTTTTGCTGGCGGAGCAGTCGAAGAAAGATCTGGATTATTATGAATTTCAGTTTGAGCAACTCCATGAGGCGAGATTGGTCGAAAACGAACAGTCGGAGCTGGAACTTTTGCTCGAGAAACTTACCCATGCCGAAGAAATACGCACCGTTTTTGGACATGCATTTATGGCGCTTAGCGAAGATGAACGATCTGTTCTTGCTGTTTTAAAAGAAAATCTCACCAGTATTGGCAAACTGAGGTCGGTACTTCCTGAAGCTGAGCAAATCTTTACCCGGATGGAGTCGGTTTACCTCGAATTGAAAGATTTGGCATCGGAGTCGTCAGTAATCGAAGACCGTACTGAAAACAACCCGGAGAAAATTGAGATGGTGAATCAGCGGCTTGACCTGATTTATTCACTACAACAGAAGCATCGGGTGTCATCGATCGCTGAGCTTTTACAAATTCAGGCCGAATTTGAAGCAAAAATACGGTTGGTTAGTTCGTACGATCAGGACATTGAAAAATACAGGAAAGAAATAGTTGCACAAAATAAATTACTTACGGAACTAACTGGTAAATTATCACACAAACGCAAGGCTGTTGCATCCCAGATTGAAACTAAAGTAATTGATATTCTTCGGAATGTTGGTATTCCGAATGCTGCCTTTCAACTGAAATTTAGTCCATTAAAAGATTTTTCACCTTCAGGTTTGGATGAAGTTAGTTATTTGTTTTCGGCCAATAAAAATCAGGAATTACAGGAGATTGGTAAAATTGCTTCCGGAGGTGAAATCTCGCGTTTAATGTTGGCAATTAAGACATTGATTACCGATGCACGTTCGTTACCAACCATTGTTTTTGATGAAATAGATACAGGTGTTTCGGGTGAAGTTGCTGTAAAAATGGGCCAGATACTGGAACAAATGGCTCGAACTGTTCAAGTATTAAATATAACCCATTTACCTCAAATTGCCGCTAAAGGAAACCATCATTACAAAGTCTATAAATTTGACCAAAATGATCAGACTTTTACTTCGATAAAAAAATTGAGTGAGCAGGAACGGATTGAAGAAATTGCTCAAATGCTAAGTGGCGAAAACTATTCGGCTACTGCAATGGAAACAGCCAGGGAATTGCTTCAATAGAAAATGGTCATTTAATTGTCTGATTTGTCGTTATAAGTCAATTCTGCTGAATGACTATCAATTAACATTTTTACAATAGACAACTAAATGACCATTATATCATTGTGAAATACTATAATCGGTCTTCGAGAATCATACGAATTTCATCGGGTCCAATGTTTCCTTTTTCACCTACTTTATAGCCTCTTTTCAGAAAACGCGTACAAATGATATCAATAGTTTCGGATGTAACCGAATAATCGGGTAATTTGGTCTGAATACCCACCGATTCAAAGAATTCAACTGTTTTCTTGATCGTTTCGTTAATTCGTTCATCATCTGTTCCATCTAGCACTCCCCATACACGTTCGCCTAATTGCAAGATTTTATCTTTTTTCTGCTCCCGTTTTATGTGCATGATTCCGGGCAGAACAATTGCGAGGGTCCGTGCGTGGTCAATTCCATGATAAGCTGTAAGCTCATGTCCAATCATGTGAGTAGCCCAATCCTGAGGAACGCCAACGCCTATTAATCCGTTTAGAGCCATGGTTGCACTCCACATGAAATTCGCGGCAGCATCATAATCGGTCCGGTTTGCCAATACTTTCGGCCCTTCTTCAATCAAAGTCCTCAGGATACTTTCGGCAAAGCGATCCTGTATAGGTGCATTGACCGGGAAAGTTAAGTACTGCTCAATGACATGAACAAAGGCATCGACGATTCCATTGGCGACCTGTTTTTCGGGCAAGGAGAAAATAACTTCAGGATCGAGAATAGAAAAGACCGGCATAACTTTGAGTGATGCAAAGGCAAGTTTTTCTTTAGTTTCAATACGAGTAACAACCGAATTGCCATTCATTTCGGAACCAGTCGCAGGAAGTGTTAATACCGCACCGATGGGAAGAGCATCCAATACCGGAGCTTGTTTGGATAAAATGAGCCAGGGATCGCCATTTGTAAAAAGAGCCGCCGCCGCGATGAATTTTGTTCCATCAAGAACCGAACCTCCACCAACCGATAGCAAATAGGTAATATTTTCTTTTTTAACAATATCTACTGCCTTCATCAGTGTTTCGTAATGAGGATTTGGTTCTATACCGCCAAATTCAATTACATCAAAGCCCACGATGGATGCCTTAACCTGATCGTACACACTGTTTTTGAAAATACTACCACCTCCATAGGTGAGCAATATCTTCGCTCCTTTAGGAATGTTGACCCCAACTTTTTTAATTTCACCTTTACCAAAGATGATTTTTACCGGATTTTGATATTCAAAATTATACATGATTCAATAATTAATATTTAGTAATCATACTGAGTATTTGAAACATTTTAAAAGCTTATAAGTTTAAAGTAAAATCTTGCGCATAAGTTCAGTTTTATTTCCAGGTTTAAACAGAAATATATTTGCTAAAATATCTAAGTATCTGTAAAACAGCCGAATTTATTTGTTAAAAAATAAACTTAAACTGAGATAAATTTAGCTGTTTTTTTGATTTGGCTTAAAATTTATAAGGTTTATGATGAGTGAAATTTATAAACCCTATAAAAAGTAGAAGGGAGCCGGTCGGCTCCCTGGGATCTACATTATTGCGATTCGTGAAAAAGGGTCTTTTTTTCTCTGACCGAAAGACATTTTTGGTGATTTTCTATTAACTTGTCTTTTTCGTATTCGGGCAGAGCGTTGTAATAAGCTAATCTTTCTTTTGTTTTTAATTGTCTGATTTCTTTATAGTCGCAATTTATTGCTTCGTTGCCAACAGGACAATTAAAGATCAGTCCGTAATAGTTTGTATAACATTTTGCCATTTTTCGCTCTTGAAAACAAACTAATCTTTGTACGTCTTTTTATTCTTCAAATCCGGAAAAGGTAACCCACGAAAAACGATTATTTTAAAATTTTAAGTTTGAAGAGCTCTATGGCATATTTTTATATTTTTGCAAGAGTTTTTACAAAATGAAACTGGCATAGGCGAAAATCTCATAACCAAGAGTGTAATTTGAATGGGGAGTTCTTCATGGTAGTTTAGAAAAAAATAAAAATACACGAATTATTTCTGATTAGATATGTTTGAGAATCTGAATGAAAAGCTGGAACGGTCGTTTAAACTTCTGAAAGGTCAGGGGAAAATTACCGAAATAAATGTGGCAGAAACCTTGAAAGAGGTACGTCGTGCTTTGTTAGATGCCGACGTGAACTTTAAAATAGCCAAGTCATTTACAGAAAATGTCCGGAAGAAAGCTCTGGGTATGGATGTGTTGAATGCGGTTAAACCTAGTCAGTTAATGGTTAAGATCGTCCACGATGAGTTAGCTGAACTGATGGGGGGCAAATTTGTCGACATCAATTTAAAAGGAAATCCTTCTGTTATTTTGATTGCCGGCTTACAAGGTTCCGGTAAAACTACTTTCTCCGGAAAGTTGGCAAAAATGCTAAAAAGCAAGAAGGGCCGTCATCCTTTGTTGGTTGCCTGTGACGTTTACCGGCCAGCGGCAATCGAACAGCTTAAAGTTCTTGGACAACAAATAGGTGTTCCTGTTTTCACTGAAGATGGAAGCAAAAATCCGGTAAAGATTGCGTTGGAAGCTATTCGGCAGGCTAAATTGCAGGGCAACGATGTCGTGATTATCGATACTGCAGGCCGGTTGGCGATCGATCAGGAGATGATGAATGAGATAAGCGCTGTTAAAGACGCTGTAAAACCTCACGAAATTCTGTTCGTTGTCGATTCCATGACTGGTCAGGATGCTGTAAATACAGCCAAGGAATTTAACGATAGACTCGACTTCGACGGTGTTGTTCTGACCAAATTGGATGGTGACACTCGTGGTGGAGCTGCTCTTTCAATTCGCTCGGTAGTTGATAAACCAATCAAGTATGTTGGAACTGGCGAAAAACTTGATGCGCTTGATAATTTTCATCCTGAACGTATGGCCGACCGTATTCTCGGGATGGGTGATATTGTATCACTCGTAGAGAAAGCTCAGGAACAGTTCGACGAAGAAGAAGCCCGGAAGCTTCAGCAGAAACTGGCTAAAAACCAATTCAGCTTTACCGACTTTTTAAAACAGATTCAGCAAATCAAGAAGATGGGTAACCTGAAAGATCTGGCCGGAATGATTCCTGGTATGGGAAAGGCATTGAAAGATGTTGAAATTGAAGATGACGCATTTAAACACATCGAAGCCATTATTTATTCCATGACTGTGGCTGAACGCGAAGATCCAAGTCTGTTAAATGGTTCGCGTCGTAAACGTATTGCCGATGGCTCGGGTACAAATATTCAGGAAGTAAACCGGTTAATTAAGCAGTTCTCTGAAACCCGGAAAATGATGAAAATAGTTTCACAAGGCAAAAACCTGAACCGGATGATGGGAAGTGCCGGACCTAAACGATAATTTAAAATAGTTGATCTATGATTTTAATTGATGGTAAAAAGACTGCTGACGAAATAAAAAAGGAAATCGCAGAAGACGTTAAACTGATTGTTGCTTCAGGAAAGAGAGCTCCTCATTTGGCCGCTGTTTTGGTTGGTCACGATGGCGGTAGTGAATCCTATGTAGCCTTTAAAATTAAAGATTGTGAAGAGGTCGGGTTTCGTTCGTCGTTGGTTCGATTTGAAGATGATGTAACCGAAGAAACCTTGCTGGCAAAGGTTGCTGAGTTAAATGCTGATGCTGATTTAGATGGCTTCATCGTTCAGTTGCCACTTCCAAAACATATTTCAGAGCAAAAAATTATTGAAGCTATCGATCCACGCAAAGATGTTGACGGATTCCATCCCGAAAATGTTGGCCGGTTGGTTCTGGGCATGCCAGCTTTCTTATCGGCAACGCCTTTCGGAATTGTAGAATTGCTGAAAAGATATCAGATCCCGACTTCAGGCAAAAATTGTGTAGTTGTTGGGCGAAGTAATATTGTTGGCCGGCCATTGAGTATACTGATGTCGCAAAAAGGCATTAATGCTACGGTAACTGTAGCGCATAGCCAGACCAAAGATCTTGAAAAAGTATGTGCTGATGCCGATATTCTAATTGCAGCTCTGGGTTCTCCTGAATTCATTAAAGCCAATATGGTAAAGGAAGGAGCAGTGGTAATTGACGTTGGAACAACACGCGTTGACGCACCTGAAAAGAAATCAGGGTTTCGCTTGAAAGGCGATGTGAAATTCGACGAAGTTGCTCCAAAATGCTCCTACATAACTCCGGTTCCGGGCGGCGTTGGGCCAATGACAAGGGTTTCGCTCTTGTTAAATACCTTACTGGCAGCTAAAAAGAATTAGTACTCATAAGTTTTTGAAGAAATAGAAGGTGCATTTATGCACCTTTTTTTGTTGTATTTGTTATATTTAAATCAAATAATAAAAACTTGAGAAATGAGACTGAGTAATATCTCTCACAGTCGCATGATCCCGGGTGCTTGAGATAACGAGGTACATAAGGCAATTAAAAAACAAATTATATACAAATGAAAGTGACTTTTAAAAGTAATTTAATCAGAGTGGGTTTGTTCTCGGTGCTTTTGTCAATTACAGCATGTAGTACAGTTCCGCTGATTGGCCGTAAACAGGTAAGTCTTTTACCAGAGTCGAATATGGTTGAAATGAGTCTGACCAATTATAGCCAGTTCCTTTCGACAAATAAGCTGGCCGCAAATAAGACTCAAACCGATATGGTTAAACGGGTTGGTGCAAAAATGTCGGTTGCAGTTGAGAAATACCTCAACGATAATGGTTTTGCTGATCGAATTGCCGATTTCAAGTGGGAGTTTAACCTGGTTGAAAATGCGGAACCCAATGCATGGTGCATGCCTGGAGGTAAAGTTGTATTTTATACCGGAATTCTTCCTTTGGCTAAGAACGACGCTGGTGTTGCAGTTGTGATGAGCCATGAAATTGCCCATGCTGTGGCCCGTCATGGTAACGAACGAATGAGTCAGCAAATGTTGGTTCAATTCGGAAGCGTTGCCCTTACCGAAGCCCTTAAAACTAAACCTGAAAAGACGCAGGCTATTTTTCAATCAGCATACGGATTGGGAGCACAATATGGTGTAATGTTGCCTTATTCCCGTCAGCATGAATATGAAGCGGATAAGCTAGGCTTGATTTTTATGGCAATTGCCGGATATAATCCAAATGAAGCTATAGGTTTTTGGGAAAGGATGGCCGCCAGTTCAACGGCCAAGAACCCCGAATTCTTAAGTACACATCCATTGGAACAAAATAGAATTGACGCTATTAAAGGTTTTTTGCCTGATGCGATGAAATATTATACCGGTAAGTAATCCTTCATCTGAAATTTCAGTATTGAATATTTCTTTTGCACCGTTTAAAATCATGCATTTTAATCAAGAAGGGTTTAAGCTTTGAGAGTATTACTTCCATATTCGAATGTTCTTATGTTATCGTGTTTGTTAACATTTATTGATATTTATCAAATATTTTTTTTATTTTTGATGAAATAAGAATGGAATTTACTTAAAAAGAGAAAGATGGAAGATTTTGAAAAAAATGAGGATCGGTTGGAAAATGACAGTAAATTCAGAGAAGAAATTTACTCTGTATCTGTCAGAGCTGGGAAAAGGACCTATTTTTTCGATGTAAAATCGACGAGAAGAGATGAATTTTACCTGACGATTACTGAAAGCAAAAAAAGATTTGAGCAAGATGGAAACTTTCATTTCGAGAAGCACAAAATTTTTCTTTACAAGGAAGACTTTGAAAAATTCATTGAAGGTTTGCAGGAAGTAATCACTTTTATTGATCAAAACCAGCAAGACGAGTATGTTGAGCAATCTGATGATCAGATGGAGTTAATTGGTTCTGAAGAAAAGGTTCTTGAAGAGGTTAGTTTTTCAAAAGACTATACCAAACTTGAATTTGATGATCTTAACTCATAATCGATCGTATTCTTATTGTTGAGGAAGTTCCAAAAAAGCATTTTTTTGTTTCTTCAATCTTTTGAATGATACCAAAAGAAATATTCATTTAAGTACTGTCTTATCTTACGATATTTGAAAGAAGCCGGATTTATAATCTGGCTTCTTTTTGCTTATTCAGGTTTGTACAGCAAGTCCATCCTTCTAAAATTTTTGTTAAGTAGATAAATTGGTTACCAATATACTTTTCCCTGATATATTATTAAGCTGAAATGTTTATTTTGGGCAACAAATAATTTCTCTTTTGGGAGTATAATACCTATAATTCAATTCGAACATGAAATCCCCAAAACAAATCTGGCAGAAATGGTCAATCGCCATCAAAGTAATGCCACTAATGATTGTAGTTGCAACGTTAAAACTTCTTTCCCACAAGTTTGGATTGGAAGTTATGGAGCTTAATGCTCTTTTTACCAGCCTGGTGGCCGGAACTATTTTCCTTATCGGTTTCCTTATCAGTGGAGTACTTTCAGATTATAAGGAAAGCGAAAAGATCCCCAGCGAGCTTTCGGCATCCCTGAAAGCCTTGTTGGACGATGCATACACCATCAGTAAAAGTAAAAATTCGGAAACGGCACGTCAATTCATCGGGTTTGAGAAAACGTTCATGAAATCACTGATGAATTGGTTCTATAAAAAGGAACGAACCAAATCGTTGTTTGAAAAGCTCACTCAAATGAATGATTTTTTTGCTGAATTGGATAAAGAAGGCATTCAGCCTGCCTACATCATCAAAATGAAGAATGAGCAAAACAACATCAGGAAACTGATTTTACGAATTGATACGATTCGCGATACCGACTTCATTGGTTCTGCTTATGCTATTGTGGAGGCAATGGGATTTTTAACCGGACTAGGTCTCGTCCTGATTAAAATTGAGCCTTTTTATGCTTCTCTATTTTTTACTTTACTGGTTACTTTTCTGATCTCCTATATGGTGTTTCTTATTATCGATTTAGATAATCCTTTTGATTATTCAGGAAAAGGAGAAAGTGGTACCGAGATTTCACTAAAACCACTGCACGATCTGGAAATAGTATTTGATGAATTTAATTTCGATTAAGAATCTGTATGTGATTAGAGCATACATTGTTTCTCTGTTTATACGCATTTGACTAGCCTAATAACGATTTATTGGTCTTGCCCCAGTTTCTGAAATAAAATAATTTAGATTGAATACTTATTTCGATCAATTCAGCGTCAATTTTCATAGTTTTGTCAGACGATAAACCAATAAACTTAATTTATCATGATGAAACGATTTTTTTTCTTGCTATCCTTTCTGGCATTAACTGGTACTGCTGCTATTGCACAGGAACAAGAACGTCCGGGACCTCGGCCAGTGCCGGAAACAGGTGAAAAATTCCGCGTTGGAATGGCCGGTTATTCATTTGTCAAGCTAAATGATTTGGACAAATCACTCTCAATTATGCAACGTGCTGATGTACATTATCTATGTATCAAGGATTTTCATCTGCCTTTTAAAAGCACTACTGCCGAAATTGCGGCTTTTCATGCCAAATTAAAAGAAAAGGGCGTAACCGGTTATGCCGTGGGCCCAATCTACATGAAAACAGAAGCCGAGATCGACAGTGCTTTTGCGTATGCCAAACGGGTAGGAGTAAAACTGATTGTTGGTGTTCCAAATTATGAACTTTTGCCATATGTTGATAAAAAAGTAAAGGAATACGATTTCAAGTATGCTATCCATCTTCATGGTCCTGATATTAAAATTTATCCTGATGCTGAAGATGTATGGAACCATGTAAAAGATCTTGATCCTCGGATTGGGATGTGTCTTGATATTGGTCACGATACCCGCAACGGAAAAGATGCTGTTGCCGATTTGCAAAAGTACATAACCCGTGTTTTTGATATTCATATCAAAGATGTAACCGGGAAAACAAAGCTTGGTTATTCCATCGAAATTGGTCGTGGAGTTATTGACTTTCCTGCATTTATTAAAATGCTGAGAAAAGTTGGTTATACTGGCGTTTGCAGTCTGGAGTATGAGCGAGATATGGCTCAGCCAGATATGGGAATTGCCGAGTCAATAGGTTATTTCAGAGCTGTAATTGCTACTACAAAATAGATTTCCAATTTGTTATTTGAATAAAGGTCTATAAAACAAGCTGTTTTATGGACCTTTATAATTTAAAGAGATGTACTACTTGTAAACAAGTAGGTAAAAATGCAAAAAGGACGTAACTAAATGAATAGGATGAAGTAATTAACTAGTTTTTGGTCAAACTATTGTTGAACGGGAGGATGCTGATTGTTTTCATTTTCACGCCGGTATTGTTCGGTTCATTCGAAGATGGATTTTGCCAAAAAACCTCCTTTTTATTAATGGTAAAATAAAACCGGGTTCCTTTATTAACTACCGAATCGTACTGCAAATCGCTACCCAATAATTTAACCAGACCCTTACTGATTGCTAAACCGAGTCCGAATCCCCTGTTACCGATAATGATGTTTTTACCTTTAAAAAATGGTTTGAAAATAAGATCTTTGCTCGATTCTTCGATGCCACAACCCGAATCTTCAACAAATAATTCAATTCCTGATTCTTTTTCTTCAAATCCAAAGCGAATAAATCCATGAGTAGTAAAAAAGAATGCATTATTCAGCAGATTTCGAAAAATATGCGTTAGTCTTACCGGATCGGAGAATAGTTCAACTTCTTTGTCCGTTTTTTCGGTAATAAGGCTGAAATGGATTTGTTTATGAATGACTTTGGGATCCGATTGATGATATTCAAGATATAATTGATTGAGTAAATTGTTGAGATTGAACATTTTCTTTGAGATATCAAATTGATTCTCCTGAATTCTGGAAATATCCATAATGTCGTTCATCAATTTGAGTAAGTCGTTTCCGTTTTTAGTTAAGTTTCTGGCAAAAATGATTTTATCATCATTGCTGAACGAATCATCAAGCATCAGCTCGCAAAATCCTAAAATGCCATTAAGGGGGGTTCTTACTTCATGTGAAAGATTTGATAGAAATGCTGACTTCAAAAGATCAGATTCCTCTGCTTTAAACTTTGCCTTTATTAATTTCTCTTCTATATCATTTTTTTTTCTGATCTCGTTTCTAATTAAAAAGAATAGTAAAATTGCTGTAATACTAACAAAAAACCAGCCTTTGTATGTTTGCAGAACGGTAATCGAATTGCCCGATCCAACCATTGAAAGGATGAACATATCTGAAAAAAGAATCCATAGAAACCCTATGAAAAAATAAATTAGAGTTATTTTTAGAGCAATTTTATTTTTCATCTATTTGTCTTTTAAATGCCGGAATGAAGGTAAATCGCCATTGTTGTCATCTTTGCGTGAATAGAGATTAACCTATGCCTTGTTTTATTCGCTTTTGTTGACTTTAACATTCCAATAATATAAATGTTTTGAAATGATTGAAATGTTGATTGTTAGATGAATAAATGACCATTTATATTCGAAAATCCTCAATTTACAACAAGTGTAATTATGTAATTTCAATACGCTAATTTATGAATTTAGTTTTATCAAATGACGGAATGGTGCTTGATTCTGTTTTTTTGAAAACACATTTAAATTCAGACCTCTCAGTCTACGAAGTATTTCGCCTAATTGATGGGGTCGCGCTTTTTCTTGAAGATCACTTTAACCGACTAATTGGATCGATGCAGATTCAAGGTTTAACGTTTCGGATGAGTTTTCAGGATTTTAAAGAGAATATTGCTGCACTCGCCAGGCAGAATCACCGAATGGAAGGTAATATTAAATTTATCTGTTCTGTTGTTAAAGGGAATATACAATGGGCCTTTAGTTTCATTCCTCATAGCTATCCCTCTCCTGACGATTATAAAAATGGCGTGACAACGGACTTACTTTTTGCCGAGCGTACAAATCCGAATGCGAAAGTTATACAGACACGCATCAGGGACACGGCAAATCAAATGATTTCAGACCGGAACTTGTACGAAGTTTTACTGGTTAATCCTGATGGAATGATTACCGAAGGAAGCCGATCAAATGTTTTTTTTGTGAAAGGAGATGTGTTTTACACTGCTCCGGCTCCAATGGTTTTAGTGGGAATTACTCGTCAAAAAGTACTTGATTGCATTCAAACTCTCGGCTTCTCTATAATCGAACAAGCAGTGTCAAAAACTGAAATTAGTGAATTTGATGCAGTTTTCATGACCGGAACATCTCCAAAGGTTTTACCTGTAAGGGTAATTGGGAAACAGATGTTTGATGTTCAGAATAATGCGGTTCTCAGGGTAATGGATAGTTACGACCAACTAATTCAATGTTATATTCAGGATGAAATAAATCAGAATATTGGATAACTCGGTATGACGTTTTGCCAGCAAGTTCCGGCTTTATTCCTCTTTTACCCAATCAGTCATGCCTGCGCGAAGTACAAATCTTCGGTGGTTGCTGTCGGTTCGTATTTCCAGTTTTTCTTCCTCCGTAAATGGTGTCCGGAAATAAACATTGTATGCAGCAGGGTAGGGTGCCAGTAATTTTTGATGGGCCCCGGCAGGAAGCGCAATTCCCATAATATCACAGTATCCGCTTTCTTTCCAGACCACATCGGTAACCATATTCACAAACAACGAGTCAGTCGATTCATTAACGATTGTGATTCGCTTAAATGCCCGTTCGCTTTGCGAAACTTCGAACCCTGTGTTTAAGGCTCCTGAAATAAATAAATTGGCAATATTTATAAATACATCGCCAATATTTACCCCCGACCTGTTTGCCCGCATGTCGTGCTGGCGATCAATAGTTTTTGAGTCGGTCAGGTATCGGGTACTGGTGCAGCCACCAAAACAAATGATGGCTGCCAGCACCAGAGTTATCGTTTTCAGACGATTCATCAAATTTGAGAATAATCAGTTGGAGTCAGGAATTTCCGGCGAACTTTGCTTACAGTGTCAGCATAAATTGGTTTCGTCGACATGGCTTTCCATTCAGGGCTGTCAACAAAAACTTTCCAGTTGGCTTCCCTTTCGTCCATATCCTTAAACCAAAGCATGTACATCAGCGCGGGCATGAATTTTCCGGCTAATATTTTACTGAAGAAAACCGGGTGAAGTTTAACCTTATCAAAAAGAGGTAATTCTTCGTCGTTAAACATGGCAATTTTCCGACGGGCGGCATCTTCATTGTAACTTTCGTAAGTGCGGAGCTCAAATAATCCACGGTTTTTCTCCGGAAACCGGAGTTTTGGTAATCCGTCGAAGGCTTCCATCAAAAAAGTTTCGTACCGTTCGAATACCGGTTTTGCGGCAGGTAATTCGAAATAGGTTTTAGCTGCTGCCAGATAATCGGTATTGGTTGTAAGCTCTTTCTGCAGTTGGAAATAAACCTGAGATGACGGATATACAAACAAGGTATAAACCTTTGGTGGATCTTCCTTGTCGAGTTCTTCGAACGCTCCGAGTTTGATGCCAAGCTTACCGAATAATGGCAATAAAGCTTCAGTCAAGTAAGCTTTTAATGTGCCTTTTGCACCGCCACCAGTGAGCTGGTAGATGCGGAATTCATAGAATTCTTTGTCCTGAACAGGTAGGTTTGTAGCGGAGGCAATTCCTCCGGTAGCTGCTACAGCTGCTACAGCTGCTGAGCTTTTCAGAAAATTTCGTCGTTCCATAGTTGGTTGAGATTTAGTTTGGCTAAATGTAAGCATTTTTAGAAAGTCAAGGTAATTTTTGCGGATACATAAAATCTAAAGGTCACTTGCAAGTTGTCGTGGCGGATTTCCCTATCTGCCGACGGTTAAGAAAGGAGCAGAGACAACGCACTGCACGAACCCTGCATTGCAATTTGCAAATTGTTGTGGGCAGTTATTTCATTTGTATTATTTTGACGTTTTCTACAACATACTCCACTGTCCACATTGGAATTACCCGAATTTTTAATTCCTGAGGCATTGGTTTATTCCATTCACCTTCTATTATTGCGATATCACATACTTTATTTTGTCTGTACCTATTTAGTTTATACAATTCCAGACTTGTTTCATATAAGGCTTTTATATCACTTAAATTCATAGCGACATCATTAATCGTTTTGACAGATTTGAACAAGTCATTGACGAGTGGAACGAAATCAAAGGTTTCTGGGATAGTTTTAAAATCATCTTTTACTTTTTGTTTCCACTTGTCATAGTTTGAGAGTAAATCAGATTTGTTTAAAAATAAGTTTACCTGAATTTCATTAGTCTCATTGATGGAGGAATGAAATCGGAAGTTTGGTTGTCCAACGTGTTGAATGAAATTACGTAATTCATATATGAATCTATAGGCAAATACGTTATCATACTCAACTTTTGTGGCACTTTTAAACGCATTTATGGGCTCTGTGTCTTTTCCGTATTTTCGTTTTAAATATGTTTCCCAATTGTCTAAGAATGCGCGAAATGTTGACATCAATTCTAAAATTTTTCTTGATAAGTCTTTATTTCGAGTCTCGTTGTATAATGTTTCGTTAAAATCGTGACAAGCATCTTTGAAAAGTCTAAATTTCGCAGTGTCTCTGTCGAATTCATACAAAATATCAGTTTGCTCAATTATTCGATTAATTTCACTGGGAGACAGATCATTAATAAATTCTATTCGCTTATTTTCGAGTATTGCAAGTTTTATCATAGCGTGTTTATAATTGCCCACAACGTTTGTGTAAATGCAGTATTACATTTATTTCTCTTTTGCCTTGAATCTCAAGGACACTTTCCATACCAAATCGGGTTGGAAAGTATAACTCTATGATGTATCATCTTTGAAAATAGCATCATCCGGATTTTTGAATTGATTTATCCGGGTCGCGGTTTTAAAATTAACAATAATTCAGGAATACTTTAATTGAACGTAAAAATTTTTACCAGGGGCGAAGCGAGGCCGTGGCGCAACTCCCATGACTTCCCCGACAAAAAGTGGGGTCGTGGCGCAACTCCCAAGGCTTCCCTGGCAAAAAGTGAGGCCATGGCGCATCTCCCAAGGCTTCCCTGTCAAAAAGTGGGGTCGTGGCGCATCTCCCACGGCTTCCCTGACAAAAAGTGAGGCCGTGTACTTTGTACATTGGGTACTTTACCACGCGATATAACCGCGCGGTAGCAGGCGAAAATCATAAACGAAAAAAGACCTCCGAGAGGTCAACTGTTTATAGAAAAAGCTGAATAGGAAGGGTACAACCCCGGCTGGGGTTGAATATTCGGGAGCTTGTTTTTTTCTATAAACATTTCATCCCTCCGGGATACATTTAGCCCTGCGCCATAACTTTCCACTTGGTGCCTCTTTGAGCCTTTGAGCCTTTGTGGCAAAAATGCCAACACCTTCCGTTTATTCAAAAAAAAAACTCCGAAGTAATAAATACTCCGGAGCTTTTGATATATAAAGGTTGGTTTTTATTCAACAGTTGAATAATCAGCAGCAGCCATTCTCTTGTAACCGTTATATCTCCATTTTGCATTTTCTTCGGCAGCAGCAAACAGTTCGTCAGCTACTTCAGGGAATGCTTTTTTGAGTGAAGTATAACGTACCTCGCCATTCAGGAAGTTCTGGAATTTCGACCAGTCAGGAGCATTCGAGTCTAAAACCATCGGATTCTTTCCTTCTTCTTCCAATAATGGGTTGTGACGGAACAATGACCAGTAACCACATTCAACAGCTAGTTTTTCTTCCTGCTGTGTGCGGCCCATTGAAGCCCTTAATCCGTGGTTGATACATGGCGAATAAGCGATGATCAATGATGGTCCCGGGTAAGCTTCAGCTTCGCGGATTGCTTTCAGGTATTGAGCCTGATTTGCTCCCATTGCCACCTGAGCTACATAAACATATCCGTACGACATGGCCATTACACCAAGGTCTTTTTTGCGGATGCGTTTTCCTGAAGCGGCAAATTTAGCAACAGCGCCAACCGGAGTCGATTTCGATGCCTGACCTCCAGTGTTTGAATACACTTCGGTATCCATAACCAAAACGTTAACATCAGCTCCTGAAGCCAAAACATGGTCAAGACCACCGTAGCCGATATCATAAGCCCAACCGTCACCACCAAAAATCCATTGCGATTTTTTAACCAGGTACTGTTTCAGACTCATGATTTCTTTCGCGTAAACGGCTGTGCTTCCGGCTAATACTTCGCGAACTTTATCTGAAACTTCTTTTGTTGTTTCGCCGTTAAGCTTGTTTTCAATCCAGGCAGTAAATGCAGCTTTTTCAGCTTCAGTTGCACCATCGGCAATGGCAGCTTTCATGATCATTTCGATGCGGTCGCGTTGTGCGGCAACACCTTCAGCCATACCAAATCCGTATTCAGCATTGTCTTCGAACAATGAGTTTGCCCATGCAACGCCCTGATCGCTTTCTTTGTGTTTGCAATAAGGAGTTGAAGGAGCCGATCCGCCATAGATTGATGAACATCCGGTGGCATTCGAAACCATCATGCGCTCACCAAATAACTGGGTAATCAGTTTAATGTATGGAGTTTCGCCGCAACCAGCACAAGCTCCGGAGAACTCGAATAATGGCTGAGCAAACTGTGAGTTTTTAACTGATTTATTTTTCTCAACGATTTTTTCCTTGTAAGTTACCTTTGAATCCATATGATTCCAGCGAGAAATTTCAGCTTCCTGAGTTCCAAGTGGTTTCATTTCCAGAGCCTTGGTTTTCGATGGACAAACATCGGCACAGTTACCGCAACCGGTACAGTCGAGAACGCTAACCTGAATACGGAAATTCAAATTCGGGAACTGTTTGTTTGGAACAGCCTGAATCGATTTGGTTCCATCTGGCAATTTAGCCATTTCGTCTTCGTTAATCAGGAACGGACGGATAGCAGCGTGAGGACAAACGTAAGCACACTGGTTACACTGGATACAGTTTTCAGCCTGCCATTCAGGAACGTTTACAGCAATACCGCGTTTTTCGTAAGCAGCGGTACCTGATTCGAAAGTTCCGTCTTCAGCTCCGTTAAAGGTGCTAACCGGAAGTGAATCACCTTCCTGAGCGTTGATTACGTCAACAAGGTTTTTAATGTATGCAGGACGGTCAGCATTGTTGTCATCGGTGCTGAGAACGATATTTTTCCAATCAGCAGGCACTTCAATCTTCACCACATTATTTCCGCCAGCTTCAACAGCAGCGTAGTTCATGTTGATCACTTTTTCGCCCATTTTGCCATACGATTTCACGATGGCTTTTTTCATATGCTCAACTGCCAGGTCGTAAGGAATTACTTCAGTAATTTTGAAGAATGCCGACTGCATGATGGTATTGGTACGGTTACCCAAACCAATTTCTTCGCCCAGTTTTGTTCCGTTAATGATATAGAATTTGATATCATTGTCAGCCATGAATTTTTTCATGCTATCAGGCAACCTTTTCATGGTCTCTTCTTCATCCCAGATTGAGTTGAGAAGGAATGAACCGCCTTTTTTCAAGCCTTTCAACACATCATACAAATGAAGGTAAGCCGGAACGTGGCAAGCCACAAAGTCAGGTGTATTTACCAGATAAGGTGAGCGGATTGGAACATTTCCAAAACGAAGGTGAGATGAAGTAAATCCGCCTGATTTTTTAGAGTCGTAAGCGAAATAAGCCTGGCAATATTTGTCGGTAGCTTCACCAATAATTTTGATCGAGTTTTTGTTGGCACCAACAGTACCGTCAGAACCTAAACCGTAGAATTTAGCTTCGTAAGTTCCGGCAGGAGCAACATTCACTTCAGCTTTTAACGGAAGCGATTTGAAAGTCACATCATCAACAATACCGATGGTAAACTGGTTTTTAGGTTCGTTCAGTTCAAGGTTTTCGTAAACCGAAAGAATTTGAGCCGGAGTAGTATCTTTTGAACCCAATCCGAAACGACCGCCAACGATAAGCGGAGCATTTTCTTTTCCGTAGAATAATTCACAAACATCAAGGTACAATGGTTCGCCGTTTGCTCCAGGTTCTTTGCTGCGGTCGAGAACAGAAATGCGTTTTACCGATTTTGGTAATACATTCATGAAATATTTTGCAGAGAAGGGACGATAAAGATGTACTGAAATTACCCCAACTTTTTTGCCCTGAGCGATCAGGTAATCAACAGTTTCGCGGATAGTTTCGGTAACCGAACCCATGGCGATGATGATGTTTTCAGCATCTTCCGCACCATAATATGTGAATGGGTGATATTCGCGTCCGGTGATCTTTTTAATATCCTGCATGTATTTTTCAACGATATCAGGAACTGCATCATAGAAACGGTTCGAAGCTTCCCGAGCCTGGAAGAAAATGTCAGGATTCTGAGCGGTACCACGAGTTACAGGATGTTCCGGATTCAAAGCTTTATCTCTGAATTCCTGAATCAGGTCCATGTCAACCAATGGAAGCATATCTTCTTTGGTAATAACTTCGATTTTCTGGATTTCGTGTGATGTACGGAATCCGTCGAAGAAGGCCATGAAAGGAACGCGTGATTTTAAAGTTGCTAAATGTGCAACACCAGCCAGGTCCATTTCTTCCTGAACCGATCCTGCTGCCAACATGGCGAATCCAGTCTGACGAGCAGAATATACGTCGCTGTGATCACCAAAGATTGATAAAGCGTGACCAGCAAGGGCACGGGCACTGATATGGAATACGGTTGGGAGTAATTCGCCTGCAATTTTGTACATGTTTGGAATCATCAGCAACAAACCCTGTGAAGCAGTGTAAGTTGAAGTCAATGCTCCCGATTGTAAAGCTCCGTGAACAGCCCCGGCAGCTCCGCCTTCGCTCTGCATTTCGGCTAAACGCACCGGACGACCAAATAAATTGGTTTTTCCGTTGGCTGCCCATTCGTCAACATATTCGGCCATGGTTGATGATGGCGTAATAGGGTAGATACAAGCTACCTCGCTGAACATGTAACTGATATGCGCTGCCGCGTAGTTTCCGTCACATGTAATGAACTTCTTTTCTTTTGCCATTTTTTTTTAATTTTAGTTCGTGTTTTATTCTATTTTTTTTTTTGCTGTTATATATTTCTGGTTAATACAAAAATCCGAATAGCCATAAAGGTATTACATTTTCTTTTCCTACTTCAATCATGTCAGCTGCTGCAAAATACCCATTTTCAGAAGGCTCCGTGTATTTTCCTCCAACACTGAATTGGAATTGGTTATTTATTTTAAAATCAGCTTTTTCCGAACTTTTAATCTGGTGCTGATATCCAACCTGGTTGTAAAAAAAAGTTTTGCGGAGAATTTTGCTGTTAATGTTTATATCGTCGATAGCATACATCAGATTTGTATTGTGCAAATAAACCAGATCAGGCTTCTTTATATCATCTTCATCTCCGTTTGAAAAGAGCATGTTGATGATCCGCGCATTTTTCATGTATCTCAGGTAATTCATAATCGTTGCCCTCGACGTTTGAACATCGGCGCTGATTTTGCTTACGTTGGGCGAAAATGGTGCTTGGCTGGCAATGATTTGTAATAACTTTCTGAGCTTTGGTAGGTATTGTAAATCAATCTGATTGAGGTATGTTACGTCGATTTCAAGCGCCAGATTGATGTGTTTCAGCAAGGTTTCGCTGTAAAAACCTTTATTGTCGATAAAATACGGATAATAGCCATCTTTCAGGTAGTCGTTAAAAAAAGCCAGCGGTTTTATTTCCTGAATAATCTCTTGGGCAATGTTGATGTGATTGGTTAATATTTCCTGGAGTGAATACCTCCTGAAATTCAGATTCGACTGATAATTCAGATATTCGCGGAACGAGAGACCTTCGAGATGATAGATTTTAGCAATGTCTTTTAGTTCATTATTCCCTTCGAGCACACGAAGTACAGGCGAAGCCGAGAATATGATTTTTAACTCCGGAAAGTTATCGTAGCAAGTTTTTAATTCAGAAGCCCAATCCGGATATTTGTGAATCTGGTCAAGGATGAGTGTTTTTCCGCCGGTTTTATAAAATTCATCGACGAATGAAACGATCTTGCGCTTGGTGAAGTAAAAATTGTTCAGGTTTACGTAAAGGCACGATTTGTCGTTCAAATACCTTTCTTTCACAATATTAACAAGGAAGGTTGTTTTTCCTACACCCCGAAATCCTTTGATTCCGATGATCCGGTGATCCCAGTTAATGTCATCCATCAGTTCCCTCCGGATTGTTTTTTGGGATTGTTCCTGTAACGTATTGTGAATATTAACTAAACTTTGCATTTGCAGAACTTTACACAACAAATCTAAGCAAACTTATTTGAATATTGCAATCTGTAGATGGCAAAAATGGTTTAAAAATGCAATTTAGATTTGTTAAAAATAACTTTTCATTGCAATGTGTACTTTGAAATTATAGTAAATTCCTGTGTTTTGCTTGAATGATAGGATAACCAGATACCTGAAATGTAAAGTTGTGATATTGTTGCATGACCAAATTATCTAATTTTGCATCGTAAAATCTTTCCCTATGGTCAAACAAAAGCCCGAATTATTAGCTCCTGTTGGAAATGTCGAATCTTTTTATGCCGCTTTAAATGCAGGGGCAGATGCTGTTTTTATGGGACTTCAGGAGTTTAATGCCCGTGGGCGTGCAAGCAATTTCACGCGACCATTGCTTCATTTGGCCGTTCGGAAAGCTCACGAGAAAAATGTAAAAGTATATATCACTCTGAATGTCCTGATCAAAAATCGTGAAATTGATCAGTTAATTGATGTGCTTGCATTTTTTGATGCAGTAAAAGTTAATGGGGTGATCATTCAGGATTGGGGGACATATTATATTGCAAAGAAATACTTTCCTCGACTGGTTTTGCATGCCAGCACCCAAATGGGAAATCACAATTCGGCTGGTGTAAATTTCGGTGCTTCGAAAGGGATTGTTCGCACTGTTTTGGCCCGCGAGTTAACCATGCCAGAACTGGAGGCGGTTGCCCGGCAGAGTAAGGCTGAATTAGAAGTTTTTATTCATGGTGCGTTATGCTATTCTTTTTCTGGAATGTGCTTGTTTAGCAGCTATTCAGGAGGGCAGGGCGCCAATCGTGGTATTTGCAAACAAAGTTGTCGGCGAATTTATCAGGATGGGGGAGAGCAGCATGCACTTTTTAGCCTGAAGGACAATCAGCAAATCGAGAATCTTCAGAAATTAATAGAATTGGGCATCCGCTCCCTGAAAATTGAAGGCCGGATGAAATCGGCCGACTATGTTTTTCAGGTTTGCAAAGCATATAGAATGGCGCTCGATAATCCTGCAAATGCTGTATTGGCTGCTCAAATGCTCGAGTTGGATATGGGGCGCGAAAAAACGGCCTGGTTTTTAGGTGGAAATGTTAGCCACGGAATTACTGACGATCCGTCTATTGGAATCCGTATCGGACAGATCACCGAGGTTGGCCGGAAAACCATTTCATTTACAAGTTCAGAAAAACTGGAAGAAGGCTACCGAATAAGGGTCAGAAACGCGAATGATGATGAGCAATTGTATGTGAAAATTGAAAATTTTGGTCAGAATGGAAATGTGTATCAGGTTCCTGCCGAATTGTCTGGAAAGGTGGCCATGGGTGATGATGTTCTGCTTGTTCGGGTTAAAACTCAAAGTTTTTCATCCCGATTGGGAAATGTAAATTCACTTCCGGAGCTGAAAAGAATGCCTATAAAGAAACAAGAGATACGCAAAGTACTACAGATTGAAGGCGGCAAACCTCAAAAGTCGATGTTGCTTGTTCGAATTGGAAGTCCTGAATGGTTGCCCAAATTACGTTTTGAGGATTATGATGCGGTGATTCTTTCGTATAAACGATCCGATTGGGAAATGTTTGACCCGAATTCTTTTGTGCATCAGCAAAACAGACAAAAGATTCGAATTGAACTTCCGAAATTTATTTCGGAGAAACATCTGGACTTTTACCGAAACCTTGCAGCAAAGTTATTCGCTTCTGGGTTTACCCACTTTTTTATCAGCCATTTGTCGCAAAAAATACTTCTTCCGCAAGGCGTCAAAGTTAGTTGCAACGAAAATGTTTACGTTTTAAACGATGCTTCAGCCCGACTGTTGCACGAAGAAAAGGTAGTTGAGTTTACTTATCCGCTTGAAAATGATCTGGATAACTTGCTTTCGATGAGCAATAAACAAGGAATTGTTCCACTGTATTTTTATCCTGAATTGTTTTATTCGCGAATGCCGGTAAAAATTAATCAGGAAAGTAGTTTGTTAGCTGATGAGACCAATAAGAAATTCAGGATCTCAGTAAAAGATGGGATTACTATTGTTCATCCTTCAATTCCGGTTGCACTGTTTCATTATCGCACCCAACTTGAGAAAAATGGGTTCAACCGGTTTCTGATTGATTATTCTGGTGAAATCATGACTGCCAATGTTGTTAAGCGTATCCTGAAAAAGTTTCTCGATTCTGAAGCTGTTCAGCCTTCCACAAACTTTAACTTCAAGTTGGGGCTAAAATAAAAAAGAGAGCTTTTCGGGCTCTCTTTTAATATATAGCAGTAAATCTGTTTATTGATCGTTCATCGAAACTAAGAATTCTTCAATCGAATCGGTTCTCATGATTCGGGTTTTTATGAATTCCATCGCCTCAATTGAGTTCATATCGCTAAGGAAATTGCGTAAAATATAAGTTTTGTCGAGCATATTTTTGTTCATCAGCAAATCTTCGCGACGTGTACTTGAAGATGTAATATCCACAGCAGGGAAAATTCGTTTGTTCGACAATTTCCGGTCGAGCTGTAACTCCATATTACCAGTACCTTTAAATTCTTCGAAGATTACTTCGTCCATTTTCGAGCCGGTGTCAATCAACGCTGTTGCAATAATGGTCAGCGATCCGCCTTCTTCGATGTTACGTGCAGCTCCGAAGAAACGTTTTGGTTTGTGCAATGCATTTGCATCAACACCACCTGATAAAACTTTTCCAGAAGCAGGTGCAACTGTATTGTATGCACGCGCTAAACGTGTGATTGAATCGAGTAAGATTACCACATCATGGCCGCATTCAACCAAGCGTTTGGCTTTTTCGAGCACCATGCCTGCAACACGTACGTGACGCTCAGCTGGCTCGTCAAATGTAGAGGAGATAACTTCGGCGTTTACGTGGCGAGCCATATCAGTAACCTCTTCCGGACGTTCGTCAATCAACAAAACCATCATGTAAACTTCAGGATTGTTGGCTGCAATGGCATTTGCAATCTCTTTAAGCAATACGGTTTTACCGGTTTTTGGCTGAGCAACAATCAATCCGCGCTGTCCTTTACCAATTGGTGCAAAAAGGTCAACAATACGAGTCGAGAGGTTGTCATGCCCGTTCCCAGTCAAATTGAATTTTTCGTTCGGAAACAGAGGAGTTAAATGCTCAAAAGGCACACGATCTCTGATGTAATCAGGAGTTCTTCCGTTAATTTCGATTACCTTGATCAGTGGGAAATATTTTTCGCCTTCTTTTGGCGGACGGATCGTTCCGGTAACGGTATCTCCGGTTTTTAATCCAAAAAGTTTGATCTGCGATTGAGAAACGTATATATCGTCAGGCGAATTCAGGTAATTGAAGTCTGAGGAACGAAGGAAGCCATAACCATCGGCCATAATTTCCAGAGCTCCTGTATTGCTTATAATTCCATCAAATTCGTATGGTTTTTCCTGATTTTGCTGTTTTTGAGGTTTCGGACCTTGGTTGTCGCGATTTTCCCATTTTTTCTTGTTCTGATTATCATTCCGTTTTTCTGATGAATCCTCAGTCTTGGTTTCTTCGGCAGGCTGCTGTTCCGGTTTAAATTCTTGCTTTTGAACCTGAATGACTTGTTCTTCAATTGGTTCTGCCGAAATTACAACTGGATCTGTTTCAATCGGGTCTTCAGAAAATAAAATTTCCTGTCTAACTTTTTGATTTTGATTGAATTTTAACTGTTCTTTTGGTTTTTGACTATTTTCAGGATTTGGATTCTGATTGTGTCGTTGATTTGGGTTTATGTTTTGCTTTTGACCTTGATTCTGATTGGGATTGTGGTTCGAAGATCCGGCTTTAATATGCTCGGTACGTGGCCTTTTTTTGATCTGTAACTCTCTCTTGTTTTCTTTCTTAGGTTCGTTTTCCGAAGAATTAGCCGGGTTTTCAATTTCTGATTTTTCAACTGGTTTTTCTTCGGAAGCTTCAGTTGGTTTCTCCTCTTTTCTGCGGCTAAATAATTTAAAAACAGAACTTTCTTCGCGTTTAGTATTTATATCTCTTGGCGATTTTAATTTTTTGTCGTCAGTCTTTTTCTCAGAAGCCAGGATAGCTTGTGTGTCGAGAATTTTATAGATCAAATCTTGTTTTTTGAATGATTCAATCTTTTTAATATCAAGTTCTTTGGCAATTTCTTTTAAGTCAGGAAGAAGTTTTCTGCTTAATTCAATAATATCATACATAATTTTTGATTGATTTGTTAATATCCAAAAGGTCAAGTGATTTGAAAAAAGAAAAGTGGATTTGATGATTTGGATGATCGGTACTAGTTCGAAATATTTTGCAAGTATAGCTAAATCCTAAAATATAGCCAAGTAAAAGCAAAAAAATCGATTGAAAATCCATTTTTATAACCCAAAAATCGAAAATGTGTGGGTGTTTTGAAAAAAAAGATTTCAAAAAATGTATCGTTCATTTGCTCAGGAAAACAATTCATGTAAAATAACGTATAGTTCATATAAATTTATGGTTTTGATTAAATGAAAGAATTCAATAATAGCTACTTTCGTCAGGTGTAATCGTTAATACGAAGACTCGAATTGAATGTGAACCTTCATAAGTTTAGATGATGAGACAACTTAAAATTGCAAAACAGGTTACCAACAGGGAAACATTATCGCTCGATAAGTACCTGCATGAAATTGGAAAAGTTGAACTAATTACTTCTGACGAAGAAGTAGATTTGGCCAAGAAGATAAAAAAAGGAGATAAAGAAGCCCTTGAGAAATTGATTAAGGCTAATTTGAGGTTTGTTGTTTCTGTTGCAAAACAATATCAGAATCAGGGCCTAAGTTTGCCAGATTTGATTAATGAAGGAAATCTTGGTTTAATTAAGGCTGCGCAACGGTACGATGAAACTCGTGGATTTAAATTTATATCGTATGGTGTTTGGTGGATTCGTCAATCAATACTTCAGGCATTGGCCGAACAAGCTCGTATTGTTAGACTACCGTTAAATAAAATTGGGTCAATTACCCGGATTAATAAAACATTTAGTCGTCTTGAGCAGGAATATCAACGAGAACCTACCGCAGAAGAAGTAGCCTTTCTGCTTGAAACATCATCAGAAATTGTTGAAGATGCGTTAAAAGTCTCGTCTCATCATATTTCTATGGACGCTCCGATACATGATGAGGAAGGTAATAACCTATACGATGTTTTGTTAAACGAAGACTCGTTAAGTCCTGATAAGGGATTGATGAACGTTTCGCTTTGTAAAGAGATTGAACGGACTTTATCAACTTTGGGTGAACGTGAAGCCGATGTGATTCGTTATTATTTTGGATTAAGTGGTCATCGCCAGCATACTTTGGAAGAAATCGGTGATGAGTTTGGACTCACACGTGAACGTGTTCGCCAGATTAAAGAAAAAACGATAAAAAAGATGCGAAATCATTACCGCAATAAATTACTCAGAACCTATTTATAGTTCGATAAAAGCTGCTTTCTGCAGCTTTATTTTTTTGTGGGGATTCGATAAAAGGATAAAATCTTACATTTGGCATCAAAACCGTTACTTATGAAACTTGTTGCACCTTCAATTCTCGCTGCTAATTTTAATAAGCTTGGAGATCAGATCGAAATGATCAATCATAGTGAAGCCGATTTTGTCCATTGCGATGTTATGGATGGGGTTTTTGTGCCAAATATTTCATTCGGGATGCCAATTATTCAGGCCGTAAATCAAATAAGTACTAAGCCTCTTGATGTTCACCTAATGATTGTAAATCCGGATAAATATATCAGTGATTTCTACAAGGCAGGCGCTTCAGTTATCACGGTTCATTATGAGGCTTGCACCCATTTGCACCGCACGATTCAACAAATCAAAAATTTAGGTATAAAAGCGAGTGTTTGCCTTAATCCGCATACTCCCGTAGCTTTACTTGAAGATATAATCTCGGAATTGGATATGGTTTTACTCATGTCGGTAAACCCGGGATTTGGTGGTCAATTATTTATCGAGAATACTTATCGGAAAGCTGTTGCTTTAAAAGAATTGATACTTAGGCAAAATTCATCAGCTTTAATTGAGGTTGATGGTGGAGTTAATTTCGAAGTTGGGAAAAAACTTTATGACTGCGGAGTAGATATTTTGGTTGCAGGTAGTTTCGTTTTTAATTCTGAAAATCCGATTGAAACGATCGCAGAACTGAAACAATTATAATTGTATTCTGTACTGATCGTAATTTGTTGGTTTATTTTTTTCGAACTGATGTAATTCTTTCATTTCACATCCGGATGTGCATGCATTGCACTTCGAGCCATTTGTATGCTTTTTTTCAATAATGTTGAAAAACTGGAGAATGTTTCGAAATAACAAGCCGAAAGCTGTTGATATGATTAGATAAGCAATGAGTTCCTGTATCATGATATTTACATTAACAGATATGTTGAAATCTGAAACACAAGGAATGAAATAATCCAGGCAATGCTTGTCGTGTAAACGACTGTAAATAAAGCCCATTTTAACTTTCCTGATTCGCTTTTAATTGTAGCTATAACACCAATGCAGGGAAAATAGATTAAAACAAATGCAAGAAAAGCAAGTGCAACTGGTATTGTGATTACATTTTCGCCTATCTTTTCACCTGAAATATATTTCACCTGAGTTAATTTATTGCTCAATCCAACGTTTCTGTGATCCTGATCAACCTGATATAGAACACCCATCGTGCTCACTATTATTTCTTTCGCTGGAAGTCCCGCTAAAAGACTAATACTCATCTTCCAGTCGAAACCCAATGGCGACATTACCGGTTGAATAAACTCACCGATTTGACCTAAATAGCTGTTTTGCAATCTCTGACTTTGATTATTGACTTGATTGGACACTAGCTCATTTTGATTACTCTTGTTTGTTGGAATTTCTCTTGGGAAATAGCCCAGAGCCCAAATTATAATAACACCGATTAATATTACCCCGCCTATTTTTTGCAAATATTGGCTGGCTTTATCCCACATATGAATGATAATGTTTTTCAGAGTAGGGAGCCTGTAGGGTGGCAATTCCAATACAAATGGTGTTTCTTTATTCTTGAAAATAGTGCGGTTAAGAAGTTGTGCGGTTAAAAAAGCGATTATTATTCCGGCGAAATATATTCCACTCAGCACCAAAGCTGGATTTTTCGGAAAAAATGCAGTAATAAAGAGTACATAAACCGGAAGCCTTGCACTGCACGACATAAACGGGATGATGAGCATTGTTAATAGACGGTCGCCTGGGTTTCTCAATGTTCGTGTAGCCATAATTGCTGGTACGTTGCAGCCGAATCCCATTACCATTGGAATGAATGAACGTCCATGTAACCCAAAGCGATGCATTATTTTGTCCATGATAAATGCCGCTCTGGCCATGTAGCCTGAATCTTCCATGAATGAAATGAAAAAGAATAAAATTAAAATATTAGGCAGAAAAACCAATACACTTCCAGTCCCGTCAATAATTCCATTGATCAACAGATCTTTAAGCATTCCTTCCGGCAAGAGTTCAGAAATGTGCTGACTTATAAACGCTATTAGATTTTCGATCCAGTGCATAGGAATAGCACCTATTTTGAACGTGGCAAAGAAGGCGAATGAAATTGAAAGAACAAATATTGGAAATCCTAATATGTTGTTAGTGAGTATTTTGTCGATTCTTTCAGATGTCTTTGCAGTGGTTTTCTTCCTTTGTTTGTATGTTTCTTTAAGTGCTCCTGAAATAAAGCCATACTTTGCATCAGTTATAACGGTCTCACTATCTTCGTTATAAATGCTTTCTATTCGCTTAATTTCATATTGAGCAGTCTTTTCTATTTCCTGATAGTTCGGATAAGAAACCAAAGATTCGCTGGTTTGTTTGTCACGCTCAAGCAATTTAATGGCTAAAAATCTTGAAGAAATATGATCAGTAATCGGTTTCTCAAGTTTTATTTTTTTTCGCAGAATCTGAATTGATTCTTCAAGCTCAATGCCGTAATTAATATGAATATGTCTTACGATAGGATCTTGATCTTCATATACTTCGATGGTTTTGTCTATCAGTTTCTGAATCCCCTGGCCTTTGGAACTCACCGAAGGTATAATTGGAATTCCGATTAGCTTCCCCAGACTTTTGTAATCAAATTTCACTTCATTTTTCAACAATTCATCATACATATTCAAAGCGATCACAACCTTGATATCCATGTCGATTAATTGAGTGGTGAGAAAAAGGTTCCGCTCTAAATTGGAGGAGTCAATCACGTTAATAACTATATCCGGAGTTTCGTCCATGATAAAGTTTCGAACATAAATTTCTTCCGGAGAATAGGCTGTTAAAGAATACGTGCCTGGAAGGTCAAAAATGTTGAAGTGATATCCGTTATTTGTAAAAGTTGCCTTCTTGGCATCAATTGTAACACCACTATAGTTGCCAACATGTTCTTTTGAGCCTGAAATAAAATTGAATAAGGTTGTTTTTCCACAATTAGGATTACCAACTAGTGCAATATTAATGGTGCGTTCTTTTTCTTTAGCCGAAATCTTAAGGTTCTCATAATCAATAACTCCACCGAAGTTTTGTGTGATAATATTTTGTGCTTCGGCTTGACTTACGACTTCAATTAAATTTGCCTCAGTTCGGCGCAGGGTTATATTGTAATCCAAAATTTTATACTCGATAGGGCCATTAAAAGGGGCGTTTTTTATTACAGTTACCTCTTTCCCTTTCACAAAACCCATTTCAGTGATTCTTTTACGGAAAGAACCATGACCTAAAACCTTGGTAATTATTACTGTTTCTTTATTTTTTACTTCAGAGAGTCGCACAATTATAGTATCAGGAGCTATACTAATTTAAACTAAATAAAAATAATTGCGCAAAGATATTTAAGTTTTGATAAAACTCTTAAAAAATATTGCTTTCTTGAAAAATCAGAATTGATTCCGTTACTTTTGCATTACACTATGAATAGTATGGAGGAAGATAACATATATAAGAAGATTCAAGAGGCAATTTCATCATTGCCTGAGAATTTCAGTATTCTTGAGGAGCAGATTGATGTTGAACTTCAGATGGAATATTTTAATTATAGCCGTGATATAAAAACAAAATTTTCTGTTGAACTCATCATGCAGCATCAGGCCGACTTATTTAATCCTGCCATTACGATTGATGAAAAAAAAAGTTTACTGGTTCTATTGGCCGCACAAGAGAGGGTTGAAGCTTTCCGAACGATTGAAAAGTATGCAAAAAATCCGGACCCCGAATTACGGGAGTGGAGCATTTTAGCTTTGCAGGAGAGCCGTATGGTCATTCAAAGTTCTTTGATGGACGAACAGCAGGTTTATATCTCAACCGGATTAGGCGGAAAAGAACAGAAACTTAGATATTTTGTCGTATTTATTTGTAGCGAAAATATACAGGAATATTCTGCAGTTCAGCGCAAGGTAATTCACAATGAATTGGAATATGGAATAAAGAATAATAATGGTATTCTTGAAGAAATAAGTTTTGAAAAGGATTTGGCAATTGCTTTGTTACTTTTGCCTGTAAAATCAGATATCCAGGGCGTTTTCAGTAGTATAATCAACGAATGTAACCAATATGGTGACTTTGTTCGTCCGGATATAATAATTACAAATGTGAAGCGGATGAGTGTCGATGAAATCAGACGTTTTATTAATCGTGCAAAATAATAGAAATGAAACGAGCATGATTCGATAAAACCGATTATAGATGAGTACTTATCATGCGAGTTTCATCAAATCATAAAACAATATATTCACAGATGATGAATCAGATAAATTTAGCTATTCAGGTATTGCCCCGATCTTCAACCAAAGGAACATACGAATTGGTTGATGTCGCCATCGAATTAATTCAAAAATCAGGTCTTAAATATCGGGTTTGTCCTTTTGAAACAGTTATTGAAGGCCAATACGACGAGGTAATGAAGCTTGTGAAAGACATTCATGAGGCTGTTTATGCTGAAGGAGCCGAAGAAATGATTACAAATGTTAAAATACAAACACGTCATAATCAGGATGTTTTTATTGACGACAAAATGAATAAATACGATTAGTGAAAAAATGTGTTTTCAGGGGTTGTTTTTGTTCTTCTTAGTATTATCTTTGCATCGCTTTTGCAATGGCCCCGTAGCTTAATGGATAGAGCATCTGACTACGGATCAGAAGGTTGCAGGTTCGAGTCTTGCCGGGGTCACATAACTATTAAAACCGTAATTGATAATTAATCAGTTACGGTTTTGTGATTTTTATTTGCACGAGATTTGATCCGAAAATTCAAAATCAAAAACTCATTGTTTGAATTTTATAATACGATTTAAACGATGAGTTTTATTTCGGCAAAGATTTTTTCTAGAAAATGCCAATTCACTTAGGCAAGCTTGCTATTATCATTCGGTATCTTACTTTTCTGATTAGCCTGCTTTGCTTAATATGACTGAATTTAGTTGTGATTGTAAAATTTAATATACAACAGCAACAACGATCAATGCTAGCATATACAGAACATGTCAAATTAGGTTGTTTCTGCTTTTGACGGTGATCAAATCAGTTCTGGAGGTTAGAAGGTGAACAATAGTCACTTACCTGGTGTGATTTATCTGTTGGAGTTAATGTTCGGAAAACAAGTGTTTGTCAGGAAACTCATCAAAGATTGAACAAATAGGCACTCATACGTTAAAACCGAAATACGTTATATCGGTTCTCGCGTAGTGAAAAAACCAATAGTTTTCCGGATAAAACCTCGCCGTGACCAACAATGATTTTCAGCACCTCATTGGCTTGTAAAGTTCCGGCAACTCCTGGTAATACGCCCATTAACCCAATCTCATTTTCTTCAAGCAATCCATCTGGAGGAAGTTCAGGAAACAGATCGGCTAAACTCGGGCCTCCCTGATAATTGAAAACAGTGACTTGTGCTTCGTAATTTAAAACTGAAGCAAAGACAAGAGGAACTGAATGTTGCCGGGTTTTTTCGCCAAGCAGCGATCGGGTTTTGTAATTGTCGGTACAGTCAACCACCACATCTGCGCCCTGAATTAATTCGTCCGAATTTTCAGGATTAATTCGGAAATCATGACAAACAACTTCGGTTTCAGGATAAATGTAGTTTATTCGCGCTTGTGCCAAATACACTTTCTTTTTTCCCAAATCGGCAGTTCCATAAAGGATCTGACGTTGCAGGTTTCCGAGGCTTACTACATCGTCGTCAACAAGAATGATGTGGCCAACTCCGGCTGCCGCAAGATAAGTGAGTAGCGGACTGCCTAAACCACCTGCTCCAATAACCAGAATCCGGGCATTTTTCAGGCGTTCTTGACCTTTGGCGCCAACTTCTGGCAACGAAATGTGGCGGGTAAAACGGATTTTGTCGGATTCGGTTAATTTCTTCATTCGTGATGACATTAGCAGTTTTCGCCCCATTCGCTGGTTCCGTCGGTAAAAAATTCATGCTTCCAAATCGGAACTTCGTGTTTTACCCGGTCAATGATGTATCTGTTGGCCTCATATGCCGAAGCCCTGTGAGCAGCCGAAGTGATGACTACAACCGCACATTCCATCACTTCCACTTTTCCGATCCTGTGTACGCATACGGCCTTGTTTAACGACCATTTGCCAGTTGCTTCGTTTAAAATTGAAGCAATCATCGATTCAGCCATTGGAATATACGCTTCGTATTCCAAACGATCGACTGATTTCCCCTGATTCGAACCGCGGACTTCGCCGCTGAACAAAACTACAGCTCCTGAATTGGGATCCCTGAAATCAGCAAATAGGGTAGAGTAGTCCAATGGTTTATCTGAAATGGATTTCATATTGCTATTTTTAACCACCACTTGATGGCGGGATCAGAAACACAACCACATTTTCTGTCAATACGAAATCTTGCGGAACGAATTGTTCGCCAATGGCAATACGGCATTTGCCGAGCAGGATTTCAGCTTCCGGATTTTTTGCTCTTAGCTTTTTCAGAATCTCGCTGCATCGCACCGGAAGGGTACATTTTATCAATTCGGTAGACTCGAAATATTTTCGAAGTGCTGCGAAACAAGTGATTTTTAATTCAATTTCTGTGCTCATTTTATCCTCCTATATTTCTCATCGATAATATACTTCCCTGAAATTTCACTTTCTGCTTCATGCCCAGAAGTTCTTCAAGTTTTCCGATTAATCGGGGCCTGTCGTTTATGAATTCAGTCAACCGTATTCCATTGGCATTGCTCAGGCAGCCGTAAAAATATCCCCGGCTATCCATCCTTAAGCGATTGCAATCGTGGCAAAACGGAGTCGATTCGTTGGCAATAATCCCAAATCTGGCTCCAGTGTTGGTTTTCCAATACCTTGAAGTTGCTGAGTCTCTCCGTGGTAATTCCTGAATGTCATATTTACTTCGGATGGTGTCCAGAATTTCACTTTCAGGATAAAAAAGCGCATCCTGCTGCTTGAAAATCGGACCCATTTTCATTAATTCCAGATAACGGATGGCAATGTTTCGTTCGGCGGAATATTCGAGTAAGGGAATGATTTGCGAATCGTTTTGGTTGCGGAGAATCACCGCGTTTAACTTGATTTCAATTCCACTTTTTACTGCTTCATCAATGCCTTCAAAAACCCGCTCTGTATGGTTATTCCTTGACATTCGGGCAAAAATTGCAGGATCAACTGCATCAACCGAAATATTAATTGCCTGCAACCCGGCCGCGATTAAATCGTTCACTTTCCCTTTCAGATAAAAGGCATTGGTGGTCATTCGGATGTCGTCAATTCCCAGCGCTTTGATCTGTCGGATGAGTGGAATTAACTCGCCATACAACAATGGTTCGCCTCCTGTCAATCGGATGCTTTTCAGGTTAAGGATGGAATGCATGGCAGAAATTAACTGCACAAAATCATTGGTTTTCAGCTTCTCATTTCCTTTTCCAATTGAAAATTCAGGAGAACGTGAGCCGATAAACTTTTCATCTATGATAGCGGTTTCTTCACCAACACAATACACACATGCAAAATTGCAATCGTTGATCAGACTTACCCTTAATTTTTCGAACCTTCGCCCATATTGATCTGTAATCATCCTGATTTATTCCTCCTTTTACTATTCATGCACTTCTGTAATTTATACCGTATCAAAGTCCGATTTTTTTGTTTCACAAATCAAACAACTGTATTTTTCCCGGAAGCACTTCCATGCGATTGTGTCGACAAACTCTTCGCTGGTTTTATCTATGCATCACGCTTGGGTGCAAATATTTTTGAGTAGTAACGTTTGGTGAGCTCATTGAGTTTTCGAGACAGCTCATTTTTGCTGATATTTTGTTTGGAAAATGATATTGACTTACTTCTTGCTTGCGGAAGTGAGTGATTTAAAAATACGACATTGTGTTAGTTGACAAATCTTTTTTACCCTGCTAAAATTCGATGCCCTCGCGGCTGTATATTTTGCGGTCGAACGGATGTTTTACTTTCTGGATATAGCTCACGTAATCGGCCACAGCGATCAGCCCGTCGGTGGCACCGCGGCCGGTGAGTACCAATTCGAGCTTCTGTGGCTTTTGGGCGATAAATTCAAGCAGTTCTTCTTCTGACAGAATCCCGTCGCGCAACGAGATCAGAATCTCGTCGAGAATCAGTAAATCCAGGTTTTCAGCCTGAATAAATCCCGACAGTTGGATCAACCCGTTTTTCACATCTTCGCGGTTACTTTCGCGGGTAACTTTCGGGTTAAACGACCAATGTCCTTCGGTAAACCCAAGGATTTTAGCACCCAGCTTCTTCAAGTTTTGAATCTCGTTGTAGCCATACAACTCGGGCCGTTTGTTAAAATGCACATAACAAACGTTTAGACCATGACCCAGCGCACGAACCGCCAGCCCTACCGCCGCGGTGGTCTTGCCTTTTCCTTCGCCGGTATAAATGTGTATTAATCCAGTTTTCATATTGTTGCGTGTTTCTAGTTACGAGATACGGGTTGGGTTAACTCGTAACCCGCATCCCGAAACTCGTAACAGTTTTAATTAAAAATTTTCTAATATCCTGTAAACATACTCCATGTCGCAGCACTGACGGATGTGATCGGCCAGCTTATCGTATTGCTCGTTCTTGTATTCGGTATAGTTAAACTCCCGAAGATGTATTTCTTTTCCGCAACTTTTCAGGATCGATTGAATGACCGTTAAGTTGTCGAAAACGCCGTGAAGGTATGTTCCCCACGTTTTTTCGTTTAGGAAACAACCGTCAGCAGATCCGTCGCTTAGGCTTGCCAGTGGCGAACCATCGAGCAGTTCGGTTTGCCCCATGTGAATTTCGTAGCCCCGGCAGCTTTCCGGTTCATTCCTGAAAGTAAATTCACTCTGAACTGTTCGCTTTTCGGCTGTCAGTGTGGTTACAACTGGCAAAATTCCCAGTCCGGGCATGTACGAGATTTCTCCTTCCACGTTTTCCGGATCGTGAATTTCACGGCCCATCATCTGGTAGCCGCCACAAATACCAAACACTGCATGACCTTTTGCATGACTATTCAGGATAGCCTTTGCCAGCCCGCTTTTCCGGAGGTTATTTAGATCGCCAATCGTATTTTTCGAACCTGGAATAATCACCACATCAGCCTGTTCAATTTCTTCAGGATTGGCTGTGTAAAACAGGTTAATTTCGGGAATTCGTTCCAGCACATTGAAATCAGTGAAATTCGACATGTGACGCAGCAGCACCACGGCTACATTTACGCGGTTGGCCTGTGTTTTTCCTGACTTGTGATCGATCACCACCGAATCCTCATCGTCGATGTGTATGTCCTGAAAATAAGGAATCACACCCACAACCGGCACTCCTGTGAGTTGCTCCATCATTTGCCGTCCTTCGGTAAACAGATCGATGTCACCCCTGAACTTGTTGATCAGGATGCCTTTTACCAGTGCCCGTTCGTCGGGAGGAAGCAGCGCCAACGTTCCGTAAACACTTCCAAATACGCCGCCCCTGTCGATGTCAGCAATTAAAATAACGGCTGCATTCACTTCCAGCGCCACCCGCATGTTGGTGATGTCTTTGTCGCGCAAGTTGATTTCAGAGATGCTTCCGGCTCCTTCAATCACCATCGGGTTGTACCGGGTTTCCAGCTTGTGATAGGCTTTCATGGCTTCAGCAAACAAGGCATCGCGATCGGTTCCCAGGAAATATTCCTTGGCACTCTGATTACCCATGGGTTTGCCATTTAGCACCACCTGCGCATTTTGGTGACTGGTCGGTTTCAGCAGGATGGGATTCATCTCGCTGAGCGGTTCGATGCCACACGCCTCGGCCTGCACAGCCTGCGCCCGGCCAAGTTCCAGTCCGTCGATGCCCGCAAACGAGTTGAGCGACATATTCTGCGCTTTAAACGGGGCAGGCGAATAGCCATCCTGCTTAAAAATCCGGCAAAATCCGGCGTTGATGATGCTTTTCCCCACATCGGAACCCGTTCCGACAAACATGATTGGACGAAGGTGTGTGTTCATTTATTAGTTATGATTGATAGTTTGTTATTGCGTTTAAACGAAATTATTTTATATCTGGACCTTTAGGCACTCCGAACTCTAGCTCACTTTAGGCACTTCTTAAATCCGTATATGGCTGGTATTGATCACCTGCGCTTCTTCGAAGGAAGTCATCTCGGCAAGCACGGCAACTGCTCCTTTCAGCACCGAATAAGCAATAGCAGCGCCGGTTCCTTCGCCTAGCCGCAAACCCAGTTTCAGGACTGCAGAAGCATTCATGTACTGAAGCATTTTTCGGTGTCCCTGCTCATCCGATTCATGCGAAAAGATGCAGTAATCCAGCACACGCTGATCCATTTCCTGCGCCACCAGTAAGGCCGAAGTGGTGATAAATCCATCGACCAGAATGACCATGCGATTGCATGCGGCTTCAATCATTCCACCGGCAATGGTCGCAATTTCGTATCCACCAAAGCAGGCCAGATTTCCAAACGCCGATTCTGCTATCCCGTGTTTCTCGATGGATTCCTGAATAACCCTGGCTTTGTGCTGAATGCCTTCGCTGTTTAATCCGGCTCCCGGCCCCACACATTCTTCAACCGGTAAGTTGCAGATTATCGACATCAAGGCCGATGCCGGCGTCGTGTTCCCGATTCCCATCTCGCCAAAGCCAATCACATTGCTGCCCTGTTCGGCAAATCGACGGACAATCTCGCGTCCGTTGTTAAACGCTTTTCCGCAGTTCTCGATGCTCATGGCCGGCTGATACCTGAAGTTTTCGGAGCCAAATGCCACCTTGGCATCAATCAATTTTGGATGTGGCTTAAACGAATAATTGACTCCGGCGTCAACCACCCACAAGTCCATGCCGTAAACACGCGAAAACAGTTCAATTCCGCCGCCACCTGCCAAAAAGTTGTGCACCTGCTGCCAGGTAATTTCGACCGGACAAGCGCTGACTCCTTCTACCGTAATGCCATGATCGGCGGCAACTGTAAGCATGACAGGATTTTTTAATTCAGGAGAAAGGCTGTTTTGTATGAGCCCGATCCGAAGCGCAAGCTGCTCCAATTGCCCCAGCGAACCCACTGGCTTGGCTTTGTTATCGAGCTTATGCTGAAGCTGAGCAACTAGTTCGGTATTCAGTTCAGGAATATTGAAATTCATCATCATTATTCAAAATTAAAGGATAGGGTTTGTCCATAAATTAATGGTGTTTGAAAGGCTTCTTCGGCTGTTTTATGCTGGATCAGGCAAATCAGGGCGCGAACCATTCCGGCGTGGGTGAAAATGATCACATTTTGGAAATTGGTGCATCTCAAGTCGTCGAGAAATGTCTTTCCGCGATTAATCAAGTCAGTAAACGATTCGCCGCAAGGACATGCCGAATGGGCATAATCGGCAAACCAGACCTTGCCTTCCGGAGATTGAAAAATTGTGTTCCAGGACGTCATTTCCCAGTCGCCAAAATCGAGTTCGGTCAGACGATCGTCAATCCGGATCGGCCCTTCCGGAAAAAGTTCGTTCGCCAGTTTTGTACAGCGGCTCAAAGGACTGGAAAATATGGCGTCAAAGGGCTCGCTGGTCAGCTTTCGCCGGATGGATTCCAACTCGTTCTGGAATGTCGGAGCCAACGGAACATCGGTTATTCCATAGCAAATTCCAGAAGGAACATTAACTGAAGTATGTCTGACTGCTGTAATGATCATACCGTAAGATTTTGAAAAGCGACCCAACCCAAATAAAAAATGACTTCGGAGATTTGCTGCAAAGCGCCCAGGCAATCGCCGGTGTAACCACTAATTTTGCGGGTAATATAGCTCTTGAAAACGAAAGTCGTGATCAAAAGTACAGGCAAAATGGCCAGTGAATAGGTGAGGGGAAGAAAAACCAGAAATGCCAGTCCGAAAAAAAGTGCCAGCATAAAATCGATCCCTTTGCCTTTTTTGCCAATGGGTTTGCTTTTGCTGCTAGCATCGTCGCGCGAATATTCCGAACTATAAATGACCAAAATCGGCATCAACCGGCTAAGTGAATGTCCTGCAAATAGCATAAGTGGAATTTGGGAAACTTCGATCGCGTGTAAACTCATGAATTTAGCAGTCAGTATGCCAATCAGACCAACGCTTCCGTAAGTGCCGATGCGGCTGTCTTTCATGATGGTGAGGATTTTCTCTTTCGTGTATCCGCCGCCAAAACCGTCGCAGAAATCGGCAAAGCCGTCCTCGTGAAACGCTCCGGTGACAAAAATCGTAACCAACATACTTAGCAGGATAGCCAATTCAGGAGGAAAAACGAACTGTAAGCCATAGAAGACAGCAGCACCAATTCCGCCTACAATCCATCCGATAAAAGGGAAGTAGCGCGTTGAACGATTCAGGATTTCGTCGGAATACGGTAGATTTTTTGGCACCGGAATACGGGTGTAAAACATGATCGCATTCAGGAAGATGTGCAGTTGGTTTCTCATTTTCAAAATTTTTGCGGGTTTAGCTTGTACCCCATATATCCGTTCACTAAAGTGAACGGCAAAGGATAGGTATCACGTTACACAGCTACTGATATAAGGAGCGGCTTATCCTTTGCCGTCTGCTTCAGCTGACGGTCAATGTAGTTCTATTCTTTATTCGACACCCCGGCGTCTTCGAAGCTGGCCATTTCATTCAGAAAATTGACAGCAGCCTGCACCAGAGGTAAAGCTAGAGCGGCCCCGGTCCCTTCGCCAAGCCGCAAATCGAGCTGAAGCATGGGCCTTGCGTTTAGTTTTTCGAGCATCAACTGGTGTCCGCGCTCGTTCGACGAATGGCAGAAAACACAATTTTTACGCAAATCAGCATTTATCTCAATGGCTGTCAACGCTGCCGCTGTGGCAATAAAGCCGTCGATCAGCAAAACCATGCGTTGTTTGGCCGCTTCGAGCATTGCGCCTACCATCATGGCTATTTCCAACCCACCAAAAGTAGTCAGGGTTTCTTCCGGAGTTTTCGGGTCGTATTTCTCTGAAACTTCTTTCAGAATCTGTATTTTGCGGGTCAGTTGTTCGCCATGCGAACCAGTTCCGGCGCCGGTGCATCCCTCGATCGGGACATGCAGGAAACGGTGCATTAATAGCGATGAAGCCGAGGTGTTGCCTATGCCCATCTCGCCAAAACCAATGATGTTGCACCCACTAGCAGCTTCTGCCTGAACCAGTTCGCGCCCTTTTTGAATGGCGGCGGCGCATTCGTCGGCAGTCATGGCTGGTTCGATTCGCATATTTCGGGTTCCGCGGGCAATTTTGGCATCAACAACCGGAACTCCGGCCGGAAAATCGAAGTCCACACCGGCATCAACCACTTTCAGATTAATTCCATTCTGGCAACAAAAAACATTGATGGCAGCGCCTCCGGCTACAAAATTCATAACCATTTGCCAGGTCACTTCCTTTGGATATGGGCTGATTCCTTCGGCAGTAAGGCCATGGTCGGCAGCAAAAACCAGCAAAGTCGGATTTTTTAGTTCCGGAGTCAGCGTGTTTTGAATCAGACCAATTTGCAATGCCAGATCTTCGAGCAGACCAAGCGCACCAAGGGGTTTGGTCTTAAAATCGATTTTGTGTTTAAGTTGTTGTTCGAGGGTCATTGGGTAATCTATAAAATGTTGTCGTTATTGTAATTGTTGTCGTTGTTGTTGGTTATAGTCAGGGTTTCACTTTGAGAGAAGCCCTGACTAGCCCAAGGATATTTTCACTATTCCGTCCGAAAGATGATTTTCGCTTTTTCAAGCCTCATCGCGCGAACGGGAATCCATTTTTTCATTTTCCCGGGGTGGCACTCCTTCGTCGTTTACCCTGGGTTATTGATATTAAACCCTTTCAGGGTATTTTTTTAATCATTTCTATGTGGCCTATGTGTCTATGTGGTTCAACCTATTTAATCTTCAGTGGGATTCCTGAGATCATCAGGAAAACTTCGTTGGCTTGGCTTGCGATGTATTGGTTCATCCAGCCTTGCAGGTCTGTAAATTTGCGCGCCGATTCTTCCACCGGATGAACGCCCATTCCCAGCTCATTACTCACCACAATCAGGTTCATGTCTTTTTGAACAAAGCGGTACCATTCGGCCTTGGCCTCTTCGAGCGAGCGGTCGATGTCAAACTGATTGTCGAAAAAGATGTTGGTCAGCCACAAGGTGATGCAGTCGAGCAGAACGGTTTGCCCTTCTACCGGACAGGCAGAAAGCTGCTTTTCTTTTTCGATGTTGATCCAGTGTGGACCACGGTCGCGCTGGTGCCGTTCGATGCGAAGACGAAAATCGTCGTCCCAAACGCGTGCTGTGGCCAGGTAAACCGGGTTCTGGCTGACTGATTCGGCCATTTGCTGGGCAAAACTGCTTTTTCCTGATCGGGTGCCTCCAGTGATGAATGTTATTTGAGCCATAATATTTAGTTTTTTAAACACGAAGAACACGAAGGTTTTTCACGAAGGACACGATGATTAAAATTCAAGAAATCAAAATCTTCTTTGTGTTCTTTGTGCCTGACTTCGTGCTCTTTGTGTTTGTTGAGTTTTAGAACGTATAAGCCAGTTTTGCGACAATGCTTCTTCCGGGCATGTTGTAGCCGTCTTTTTCCGAATAGTTTTCGTCGAGCAGGTTCGAAACAGTCACACCAAAATTCACTTTTTCGGTGAATGCGTAACCCACCGAATAATCGAACAGCAGGTATTCCGGATGTTTCATGATTTTATCGGTCGTTTTGTAACCATCTTCGGCGTAATAATTGGCGGCTACTATTCCCGGACGCTGAGCGCCAAACGAATCACGTTCGAGGCGCGAACCGATGTAACGGCTGTTCAGGCGCATGCTGATGCGGTCGTGCCGGTAGTTCAGGCCAAAGTTTCCGTTGGCTTTTCGCACGTATTGCATGTCGCGGGTCAGCATTTCGGTGCCAACCAATTGTGTAAACTCATTTTTCAGAATCCAGGTGAAATTCACATAAGCTTCGAGTTCAGGTCTTTCCGGAAGGAATTGCCCCAGATTGAACGACGACATCAGTTCGATACCTTTCATTTTCGAGTCGTTGGCATTCACGTAGGTGTATTCGCCCGAAGCCATTTTTTCTTCCACAATTTTGTGGTCGTGCAAGGTCTGGAAGTATGAAACATCGAACCGCAGACTGTTTTTGGCCGAAGAATAACCAAGTCCAAAATCGGTTGTGCGCGACTTTTCCGGATCGAGGTCTGGATTTCCAACATACGATTTTCCTGAAACGGTATATTTCCCGGCTACTTTAAAGGCATCCGGAACCGAAAAAGCCGTTCCGAACGAAGCATGGGCCTTGAAATTTTTCAGGAACTGGTATTGAGCGCCAACCGATGGATTCACGGTGTTGTAATTGGCATCAGCTTCGGGGGCTTTCAGTCCCTCGTTGGCATCGATATGGTAGGTGAAATGATCGTAGCGCAAACCAGCATTCACGTCCAGTTTATTGACCGAATAAGCCAGTTGAGTGAACGCAGCCACATTCGTGAATTTGTTGTTGGGTTTATACGGATCGGCTGGTGTCCCGATGGCCGAGAAACGGTTCGAGGCGTAGTCGTACACTTTCAGGTCAGTACCAACCATGATGTTCAGCTTACCCAAATTGTAATTATCCTGAAGCTGATATCCCGATTCTTTCACCGTACTCTTAAAGCTGATAAAGCCTTTGTCGGTATTGTCGGAATAATTCGGATTCTGATCGTTGGTGTAATACGGGCTGAACCGGAAATGATTCTTCGTACTGTTTTGTTCCAGCGTCACATAAAGGTTCAGGCGGTTCACATCTTTTTTGCTTTGTCCGTAGGTTCCCCAGTAGTTACCGGCAGTTTCCACATCGTAGGCAAAGGTGTAAGTTCCTTCAGCATCAATTTTCCACTGCTTGCTGATGTCGTAATTCACAAACGCATTGGCCGAATTCAGCTCATACTGCGAGTTGTCCATGGCATCGCCGTATGACGCTTTGTCCAGAATGAGTTTATTGACATCGGATATTTTCAGGAGGTTTTTCTGCCCAATCCGGTAATCTTTGGTTTGTTCCTGACGGCTGTAACCCATTCCGTACGACAGCTTTTTACCGTGATTTCCGGTGAAATCGACAGATAATTTCCGGTAGCCAAAACTTCCGGATTCAGCCGAAACATGTCCTTCAGGAACAACACTGCCGCGTTTGGTGATGAGGTTGACCACGCCACCCATGGCATCTGATCCGTAAAGCACAGAATACGAACCTTTCACGATTTCGATTTGCTCGACATTGTCGAGGTTAATGGTTGCCAGGTTGGTGGTTCCGGCCGGTTTGCCGTCGATAAGCAGCAAGGTGTAGCTGCGGGCATGGGCACTTGGCGAAAAACCGCGCATGCCAATGGCAGCCGACAATCCGGGATACTGAACGATGTCGAGATTGGTGGTGCGTTTGAGCACTTCGGCCAGGTTCTCGGCCGGTAACGACTTAATCAGGTCTGAAGAAATAATTTCAACCTTCTGAGGAAGATTTTTCAGTTTTCGTTCCATACGCGAAGCATGAACGGTAACTTCCTGAATTGGATACACTTTGGTCGAGTCCAATATTCCGGCTACTGCGCCAAAAGCACAGAGCAATAACACACAGATAACTGTAATCTGTTTTACATTCATGATAGTTCTTTTATGGTTAAACATTTAAAAAATGTTGACCATAAACTTTCAGCATGTTCCCCGATACATCCCGGGCTGACAAAACAGGAACAAATGGATAAATTAGATGAAAAAGATCACCCCATTGCTTTTATCCCGAAAGCTATGATTAACGATAAAGGAATTGGCAGGTCTTCTGGCTCGCCTTCTTTTTGAGGCCTTCCCATCCCGAAATCGGGACAGTGGCAGGAGTTTCAAAAAGTTTGTATTAAGGCTTACAGCTGCGGGTACAGCTCCGGTTTTACACCGGATTCCCTATTAGTCCTTGTTGGTGTGAACCAACGTCGGAACCATTTCCGGAGACAAAAGTAGAAATTATTTACCACCGATTACCCGGATAAACACAGATTAAAATGAAATTTTGAAAGAAGAAAAATGCAGCTACACGTTAAATTAATGCAGATAAAGAAGATAGAAATTATTTATTCTGTGAGAATCTGTGTTATCTGTGGTGCAAAAAGAACACAGCAATACAGATCAAACCCACAAAAACCATGCAGGTGAAGAAATTTAAAACACAGCTTTTGTAAAAATCGCGGTTGGTAATTGGCCGACCATTATTCCCTATGTACGGTTTTTCGACCAGTGTACCGTGATAGACATTCGGACCGCCAAACCGGCAATTCAGGATGCCGGCAAGGGCAGCTTCGGGATAACCGGCGTTGGGACTACTGTGCTGGTGACCATAGCGGAAAATATACGCCAGTCCACGCCAGCTCAAACTGAGAACTACCATCAGCAAGGCGGTTATTCGTGCCGGAATGAAATTGATCACATCGTCGAACCGTGCCGCGAACCAACCAAATTCGCGGTATTTCTCGCTTTTATAGCCAATCATGGAATCGAGCGTGTTGGCCATTTTGTATGCCATCATGGCCGGAACCCCGCCCAAGGCATAAAAAAAGAGGGGTGCAATTACTCCGTCGCTCAGGTTTTCGGCCAGCGTTTCGAGCACGGCTGCTTTTATTTGCTGCTCGTTTAGGGTTCGGGTTTCGCGGCCAACAATGTAACTCAGTTGTTCGCGCCCGGCTTCCAGACCATTCTTTTCCAATGCCGAAATCACTTTATACGATTCATGAATCAGGCTGCGGTTAGCCAATCCGGAGAAAACTCCCAAACTTGCCAATCCGATGTATAGATATTCATAGTTTTTCACCCCTTGAAACACCATCCAAATGCTGATAAACGTGAATCCAATCAGCCCTGCTGCCATTGCGACTCCCTTCAACTTGCGGTTTTTATTGCGATTCAACCTTTCAGTAAAAAATGAAATACTATTCCCGAAAAGGCGGATGGGATGCGGCAACCACAGCGGATCGCCCAACAGACAGTCAAGTATAAACCCGAACAGGAGAGGCCAAATAATATCGGTTAAGTCCATATATTCAAAAATTATAATCGTTTAGGTGATTTACCCCTTCATTTAGGTCTTTTTGCCAGAATTTTAACCAAATCACCTAATCTTTCAGGCAATTTACCTAATCGGTTAGGTTCTTCAGGCAAAGTTTTAGGTCTTCTTTCCATAGTTTTAACCAAATTACCTAATCGCTTCAGTCTTTTACCCGGTCGCCTTTCCAATCAGACAGGCCTTTCAGCAATAATTGGTTATCGCTGGCCGAAAGTGTCGATACCCTGAAATAATTTGGACCCAATCCGCGGAAATTCGAAGCATCGCGAATCAGAATGCCGTGTTCCTGAATCAGGAATTCTTTCAGTTCAGCCGCTGTTCCAGATTGTATTTCGACCAGAAAATAAGGCGTTTCTGAGGCGATTACCTGAAAACCTTCAAGCTGACTAATCGACCACTGTAAGTTCTTCGAGAGCTGTTGGATGAAAGCTTCAACTGGCATGTGCACTTTGAATTTTTTAATTAAAAACTTTCCGGCTTCCTGAGCCAACGCGTTCACCGACCAGGGTTGTTGAAACTTCCGCAGGAGTGTTGCCAGCGCTTTTGAAGTCACCAAGTATCCCAGTCGCAACCCGGGAATGGCGCAGCATTTGGTCAGCGAGCGTACCACAATCAGGTTTGAATAAGTTGGGATTAACGAGATAGCCGACTCAAATCCAGGAACAAATGCGGCATAAGCTTCATCGATCACAAAAACGGTATTTGAAAACTTATTCAGCCATTGCTCAATCTCCTGATAGCTGAAAATATGGCCGTCAGGATTATTCGGATTGCCGATCCAGCAAAGATTGGATCCGGAATGCAGTACCTGTTCGATTGCCTCTTTTCTGAAAAACACCGGAATGTGGTGGTGCATCCGGCAGGCATCGGCATATTCGGCAAAAGTCGGGGTTAAAATGGCCGAAACGGCTTCGCGAAAAGCCAGTGCAATGGTATAAAAAGCTTCGACCGAGCCATTGAATGCCAGCACCTGTTCTGGATTTACATTGTGCGAAACGGCAATTTTTCGGCACAAATCAGCAGCGTCCGGTTCAGGATAATTACTGATCAGATGCAGGTTTTGTTGCAAATGACCGATCAGTTCGGGAGAAGTACCCCCAAACCAAACGTTCGAACTGAAATCGGCCGCTATCGGCTGTTCGTATCGTAAACGGTCGTCACCATGTCCTGAAATCATAATACAACCGTTTTATTTGTAGGATAGTTTGATTATTTCTTCCAGCGCATCCACAAACAATACAGGTGTGGGGCTACAGGTTTTATCGGCGTCCAAAATGAAGATCCTGTTACTCTTGCCTGCAGAAAGCGACGGGTATTTTAGCCATGTGTCGCGCTCTTCTTCAGCTACTATACCCATGGTCACGATAAAAATAATATCCGGATTTTGCTTCAATACATATTCGCGGGTTATGTTACCGGTTTTCAATTCAGAAGCAATATTTATTCCTCCTGAAAACCCGATGAAATCGTCAATGAAATTGTTCTGCACGGCGCAAAACAATGGTTTGGCGCCGATTTGAAAGAACATCTTTGGATTTTTCCCGGTTGGAATACTTGCTTTTAACCTGGCCAGGCGCTTTTTTTGCTGCGAAACGATGTTTTTGGCTTTGGCCTCCTGGGCAACCAATTCGCCTACCCTGATGAAATTGGCACAGATTTCTTCGAACGATTTTGGATAGGGCATGTATTCAACTTTAATGCCCATTCTCTTCAGGTTCTCAATGGTTTCAGGCTTAATGAGCGATGAAGCAAATACCAGATCGGGCTTAAGAGTCAGTGTTTTTTCCAGATTGACATTCACGGCAGAGGCTACGACCGGAATTTTGTCGGTTGCCTCCACAGGACAATAACTGGTACAGCCAACCAACCGGCTCTGTTCGCCCATCAGGTAAAGGCTTTTGGTCATCCACGGAACCAGCGATACAATGCGTTTGGCATCCTGCGCATGAGCAAACAGGGAAAAGGTCAATAAAATACAGAGGAAATATGTTTTTTTCATATCTACTTTTTTTGCCCCCTAATCCCCCAGACGGGGGACTTTGGGAAGTATAAATTCACAACAATATGCTATCAAAACTCCCTTCTCCCCCGGAGAAGGGTTGGGGATGAGGCCATTTCTAACTTATTTCCAAAAACCAATGATTATTTCTGAAACTGACAGCTCCTTTTTGGAATGCCACCGGATGACTGAAATTGGGTCCATCGAACACATAAGTATGGAACTCACCCAATTCGGCACACACATCAACTCCTTCAATCTCATTCAATTCATCCACAAAATCCTGGTCGTAAATACGGCCGATGAAATTTTGAGTCAACTGTTTGGCATTTACTGACACCACGATGGTTCTGAAACCCGATAAAATGATTTCGACCGCCAATTCCTGAACGGGGTTATCCCACAGCGGAAAGATGGCATCAATGCCACAATCGTTGCACACCCGTTCGATCTAGTGGCGATGTTCCCAAAGGTAAATGTCGCCAAACACGCCACCGGTAATTCCCTTTTCTTTCAGTTTCAGGATGGCCGCTTTAAAATTTTGCTCGTAACTGGTCCTGTCGGTTTTAGGCTGAAGCAACTCTATTCCCAAAGCTTCGGCCTGCCGAACGATCAAATTACTGTGAATCCCATGTGAACGCGAAACATCAGAGTCGGCATCGCACATATTCAACAGCATTTTAACCTGATGATTACCTGATTTTTGGATACGGTATAGCGCCAACATGCAGTCTTTACCGCCACTCCACGACGAAAATAATAGCATAATAAAAAATGTTATTCCGGAAGAAATGAAATGGAAACAGCAGTTGCCCTCTCACCGATCTTTTTTCCCGAAGATTCGACTTAAAAAAATTGAACTGGCAGGTCTTCTGGCTCACCTCACTTTTTGCGGCCTTCCCGTTCCATGCGGAACAGTGGCAGAGCTTGCAAAAGCTTTTCGGAGGTTTACAGCTGCGGGTACAGCTCCGGTATTGCACCGGATTCCCTTTTCAGACTCACTTCCGTAAACAGGAAGCTCGTCAACCAAGTCGCGACAAAAGTAGAAAATTTGTGACGAAATTATTCGTTGAGTCGAATTTGATTTATAAATATCACGCACATTAGCTGCATGGTTTCGGGAATCGTTATTCATGTGAAGATTTGAGTGAACTCATTTATCTCAATATTTCTATCTATTTTTACCTTCAATTCATTTCGATAAAAACAAACGAAAACTTATAATTTTGGATTTGAGGGGCAAAGAAATACTGGAAAAGATCGTATCTGGAGATGAGTCTTCTTTTGAAAGAGTATATCGTTTCTATTACCCTCGGTTGAATTTTTTTGCCAAACAGTATCTGCTTGATTCCGAAGTTTCAAAAAATATTGTTCAGGATGTTTTTGTTGAATTGTGGGATAAAAGGAACAATTTACGAAACGATACCAACCTAAATGCCTGGTTATTCACAGTTACCAAGAATAAATCGCTCAAAATCATAAGTCAATTGAAGTCGCAACAAAATTACGACAACTATATTAAGGCGAGACAGTTGGATGTTAATTTTAAGTCTTTGTCTGATTTTGATACAAGCGATTTTGTCTTTGAAGAACTACAGGCTCAGATACAGGTTGCCTTGGATAAATTACCGCCGGCCTGCCGCAAGGTGTTTGAAATGAGCCGTTTTGAGGATAAGAAAAACAAGGAGATCGCAGAAGAGCTTAACTTGAGTGTCAAAACGGTTGAAGCTCAAATTTCGAAGGCACTTCGTTCATTAAAATCAGATTTAAAAGATTACCTTCCTTTATTCTACATCCTGTTTCTTTTTCAGAAATAAAAAAAATAACTTTTCTACATAAGGGTAAACGGGATTGATTAGGTTATACATTCAAATCTCATTCATCTATGAACGAAGAAAAGTTAATCGGGTACATTCGTGGAGATGTCACTTCAGAAATCGAAATTGTCGAAATTCTTGATTGGATTGAAGCGTCGGCCGACAATCAGAACAAATATAATCAACTAAAAAACCTATGGGTTGCAACCGGACTTGATCATCCGGCTGAAATTGAGATTCCTGCTTTTTCTTATCCTGAACCCAAACGTATTGAACTGCAAAATGTATTATTCAGTTCGCTTCTGAAATATGCGGCCGTGTTTATTCTGGCCTTTGTATTGGGTTCGTTAAGTCTCTATTTTATTAACAGAAGCCAAAACAATCAGTTATCATCGCTATACAATACTATTGAGGTTCCAAATGGGGAAAGGTCTCAGATTTTATTATACGATGGTACAAGAGTCTGGCTTAACTCCGGAACAAAATTTAAATATCCGGTGGCGTTTAGCCGCAATACCCGCGATGTGTACGTTGAAGGTGAAGCCTTTTTTGATGTGGCCAAAGACAAGAAACATCCTTTTATCGTAAATGCCGGGCAGTTAAAAGTGAAAGTTCTTGGAACACGGTTTAATGTTTGTGCTTATCCGGAGGATGGTGAATACTACACTACATTGGAAGAAGGATCGGTAAATGCTTCGAATATAGACAATGGAGAGCAGGTGACATTAAATCCGGGAGAGCAAGTTGTTCTGAACCGCAAAACCGATGGACTAAAGTACCAGAAAGTCAATACGGAACTCTATACTTCATGGAAAGAAAACCTGTTAAAGTTCGATGATGCTACATTCGATGAAGTGATTAAAAAGATGGAACGATGGTACGACATCAAAATCACAGTCGATCCATCTGTCAATACCAAAGAACGGTTTACAATGACCATAAAGACCGAAAGTCTTAGAGAAATGCTGGCTCTGGTTTCGAAAACAACAAAAATTAATTATGAGATAAAAGTGAATAGTGTTCTGATAAAGAAACCATGATAAAAAAAAGGAAAGTGCTGTAACACTTTCCCTTATAATTCATGCTGTAACATGAAACATGGATAAAAAACCCCGTTAGGACGGGATATGTTTAACCTTTTACAATTGCAAACTTATGAAAAAAAAATGGTTTAATGATGAGGGGTCGCGGCACTCCCTCTTTAAATGGTTACGAGTTATGAAGCTTACTATGTTTTTCCTTCTGGCAGCGCTTATTCACGTGAGTGCAAGTGTTTATTCTCAGCAAACCAAACTCAGCATTTCACTTCAGAATGCTTCAGTAAAAGAAGTGCTGAAGCAAATTGAAGATCAAAGCGAATTTTTCTTTCTCTACAAGAATGAAAATATTGATGTGAACAGGATTGTGAATGTTGACATTAAAGAAAAATCGATCGAATATCTGTTGGATCAGGTTTTTAAAGGAACAACAGTTTCGTATGAAGTGGTTAACCGACAGATTGTGCTTGTTGACAAGCAGAAAGGTAGTTTCAGCCTTCCCAATCAGCAACAAAAATCGGTCACCGGTAAAGTAACCGATTCAGGTGGAGGAGTCCTTCCCGGAGTTTCAGTAGTTATAAAGGGGACCACTAACGGAACGATCACCGATGGCAATGGTAAATTCTCAATTTCGAATGTTCCTGAAAAAGCGACTTTAATATTTTCATTTGTAGGAATGAAAACTCAGGAAGTTGCGGTAGGTTCTAAAGCAAATCTCAATGTGTTATTGGAAGAAGAAACCATTGGAATTGAAGAGGTTGTTGCAGTGGGTTATGGCGTTCAGAAGAAGAGCGATGTGATCAGCTCTGTTGCCAGTGTTAAGGCTGAAAAATTAGCCAAAGTAGTTACCCTTGATGTGGGTGAAATGCTTCGTGGAAAAGCTGCTGGTGTACAGGTTACAACTACTGATGCTGGTCCCGGATCTTCATCAAATATTCAGATTCGTGGTAAAGGCTCTCTGGCTGCCGGAACATCACCAATTGTAATTGCCGATGGTGTTGAAATTGGCGCTATCAACGACATTAATCCAAGTGATATTTCTTCGGTTGAAATCTTAAAAGATGCTGCTGCACAGGCTATTTATGGAGCTCGTGCTTCAAATGGGGTAATTCTTATTACTACAAAAAGAGGAAAAGCCGGAGAAACCAAGGTGACCTATAATGGTTTTTATGGTATCCAAAACGTACATAAAAACTTCGATGTTTACACTCCTGATGAATTCGCAAATCTTAAACGGGAAGCCTACCGGGCAAATAATAAAGAAGTTTTTGGCAACGACAACGTGGTGTTTAGTGCCATTGAACTGGCTTCGTTACAAAACAAATCATATATTGATTGGGAGAAAATAGTTATAGGTTCAGGTTCCATTCAGAACCACGATCTTAGTATAATTGGAGGTACCGAAAAAACGAAATTCTTTTTCAGCGCCAACTATCAGAATCAAAAGGGGGTGGTACCCAATACCGATTTCAATAAAGGAATGGTTCGCTTCAATCTCGATCAGACCATTAGTTCATGGTTGAAATTTGGCTTGAACAGTTCATTGTCTATTACAAAATCAAACGATCCGGGCGTAGGCGGTGTTTTAGTTGAAACAGTAAGATCTTCGCCATTAGGTTTGGTTTATAACGATGATGGTTCATTAAGGGTTCACCCTACAGGTTTTCAGGAAAACTGGAACCCATTAAACGACCTTCAGGAAGTTAGTCTGGTAAAGAATAGCAGAAACGATTTGGTGAATATTTTTCTTGAAGCTACTCCTTTTGCCGGTTTAACTTACAAATTAAATGTCAGCCGTCGCAGTTGGAATTACAGACAGGATAATTACAGTACAGTGCATTCAAATGCCGGGTATTCCAACGGAATGGGCAGTGGAAGTTTAACCTATCAGGACAACAATTCATGGACGGTTGATAATATTTTGAGTTATGCGAAAGATATTAATAACCATCACTTATCTACAACCTGGATTCAGAGTGTGAATGAAGTAAACTCACATTATTTTCAACTCGGATTCCCGAAAGTGCCAAACGACCTTCTGGGTGTATATGGACTGGAGTCAGCTTTATCATGGAATCCAAGTATTAGCGGATCGCAACGCAGATTATTGTCGTTCGCAGGTCGTATGCAGTACGATTATGCTTCAAAATACTATGTCACATTGAGCGGCCGTCGCGACGGATCTTCAGTATTTGGAAAGGAAAGTAAATGGGGATTTTTCCCTGCAGTAGCAATAGGCTGGAACATCTACAAAGAATCTTTCTTGGCCAACTTCAGGCCTTTAACTAACCTGAAACTGAAAGCAAGTTACGGTAGTGTTGGTAACGAAGCTATTCAACCTTACGGAAGTTTGGCGTCAGCTGATCAGTGGGATTATATTCAGGCCGGAAATAAACTTTCGGGTTATGCCCCGGGATCGTTATTGCCAAACCCAAATCTGAAATGGGAAACTTCTACTACATTGAATACCGCTGTTGATTTTGGATTTTTCGACAACCGCATTACCGGTACAGTTGAGTATTACAATACCAGCACAACCGATTTATTAGTAAACCGCAATGTAAATGCAGCAACCGGATACACCACTATTCGGGATAATATCGGTGAAATCCGCAATACCGGGGTTGAACTCCAGTTGGATGGGCAAATTATCAGGAAGAAAGATTTTACCCTTGGCGCCGGAATTCTATTCTCAACCAATAAAAACCAGATTGTAAAGCTGTTTGGTGACCTGAACGGAGATGGCGCTGAAGATGACTACCCTGCAAATAACTGGTTTATCGGACAACCAATCGACGTATTTTACGATTTTATTTATGACGGTATTTGGCAGGTAAGCGATGCTGATGCGATTAAAACTTCGGCACAGCCTACTGCAAAAGCTGGTGAAGTAAGAGTGAAAGATGTTAACGGCGACAAATTACTTAATAATTCGGACAGGCAGATTATATCGAAAATGCCCAAATGGTTAGGCTCATTTAACCTGAATGCCAAATTCAAAGGATTTGACTTTTCAGCTGATATTACCACTGTTCAGGGAATTACCAGATACAATAAATACCTGGCAGAATATCAGTATGGTGGCGATTTAAGAGGTCTATTCAACGGTATTAAAGTTGACTACTGGACTCCTGAAAACCCAGGCGGATATTTCCCACGCCCAACCAACGCGTCGTCTCCTTCCTATATGAATTTATGTGCAAAACAAGATGCATCATTTGTGAAATTGTCAAACATTTCGTTCGGATACACCTTGCCAGCTAAATTAATTTCAAATCTTAAATTGAATTCGTTACGAATCTATTGTACCGGTCAGAATTTACTCACGCTGACTGACTATTACTCTTTCAACCCTGAACAGGATTCTGATGCATATCCGGAATCTCAAACAATTAGTATCGGTGTTCAGGTAGGGTTCTAAGAATAGTGCACAAGGACTATTCTGCAGAAATTCAATAGATTACTGATTAATTTTTTAATATAGATAAAAATGAAAAAACTATTAATACTAATAATAACAGGAACATTCCTATTCAGTACATCATGTACGAAATGGCTGGATGAAAATCAGTTTGATAAAATCAACAGTGAAATCATCTATCAGAGTGAGTCAGGATTAACCACCGCTCTGAATGGATTATACAGCTTAAACCGCCGCTATTACCGGTTTATTGACACCAATGATACCCGTGCAAATTATTGGTTTTATTGTGCTGACGATCTTTGTATTACCAGAACTTACAATGATGCAAATATTTACCAGTCGGGCATGATTGGTGGTATCGATTTTTATTCTGACATGTGGATAAATGGGTATCAAATGATTGATAGGTCATCGGCTGTAATCGTTAACGCGAGAAATGTAGCGATGGATATGAATACGAAGAAACAAATGGTGGCACAGGCAAAAGCTATCAGAGCGATGACTTATTTGCGTCTGGTTACCATCTACGACAACATTCTTTTGGATACTATTCCTACTACTTCAGCGAATGCATTCGATCCGGTTGAATACAAGCCGGCAACAAAGGCACAAATTTATGAACTGATTAATTCAGATCTTGATTACGCGATTGCAAATCTTGCCTATAATAGCGGAACTAAAGAAAAAATCGGACAGGGTATGGCACGGATGTTACGTGCGCAGTCAGCAATGTGGACTGGTGATTATGCTACCGCAGCAGCTCAAAGCGATCAGATTATTGCAAATGGAGGCTATTCGCTGGTTACTGTTGATCAGGTTTTTGGTGCAACAAGTTTGAAGCACAACGAAGCCATGATGATTTTGCCATTTGACGAACTCCTTGGTGGTGCTGATAATCGTGCAGGAGGCTCTGGTTCTCCTCTTGGTGCTGCATTTCAATCGCGTTTTTACGAAATCAAAGTTACAGGACAACCAAATCCTATTATTGAGGATAATGTATATGGCGGTAATGCCTTTGGATGGAATTTGCCTAATGATTATTTAAGGGGATTGTACGATGTGTCTAAGGACAAACGCATGAAGTATTATTATTATCCTGATACTCTTATTGTAAATAATCCTCTTTCACCTGCATTCGGAAAGCCAATCCCTAAAGCGCTGCCTTATTCAACCAATATCAGAGAGTATCATTGGAGTTGCATGAAATACAGGGACTTTGTAAAACCAGCAGGTACCGCAATGTCGTATCGTGATAAAATTATGTACCGTTTGGCTGAAGTTTACCTGTTAGGGGCCGAAGCTCATTGGAGAATTGGTGGTAGCTCAGATGCAAAAGCACTGGAATACATCAATAAGATTCGAACTCGTGCGGGGCTTGCCAATGTGACCACTGTTGATTTAAAAACGATTATGGACGAAGATGCCCGTGAATTTTCTTTCGAAGGGAAACGCTGGTTCTTCCTGAAACGAATTGGAAAGCTGGTGGAGCAATATAATGCATATCACTATTTTGGAGGTACTCTCGGAGCCTTTTCAAAAAAGACTCCAATGGACGAGCATCATACAAGGTGGCCAATACCAAAGAGCCAGCTCGACATTATGATTACGTTCCCTCAAAATCCGGGATACTAATTAGTTTATTTTCTATTGGTTTAAATATAGTGTGGCGCCTGGTGAGTTTTTGCCAGGCGCTGCCTTTAAAATAGCGCTCCATTTTCTGAAAATTCAATTATTAAATCAAAGCTCGACCATGTTCAATTTTGTTAGCCAAAAACATATTTACAAGTATTTGTTGGTTTGTCTTAGTTCATTAATCGTATTAAACAGTTGTTCAAAGAAAGCTGACTCTGATCAGAATGTTCCGGTTACACTCCCCGTAACTGAAACAAAAGCACTGAAAGAAAAAGCCAAATTCCCGATTGGCGCAGCGGTTACAGTATCACACCTGAAAGAAGCTGATTTTGCCAACGCCTTTAAAAACAATTACAACCAGTTATCGGCCGAATACGAGATGAAGATGAACCAAATCTGGACTTCATTATCAAACTACAATTGGACGAATGTTGATTATCTGGTTAATTATGCGGCTCAGAACAACATGAAACTTCATGGGCATACCCTGCTTTGGTACCAATCATTTCCTGATTGGTTTAAAACAGCAGCATACGATTCACTCAACTTCGAGAACAATGTAAAAACCTATATCCAGACTGTTGTTTCCCGATACAAGGGAAAGATTGTAAGCTGGGATGTGGCCAACGAAATTTTCGCCGATGATGGTTCTCTTCGTGTGGATGCAACGGTTTACAAAACGTTTAAAGATCCGATTGCTTTTTATGGCCGCTGTTTCCAGTATGCCCGTAATTCCGATCCTGACGTGAAGCTTTTTTACAACGATTACGATCAGGTTTTGAATTCAGCCAAACGAAATTCGATGAAAAAAATGGTGGAACGATTTAAAAAAAGTGGTTATCCCATTGACGGCATTGGCGATCAGTTTCACACAACTATCTGGACCAGTAAAACCACGATCAGTTCAGGACTCACAGATATTGCCACGACCGGATTGCTGATACACATTTCAGAATTGGACATTCGGGTAAACCAAAACAAATCCGATTCGTATGTTTTCACTGATGCCGAAAAGCAGAAGCAATCAGATATGTACAAGTCAATTGTCGAATCATTCGAGTCGTTGCCACAGGCACAAAAGTTCGCTATCACCACTTGGGGAGTGACCGACAAATACACCTGGCTTACGGGCTGGTGGCATCCGAAAGAATACCCTCTGCTCTTCGACAGCAATTACGCAAAAAAGAAAGCCTACGACGGATTTTTATCTGGTCTGAAATAATGAAACTAACCTAAACCAATCCTAATGAAACCTATACCAACCTTTTTTATAATCCTGATGTTTCTGGCTACTTTAACCGGGATGGCTCAGAAAAATGGCAGTCAATCTGTGTTTACCCAAAAGATTAACGATCCGAAAGCAGTATATTTTACTAAAGAGAATTTTAAGATATCAGCCGATGGTGTGGGCGATGATACCCCAGCTCTACAGGAAGCCATTGATCAGGTATTGAATGCATCGCAAAGTGGGATAATATTTATTCCTGAAGGTATTTACCGACTGGGAAAAACAATTCGACTTTGGTCGGGTATTCGCCTGATCGGATATGGAACCAACCGGCCAACCTTTAAGCTGGGCGAGAATACTCCGGGTTTTCAGGAGGGCGAACATAAATACATGGTTCATTTTTGCCAGAGCAAGGGCGCTAGCCGGGATCCACAGCCCGGAGTGTGGCAAACTCCTGAATTTATGGATGGAACCTGGGTTACTTTTTTCTCAGGCATCAGCAACATCAACTTTGAAATTGGGAATGGCAATTCGGCAGCAATTGCGGTAAGATACCACGTTGCGCAAGTTTGTGCGCTCGAAAACATTGATTTCAATATTGGAAATGGCCGAGGGGCTGTTGAGGAAATGGGGAATATAATAGAAAAATGCACATTCCGTGGTGGCCAATGGGGAATTAAAACCAATGCTTCACCTCCCGACTGGCAATGTATGGTTTTGGACTGTAGTTTCGACCAACAGCGAGAAGCATCCCTGATAACCAACGGTGCCCGAATGCTGGTTATTCGCAGTCGTTTTAAAAATGCACCTGTAGGTATTTTAGTTCCCGATCGCGAAAAATTGTATGTCAAAGATTCCTGGTTCGAGAACATTTCAAAAACAGGAATGCAGATTAATAGTTTTGTTCCGCCTGATTTGCAGGTCAATCTTGATAATCTCAGGTTTTCAAATGTCCCTTTTAGTGTGCGATTTAACGGTCGTACACAAGGTTGGTCGAAGAGTGAAGTGAAGATGGACTATGCTGCGCCTTCGCCGGTTTATGTGGTGAAAAATTTCTCTCACGGTTTGCATATTGAAGTGCCTTCCGGAGAAAATGGACGCGTTGATTTTGCCACAAAAATAGATCAGTCACCCGTTGAAACTCTTGGTGAGTTTACTTCAAGAGATATGCCTGAACTACCCGAGCAGTCGGGTTGGGTTAATATTTCCGATTTGGGTGCCAAAGGAGACGGAACCACTGATTGTACCTACATTTTTGAAAAAGCAATTGCCAAATACAATACCATATATGTTCCGATGGGAAAATATGCTATTTCCAGAACAATAACCTTGCGCGAACAGACTACCTTGATTGGTTTTCATCCATCGATGACGCAACTGATTCTGAAAGACGAAACTACTGGGTTTACCGATCCGGAGAATAAAAAAGCACTCTTGATTGCTCCAAAAAACGGAACAAATGGAATTACTGGAATCGGTTTTAATTTCGGAAATAATCCGGGAGTCATTGGTATAAAATGGATGGCTGGAAGTCAATCATATATCAACGACGGACTATTCAATGGTGGTGGAGCAGGCTCTCTTTTTGGAAAAGGACAGAGTTGCACCATCTGGATCACTGACGGTGGTGGTGGGATATTTAAAAATTTCTGGATAAACGACAAAAGGTCGAAACTTCCTTTTTATGTGAGCGAAACCAAAACTCCGGGGAAATTCTACGAGATTTCAGTTGAGCATCATAAGGAGGTTGAAATAAAGCTCGAAAACATCGAAAACTGGTCATTTTATGCACTCCAGTTGGAAGAAGACCGGGGCTGTGAGAAAACCTTAGGAATTTACATGAAGGATTCAAGAAATATTCTTTTTGCTAACTTTATAAGCCATCGGACTACAGGAGTTTGGAAGCCTTATCATACCTGTTTTCAAATCAGGAATTCGCATGAAATTAATATTCTGGGAAGTGAAATTCGTGGAGCCTTATTCCCATTTGAGAATGCTGTGTTCGATGAAATTACAGGTACGGCTGTTCCTCAGCACATTTTCACAAAACTCACTGTTAAATAACCTAAAACCTACTATTTTGAAAACACAACTTCTGATTACATTTTCATTCTTTACACTTCTATCGTACGGTCAGCTTCTTCCGGACAACAACCAGCCAAAGACCAAAAATCTGGTTTGGGCTGAAGAATTTGATCAAAACGGTCTGCCTGACGAAACCATGTGGAACTTTGAAGTAGGTAAAGCGAGATCGAACAACGAACCCCAGTATCACACGAAAGACCTCAGAAACATTCGGGTTGAAGATGGAAAACTGATCATTACCACCCTTTTGGAAAATGTTGATGGCAATAAAAAATACACGTCAGCACGGATTAACACCAGAGGCAAATTCGAATTCACTTATGGCCGTGTTGAGGTCAGGGCAAAACTACCAAAAGGCAGAGGCATGTGGCCGGCAATATGGACACTTGGTCTCACCGGAGGATGGCCTGCATGTGGCGAAATCGATATCATGGAATACTGGGGACACGATCCAAATACCGTTGCATCAAATATCCATACCCGGGATTACAACCATACCAAGGGAACTGCTCGTGGTGGTAAAATCACCGTTGAAAAACCATACGAGGATTTTCATATCTATGCTGTCGAATGGTACAAGGACAGGATGGATTTCTATATGGATGACAAGATGTTCTATTCGTGCAAGTCAAAAGGTGAAGGGATCGGTGAATGGCCATTCTTTGCACCACAATATTTAATTCTCAACCAGGCACTTTGGGTCAATTTTAAGGCGGGGGAACCTGGAATAGATGATTCCATTTTTCCACAACAATTTATGGTTGACTATGTCCGTGTTTATGAATTATAACAGATATAATCCGATTCTGAAATGAAACGAACAAGACTCAACCTTTTGAAATTGATCTGGATAGGAATTTTATTTATTACTTTTTCACAATGTTCTTCTTTTCATCAGATCGAAACTCAGAGTCCATTGGAACACCGACTCGATACGCTGATGGCTAAAATGAGCATGCAGGAAAAAATTGAGCAGCTTTATTACAAGACCGATGGAAACGAACGTTTGGGCATTCCACAGTTCAAGGGAAGCGATGGCCCTCATGGAATTGGAAATAACGCCAAAGGCTATTCTTCCTTTCCGGTGACCATTGCGCTGGCAGCCACCTGGGACCCTGCATTAATTACCCGTGTTGGAAGGGCAATCTGCGAGGAACAGGCCGCACGTGGCCGTGACCGCATTGCTGGTCCAACGCTCGATTTACTGATCGATCCGCGAATTGGCCGCGCTCCTGAAACCATTGGCGAAGATCCGTTTTTGGGAGGCCGCATTTCCGAAGCATTTGTACTGGGACAAAATTCAACTTCAGTTTTTGGATCCATCAAACATTATAATTTAAATACTTACGAACTCAATCGCCGGACCAACAATTACCTGAGCGACGAGCGCAGTTTGGTTGAATTCTGGGGCTATCACTGGAAGCGTACCATTCAGCAAGGTGGCGCGATGTCGGTGATGTGCGCCTACAACTGGGTAAACGGCGACAAGTGTGCTGAAAATAAGTTCCTGATAAAAGATGTTCTTCGAGACCATTGGGGTTACGATTACTACTCGATGTGCGATTGGGGCGGATTCAGCGACACCGGCAAAGCCCTGAAATCGGAGTTGGATTTTTGCGAAGGCAATGACCTGTACATCAATGAACTACCTTCCGGAGTGAAAAGCGGGCAATTCGACAGCATCCTGGTCAATCGTGCCGTGCGGAATGTGTTGCGCACCAAAATCGTTTCAGGAATGATTGACGGAGTGCCGGTTATTCCAAAAGAAGTGATCGACATCAGAGACCACCGCGAACTGGTGTACGAAAGTGGTTTGAAAAGCCTGGTGCTCCTTAAAAATAAGGACCAAATTTTGCCACTAAATAAGAATCAGTTAAAATCAATCGCGGTAATTGGCCCCAATGCGGCTGTACTGCCACTCGATGGACATAGCAGTTCGAATGTTACACCTTCGTACCGGATACCGGTTGAGAAAGCAATCAAGTCGATGCTGGGAGCTGATCGGGTTAATTATGCCAAAGGCTGCAATATCAACGATAGCGATAAGAAACAATTCAGTGACGCCATTGCCGCCGCAAAAAAATCGGAAGTGGTGCTTTTTGTGGCTGGAATCGACAGCACGATTGAAGGTGAGGGATATTTTCTGGATAAAGAAAACGATGAAAAAGGCGGAGGTGTGGTTAACCGTCCCGACCGTGCCTCACAAACTGTTTTGCTGCCCGGAATGCAGAATGAACTGATCAAAGAAATCGCCAAAGTGAATCCAAACATCGTTTTGGTAGTTATTTCGGGAGGAACTTGCAGCGTCACTCCGGTGATCAACGATGTCAAAGGATTGCTTTATGCGTTCTATCCCGGACAGGAAGCCGGTCGCGCCATTGCCGATGTGCTGTTTGGTAACTACAATCCTTCCGGAAAGATGCCTGCCACGATGCCCAAAGACGACAGTCAGATCTTCCCGGTCAGTCCCGATTTCCGCAACCTGGTGAGCAAAGGAGTGGGTTACCGATGGTACGATTCACAAAATCTAACTCCTGAATTTGCCTTTGGATTTGGATTGAGTTACACCAAATTTGAGTACAGCAATATCAAAGTAAACAACCCAACTGCCAAAGTTGGCGACAACATAGTTGTTTCATTCGACCTGAATAATACTGGAAAAGTGGCCGGTGAGGAAGTTGCCCAGTTTTATCTTTCAACCGGTAAGATCGTTCCTGATTTACCGATGCCTAAAAAACAACTTCGTGGGTTTGCAAAAGTATTTCTGCATCCGGGAGAGTCAAAAACCATTGCAATCACTATTTCTCCTGAAGAGTTTTACATCTACAACGACGCAATCCAATCGTATCAGGTTCCTGAAGGAGAGTTCATCGCGCAGGTTGGAGGTTCGTCGGATGTTTTGCCGCTGAAGGCAGAATTTACATTGACGAAAGCGGAAGGCAAAGCCGACTTGTCGGTGAAAAACATTCGAACCATGCCAGCTTTCCCGAAAGAGGGAGACGAAGTGGTTTTCATGGCGTCACTCATCAACAACGGAACTGCCGCCACCAAAATAGGCGATGATCACCTCATCCGTTTTTATGTGGATGGTAAAGAAGTTGCTAGGTATTATTCCAAATCAAGCTCAATTCCGGTGGGCAGTATGGAACTGGCCTGTGCCCAGGGATTGAAAGGCAAGAACTGGAAAGCAGCAAATGGTAACTTCAAAATAACCGCCAAAATTGAGGTACCGGAAAGTAAAGACCTAAATCCGGCCAACAATACCTGCGAAGCCGAATTGCACATTCCAAACGGAAAGGTTATCCCACTGGAAATTGCGAGGATTATAAAATAGCAAATTTTAGAAGATATCCTTTGCCGTTGACTTTAGTCAACGGATAGAGGAAGGAGGAGAAGACAGGGCTTTAGCCCAATAATGTGTGGCTAAAGCCAATTGTTTTTTAGCAATCAATCCGTCTGCTAAAGCAGACGGCAAAGGATAAACCAAACTGGCCAATTAATTTGAAAATAAACTAAGACAACAATAGAACCAATGAAACAGATATACTTTTCCCTTTTTATTGCCTTAATACTTGCCTGCGGAATCCTTCAGGCCCAACCCACACAAAAACCACTTTACAAGGATCCAATCGGCTCCCATCGAATCACGCATCAAAGATTTACTGGGGCGAATGACGCTCGAAGATAAATGCCATCAATTGGATATCTGGCATGTGGATGCCACCAAAACAAGCGATCCCCAGGTTTTTCAGAAACAACTAAAGAATTTGGGCGACACCATCAAAGACGGAATCGGTTTCTTGCAATTTGACACCAAGCTTCCGGCAGCAGAATATATTCCGAATTTTAATGCCATCCAGAAGTATTTTGTGGAGCAAACCCGACTTGGCATACCGGCTATTTCAAACGGAGAAGGTTGTCATGGGTTTGTTGGCAATGATACGCAATCCACAGTGTTCCCGGTTTCACCAACATTGGGCAGCACCTGGGATCCGGAATTGGTGGAAAGTGTGTTTGCTGCGGTAGCTAAAGAGATGCGCAGTTATGGAATAACCCATGCAGCAACACCGGTCATCGATTTGCTGCGCGATCCGCGTTTCGGACGCTCCGATGAATTTTTGGGCGAAGATCCTTACCATGTAGCTCAAATGGGTGTGGCCGCGATTCTTGGATTACAGGGACGTTCGCCGCTAATCGATCAAAACCACCTGATTGCCTGTGCCAAGCATTTTGCCGGACACGGACAACCCGAAGGCGGTACCAATCTTGCACCGGCCAATTTCTCGGAACGTGTGCTTCGCGAGAATCATTTCTATCCTTTCGAAATGGCGGTCAAAAAGGCCAATGTGCGCACCGTCATGGCGTCGTACAACGAAATTGACGGGGTTCCAAACCATGCGAACAGCTGGTTGCTCAACGATGTGCTTCGAGGAGAATGGGGTTTCACGGGCTATGTGATTTCCGACTATGATGCTGTTAACCGGATGGTGACCCGCCAACATGCAGCCCTGAACCAGGCAGAAGCAGGGAAAAGAGCAATTTCTGCCGGAATGGATTTTGAATGCCCAAGCAACTGGAAACACTATTGTTTCCGGTTTTTACCTCAACAAATCAAGGCCGGAGAAGTGAAGGAATCGGTACTCGATTCGGCTGTTGCACGGGTATTGCGAAATAAATTCATCATGGGTTTGTTCGAGCAACCCTACATCAAAACAATCAGCGAAACAGAAAAACTGGAGATGCAGAAAAAACATCGCGAGATTGCATTGAAAGCTGCAGAAGAAGGTATGATTCTGCTGAAAAACGATGGCACTTTGCCATTCAACGAAAATAAAATCAAGCGTCTGGTGGTGATTGGGCCGAATGCCGATGATGTGCATTACGGTAATTATTCGAACGATAAAACTCCGGGAATCAGCATTCTGGAAGGATTGACCAACTATGGAAAAGGCAAATTTGAAGTCGTTTATTCTGAAGGATTCAAGATTTACGAGAACGATACTACCATTAAAGCTACGGAAAAAACGGTTGAAGCAGAAAATCTCCGGATTCAGAAAGCGGTTGAACTGGCCAAAACCTGCGATGCGGTTTTGCTGGTGATGGGTGGCAATGAACTGACCTGCCGAGAGGAGTGGAAAAACCATACGGGCGATTATTACGATCTGGATTTATTGGGTCGTCAGAACGATTTGGCCAAAGCCATTTTTGAGTTGAAAAAGCAAACCGCAGTTTTGCTGATCAATGGTCGTCCGCAATCGGTGAATTACCTGGCAGAGAAAGCTCCGGCAATGATTGAAGGATGGTATTTGGGTCAGGAACAGGGACCTGCAGTGGCCAATGTAGTGTTCGGGAAAATGAATCCAAGCGGCAAACTGGCTGTTACGATTCCGCGTCATGTTGGTCAACTGCCCGTTTATTATAACCGTAAACCCTATGTACACGAAAGTCCGTACATCAATGGCGAATATTCGCCTTTGTATCCGTTCGGTTTTGGATTGAGCTACACCACGTATAAATACTCAAACCTGAAACTGGATACCAAAAAGGTAATTGCAGGTGAACCGGTAAAGGCGACCATCGATGTGACCAATACCGGAGAACGGGATGGCGACGAAATCGTTCAACTATATATTCGTGACATGGTCAGCACAGTGACCCGTCCGGTTCAGGAATTGAAAGACTTTGCGCGTATTCACCTGAAAAAGGGAGAAACAAAATCTGTATCTTTCACAATCACTGCCGACAAATTGCAATACTACGGACCCAACATGAAACGAATCGTTGAGCCCGGTGAATTTGAGGTTCAGATTGGGCGTAGTTCGGCGGATTATTTGACCGATAAGTTTGAGGTAATTAGTCAATAGCAATGATGAGGCATCTTTATTTATCGTCAATTTTTCTTCTCTTATTTTTTCCTTGCGTAAGGGTAATCAATCCTGAACGGGTTTTAGTTAAAGGCGGAGAACTGTATTCGAAAGATCGAAGAATAGAAATAGAAAGTTTTCAAATCTCGAAGTACGAAATAACCAATGCGCAGTACGCTCATTTCCTGAATGCTGAAAAGGTGGGCAGTGATGGTATGCTCAAGGGGAAACCGATCATTAACATCGCTTCCGGAGATTTGCAGCTGGAATACAAAAATGGAGTTTGGGAACCCAAGTCGGGCAAAGAAAACTATCCGATGGTGATGGTCAGTTATTACGGGGCCAATGATTATTGCAAATGGATTGGAGGAAAACTTCCTACAGAAACCGAATGGATTTATGCCGCCAAAGGAGGTCGAAAGAGCCAAAATTACAGGTATGCCGGAAGCAACAATCTGGATGAGGTAGGCTGGTATAAAGGAAATTGCGAAGGTCATTCGCACGAAGTTGGACTGAAGAAGCCCAATGAACTGGGCATTTACGACATGAGTGGAAACGCCTGGGAATGGTGCCTGAACGACAGTCTGAAATCGGATGAAGATTTTTGCGTACACATGGGAGGAAGCTGGTTCCCGGGGGAACAACCCAGCCAGATTACGGCTCATTATGGAAATACTCCGACCCATTTCAGCAACAGCGTTGGGTTTAGGGTCGTATTCTCTTCTGAGAAATAAAACAACAGATGATTTAAATATATAAATATCAACTTACTGAAACTTATGAAAAGAAAATCTAATAGTTCCCATCCGTTTTATATCATGGCCATTCTTTGGATTGTTATCGGATTGCAGTCCAATGCACAGGGAAAATACAAAGGCACAGCTTTCAAGGATAGCATTCAGCAAATTCCGGGAAAAATACAATGTGAGTTCTACGATCAGGGAGGCGAGGGCATTGCCTATCACGATACCGATCCGGTAAACAATGGCAGTGGAAAACTTAATCCAGCTGACGGAACTTTTCTGAATGAATTCCGGATGAATGAAGGCGTTGATATTTCGTACACCAAATTTCGTGATCCGGCGATTGACAACAATCCTTTTAACGTTGTAGAACCCATTAAAAACCAGCTTTATGCAGGCTGGACGGAACCCGGCGAATGGATCAACTACACAGTTAAAGTAAATAAATCGGGTACATACACTATTGGGCTTATGTACACGGCCAGCGGCGATGGAGGTATTTCGCTGGATTTGGATGAGAAGCGACTTACACCAGAGTTAAAAATTCCATCCACCCGAAACGATAAGGAACCTGTAGCCTGGCGGCAATGGCACCACTGGAATCGCATTGATTCCCTGGCAACAGTGAAACTTAAAAAAGGAATACATGTACTGACATTGAGAACGGTTTCGAATGGAAACATGAATTACGATTACCTGGATTTCAGACTAATAAAATAAAACCTGTAAAAAATGAAAACTAAAATCTCATTGCTGATTACAAAGCTATTGAAGCTGCTGAAAAATCCCTTGGCTTCCCGAATTTCAATCATTGTATTGGGAATAACTTCTACCGTTTGGTTTCTTATCCGGGTAATCCCAAAACCGCAGCGTGCAACCTATCCGTGCATGCAAGCCTCTGCGCCCATCATGTCAGGATTTGTCATCTGGCTCATGACTTTATTCGGGTCGTCTCTGGCATTCAAAAAAGCGAAGCAACGATGGGTGGAAACCCGGTATATTGCAGCTGCCTTATTCTTTGTAGTTGGAATTGGGGTGGCGTTTCTGGTGACATCCAAAACAAATGTTGAGGCAAATGTAAGTCGCAAAGCGCTTGAAGTCTGGTATAAACCGAATCTGCCGCTTGGCGAAGCAAAAGGCATGTTTCCCGGACGTGTAGCCTGGGGGCACAATCCTAAGATAGCATCATGGGACGGAAAAACCGGAATGTGGTGGGAAGACCGGTTCAATAATCAGTCAGAAACCAATAAGCTCTTTTCACAAACGCTGTTCAGTCTGACCAATGTCAGGAATGAGAAAAAATCGTGGGATGCGTTGTTTCACTTCTTTAATAAAACAAAACGAAATGTGGATGCAGGATATAAGTCAGGCGAAAAAATAGCCATCAAAATAAACATGAATAATGTTGATGCGCATGAAAGCAATAATCGGATAAATGCAAATCCTCAGCTGGTTCTTTCTTTACTCAGCAGTTTAATCAACAATGGCGGGGTTGCGCCTGAAAATATTACGGTTGCCGACCCAAGCAGGTTTATTACCAACAACATTTTCGATAAGTGTCACGCGGCTTTTCCAAAGGTACATTTTGTAGATCATAACGGAGGTGACGGAAGGGAGAAAGCAACTTTTAAGGAAAATGGATTTGTTTATTCCTATAATTTCAATAAACAGACCAGGGGGCTGGCAACCTGCTTTACTGAAGCCGATTACGTGATCAATCTAGCCTTAATGAAAGGACATGTGAGCCAGGGAGTAACACTCAGTTCAAAAAATTTCTTTGGATGTCTTGATATTGAAGCCGATTGGCGCAAGAATGCGCATGGTGGCGGTTTTAGTCAGAATAAAGATGGAAAGAGACAATATTCTGTTTATCCTGATTTTATGGGGCATAAAGATTTGGGCGCAAAAACCATGTTATTTCTAATCGATGGTATTTACGGCAATAAATTCGTTGACGGTATTCCTGAATCCAGATGGGCTTTAACACCATTCAATAATCAGTGGCCCAATAGCTTATTCGCTTCTCAGGATGGAGTTGCCATTGAATCGGTTGTGCTCGACTTTGCATTGACCGAATGGCCTGATGCGCCCGACATGATGTACAGCGATTATGCCATGGAAGAAATGGCTTTGGCCAACAATCCGCCTTCAGGTATTAAATACGATCCGGAGCGCGACGGAACAATACTTCCGAGTCTGGGAGTTACAGAACATTGGAATAATCCGATTGACAAACAATATACCCGAAACCTAAAGACTGGAAATGGTATTGAGTTGATCTATAAAAAGGTGGATTAATCCTGAAATTGAAAATTATAAAGATAGAAAATGAGGAGATTATTTGCCGGACTGTTGATGTTTTTGATGCCCTTCGTGGGTTTGGCTCAGAAAACAACTCCAATTTACAAAAATAAAAATGCGCCTGTTGAGCAGCGAATAGAGGATTTACTCAAACGAATGACGCTGGAAGAAAAGATTCTTCAGATGAATCAATCAACCTACGGAAAAAATGCCAACGAAAACAATATTGAAACCAGTAAAAAAGCAGTCAGTCCTGAAATCGGTTCGCTGATTTACCGCAGCATTAATCCGGTTTACCGCAATGATATCATGCGGAAAGCCATGGAGGAATCCCGGCTGGGAATTCCGATCCTGATGGGTTTTGATGTGATTCACGGTTACCGCACTGTTTATCCGATTCCATTGGCTCAAGCATGTTCATGGAATCGCGAGTTAGTGAGCCAGGCATGTGCTGTGGCAGCTAAAGAATCGCGACTGTCGGGTGTCGACTGGACTTTTTCGCCAATGATTGACGTGGCTCGTGATGCCCGTTGGGGACGTGTTGCCGAAGCTTATGGCGAAGATCCGTATACCAATGCCGAATTTTGCGTGGCCTCAGTGAAAGGCTATCAGGGGAAGAATCTGGCCGATCAAACTTCGATTGCCGCTTGCCTGAAACATTACATTGGCTACAGCTTATCCGAAGGTGGTCGCGACTATCATTTCAGCGATGTGTCGGCTCAGACGCTTTGGGAAACCTTTATGCCGCCTTACGAAGCTGGCGTAAAAGCAGGTGTGGCAACCTTGATGAGTGGGTTTAACGATATTAGCGGCGTACCGGCATCGGCCAATCATTACACGCTAACCGAAATTCTGAAAGAGCGTTGGAAACACGATGGTTTTGTGGTTTCCGACTGGGGGTCGGTGGATAATCTGATTGCGCAAGGCAATGCCAAAGACCGGAAAGAAGCAGCATTAAAATCGTTTATGGCCGGAGTTGAAATGGATATGGTTGATAATGTATATGTGGAGAATCTGCAAAAACTGGTTGAAGAAAAGAAGATCCGGATGAGTCGGATTGACGATGCGGTACGGCGAATTCTTCGGCTAAAATTCCGGCTGGGATTATTCGATCAGCCATATGTGGTTGAACTTCCTGAAAAAGATCGCTATTACCAGCCTGAAAGTATGGCCGTTGCAGCACAAATGGCCGAAGAGTCGATGGTATTGCTGAAAAATAATAAACAAACGTTGCCGCTTTCGAAAAACATCAAACAGATTGCGTTGATTGGCCCAATGGTGAAAGACAGCATCAACCTGATGGGATCGTGGGAAGGGCAGGGCATTCCGGAATCGGTGGAAACTTTGATGGAAGGTTTTGAAAAAGAATTTAAAGGGAAAGCAATCCTGAATTATGCCAGGGGATGCGATTTTCAGGGCGAAAACGAATCTGGATTTGCAGACGCAATAGCTGTTGCCGAAAAATCGGATGTGATTGTGGCCTGCATGGGCGAAATGAAAAAGTGGAGCGGCGAAAATGCCACTCGCTCGACACTTGCATTGCCAGTCCTTCAGGAGAAGTTAATTACAGCCTTGAAGAAAACGAGCAAACCAATCATCCTGGTCATCTCAAGCGGACGACCCATCGAGCTGGGCAGGCTCGAACCGTTGTCAGATGCTATACTTGAAATCTGGCAACCCGGAATTGCAGGCGGTAGCGCAGTTGCCGGTATCCTCTCCGGAAGACTGAATCCTTCAGGAAAACTGGCCATTACTTTTCCGTTGGCAACCGGCCAAATTCCGACCTATTACAATATGAGGCAATCGGCACGGCCCAATATTGGCGGCTATCAGGATATATCTTCAGAACCAAAATACTGGTTTGGGCATGGGTTGAATTACACGACCTATTCGTATGGTGAAGTAAAACTTTCGGCTGCCAAAATCAGGAAAAATGAAAAACTGGTTGCTGAAGTTGAAATAACCAACACGGGATCAATGGATGGTAAAGAAACTGCACTGTGGTACATTTCTGATCCGGTGGCTTCCATTACCCGCCCAATGAAAGAGCTGAAATACTTTGAAAAGAAGGCATTGAAGGTGGGAGAAAAAGTCATTTTCCGTTTCGAAATTGACCCGATGCGCGATTTGAGCTTTCCGGATACCAATGGAATGCGACATCTTGAAAGCGGCGATTTCTACCTGATCCTCAATAACCAAAAGGTGAAATTTGAGTTGGTTGATTAATCAAATTTAAAAACCATAAAATATGAAACGTTTAACATTGACAGGCCTTTTAATGGTCATCTTTCTGGCTTCTTCCAATTTTTTGTTTGGACAGGAACCGCAAATTACCAACATCGGAAACCGATCTTCACTGACCTTAAATGGGGTGTGGAAATATGTAGTTGATCCTTACCAGACCGGTTATTACGATTACCGCCGGGATGCACGCGATCAGCAAGCGAATCCAAGCAATTCAGAATCTTTGTTTCTGGGTTACAAAGCGCAAGATTCATCGGAACGTGTGGAGTACGATTTTGACAAATCAGATAACATCCTGGTTCCGCGCGACTGGAACTCGCAAAAGGAAAAGCTCTTTTATTACGAGGGTTCGGTCTGGTATTACAAGGCATTCGACTATCCAACTCCGGCAGCGAACGCTCGTCAGTTTATTTATTTTGGGGCGGCCAATTACGAGGCCGATGTTTACCTGAATGGCAAAAAACTGGGCAAACACGTGGGCGGTTTTACTCCATTTAATTTTGAAGTCACCGGCAAACTTAAACCGGCAGGGAATTTCGTAATCGTAAAAGTTGACAATACCCGAAGCCTTGAAAAAGTTCCAACCATTAATACCGATTGGTGGAATTATGGCGGGCTCACTCGCGATGTAAAAATCGTTGAGGTTGCCAGCACCTTTATTCAGGATTATTACATACAACTATCCAAAAACAACGCAAATCTCATCGAAGTTTCTGTCATCCTGAATGGCGCTGAAAAAGCAAATCAGCTGGTTACCATTGAAATTCCAGAGGCGAATATTAAAGCAAGCTGCACAACCGACAGCGAAGGAAAGGCCAAAACGACCGTTCCGGTTAAAAATCTGAAATTATGGTCGCCTGAAAATCCGTATCTCTATGAGGTAAAACTTATACATAACAACAATGTGCTGGCTGATAAAATTGGCTTCCGCACGCTTCAAACACAAGGAAAAGAAATTCTGGTTAATGGCAAACCTGTTTTCCTTCGTGGAATCTGTATTCATGAAGAAAACGGGATTCGCGGCGGACGTGCCTATTCGGTTGAAGATGCCCGAATGTTGCTCGGTTGGGCCAAAGAGTTGGGATGTAATTTTGTGCGATTGGCACATTATCCACACAACGAAAACATGACCCGTGTGGCCGATGAACTGGGTATTATGGTGTGGTCGGAAGTGCCGGTGTACTGGACGATTCAGTGGAAAAATGATGCCACCTTCAAGAACGCTCAGGCACAGTTAACCGATGAAATTACACGCGATAAAAACCGGGCGTCCATCATTATCTGGTCGGTAGCCAACGAAACGCCCGTGTCGCCTGAACGCACCGATTTTCTGAAACGGATGATTGAAACTACCCGCAGTCTGGATCCGGTTCGTTTGGTTAGCGCCGCTTTGGAAAGACATACCAAAGAAGGTTCAAAGAATACTCAAGTCATAGCCGACCCACTTCAGGAACTGGTCGATATCATCAGTTTCAACGAATACATTGGCTGGTACGATGGATTGATAGATAAATGCAAGACGGCTGAATTCGAAATCAATTTCAACAAGCCAGTAATGATTTCGGAGTTTGGCGGCGATGCTTTACAGGGAAATCATGGTTCGAAAGATGCCCGTTGGACCGAAGAATATCAGGAAGAACTGTTCAAAGAAACCGTTAAAATGCTCGATAAAATACCACAATTGCGTGGCATGACTCCGTGGATTTTAGCAGACTTCCGTTCTCCACGCCGTTTGCTTCCCGGCATTCAGGATGGATGGAACCGTAAAGGTTTAATTTCCGAAACGGGCGATAAGAAGAAAGCATTTTTTGTGCTTCAGGATTTTTACAAAATGAAGAAAACCGAGTTTGAAAAAAAATAAAATGAGGTCAATGCATAAACTACTTCAAATATTCCTGATTTTGACAACAGTTGGAATCATTTCCTGTCAAAAATCCGATGCACAGGTTCCTCCAGTTTCTGAAGACAATACGGACTTTCATCAGGTGAAGGCCCGAACGAATGCGGATAGTCCGAACTGGAATACCTACATCGCGAAAACCATAGATCGGCTGCAAGGGTTTCAGTTTACCAAAGATCCGGCTCTGAATGCCTGCGGAAGCTGGAAAGTAAATCAATCGGCAGCTACCGGATTTTTCAGGGTAGAGAAAAAGGGTGATCGATGGTGGATTGTCGATCCGGAAGGTTATCCTTTCATCCACAAAGGAGTGGCGGTTTATCGGGCCGGAAGTTCTGATGGACAAATTGCTGCCATGAAAGCCAAATACGGAACATCCGAAAATTGGGTGCAGCGCGAAAGTCAGTTCCTGAAAGACAACGGATTTAACGGCACAGGCGCCTGGTCGGACGTTGACTTGATGCGACAGATGGCTCAGCCATTGGTTTATACGGTCATCATTAATCCGATGGGCAACTACAAATCAGATCACATTAAGAAATTCGGCGGAAAATACGAAATGGCAGGCTGGCAAGGTTATCGCTATGATTTGGCGATGGTTTTCGATCCTGAATTTGATGCCTATGTTGAACGGGCCATTGCCCCGATTGCCAAATATGCCAACGATAAATATTTGCTGGGCTATTTCACCGATAATGAGTTGCCCTGGAAGAACGATGCCCTCGACCGGCACCTGCAATATCTGGGGAAAGATGAGGCTGGCTACATTGCAGCTAAAAAATGGCTCGATGAGCGAAAAGGGAAAGTTTCTTCGTTGGAAGATGTGAATGATGCGGACCGCCTTGCTTTTAGCGGATTCTATTTGGAAACTTACCTAAAGAAAGTAACCACTGCCATTCGTAAATACGATCCGAACCACCTGTATCTGGGTTGCCGTTTTAATCAGGAAAAAGAAGAGCTGCAAAATCCGGAAATGTTTAAAGTGGCCGGGAAATACATGGATGTTATTTCCATTAATCATTACCGCAAATGGGAGCCAGTTCAGTCAATCATGGCCGATTGGACCAATTGGTCGGGCAAGCCATTCATTATTACTGAATGGTACACCAAAGGCGAAGATTCCGGATTACCAAATAGAACTGGCGCCGGATGGAATGTTCCAACACAGGCAGATCGTGGCTATTTTTATCAGAATTTCACCATAGAGCTTCTGAAAAGTAAAGCCTGTGTGGGCTGGCACTGGTTTACCTACCAGGATAACGACCCGCTGAACTTAAAAACCGATCCGTCGAACCGCGACTCGAATAAAGGAATGGTGAGCAGCAATTTCGAGCCATACAACCCTTTGCTGGATAATATGAAAATGCTGAACACTCATGTTTATGAGCTGATTCAGTATCTGGATAAATAACTAACAAACTCAACCAATAAAACTTGAACTCATGCAATTAAAACAAATGGTATTTGGAAGTTTCGTCTTCCTTTTTAGCTGCTTTTCCCTTAACCTGAATGCACAAATTTCCGGATCAAAAGTTGGCTCTTTCGATCAGTTTTCGGATATTGGTTCTCCTGAAATTGCAGGAACAGCAAGCTTTCGCGAACCAGGGCAAACTTACCGGATTACTGGTTCAGGCTCAAACATTTGGTTCGGAACTGACAGTTTTTCATTTCTATCGAAAAAATCGAGCGGCGATTTCATTATTCAAACGCAGGTGCGTTTCATTGGTGAAGGTCACGAGCTACACCGCAAAACTGGTCTCATGATCCGAAAATCAACCGCTCCAAACTCTCCGGTTATTGCCTGTACGGTTCATGGTGATGGACTGACATCCCTGCAGTACCGAAGCACTCCGGGCGAAATCATGAAAGAAATAAAATTCACCATCAAAGGTCCCGATGTACTTCAACTGGAGAAAAAAGGAAACACTTACACGATGTCGGTCGCTCATTTCGGAGAAGTATATCAATCGGAAAAACTCGAAAATATTGATTTAGGTGCTGATTTACTTGCCGGACTATTTGTTTGTGCGCACACCAACAAGTTCTCGGAAGAAGTTGAATTCAGCAATACTCGCATTTTCAATACTGCTCCCATTGATTTGGTTCAGTACAAAAATTATCTGGGAAGTTTGCTTGAAGTGATGGACGTTGAAACCGGACACCGCCAAATTGTTTCCAGCTCCGATATTTCATTGCAGGCACCAAACTGGACACCCGATGGGAAAACATTGATTTATAACTCGCTCGGCAAATTGTATAACTTCGATTTGGCCACGCACGAAGCTAGTGTTCTGAATACCGATTTTGCTGCTAAAAACAACAACGACCACGTGCTTTCATTCGATGGCAAACAAATCGGAATCAGCCATCATCCCGAAGAAACCAAAGGACAATCGGTTGTTTATACGGTGCCAATTGAAGGGGGTGTTCCAAAGCGAATTACTGAAAAAAGCCCATCGTATTTTCATGGTTGGTCACCTGATAGTCAGTTCTTGCTTTATACTGCCGAACGTAACGGCGATTTCGACATTTATAAAATTTCGAAGGACGGCGGGAAGGAAATCCAGTTAACAACTGCTAAAGGTTTGGATGATGGATCGGAATATTCACCGGATGGAAAATACATCTATTTCTGTTCGACCCGTACCGGGAAAATGCAGGTTTGGCGGATGGATCCCGATGGGAAAAACCAGACTCAGCTCACATTCGACGAGATGAATAACTGGTTCCCGCATGTTTCGCCTGACAATAAATGGCTGGTTTTTATTTCCTTTCCGAAAGAAGTTCCTGCCGACAAACATCCATTCTACGAACGGGTTTATTTACGCTTGATGCCAATTGCCGGAGGCGAAGCTAAAGTTATCGGTTATTTGTATGGCGGGCAGGGAACCATGAATGTTCCAAGCTGGTCACCCGACAGCAAGAAGATTGCCTTTGTGAGTAACGGAACTTTTAAATAGAAGCAAATCAACTAAATCAAAAAATCATGAAAAATCAATTGGTTAAAAGAAGAAGTATTTGGTTTTCTGTCGTTGCTGCAATTGTAATCGCAGGTTTCAGTGCCACAACATCTTTGGCACAAAGTGTTGAAAATGCAAAGAATCAGTCGCACATTAAACTGGCCCTGAATGCTTTTTCGTTCAACGATGCATTGTTGGCAAAAGCAACACCTGAAAAACCTGCATTTACCTTGTTCGATCTGCTGGATTGGTGTGCCGCTCAAAATATCGAAGCAATTGATATTACTGGTTACTACATTCCTACTTATCCTGAAGTGCCTTCGGATGAATACATCTACGAATTAAAGCGTAAAGCCTTCAAGTTGGGAATCGACATCAGTGGCACCGGTATTCGTAACAATTTTGCATCGCCTGATCCTAAAGTAAGGGCAGCAGATGTGGAACGGGCCAAGAAATGGATCATTGTGGCCGAAAAACTTGGAGCTCCGGTCATTCGTTTATTTGCAGGCGAAATTCCGAAAGGCTATGAAAACAAATGGGATGAAGTGGCCGGATGGATGATTGATTGTTACAAAGAGTGCGCTGCATTTGGTGCACAGCATGGTGTTATCATTGGTATTCAGAACCATGGAGACATGCTTCAAACTGCTGACCAGTGCATTAAAGTGGCAAAAGCTGTTGATTCAAAATGGGCCGGAATTATTCTGGATACCGGCAATTTTAAAGTAACCGATCCGTATGCTGATATTGCCGCAGTTATTCCATACACCGTTAACTGGCAGATGAAAGAAAGTGTTTTGGGAAACACCAGCGAGGTGAAAACTGATTTTGCCAGACTCATGAAAATTATCAGGCAGAGCGGTTATCGTGGATATATTCCGGTTGAAACCCTGAAATTGGTTGGAAAGGTTAAACCTTATGATCCATTTGTGCTGGTGCCTCAAATCATGAAGGAGTTGCAGGCTGCCAAAGACGAAGTTTATAAATAACAAATTCGAAGTGTAGTGATAAAATGCATTTCTTGTTTGAAATTCAAATGGTCTCGTTTAAAAACAAAATACATCAATCAACTAAATGATTGATGTATTTTGTTTTATGTCTGTTGCGATATACAACAGACATAAGCCTTTCAGAATAATTTTTAGCCAAATTATTGCAAATTTGAAGTCTTCTATATCTTTTTTGCGCCAATACGCTCAAAATAACGACTTCTGGCTTCTTTTGGGTCAGCTCCAACTGCAATATATATTCTGGTTTTAACGTCAATAATTACTTCCTGTAATTTAGTTAAATCAGGAGTCGTAAAACTTGGTTGTTTCTTTTCAAACATTTTGTTTTCCCTTCTTTATTTATGTGTAAAAACTATCTTCAATTAATTCTTCAGATTAATAATCCTCAATAAAGGCAAGTTTCAAAATCTGCCGTAAGGCAAATCGTGTAGTTTTATCTTTGAGAGAAGTTTGCGTGAAGTTCTGTATGACCTAACGTGAAAATTCAAGAAAAGTTATAAAAAGACAAAGGTATCATTTATTATGGTATTACCTAAGTTTTATCCATGGATTCATATTCGGCGATGAATTACACCTTTAAGAGCATTTAATCCAGGTCTGGAATGGAAAATATTAGCACAATGATGAAAGTACTTCTTTCTTTTTTTGCAGAACTTCCATCTTTGATGAGTCAGAAGTGTTGAGTTCTTTAATTGCCATATATACGATTTCGGCGATGTCGTGAACCGGCAGATTACGGTTTTTAGCAAAAGTCTTTTTGCAAAGCGGACATGCGGTTGCCAAAACATCGGGCTGATAACTGAGGTATTCGTCCATCGCTTTGTCGCGTATCTGATTGCGCTCGTTCATCTGGATTTTAATGTTAGCAAGACTTCCTCCGCAGCAAAAAGCTGCTTCTTTTTCATTCTTGATCGGAATTATTTCTGCATATTCGTCAAGTAACAATCGGGGTTGGTGGTAAATGCCGCTTCCACGACCCAGTTCGCACGGATCGTGGTAAACGACCCGGAGTGGTAATTTATTTACCGGCAGGCGTTTGTCTGCCATCAGTTTAAGTAAATACTCAGAGTGATGCTGAACAGTAATTCCTGCTATCGCATAATCTTCTTTAAATATTTTGTAGCAAATGGGGCAGGAGACTACCATGTTTTTTGCGCCTGAAGCCAGTATTCGTTCGCGGTTGTGGTCAATCAGTTTTCGGGCTGCTTCATACTGTCCGATTTGCATTAACGGACGACCACAGCATGCTGTTTTATCCTCGTCCATGAACCAGTATTTTACACCGGCTACCGTAAAGATTTCTTTCATCGATTTGATGATGGCCGGAGTGAGATGGGTCATACATCCGGCAAAATAAATTACTTCAGTTTGCGGGCTAACTTCAACTTTTCCGTTCTTCAGATATTCGTATGACGAATTGTATTCTTTGGTCGATTCAATGCGCTGGGTCATGCGTAAGTTGTTCAATTCCAAACCAACAGGGCAGTCGGGCTGGCACCTTCCGCAAAGCATACAGTTGAATAATTTTTCGTCGGTTATTTTTCGGTTCCTGATGTGTTTCAGCGCATAAACTGATTGGGTGTCTTTAATGGCAGCATGAGTCATTTGGCAACTGTCGAGACAAATGCCACAGCGCGAACACGAATAGATTTGGATTCTGGAATAGCCATCAATTCGCTTTTGAACTTTAATGCCGTAGTTCCGGAGAAAAATCATAACAACCTCAACCGGAATGTGCATATATCTGGAAACAGGCAGTGCGAAAAAAAACAAGCCTAATGCTCCTGAATAGGCCCACCACAAAGGCATTTCCAGCGATTGTACCGGTAGAATTGAAGAAAGCAATTGTCCGGTTGGTTGACTAATAATACTTCCGTTGTGGTGAATCCCGGCTGATACACTTTCGGCCAGAAAGCGAAGCGGAAAAATGAGCCAGAGGGCAGTTAAAGCTATGCGGTCGCCGGTTTTAAGCTGCGTGGTTTTTTTCATTCCGAACATCCGGCTGTTCATTCGTTTATAGTAGGCTAGGGCGACACCTGAAAGCACAAACAATAACAATAAATCCATGCATGCTGCCAGTATTTTTCCTGAAAGTGTGATCGCAGGCTGGGTCATGAAGTAGCGCATGAAAATAGCTTTGTATGCCGGAACTTTGAAAGTTTGATAATGAGCGTAGGCTTCGATATGACCAACAACAATGAGCAAGAACCAGCCAAAAGCCAGGCTCATATGCATATAACCCAAAACCGGATTTTTGCTGAATATTTTTCGGTGAAGTAATGATTCGGAAACAGTTTCGCGAATGGCTGCTAAACTCTTACGGGTGAAAATATTATGAACTATGCGGCTTTTGTCGATTTTTGAAAGTTCTGAAATCCAAATGCCGACAATAATTACCAGGAAGCCGGAAATAAATAAAAGCCCGATTGTAAATGGCAATATGAAAGATGGAGGAAATTTCATAGCGGTTACGAATTTACGGGTTTGTATTTCAGCACGCTCTTTTTGATGAGCATGATTACATTGCGGAGGTTTATTCCACGTGGACAAACCAACATACACTTGCCACAGAGCATACATTTTTGAATCTCAGATTCGAGTTCGACCGTTTCGCCACGACGCAGTAAAAGATTCATGCGCCTGACATTAAAACTTACTAAATCACCTGCGCTGCATGTGGCAGTGCATCCGCCACACGACAGGCATACCTTGAACGATGGCTCCATTTCTAGAACCTCATTCAACAACCGACCGTCAAACTGATCGTAGTCGATGGTGCGCTGTTTAATTACTGTAAAGCCAAAATTCTTCATTAATTATGCATTCTTAGCCAATTGTTCACTTCCATCGCTGCCGATCTGGCGTGTAAAATAGTGTCGTTTACCGACATGGGGGCGGTGCAACTTCCGGCCAGGAATATCCCTTCCTGTTCCGATAAATTCGATTTCAGGAACGAATCGGTTGTTTTCAAAAAGCCTGATTCTTCGCAGCCAATGCCACAAGTTGCCGCAGCGCTCGTCGTGCCTTTTCCGGCCTCCATACCCACGAGCAGAACCAGCAAATCAACATTCATTTTGAGCGGCCGGCCCGAAAGCGTATCTTCTGATTTGATCAGCAAACTTTTATCGATTTTTTCCGACGCCTCAGACAAACGTCCCCGGATGAACTGGATGTCGTACTTTTCCTGTGCTTCACGGTAAAGTTCTTCGAAGTTTTTGCCGTACATCCGTAAATCCATGTAAAAACAATAGATTTCGGCTTCGGGCAATCGTTTTTTTAGTTCAATGGCTTGTTTTACGCCCGTAATGCAACACACTTTGGAGCAATAATGGTTGCCCGACTTTTCATCACGCGAACCCACGCAATGTACAAAAGCAATCCGTTTTGGATTTGCACCAGCAGCTACCGAGAGGTCTCCATCAGGTAAAAGCAATTTCTCCAAATCGGCCGAAGTAATTACGTGATCGTAAATTTTATAGCCATATTCTTCCTTGCGGCAGGCATCAAAAAGTTCGTATCCGGTGGCAACAACCACAGCATCAGCTTCTAATTTCTGTTCTCCTGAAGTTTCGATGTTAAACTTGCCATTTTGACGATGGATGGAGCAAACTTCGGTTTGTGTTAATATTGAAAAATCTTTTTCACTGTGTTTCTCCTGAAGTGCATCCTTAATTTTACCGACGGGTGTGAAATCTGGGAAAAGGTATGACCAGTTATTCAGTTTTCCGCCGACCTGTTCTTCTTTTTCAATCACCGTTACCCAATGTCCGGCATCAGTCAGCGCACTGGCCGTTTCCATTCCGGCAATTCCACCACCTATAATTACAATGTGTTTCAAGTAGTTTAAAGTTTAAGATTCAATGTTTAAAGTTTAGTTCTGTGTTGATGGGTTTTATCAATATTTCATGTTGGACATTGGTTATTCTACATTTTCAAATCTTCAAATTGCAAAATTTCAGCATCCGCAACCCACCAACATCGGTTTTCCGATCAGTTTTCCGTCTTTCCCGGCATATTTTAAATCAGGGTCATATTCAATTCCCATCTTATCCAACAATGGCTCAACATTGGTTTGGTGCATTTGCATACCCATATCCCACGGATTATATCCAAGCACTAGTCCAGCCATTTCTTCGTAGGTCAGTACCGGGATTCCATGCCCGTTTTCACCGTAGGTTTTGCCTTCCATTTCTTCAATCACATATTGCCAGCGGTCGAGAAACATTGGGCAGCCAGGGCAGTTGCTCACAATTGCATCTGGTTTATAAGGCTCCATCGATTCAAATTTTTTTCTCGAATTGGATACAGAATAGCCACGGTTCGACATTACCAGATATTGCCTGAAGCCAAACCCGCAGCAATGGCGACGTTCAGGATAGTCAACCACTTCGCCGCCCCACGATTCGATCATTCCAACCAATACATGTGGAAACTCAGCGCCACCAATGCCTTTGGATGGAAACATCTTTGAGTAATGACATCCAATGTGTTCAACTATTTTTAGTGGTTTCCCGGTTTTTTGATTGACGAGTCTGTTTTTTTCAATTGCTGCTATTTCATTCCTGAATTTGTAAACAATGTCGCTGGCATGGGCTATATTTTGTGGGATCTCAAATTCGCGCCCCGTGGCTTTTTTCAGGAGCATACGAACTTTCTCCAGTTCTGCCGGAAACTCTTTCCATGTCTCGATAATTTCGTTGTATATGCCAAACGAGGTGATGCACGAAACAGCTAGATTCTGGTATCCGGCTTCGGTCATGAGAGCAAATTGCCTGGCAATAATGGTTTGAATGGTATCAAAAGGAACAATATCAGAGTGATAACCTATCCCGGAGCAACTGGTGTGGTGCGGATTTTCGTATATATCTTTATTCAGTTCCTTGCGCAAAATCTTGAGAAAGGTTTGTTCCGAACCTGGGAAAAAATTCTGTCGAATGCAACTTCGCACGTAGAAGTAATGATCGTCGGCTATTTCCTTCTGATAGTCCTGCCAGATTTGTTTTTTGCCTTCTCGTTTCATTATTGTCGGTTATGTTTGCCGTTGTTGGTAGTAAAAATGTGGTTGACGTAGTCGGAATAATTATTCCCATTTTCGAAAAATCCCATATCCTCGGCTTTTAACTTAGAGAAATGCTCGATTTTGTAGAACCGCTCAAAACCTCCAGTTACTTCAAAAATGCGAGAGATTTCATCCATCGATTCTTGTGGAATTTTTCGCAAGGCACCTACGCCATCACCATTGTAATTGGCGCCAATCCGCTCAAAAACTGCTACACGGTTTTCAAAAATCCATTCGCCCACAGGTCCTTGTTCGGGGTGCATCTCAGGAACCAGATTCTCGGGAAGTACACAATATCCTTTATAAACAATGTTTTCGCCAATCACCCGCTTGATGGCCAGTTGCTGACGACCTTTTTCTGATTCAGCAAAGTAACCCAGCTCCTGAGATAAGCTGCGCAAGGCCATGATGATCAGTCCAACAGTATTTCCGCGTGGGCAGCGGGTTTTGCACGACATACATTCGCCGCAATACCAAATCACGTCACTTTTCAGGAGTTCTTCAATTTTCTGTTCGTCTTTCGATTGAACAATGCCGATAAGAATTCGGGGGTCGTAGTCGTAAAATTCGGCAGCCGGACATATGGCGGTGCAAACGCCGCAATTCATACACGATTTCAGGCCTTCGGCAAACCTGACATCTTTCGTAAGTTCCTGGTAGAGTTCCATTTTGGTTTTTGGATAATAACAATACGAAGGTAGTTTTTCAAACTTTGAGACAGTTCAGTCTAAAACTGTATTTTAAGTACGTCTTTGTGCTTATTTGTTAGAATCTTCAAACAGATTTGCCAAAAATAAAGCCGGTTCGTGGTAAATTAAACGAACCGGCTTTATTTTCTATTTTAGTGTGATTATTCTGCTTTACTAAAGTCGAAATAAAGAGTTATCGATTTTTCAGACTGAAACAAGTTTGGCTGACTCATTGGTCCCATGGTTTCGGGCTTGGTGAATTTGGTTCCAATGGGGTCAATAGCATGTAAAAATGAAATATTGCCCGTAGGAAATTCAGGAGATGTATAGTCGTTGTTGGCTCCTCTGGGTTTTTCGGGCGTAAACAGGCGAAGGAAAACGTCTTCGTCGGGACAAACAATCGTGAAATTTTGCTCCTTCGACTGAATTGTCGCCCAATTGAAATTGCGGTGATAACCTTTAAACTCCGGGTAAGTCCAATCTTCGCCGGTAATGGTATTGTTATAAGCTTTTTCCCAAACATTCAACGTGTTACCTTTCAAACGATTTTTCCATACGCGGTATGGTCCATATCCCATCCACCGGACGCCTTTAACCTGATCTTCAGGATAATTGAAGCTAATTCCCATAAATTTGTTTTCGTTTGGAGCTTTGTACAATACTTCGAGTTTGAGCCATCCGGACGAAAGTATCGTCCATTTTACTTTTTTCAAATCACCTTTATAAATGCATTCAACGATTTGGCTGTCGCCTTCGCTGTAGTTTTTTATTTCCTGAAAGTCGGCTGAGCCAGATGCAAGAACTGGTCCGTGTACAAATGGTATATTTTGATTTTCACTTTTCACACCCGATAATAACCCGGTTTTTTTATCCCATTTGAATGAGTGATTATTGACTTGTGCACTGAGACTGACGGCGTCTTCTACCATTTTGATCTTGCCTATTTTGTCCAGTGGAATAATCTCATCGGCAATCGTTTTTGCACTTTTTATTGCCCAGCTCCAGGTGTAAACCTCTCTTTCTTGCGGATCGGTAGCAGTTATATACAAAACATCGCTGTCGAAAAAGTGAACAGGCATAAACATACTCAGTTGTCCTTTTTGCCCGGGCGCCAGATCAGGAGATTCTATTGTGCCGGTTTCGTTTACTTTTTGCTCTGCTTCATAAGGATTTGGCAAATCGACCAGGCTGTAGGTGAACTTACAATCTTTCAGGTTTGTATAAATGTAGCGGTTCTCGATTGGGAATACGCCGTTAAAAGTGGGCGTGATGTATCGGTTGGGAAAAAATATGGGTGACCAGATTTCTTTAATGGTATAATAACTGCCTTCTTTTTCAAGGTTTGGGCCAAGTATTCCATCGGCAGCATGGTTTCCATCGGTATCCAATATCCCGTTTTTGTCGGTTCTCACAACAGCTTCATCGGCATAATCCCATAAAAAACCTCCGGCCGACAAAGGATTATTCATCATCATATTCCAATAATCATACAACCCGGCACCATGGCCGCCATCGTATAATCCGTGTAAAAATTCAGTCGGAAATACAATCCGGCGCCCTTGCTGATGGGTGCCCACTCCGTAGTTGTAAACCTTGTAATGTTGAGTGTCGGTGCTCCTGAATTCGGCCCAGGGGTGAATCAGCGGACGTTTCTGTGGATCGAGTTCGTCGAAGAAATGGTCAAGATCAGTATTCCAGCCACCTTCGTTGCCATTGTCCCAAACAACAATCGACGGATGATTAATATCGCGGTATAACATTTCCTGCGCCAGAACAGAACCAACGCGCGTGTCGTAGGCCGTTTGCCAGCCAGCCAGTTCGTCGAGCACAAATAGTCCGAGTGAATCGCAAACATCCAGAAAATGCTCGTCAGGTGGATAATGCGACATGCGTACAGCATTCATATTCATGTTCTTGATGGTATTTACATCTTCAATACTGATTTGTTTGTTTAGGGTTCTTCCGGTATTTGGCCTGAAGGAATGGCGGCAAACTCCTTTGAACATGACTTTCTCGCCGTTAACGTATATTCCATCGCTTTCCCGCAGCTCAACAGTCCGGAATCCAAATTTTTCGCTCACTTCATGTATAACATCCAAATAGTTAATGAGCTGAATGTCGACGAGATACCGATTTGGAGATTCAGGTGTCCAGGGTTTAATGTTTTCAGCAAAAGTGTGCAAATGAGCCAGCGTTTGATCTTTATCGAGAATAACAGAGAATGGTGGGCTTACCGATTCGCCGGCAAGTGTTTTGATCTGGGCTTTTACCTCCATGCGCTCGTGTATATTATTTAACGAAACATCCATCTGGAACGAGCCATCGGCTTTGGCATCCAGCGCAACCCGCTCAATGCTGGTTCGTGGTTTGGCCTCCAGAAAAACCGGACGGAAAATACCTCCGAATACCCAAAAGTCGCATCGGCGTTCGGCTTCATTAACTCCTTCGTTTTCTGAATGTTTTGCAACCGACACTTCAAGTAAATTTTCCTTGCCAAATTTAAGCAGATCGGTAATGTCGTATCTAAACCGGTAGAAACTTCCCTGATGCATTCTTCCTGCTGATGTTCCGTTGATTTTAACTTTAGTATCGGTCATCGAACCATCGAAAACGATGTTTATTTGCTTGTTTTTCCATTCTTTGGGAACCTGAAATTCATATTTGTACATACCCGTTTCTTTGCCACGGATTTCATCTTTATCTTGCCCGTAATTGTAGGTTCCAAATCCCTGAAGTTCCCAATTGGATGGGACGGCAATCTTGGTCCATTTGCCTGAGTTTTGTCCGGCAGTACAGAAAAAATCCCAATTTACGGTATGGTCGCTGCCCGTTCCTGATAAGTATTGTATTTCCGTTTTTTGTGCCTGGCTGAACGGAATATTAAGAAAGAGGAAAACGAAAAAAGGAAGAAGAAATCGTTTCATGAGGTTTTATTTTGGTTGGATTTGGTCCCTCAAAAGTATGAAATGAGCATGATTTTAAAAACATTTATCGAAGTGTTTATTTCATAATCATAAGAACATTAGAAAACATTCTATTAATGCTTTATAAATTGAATAAAATAATCCGATTTTACACGACAGGCTTCGGAAATATTCGGACAGTTAATGATGCTTAAAATACCGTTTGATATCAGCTTCAGGATGTATGTATGTCGATTCTCCAACCAGGAAATTGACGAATTGTTTGGCGAAAAAAGGGCCAAGCAGAACTCCTTTTGAACCTAATCCGTTGAAAATGCCGATTTGCGGATGATCCGGAAGTAATCCGATAACTGGCTTTCGGTCGTGCATCGTGGGGCGTATCCCAGCCTTTTGGTTTAATACATCAAAAGGTGCGAAGCTGATGTTTTGTAGTTTGTCAAGTAATTCCGCGCGGGCTGATTCTGTTGTTTCAAAGTTTAATTCGTCCCAACTATAAGTTGCGCCAACTTTATAGCGGTGGTTTCCAATTGGCATCACAAAAACTTCACCGTTGATAATTTCATCCTGTTTCAATTCCGGAATTTTCAGTTCCAAAACTTCGCCTTTGGAGTGCTTAAACTTCAGATTTTTGAAAAATGGGTTCTGAGAAGCGGCCGATCCTTCACAAAAAATGATCTTTCGAGCAGTTATATTATCATAAACTATCGAATCGAGTTGTAAGACTAGCTTTTCGCAATCGAATTTTTCATTTCTGATCCAGTTCTGCTGACTTAAGAATTCGTAGAAAGCAAAAATAAGTTTTTGGATGTCAAGTCGTCCGGATTTGTTAACGCAACCAAAACTGAAAGTATTGAATATGCCCGTATTTTTGAAATTTAGATTGGGTTCAGCGTCCAGATAGGCTTCCAATTGATTTGCGAATACTTTTTCTTTCCAAAAATCAAATCCATCTTCGCTTAAAACTTTCAGCATTCGACACGGAAAATAGAGTTGCTCGTGCAGTAATTCTTCCAGCTTCAGGTAAGTCGTTTCCATTTGTGGAAAGGCATCATCCACCAACCAACTTTTGGTCATTCTCCGGAAAACAATTGGGTTGATTAATCCTGCCGCTACATCTGATGATTTGATTTGATCGGGGTCGTTGAAGACCACAAACGATTTGTTTTGCCTGAATAATTCATGAGCAAGCAAAGTCCCGGCGAGTCCCTGACCAACAATGATAAAATCTACCTTCATGAAAACAGAAAGCAAACTGAAGCCGGAATTGTTCAGGAAGACAGATTACTTCTTCGCCTTTTTCAGCTCCAGATTCACAAAAACAGGTAAATGGTCGGATGGATACCTCAGGTCTTTTGAATCGGTTAATACACCGTACTGCTTAACTTCGACCAAATCGTTTACAAAGACGTAATCGATCCGTTCTTTCAGCGGGCTATCGAATTTAAAGCCGTTGAATGTTCCGGTTGGTCCGTATGGTGGTTCTTTCGTGATAGAACGCGAATCGTGAAGTTCTTTGGTAATTACAGCAATGGGTTCTTGTTCCGGAGTCAGATTGAAATCACCAGTCAGGATTACCGGTAGTTTTGAAGTATTTAACTCTTTGATTTTTCGCAAAATGAGTTTGGCCGATTCTGTTCTTGCTTTAACTCCCTGATGATCGAAATGAGTATTAAATACCATGAATTGCCGATCCTTTTTATCGGTTTCGAGCAGGAGCCAGGTACAAACCCGATTGCAGGCTGCATCCCAACCCAAACCTGGCTTATCGGGTGTTTGAGATAACCAGAACCAACCACTTTTTATCGCTTTAAACTTCTTCGAATTGTAAAAAAGCGGAGAATATTCGCCTGCTTTTTTACCATCGTCGCGCCCAACGCCAACCCATTTCATATGGGGTAGTTGAGCCTGAATATCTTCGATTTGTCCAATCAGAGCTTCCTGTAACCCGAAAATATCCGCTTTATGGAAGTCGAGTAAAGCAGCAACATCTTTGCTTCTGTTTGGCCAGGCATTTACGCCGTCGCCCGGATTATTGTAGCGGATGTTATAAGTGATAATTTGGAGATTCTGAGCCATGATCAGATTACTGGTAAAAATTAAGATGATAAAAAAGAAGCGTTTCATTCGGCACAAAAGTTAAAGGATTGATATTCGCATGTTTTGTTGTCTGTTTTCATAATGGTCGTTTTCTGCTCAGTTCCTTTATTGACAATGTAGGAATAGCAGAAATCGATAATCTCAGCAAAATTTGCCGACATTGGTTTGCTGGCTATTTCGTGCGACGCATTGCAATAAGTATAGAGCCAGTAGGGCGTTCCGAGTTTCTTGAGTTTTTCTGCGATGGTGTACGAACCGTGTAAAATAAGGTATCCGGGCTGGTCTTTCTTGCAATACCGGTGTGGTGCTGTAGCATAAGGAACCAGGTTGTCGCAAGTTCCATGAAAAAGCAGCGATGGAATTGCCGATTCATTGAAAATCCGGGAAGTATCGGGAATAGCTCCTGCCATGGATATAACTCCGGCGTACGAAACAGGGCCGCTATCCAAACCATAACAGTAGGGCGGCTGATAGGCTGTATTTAATACGGTCTCAGCTCCGGCACTGCTTCCGGAGATGATTATTTTTTGTGGATCAATTCCCATTTTATCACGGTTTTTAATCATGAAAAAGGTGGCATCCTGAAGATCTTCCACTGCCTTATTAAACGTGTTTCGCTTATCAACAGCCGGACAGTCGCATCCAAAACCGCTTTCTTTTCCTTCACGTGTTAACCGGTATGAAATGGATGAAACAACATACCCGTGACGAGCCAGCTTTTTGCAAAACACCTGAATCCCGGGATCGTTGCGTTTTCCTCCGGAGAAACCACCTCCATGCACATAAAAAATTAAGGGCCTTTGCTGTTGATTGTCGGATACAGGGAAATATACATCCATATCGAGCGATTTACCATCTTTAAAGGCATACGTAAATGTTTCAACCCTTGCCGAATCGGTAATTTCTTCTTTGTAACGTTCCTGTGCTAAAATATTCAGGCTCAAAAAGCAGAGGGGGAGAAAGACTTTCAGGAAAAATATGGAATGGTTCATGAATGTAGTTTGGTGCTTAGGTTATTATTGAAAAACTGCATAAATTTAGATAAAAAATCGGTGCTATGGCAATAATCACAAGCAGAACCAACGAGAATGGGCGAATTACATTTAGCTATGAGCGATGTAATTCCTGCGGGCTTTGCGTGAAAATATGCAAAGACTTTTCATTAAAAATGGAAGATGGCAAGCCTGTTGTCAGCGATCAGGCTTTATTTGGCTGTGTTGCATGCGGACATTGTATGGCTGTTTGCCAGAATAACGCCATCCAGATTTCAGGAAGGGAATTGTCGGTGAATGACCTGATTGACCTATCGGAAATGGAAACCAAACCAGGTTACGACCAACTTAAAAATTTGATGATCGGTCGCCGGAGTATTCGCGACTTTAAGGATACGGAAATAGGAGAGCAGCTGACCGATAAAATCATTGAAGCTGCTGTTTCGGCTCCAATGGGGCTACCTCCATCTGATGTTTATTTGGTTGTTTTTAAAGGAAAAGATAAGGTGCGTGAATTTTCGTTCGACGTAATTGATTATTTCGGTAAAATTGGTTGGGTGTTTTCTCCATGGCTGATGTGGATGTGGCGGTTGATGGGTAAAGAAGCTTATCAGGTGATGAAAAGCTTTGGCAATCCATTGGTGAAATTCATGGTAGAAACCCGAAAGAAGAATGAGAATTACCTGTTGTACGACGCTCCGCTTGCTTTGTATTTTTCATCGTCGCCCTATGCCGATCCGGCCGATCCGTATATTCCGGCAACTTATGCCATGCTGGCTGCCGAGAGCCTTGGATTAGGCTCGTGTATGATTGGCAGTGTACATCCTATGATTCAATATGGTGCCAAAAAGCTAAAGCAGAAATGGAATCTTCCCGCCAAATCGCCTTCAGGAATAATTGTCATATTTGGATATCCGAAATACCGGTTCAAATCAGGTATCAAAAGGAGTTTTGCCAAGGTTACTTATTTTGCCAACTGACTCTGCCGAAAAAAGTCAATAGTCAATCGAAAAGTCACTTTTAAACTTTTTCCGAATGACTATTGACTTTTTCCTATTTAGATTTTCACTTTTACAACCACTTTCTTCACTTTCTCCGGACCATCAATCTGCATGCACGGACGGTGAACATCTTGTGGGTAAAACACGGCGAACATTCCGGCTTCAACAATCAATTGAGTGGTTTCTCCTGAAAAGAATACAATATCTTTCTCCGGAAGGTATTCTGCAGTTACTGTTTGTCCGTTTAATGGGGCAAAGCCAATGGCTTCTCTTCCTGAAACGATGTATTGAATATCGGCATAAGCCTGATGTGCTTCCAACCGGCAATCCTGATGTGCTTTGCTATCGTATTCACTAACCAGGGCAAATACATTTTTTTCGTCAATTTCATAACGGCCAACTTCCAGATTCGACAAATCGGTATTCTTCAAGAAATCGAAGCCCTTTTTCAGGTTTTCGCTGATGCACGAATACAGCTCAGCATTTTCAAGTTTATCAAGTATCATAGTCTGTTTTTAAGTGGATTATTTGAATGAGTGCATTGGAAATCGATTGCAATTGGTCGGGCAAATATACGGTTTGAAATTTTAATTTGTCAATTCGGAGATTAAACAATTCGATTATTACCGATTAGATTTGAGCTATATTATTTTAGTAAGTTGTTCTAAATACAATAACTTAGCTGAAATTAATTACAACTAAACTAAATCCATCTAACCTATGGAAAACAATGATTTTAACCGACGTGTTTTTATAAAGACAACTAGTATTGTTGCAGCTGCCACAGCATTATCCGGAAACTTAGCATTCGGATCATCTCTGGTTCCAGTTGTACAAAATGCGATTCCCCGTTGGCGGGGGTTTAATCTGCTCGACTATTTTGGCGCTTTTTCCCCGAAAGATGAAAGCCAGTCTAAAACGACCAAACAAGATCTGAAATGGATGGCTGACTGGGGTTTTGATTTTGTTCGGTTGCCTATGGCTTATCCACGCTACATCACCTTCGACCGTCAAAAGGATGTTACTCCTGCTGATGTTTTGAACATCAATGAGAAAGTAGTGGACGAGATTCAGGAATTGGTTTTTCAGGCTCAGGAGACAGGTTTACATGTGAGTATCAACCTTCATCGGGCACCAGGATATTGTGTAAATGCCGGATTTAATGAACCTTACAATTTGTGGAAAGATCAGGAAGCATTGGACGCTTTCTGTTTTCACTGGGAAATGTGGGGAAAACGGTTTGCCAATGTTTCATCTAAAGAAATCAGTTTCGATTTGGTCAATGAACCCAGTTGGCGCGATAATATGAACGATCAGTTTGGGTCACGTACAACAATTCCGGGAGCAGTGTATCGAAAAGTGGCTTTGGCTGCTTCAACGGCCATTCGCAAGTCAAATCCCAATCATTTAATTGTTGCAGATGGAAACGATGTTGGCGCCTCGGTAATTCCAGAAATTACCGATTTGAATATTGCCCAAAGTTGCCGTGGATATTTTCCGCATTATGTGTCGCATTACCGGGCGCCATGGGTATTTAAAAATCCGGATGATGCTCCCATGCCTGTTTGGCCGGGAGTTATCGATGGTAAATCGTTTAGCCGAAAGAACCTGGAAGAATTGTATCAACCCTGGATTGATCTGGTGAAGCAGGGTGTTGGTGTTCATTGCGGCGAATGCGGCTGCTGGAGAGAAACACCACATGATGTTTTCCTTGCCTGGTTTGGCGATGTGTTGGATGTTTTAACCGAAAATCGGATCGGTTATGCGCTTTGGAATTTCAGAGGCGATTTTGGCATATTGGATTCAGGTAGAAAAGATGTCAAATATGAAGATTGGTATGGACATCAGCTGGATCGGAAAATGCTTGATTTATTAAAGAAACATTAATAAAGAGGCTCTATCAAAAGTCATTGATCCAGTCATCCTGAACTTGTTTCAGGATCCCAACGCATTGTATGTCAGATCCCGAAATAAATTCGGGATGACCAGATCCGCTAGTATTTTGACTTTTGAGTCATCCTCTTTTATGTCTGAAATCTAACCTCTTTTCTATAGTTTAAACATCTCTTTCCAAAGCAGCTCGTATTGTTCCTTGTATTGTTTCACGATGTCGTAATTGGTGGTTATCAGCAGGTTTTCCTGATTGTGGTTCGATGCTGTATAAGTCCAGTTAAAACTTCCGGTGAAAACAATCCTGGAGTCAATTATCCCGAATTTGTGGTGCATATGATAACGCGAATGATCAATCTTAACAGGTACTCCGGCACTTTTCAGGCCTTTTATGGCCGATCCGTGATCGTACATTTTCTCGTCGTCGGTAATTATACGAACTTTGATTCCACTTTGATGGCAGTTGAGAATGTCATTGGCCAGACGTTCGTCGGTAATGGTGAAAACGCAAATGTCGAGTGTTTGTTTGGCTTGTTTCAGTAAATCTGAAATTGACTCCAAAATATCGGTGCCCGGACTAAAGTACACTTTGTGCATACTGAATTTATATTCTCCGATCAGATCGAAACAATTCTGTAGCCAAAACAGGGCTTGCTGTCCGTTGTTGGTTTGTTCAAGCCTGCGTGCTTCATTAAAAAGCCGGTAGCGTAATTCGCCAATTTCCTCGCGACTAAGTACGCTGATTAAATCGGCAATTTCTTTCCGTGTTCCGTTGGTAAATGGTTGTCCAAAATTGTCGGTAAGATATTGTACTATTTTGTCCATGTGTATGATGTTACGGGATGCGCGTTACCCGTTACGAGTTGCGAAACCCGGAACGCGCAACGCGTAACTTTTTTCAGAAATACTGCGACTGATCATTGACCACTTTTATCGTTTCGCGAACGAATACACCACCCAGTTATTTTTCTCCTGAAATCCGGTTTCAACAAGACCCAGCGATTCAGCTTTTGCTTTAACATCGGGCATATCGTGAGTGTAAAATCCACTCAGGTAAAGTTTACCTCCCGACTGCAAGACGCTTTCATAAACTGGCAAATCGTTGACGATTACATTTTTGTGGATATTGGCAAAAATAATCTCAAAAGTTTCAGATCCGAGCAAACTGGCATCTCCTAATTTTGCTTCCAGATTCAGGATATTGTTGAGCCGCGCGTTTTCAACAGTGCTTTCGAACGACCAGGTATCGATGTCGATGGCTGTTACATTTTTTGCTCCTTTCAACGAAGCCAGCATTCCCAAAATTCCGGTGCCGCAACCCATATCCAAAACGGTTTTTCCGGATAAATCCATGTTCAGGATTTGTTCGGCAACTAAAGTGGTAGTTTCGTGGTTTCCGGTTCCGAAAGCCATTTTGGGCTCGATCACCAACTCGAATTCTGCCGGTTCATATTCGGTATGAAACGGTGCACGAACCAGGCAGCGATTGCCAATCAGCAAGGGTTTGAAATAATTCTTTTCCCATACTTCGTTCCAGTTTTTATCCGGAATTATCTCGTTTTCCGTAGCCACAGAAAAGGGTAGGAGTGAGGTAATTGCTTCAATCTCTTCCAGATTGACCGATTCGCCGGGAATGTAACCCATGACTTGTTCTTCCGATTCGTCGAAGCTTTCGAATGGCAGATCGGAAAGCATAGCAACCAGTATTTCGCGGTTTTCTGTTGTGTCGGGATTCAGTTTAAAACTGATTTGTGTATAAATCATGATATATCAAGTTTAAAGGCAAAAGTATAAAGTTAAAAGTCTGGCGACCGAAATGGTGTTTGCCGGGCAAATGTAACACAAAAAGAAAGACGTCACGTTGCCGTATGGCCCTGTCCTTCGAATTGTTTTATTGCCTTTTCGAAAGAATAGTTTGATGCAAATGTTGGAAACTACTCACCGAAACCAATGGCCTTAGCCAAGCCGGCGGATGTCAAATCGCGGGTAATCTGGACTAAGCGGTAATGTACTCTCCGAAAACCACTCCGGGTACTCGGGGCCGGATTTCCGGGAACTGATGTTTGCAGTTCGTTGTTTATTTCTATTCTGTAAATCCATTTTTTTGCATTCGTTCGCTATTTACGAACAATGCCATTCCTGTTTTCATTTTTTTAAAGTTTTCTTTTTCGTAGAACAATTCTTTTCCAGGTGAAGCATACAAAATGAAATTACAATTTGGTGTTTTTTTTACAAGGTCTCTGATAATCATCCGGCCAATTCCTTTCCCCTGGTATTCGGGTAAAACGGCAATATCATAAATGGCTGATTGGTATTCTCCGTCAGAAATTGCTCGTCCAAATGCAACAAGAGTTTCATTATCAAAAACAAATACGGTTGAATGACTATTATTAAATGCTCTTTGGTGAATTTCACCTGAATAATTTGACATTCCGGCTTTTTTGAGTATTTCAACTACGTCGTCCCATACAATATTTGTTGTTTCATTCACTATTCTTAATTCCATACTTTTAATTCCTTGCTGTTTTAAAATTATTTTGGTTTCGATTTTTCGTAGTGTTGCGCTCACAATAACTGTTACTGTAAGAAGCTCCGCTCTGATACAGATTGCTAACCATTTATCTTCAATTCCTCTCAATCCCGGGTACTCAGGTTCCAGCGGAAAGAGACACACCGAAAACCAGTCCAAGTACTCTGGGACGAGCTTGCCGGGTAACTGATGTTGTAGGTTTATTCTTTTATAATCTTTTTAATGATAAAAGATGTATCATTTTGAACTCTTAAATAGTACATACCTGATGCTATTTTTGAAAGATTTAGATTGAGACTGATTTCATCGGTTTGTTTTTCAAATATTATATGTCCATATAAATCAAATAGTGAAACTTTTTTCAGATCTGCTGTTTTATTGAAATTTAATGTCAGATTTGATTTTACAGGATTTGGATAAATTGAAACGATGGGACTCAGGGTGTTACCAGAATTATTATTTGTTAGTATTATTTCAATAGTTTTAACCGTCTCAGAAGAACAGTTATTCAGCATAACATTTAAAGTTATTTTTTTTGCCCTGAACTTTTCCACGCAACATGGTATGGGCCTTGCCCTGAACCTGATATAATTTTTCCTTCGTTAAAATCCCAATGATATTTTGCAGACGAGGGTGCGCTTCCTGTAAACTTTATGAGGTAGAAACCATATTGAGTTGAATCGATTACTTCAAAAAGAGAACTAAGTTCATATACTTTCAACGTTGCAGAATTCGACTTAATTTCTCCTACACTGTTTTTTATGAAGCAAGAATAGTTTCCAGAATCTTTAATACTTGCATTTGATATTTTATAGGTAGGCTTAGTCGCGTTATCAATAGGAATGTCATTTTTCATCCATTGAAATTTGAAATCAGGTCTTCCTGAAACTTTCACTTCAAAAAAAGCTGAATCACCGATACAAGTACTATAGGATATTGGATGTTGTGAAATATTTGGACGGATCAAACTTGAATCAACTTCCAGTTTGTAAAGCTCATAACCGATCGAATCGGCATAATTGGCATTAAAATAAAGATCTCCCTTAAAATTAACTATTGAAGAAGATCCTAAAGCATTCCATCTTGTTATTGAATCAGGCAAAGCAGGGTAAGTATTCTGAGAGGTGCCATCAGTAATCCATAGTTGTTTGTTATATCTCCCGGAAACAAATACAATTTTTCCTTTCCATTCGATAAAAGAAGATGCGTATTCTATTTCTTTACCATCATTTGACAAAATTTCTATTGTACTATCAGCTGTTCCATTTGAGACCCATAATTGCGTACTTAAATCATTAACATTTTGACGGGCGGCAAAAAATAATTTATTCCGTAATACATACAAATCTGAGTAATCCAAACCTCCGCCATTTAAAAATATATCTTTTACCAGATAAGTTGAATCTCCATTTGTGCACCAAAGTTCATTTCCATGAATTCCATCATCAGCAATAAAATAAAGGTTATCTCTAAATATTGTAAATTCATGAGGATATGAACCTCTCTCTTTTGTTTCATTTATATCTTTAAATAATTTGGTTCCTGAATTTGTTCCATCGCTCACCCATAATTCATAACCCTGGTTATTAGTGTACGCTGTGAAATAAAGCTTATTTTTATATACAATTGAAGGAAAACCTGATGGTACATAACCATTATCTATCTCCTTGAATTCGTAAGTTCCATCAACAGTTCCATCGGTTACCCATAATTGCGCCATGATGCCCAAGTTTTTTTGGCAAGAAAAAAACAGTTTGTTGTTAAACTCAATAAATCCTGAAGGTTCTCTGTCGCCAGTCCCGGTTTTTGTCAACATAACGGTCCCATCAGTTGTCCCATCAGTTACAAATAATTGACTGCCATACCAGGTGTCGGCCTGGAAATAGGCTTTATCTTTAAAAATCTTGAAATACCTTGGTTCCGACCCATCCAATGATGAATTGTTGGAGTTGTTCGGTTTAATATCTTTAATCATTCTGGTGTTATTCGGTGTTCCATCCGAAATCCACGGTTCGTACCCCAAATAACCATCATTGGCTGTATAAATAATTTTATTACCCCATACTGTCATGCCATCTGTTACAACAGGCGGATAATTCGAGTTTGCTGCAATTATACGCACCGTTCCTTTATTAGTACCATCAGAAGTCCACAAATCATAGAAATTTGAATTGGGATCCAAGGATGCAATAAACATGAGTTTATCCGGAAGAACTTTAAAATTTCGTGGCCATGAAGAATTTTCAGAAGCATTGAGCGATGAACTTTGCTTGATATCTTTTACCAATACCGTTTTCAAGGTATCCTGACAAAAAGAATTGATAACCAGAATATTTATAAAAGCAATCGTACAAATGAAGGTTTTCATATAAGCAATTCAATATTTATTGAAACAGTTTGTCATTTTTCGAATTCTTCATACAGATGCAAACTGATAAAAGCCTGCGTAAATTGCCCACAACGTAGTAAGCTAAACAAATTGGCCCATTGCTAACCATTTATCTTCGCCGATCTTCGATTCCTTTCAATCCCGCGTATTCTGGCCTGAGCGGAAAGATACCCACCGAAAACCACCGCTGCAGTGTTTGTTTTCTGTTGTTGGATGCTGGCTTTCTATTCATTTTCAGCCGTATTCATCGCTACACGCATTTTTGTAATATACTTGGTTTTTATGATTACAGTCTCAGCGATAAAATCGTGTAAAGCTCTTTTCCTTTTATTGAAAAGTAAAACGAATAATTCTCCCCATGCCCAGACATTAGAAGTCCAATTGTAAAAAGTGAAGTAAAAAGGTAATACTGTCACTAAATATTCTTGTTTCTTCATCCAATTCAAACTTTCGTAATATTCTGAATCTGATTGAGACAATGCGATTACAGTAATTATTGCCACAAAAATTGCCAAAACAATAGACACAATATCCCGAAGAATTGCCTCTCTCCATGTCAGATCGGTACCATCCTTTTTTAGAATTGTAAGTCCTGCAATAAGCTTCCCTGGCGTTCCTCCATTTTTCTGAACCAAATAAACGTTATACCAAAGATGAAAAAGAATAGTTGGAACGATGGTATAGTAATAAATACTTTTTGATATTCCATTTAGATAAAGAAAGATGAAGATTACAGGACTTATTATCAAAATATCTAAAAGTAATGATCCTAATCTAATCCAAAATCCAGCATAAATACTTTCATTTATTCCATTAATTGTCAACGGTGTTTGCTGTGTCGTCATATGTCATTATTAAGTTTAACGTGTTTTTGCTATGGTCCCAATAAGTTAAAAGAATAAAATAATGTTGCATTTATTATTGGACAAGATCTTGACTCACCCCGTCGCATCGTTCGACTGAGCTCACGCCGAAGTCTGCGATGCTTTTCCCCTCTCTACGCGTAGAGAGGGGTGAAGACTCCGAGTCCTCGGGGTCTGGGGTGAGTGAATTTAAAATACGACATTATATTGTTTTCATTACTTATTCTTGCAATTAACAAAGTAAGCTCCGCACGTCTTCAGATTGCTAACCATTTATCTTCGCCGATCTTCGATTCCTTTCAATCCCAAGTATTCGGAACTCAGCAGCTGATGGGGCGTTTCTTAGTTTTCCACAAATAGTTCTGCTAATTTTTTGTCCAGCTCCTTTTCATTTTCAATACTATATCCTGTCCATCGACCTATAATTCTACCACTTTTATCAATTAATATTTGTACCGGAATGGCTTGTACAAAGTAATTTTCGCAGATGTCGTCTTTGGTCAGATATTCCGGACCATCAGCATATCTTGCGGCCAAAGGGACATGATGCCAATTTTCGGTGCTGTCTTTCTTTATTGCTGATATCCATGCATTTTTAGTGTAGTCCTGAGAAACAGCTATTATTTCAAATCCTTTCGAATGATACTTTTTATATAAACTCTTTACATGAGGAAATGCAGCGCTGCATGGTCCGCACCAACTTGCCCAAAAATCAATCAAGACAACATTTTTCCCTTTAAATTCAGAATATGTCACCGGTTGATTGTTTACGCTAATGGCTTTAAAATCGGGTGCCGTTGCACCAATATTGCTATTTCCTTTTTTGATAATGTCGCGCCTTATTCTATTTCCAACCCTGCTTTCCTGAATGGTTATATCCAGCTTATTGTATACCGATTTTAACGAATCAAGAGTAATTATTTCATTTTTGTTAAAAGTCTCTAATAAATCCGGCGATACATAAGATTTTGGATGAGAAAGCATATAATTCATCTCGACAACGTTTTGCTGATCGTCTAACTTAGCTGTTTGGTTGAACTTTTCATCCAATATTTCATTCAGTTTTTTCAACCGTACCTCATCTTTTGTATTCTTTATGCTGTCACGAAGAGATGTTTTTTCAGCATACAATAGTGCTTTAAGTTTACTTATATGTTCTTTCTGACGAATTAATTCCTGTTGTTCCTGCTCTGTTATCGAACCTGTCATTTTCAACTCTTCAAATTTATCGACAGTCAGGTTAATGGTCATAAATCCGGGCTCCAGATAGATATAAGCACTGTTTGGTTCATTCCGTTCGCCAATTATTTCAGCCCGGGTGGGTGCAGCGATGTTTCCCTTAAATACAAACGTTCCGTTCGTTATTGTCACAGTATCCCTCACGTATTTCGACTCACCACGATAACGTAAAACAATCGTTCCCGAATCTTTGCCAATTATTTTCCCATTCAAAGTGAAGGGTTGTGCCTTTTTTATCGATTGTGAAAAGCCACAAAAAACCAAACTCAACAAAAATAAAGTTGTCGCAAAATACTTTTTCATGATTATTATTTTATGTTTCGAATGTTGTCAAATCATTTCTTCTTTTTCTTTCCGATACTGAAAAATTCAAAATGTGCACCTCCGTCAAATAAATCCGAACCTTGTTTTATTCTGCCAGCCCTTTCTGCATCAGCTTGTAGTCGATTATTCCTTCTTACTTCTTTATCGATTCTTTCTTTACTTTGCTCACCAACCAATTGATTGCTGTTATAAGTCGGGTTAATACCGTTAAAATTCAGGTCTATCTTTTCAGTTTGCTTCAACGAGTCATTTTTGGCTTTATTTAAATAAAAGGTATGAAGTTTATCGAGATTAACAATGTATTGCCTGATCTCGGTTGTGTCGACCTGTTGAATATGGATTGAATCATTCAACGTATAGGATTTTACAAAAAAATGATCGTTTGATTGAATAAGGTAACAATATTTAAAATCATCATTCTCTATTGAAGGGAAAAGGAAATAGTTCATCTTTTCCGTTTTATCTATGGTGTCGCCAACTAACGGATGCAATACAAACAAGGTATCCTGAGCACGACAATGAACACAAAAAATAAGAGCGAAAAGAAAAATAACAAACTGTTTCATCTGTTTTATTGTTGTTAAACAATTATAAATACCTCAAATTACGTGTCGCTGACAAAAGGCAGAAGGTTCTCAAATCGGAAAATGTCGTTTTCAACTTTTTGTCAAGAACAGATACTGTTTCAAAATGTGTGCGATTATATGCACGCTAACCTAGTAAGCTAAACACATCTTCAGATTGCTAACAATTTATCTTCGATTCTCTGTCAAGCCGAAAAGCAGTCACAGAGGAAAGATGTCCACCGAAAAACGCTGCTACTTCATGAACTGCAGTTGACTGCAGTTTATCTTATCTATAATTTAATATTCGTTCCATTCATACCTAAAATATTTTAAATTTTTAAACCTATTTGTTATTTTATAATGTTCCAAATTTCAATCGCTAAGGGAATGTCAAAGCAAGTACTTCAAGAAATGAAATACATTTTTTTTGTGGATATCCATTTATCCAAGGTCCATGATCATCTCTAATGTCTAATGGAAACCAGTCAGCAATAAAATTTAAATTATCTCTTAAATAAATGGCAGTTTGTGGAAGTAGTTTATGTGATTGAAGAATCTTAAACAGATCGGTACCATCTACGATATTTATTGAAAGATTATGATTTTGAATATTTTTTTCTGAGGATTGAATTTCCTTAATAGTGCTTCTCGTGAATCGATCTGCGGTAGTAACATAGTATCCATGTTTAAATGGAGAAGAAGCCATAGCTCCTAAAAACTGTCTTACTTCAGTTACAGGTTCAGGAGAATCAGAAATTCTCCTTTTAACTTGAAACGCATATTCAAGCCCTTTATTGGAATTTATTAAAACGAAATCAATACCACCATCAGGTGAATAAACTCCATTTGTAAAATAACGTATTTCACAATCTAAGTATTCTTTAAAAATATCCGCTATTAATTTCTCTGCTATATTAGGAGTAAGTAGTTTTCTTTGTTGCCAATTCTTTATTAGATACCTCTTGATTTCTGTAATGGGTATTGATTCATCTGAAACATCTGATTTTGAAAATACGGATATTCTGTGTCCTGCTACTGGTATCGAAAAATCAGAACAATCAACAATCCTATATCTATACCAACCACACGCTGAGCAAATAATAAGCACATAATATAATTCATTATAATCCCAATCTCTGTATATATTGTGTCTAATGTCCTCAATAGAAATCCCTCCCCATCTCTTTAAAACTGAGGAACAAAAAGGACAAACCTTGGTTTTTTCAATTTTCCCATGAATTCTTAAAAGTGAATTGAAATTCTTTCTCCCGGAATCTCCACAGGCAAAAGCAGATAACGTATCGATATATTTATAAATTTCATTCACGTCATGAAATCTTCTAAATTGTTTGTTTTGTGTAACAACTGGTTTGTTTGCCGCTAACGTAGTAATCTAAAGTCATCTTCAGATTACTAACGATTAATCTTCGCTTATCTTCAATTTCCTGTCAATCCCACGTATTCTGGCCTGAGTGGAAAGATGCCCACCGAAAACCAAGCACTCGGGGCCGAACTTTCCAGGTAGCTGATGTTAGCAATAGATCTTCTTATGTCAATATACTTTCTAACTCTCCTTTCCATTTTACAAAACCGTGCGCAATGTCAGAGTAGTCGTGATAGATTCTTCTAAAAGGGTCTTCTGTTGAACTTATATACGCTGACTTACCTTGAACTTTTATTACGTTGATAATATCTTCAATTTTTCTCAATGTCATTTTTAGAACTTTAATATCCTTTGTTATGTGCCACACATAGGTTGCTTCCTCTGTATCAAGCGTCTCCCAAACAATATGGTAGTTTCTAACACCTTGAATTAAAAATAAGAATGAAAACGGTTTATGCACAAACCTAAGTTTCATTATTTCGTGTGAATGTTTGCTAGAAAGAAATCTCAAATGCCTATAGTGTTTAGTGTTTGAAATTGTAAGCAAATCTTCAAATAGTTCCTTGTCGTTAGTGTAAAAGGTGTTGGACTTGATTTTGTCGTCTGCAAATGTGTCAAAATACTCGTCCATAGTGAACAGGCTCTTATTAATTTCAATATTGATTTTTTTCTTGGTCGTAGATTTAACAAAATCAAATTTTACATTGTCAATAAGTTGCTTATCAATCTTATTAATTTCAGGCGATTTAGCTTCGATTGAAGTTACTTCATTGTCTGTAATTTCAATATTAACTGTAACTTCTATTTTTTTTGTTTTGAGGACGTTTGAGAAATAATTCTTTACTGCATCAAACTCTTCACGTATATCGTCGTTTGGGATAGTAAGTTCTAATGTTGTTTTAAGTTTTGTGAATTTCCTGTCAAAAGAAACCCCACCAAGTTTGAAATGGACGTTTTTAAGTGGCACAAAAAATGTTTCTTTAATTGTCACCTTGTGTGGTTGTCTTATACACTCTGTTTTCTGGATTGGCACTCTGTCTATAGGAGTATATTTATATGGTCTGACTACATCAGCTTTCCCAGACAAGGTTTTCAAAAGACCAGCTGTGTCAATACTACTGAATGAAATAACTTGAAGGTCGTTTAGTTTGTCTGAAAGTAATTCTTGCCTATTCTCAAATATCGTTTCACCAACTTGATAAGAAGTAATCTTGCAAAATATTTTCTTTTCGGCTTCCATGTAGTTTAAAACCTTAATCGTCCAGAAAGCTGGCTCTTTAAATGTTTTTGCAATGTCAGGTAACCCAAGCTGTTTAAATGTCAATGGTCTGTTTTGTGTCAAGTATGCTTTGTCCTGCCTGAATAATATTTTTAATTCTTGTCCTATCATATATGGTTGATTGTCTTATTATCGTTGCTGACGTAGGAAGCTACACGCATCTTCGGATTGCGGGTCCCGATTACTCAAGATCAAGCCGAAAAGCTGCCTGAGCGGAAAGATGCACACCGAGAACCACTGCTGCCGCACGGGTAGCTGATGTTAGCTGCAGAATTTATTTTTCTCCGTTTTCATATTTTTCTCTAAAAGTTCGAATGAGTAACCTAGTCAATTCATTTATTGGTATTTCCATATCAATCGAACTAAATTGATTTTTAGTATGTTTTGTTAAAAGACAATGAGCATATGCTTTTACAAAAGGGCTTGAAAATGAATATTTTCCAGCATTTTTATCAAATCGGAGTATTTCTCCTCGCATTGGTGTCTGAAGTTGATTTAGGTATGTTGTCAAATTACCTGCAGGGTATTCTGGAATTGATTTCTTGATTTTATTTAATATTTCATTATGTGTTAATCCATCTTTGCCTAATTGAAGTATTGCATTCAATATAATTTGAGGGTTATTATATTTCCTAACTCTATCAATTCTAACAGCCTTGTCAAAAATTTCTTTTAAAGTGTCTGAGGATGCCTTTACATACTTTTCAACTGCTTTATCGAAATCGTCTTCGGCAAGTTTTACTGTTTCATCTGAAGTATCATACAAATTAGAATTTGTGCACATTATGAGGCATAAATGATGGCAAACGGAAGGCAAACCACTTGAAAATCTTAGAATTCTTTTTGTTATATTAGTTTTAATGCTAACATTTAGAAGTTCTTCGCCTTTATAAATGATTTTAGCAATCTCATTATCACTCATCAAAGGGACATAAATTTCGGAAACCCTTTGTTTCATTTCGGGATCATATCTAACAACCTCTCTCGCAGAATCCACTGCGCCAACAGCTATTATTTTTAAATCTGGATAATCATAAGAACTATCCATAAATACTTTCATTATTTGGGATAATTTAACTTTTTCAGATGGATCAATTTTATGAAAGTCTTCAAGAACCCAACAATTACGTGAACTGCCAAAATATTGAGCTAATCTTTGTGCTGTGAGTTGGACTGGGAGCAAACGAGTTGATATCTCGGAAACTTGATTTTCGATCAATGCCTTTAACCCTAAGTATGATGTTTTCAATTCGGATGATATAGAAGATTTAATTGAAGATGTCGATGTACTAGTGTAATAAGTATTAAGTTGATCGAATCCGTCTAAAATGATTTGCTCCATTTTCATACCAATCATGCATCTCGTAGTTATATGATTTTCATATAACTGATTTAATTTATTAATCAGCAATGTAGTTTTACCTGCACCAGATGGGCCGTACATAATAATTTGCATTCCTGGGATTCTCATTGCATCAACTAATTCATCATTTACACGATCTTCTCTTTCTATAAAAGAGAGCATCGCCGGAGAAGTTGGTGTAAAAACAAGATGAGTTCTATGTTTTATCATTTGTCTGTTTAGTTTTACATTCTCTTTCGAAAAACGTTTTGATAGTTAAATATATTTATTATCGTTATTAGATATAAAAGCCTCAACCGTAACGACTATAACATCTGCTTGTGCTGATTTTTTATTTTGCCGCTAACGTAGGAAGCTACACTCAGGGGCGGATTGCGGGCGATTTCCTATCAATCCCGGTTAACCGGTACTGAGCGGAAAGATGCCCACCGAAAACCATTGCCGCCGGACTTGCCTGTTAGCTGATGTTATGCACTAGGAGTTTCATTTTCCTTATTAATCATGAAATGTTGAACTTGGCTAAAGTTAAAGATGTTTATTACTAAGTCTTTAATCATTATTACAACGTATAGGAGTCCAAAAACAAGCAAAAAGAAAATTGCATAGTTTGTCAGTTTGCATAAATAAATGCAGCCTGCACAACATGTCAGATTTGCTTTTATTAGAATTTTAACTGCAAATGCAAAAACAAGTAATGCAATTTGCATTATGAGTCCAACGGCAAAAACAGTACTAACTTTTTGATATAATGTGGGTTTTGTTGGATTTTTCTTTTTTGCAATGATCTCAATATTACCAAAGCCAATTAAAAGAGCATAGCCGCTAAGCACAAATCCAAGCAAACTAGGAATTATATTTAAAACTAAGCCGACAACTTCTTCAATTAAAGCAACATTGACACCGTCTTTAAAGATAAAAACTGTAGTTAAAATAAAACTAATTAGAAAGGGCCATTTTGCGCCTTTTAGTAAAAGTCTTACCTCATATAACCTCAACAGAGCTTTTATGCCAAAGTTTTTTGCCTTTTTAGCCATTTCTGAATAGTCTCATTATTTTTGAAAGAACATCTTTATGCTCATTTCCTTCTGTAGAAAAAACCAATTCCTTTCTCGGATATTCAACTGTTGCAACTATTTCATTTTTGCCATGTTCATTTTGAATAACAGCTTCCGCATATCCATTGCTTTGTGACAATTTCAATGCAGCTTTGAGCAATTTACTATTGTTAATGTCAATTGTCTCAGCTTTGAACGATTTTGCAGTTAAATTTAAATGCTCTACATGTCCATCACGGATATCGTTATCCAGTAACTCCTCAAAATCCTCAGTTAAGTCATTATTGGAATAAGATAAACTAATTTCGAGACGGGATAAGCTTGATGCATTTAGAATTCTTTCTATAACATCTTCTGTTAACTCTCTGGTTACGGTTACTTCTTTTCCTTCCTCAACTACAGTTGGTAAGGCTTTTTGCAAAAAAACTTCAACCTGCGACATTGCAATTCCATTAGGTCTGGTAATAAAGCAAAATCTATGAGCCTTTGGAATAAAAAAATACTCAACCTCTTTGGCGTTAGGATATAAATCTTTGTCAAGTTCAACTGTCTCAATAGTTCTTAAACGTTTATTATACCAATCTTTTGTGTCAAGTAAAGTATAATAGGTGATATTACCATACAAAACTTCATCCTCATCATATGATTTTAGAGTTCTTAATTCCATGAACTTGTCTCCACGAGTATTGATCGCAATATTCTCGGAATGCACTTTTCGTATCATGTTGCGATACAACTCAGTAAAGTCCTCACTGGCAGTTTTTGGTGAGACTTTGATGTTAAACATTAAAATGTTAAAACTTTTCTTTTTAATTCTTAAGTCGTTCATATTTCAGGTAGTGTTATTGGTTCCTTACTCTTGTGCATAACTAGTGAATAGAAGAAAGTCCATAGTACTTTTTAATTCCATCTGTACTATTTTCTTTCGAAGTCATTGGTTTTTAAATGGTGATAAATGTAATAAGTTATGTTTATAAATCAAACTGATTTATAATTTTTTTAGTTCATTTTTTTTATGTCAAAATCACTTTCAGCTCAACAATCAGGTAGGCCAATCGTGTTTTCGCTGTTTTTAATAAGCCCGGCTTGAAAAATGAGGCTGTATCAGAAGTCATTCATCCCATCATCCTTAACTTTCGGCCAGCCGGAAGGCTGGGTTTCATGATCGCGATGCATTGTATCGTAGATCCCGAAATAAATTCGGTATGACATCGATCCTCGATTGTTTTAACTTCGGATACAGCCTCGTGGGTTTTAAGCTTGCGCTGTAGGTTCGCCAACTTGCGGTTTTTCGTAGCGTGTTCCGTAGGCTACCACCTTACGGGCATTCTTGTACGAGGTGTAAAAATCGGGCTCCGATTTTTCAAAACGGGTCATCATCCGGTCGAGTTGTTCGGTGAGCAGGTTATTTGCTGTTGTAAACAATTCTTTTAGCCTCAGATTGGCCGTTTTGCGTTCCAAAACCGTAAGCCTGTTCACTGGTAAACTATTCTCGTAATTGTTCTGTTTCGTTTCCAGATTCGTGGCGTCGTTTTCAGTAATTTTGTATTCCGTCAAACGTGGCATGTAACTTCGCAACAAATTGAGTACGTTTTTGGAAGTTAAAGCCAGTTCGCCATCGCGCTGGCGAAGAAGATCCGATCTGGTTATATTTACTTTTCGTTGCAAAACCTGATCGCCCGAACGCACAGCCATGGCATACAACACCGAGGCCAGGGAAAAAATGGTGTCAACCAAATCTTCCTGGATGGTCGTTTTTTGTTGCACAACACCCGTTTGGTCGGTACTTACCAACAGCAGGGTAGCTTTAATCTGATCGATCAGAGAGTCTATTTAGTAAACTGTGTCAAGTGAAAAAACTTCAATAAGTTTAACACATAAAATTACAGGCACATGGTTACCGAAGGAGAATTTAATTACGATGATTTTGAAAAAGAGGCACTGGATAAATTGAAAAGAGGTGTTTCGCTGGAGGGCAAAGATGGTGTTTTGGCCCCCTTGCTCAAACGGCTTTTAGATGCCAGCCTGCAAGGCGAGCTTGAAGGTCACCTATTGGAAGGAAAAGCCCAGGAGACAGGAAGGAATAACCGAAGGAATGGAGTGAGCACCAAGAAAGTAAAAACCCTTTATGGCCCGATAGATATTACCACGCCCCGCGACCGTAACGGCAGTTTTGAACCTGAGATTTTACCCAAAAGACAAACAACCCTTGGCGATGGTTTAGATCATAAAATCATTGGATTGTATGCCCTTGGGATGAGTTACACTGATATCTGTGATCATCTAAGCCATATGTACCAATTGACACTTTCCCCCGCCACCATTACCTCAATAACCGACAAGATATTGCCAGAGATCGAACAATGGCAGACCCGCCCGTTAGAAAGCGTTTACCCCATCCTTTGGCTTGATGCCATTCATTACAAAGTCCGTCAGGACAATGCCATAAAGACCAAAGCAGTATATTGCTTAATCGGGCTGAATCGCGAAGGGGTAAAAGATTTGTTGGGAATGTACATTGGAGAAAACGAAAGTGCCCGGTTCTGGCTCTCTGTATTAAACGACATTCATCGTCGGGGAGTAAACGACATATTGATTGCAAGCATCGATAATCTGAAAGGTTTTGCGCAAGCCATCGAAGCGGTATTCCCCCATACCAGGGTTCAGTTGTGCATTGTGCACCAGGTGAGGAACTCATTGAAGTACGTACCACACAAAGACAGGAAAGAAGTTGCTCAAACACTTAAAGATATATACCAGTCGAACGACCTGGCACAAGCCGAAAAGGCATTGAACCAACTTGACTTGCAATGGAGAGCAAAATACCCGTCAATGGTCAAATCATGGCTTGAGAACTGGGAGAGGCTCTCGCAAATGTTCGACTTCCCTGACCAGATCAGAAAGCTAATATATACCACCAATGTCATTGAAAGTTTTAACAGTCAATTACGTAAGGTCACAAAATCAAAACGGGTATTTACAAACGATCAGGCATTAATGAAACTACTTTTTCTGGTTCAACAGAAAATCTATGAAAAATCTGGTCCGATTAATGGATGGAAACAAATAATGGCCCAACTAATCATTATTTTTGAAGACAGAATGAATGTTCAATAAGTACTCACCTGACACAGTTAATTGAACAGACCCCGATCAGATATGTAAGTTCCCCAATAACCTGCGACAACGGTTCGTTTTCCGACCATTTGTCAGCATTCTGATTCAAAAAGCTTAGTAAAGCCTTTAGCATCATTAACTTGTTTTCAAGTCTTTTGTCCATACTTTACGTTTTTAAATTAATAACTATATCATCCGGATTAAGGATTTCTTTTTGTCACAGTCGTTCATTGCACATTTACATTCATTCATTGCTTATTTACATTCGTTCATCGCACATTTACATTTATTCCCAGGGCATTTACATTCGTTCATCGCACTGTTACATCAAATCATCGGGCATTTACATCAAATCATCGGTCACTTACATTCAATCATCAGGCATTTACATCAAATCATTGAACTGTTACACGCATTCATTGGCCTGTTACACTCATTCATCGGGCATTTACACGCATTCCTTGCATCTTGTCAGTCGTTCATCGTCTATCAACACGAATTCCCCGAACCTTTACATTGATTCATCGGGCATCTCCATTCAATCATTGCCCGTATGCCACTCTTCCCTTCAGGGTGTCCGATTTTTCTTAATCCTTGGCCAATCAGCCTTGGGTATTTACATGGATTCATCGGGCATTCCCACGACGAAAATCAAATGCGGCATCCGGGCATCAAACCCGACCGGTTGTTCAATTTGTTTTAAGCTTGCATCAGTCTCCGGAATGTCTTTTCGGCAAGGATTCAACACGATTTGGCTGAAAACGAGCGGTGGAAAATTTACATTACAAGGTTGTAACAGTCACGCTTTCAGCGAAAATTCAAAACTAAGTTACAACAGTTTAATTATACAATTGATTATAGTTTATAGAAATTTTACGAAATAGCCGATATTTTACATGAATGGTATGATTTACGATATGAAGTGCCTGTTTTTTTTATATCAATATCGGTTTGAATGCCGATATGAAAGAACAGAATCACTTTTGATGCAGGCTATTGGGGATGGGGCAATTAAGCGTTTTTATTCATAAAAGTTGGGACTATCCCTTATTTCGAACTCATGTTATAATATCCTGAGTTCAATCTGAAATTGAATTGATGACAGATGAAAAACAGCAAGTTAATAAGGTTAAATGGACTTGTACATTTAATTTCTACTAAGGTTTGGATTTAAAAATAAGGTTTTAAAACCTTATCATGCAGTTTTGAACCTTAGTAAAGTTCCATTTAGCCAAGACAAAAACCTTATTGCCTTATTTACAAAGTATTATCATTTAACTTATATCGTACTCACGTTATAATATCCTGAGCTCGATCTGAAATTGAATAGATGACAGATGAAAACAGCAAGTTAATAAGGTTAAATGGACTTGTGCATTTAATTTCTACTAAGGTTTGGATTTAAAAATAAGGTTTTAAAACCTTATCATGCAGTTTTGAACCTGAGTAGAGCTCCATTTAGCCAAGACAAAAACCTTATTGCCTTATTTACAGAGTATTATCATTTAACTCATATCGAACTCATGTTATAATATCCTGAGTTCGATCTGAAATTGAATAGATGAAAGATGAAAAACAGCAAGTTAATAAGGTTAAATGGACTTGTACATTTAATTTCTCTTATGAAACTACATTCCTGAAGGCTAATGCCTTTTCGTCTGAAAGGAGGCCAAAGTCTTGTTCTGCGATGTCGCGCAGACGACTGTCATCAGCTATTACTTCTTTCTATAAATATTTTGCTCCTCCGGAGCAAGAACCAATTAGTAGTTTTGGCCAATTAGAACGAATGAGTGCCAGCGGCACAAAATAGTTGTAGAATAAAGATTCGCGTTAAAGGCTTGAGTGCCATAGGTACGAAACATTTCGATTTAATTATTTGCCAATTGCATCAACCCATTTTCCTTGCATCCTCCGGCTATTCGTTTATTGGCGTATGTCAACTTACTTAAGGACTACTAAGGTTTGGATTTAAAAATAAGGTTTTAAAACCTTATCATGCAGTTTTGAACCTTAGTAGAGTCCCATTTAGCCAAGACAAAAACCTTATTACCTTATTTACAAAGTATTATCATTTAACTTATATCGAACTCAGGTTATTACTTTTATGGCCAAAGAAAAAAGGGAACAACCCTTTCGGATTATTCCCTTTGATATCTGTTTTTCCCTTCGACAAGCTCCCTTCAATACGCTTCACTATTCAGGAAACTGTGTACCGTTTTTCGTTCTTCCGTTTCCGGTCTCCGTTTTTCCGTTTCCGTTCTCCGTTCTTCGGTCTGCTGTCTCCGGTTTTCTTATTTAGTATGCAGTAATTATTCCTAAGAAATCTTCAGCTTTCAACGAAGCGCCACCAATTAATCCACCATCGATGTCGGCCTGAGCGAACAATTCAGGAGCATTTTTAGCGTTGCAGCTACCACCGTAAAGGATCGAAGTTTCTTCAGCAACAGCTTTTCCAAATTTTTCAGCAATCAAACCACGAATGAAAGCCAGCATTTCCTGAGCCTGTGCAGTTGAAGCAGTTACTCCGGTTCCGATAGCCCAAATTGGTTCGTAAGCAATAGCCAGTTTCGAGAAATCTTCAACGCTCAGGTTGAAAATGGTTTCTTCGAGCTGAGTTTTTACGTATGCATTTTGTTCGTTAGCTTCGCGAATAGCTAAAGCTTCACCACAGCAATAGATCGGAGTTAATCCGTTTGCCAAGGCCAAAGCCACTTTTTTATTCAGGATTTCGCTGGTTTCGCCATAATATTCGCGACGTTCAGAGTGACCTAAAATAACATATTCAGCACCGGTTGATTTTACCATAGCAGCCGAAACTTCGCCTGTGAAAGCGCCTTTGGCTTCAGCAGCACAGTTCTGGGCAGCAACACCAACTAATTTAGTGTCAACAGCGGCAACAACGCTGGTAATGTGTGTAAAAGGAGTTCCAAGAACTACAACTACATTTTTTGCATCAGCTTTTGCAACTAATTCGCTTACTGCTTTAGCCAATTCAACACCTTCCTGAACGGTTGTGTTACATTTCCAGTTTCCGGCAACAATCTTTTTTCTCATTATCAATGGTTTTTAAATAGTTTTTTTGAAAATTCTCCCAAAAATAAGAAAAGGCTTCTGAAGAACCTAACAAGCTTTCAGCGCATTCCGTTTTATTAACTTTAGTTTAAAGCGCAAAGTGGATGATGACAGGGAAAGAGTCACTAGTCATTCGAAAAGTTGCGTTTTAACTTTTTCCTAATGACTTTTTTCTATTTGCTATTAACCTGAGTTTGATGTAAAATTGAATAAGGAACAATCGAATTACAACAAGTTAATAAGGTTATTTGGACTGGCGCTTAAAATTTCTACTAAGGTTTAATAACAAGTAATGAGAACTATTAAATGTCGCATTTAGATTGTTTCAAAATCATGACTCACCCCTTCGCCTCGAGCGTTTGGTCTTTGGGGTGAATGAATTAAAATACGACATTATTTTACCTTAAGTACTTAAAATTAATGTTTTAAAACCTTATCATACACTTTTTAACCTTAGTAGAGATTCAATAACTCAAGAGAACAACCTTATTACCTTATTTACAAAGTATTATCAGGTGTCTTATTTCGAACTCAGGTTATTCGAAAAAAAGGTGGTTGTTTAAATCTCCTGATCAGCTGCTCTAACTAACAAATCGCGCTGCCAACCCAACTGCTTTTCAATGGCGGCAATCATCATCCCTGCAATGTCTTTTCCGGTGGCTTTTTCAATGCCTTCCAATCCCGGCGATGAATTAACTTCAAGCACCAATGGGCCTTTGTTCGAACGGATAATATCTACTCCGGCAATTTGCAATCCGAGCACTTTCGCCGCTTTTACTGCCAGCTTTTTTTCTTCTTTTGTGATTTTAATGAGCGACGCTTTCCCGCCCTGATGAAGATTAGCCCTGAATTCGCCTTCAGCTGCTTCGCGCTGAATGGAGGCTACCACTTTACCATCAATTACAAAACAGCGAATGTCTTTTCCTTCTGCTTCTTTAATAAATTCCTGAACCAAAATATTGGCCTGAAGACTTTTAAAGGCATTGATCACACTCTCGGCAGCTTTTGCATTCTCGGCCAGGACAACGCCTTTCCCCTGCGTTCCTTCGAGTAGTTTGATGACCAGCGGCGCCCCGTTAACCATGTTAATTAAATCGGTAGTATCGAGTGGCGACTTGGCAAAACCGGTAATTGGAATGTGAATGCCATTTTGCGAAAACAACTGCGACGAATACAGCTTGTCGCGCGATTTGCTGATTGCTTCCCATGAGTTGGCACAATAGAACCCCAACGCTTCGAATTGCCTGATCAGCGCCAGACTGTAAAAAGTAAGGTTTGGTTTGATGCGCGTAACAATAGCATCCAGGTTATTCAGAATTTTCCCACCGCGGTAACGAACTTCAGGCTGAGTAGCATCCAGTTTCATGTAGCATTGTTGCACATTCAGGAAAATCATTTCATGTCCACGCTCTTCTCCGGCCTGCATTATACGTTTGTTGCTGTACAATTGCGGATTGCTGGCCAGTAACCCAATACGCAAGCCACTCCGAACATCTTTTGCGTCCTGGTACAATTCGTTGATTTTCGCTTCAGCATAATCGCCCAGCATAAAACTGTTTGCCGGATCAACCAGCACCCGGTTCTCCATAGCCTCGCGCCCCAGCAACATTCTGAAACCCATCGAATCGCGGTTAGCGAGCGTTAGTTCAATATTCCATTCATAGCTCCCGATTTTCATCGACGATTGGATTACAAATCGCTTTTCTGAAATACCACTTGAGCTTTTTACAATCCGCTGATCGATAACTTTCGCTTCGCAACGAATGGTTATACGCCTTGTTTCCTGAATGGGATGAACTTCGAAACTCACCCATTTCTCACCTCTTCGGTTGATTTTTTGTATGTTACTGGCGTGGAGCGCTGATGTTTTGGCTCCCGAATCGACACGCGCTTTTATTGCCGGAATATTTAGTCCGGGCAAGGCACACCATTCAGCGCCACCAATGATAATATGATTTCCTGGTTCCATGAAACGAACGTATACATTTTGGGAAAGCAAATAAGTCAATTATTTGCCGCTATTTGTTGCACTTCGATTAATTCTTCTCAACAATCAGGAGCGAAGAAAGTGCGGTCATACTTTAAATATCGAATTTTTAGCCAGTTCGTCGGTAATACAGAAAACTACGGGGCAAACTTCGCAGTTTTTGTGGGTTAAACTCAGTATCTGGTACATTCGTTTGCGGTCGGTATGCGGATATTCGCGACAGGCTTTGGGGCGGTCTTCGTAAACCATGCAATAGTTATCGGGCATCAGAAAAGGGCAAGGCGTTTGCTTAAAAACGTAATCATTGTCTTCGTCTTTAAACAGGTATTGCCTGATGAAATCAACGGCTTTCATCCTCACCCGTTTGGCCAGTCGCTCCACATCTTTCTCTGTAATCGCCGGACTTATGGTCGAGCAGCAATTGGCACAGGTCAGGCAATCGAACTGATCGAAAGCTTCGTCGTGCAAATCATGAAACACATCGTCCAGATTCTTCGGTTTCTTTGCCTTCAGTTTCTTGAAGAGTAAAGCGAAATCCTGTTTCCGGTTATTCGAGAATTCTTTCAGCTTTTCGGGCTTGTTATAGGGGATGTATTCCATTATCGGTTTTTGAATCGGTAACTTGAGTCGCCAAAATTAAAAAAAGGAATAAGATGGAGAGCCATTCTTATTCCTTTTATAGGTTCATATTACAAGGCAAACTATTTTATTGTCGGATTTCTTTTCACCCCAAACCCCTGAAGGGGCTTTGGCATTGATCATTGCAATCCATTATCAATGAATCAAGTCCCCTTTTGGGGATTTAGGGGTGAACGAAGATGAAATATGACATCCTGGACATACTATACAAACTATTTCCTTCCGGAAAAATCAATCGGAATCAGCAATTTAAAGCTGATGTTGCGACTCATGTTGTAAATTCCGGTCCGTCCCGTCGCATAATTAATCCCAGAGTACTTCAACCGGCTCAAATGGCTTTGGTAGGCCACATCAGTCAGGTTGTTTCCTGAAATATACAACGAGAACCTGGTTTTATTTCCTGAAACGAAATCGGTTCCAATTCCCATATTCAGCAAAGTATAGCCGGGCGTAGCGGTTTCGGTATCGTAAGCAGCATAATAGTTGTTTTGTGCCCAGGTTTTGTCAATCCCGATTTTGAAATAGGCGTTCGACAGAAAATGATTGAGTTTGTCGAAATCAACTTTTACATCCGAGACCCAAACCGGCGCCGGAATAAATGGCAAATGGCGCGATTCTTCGGGCTGATTTTTAAGCGTCGCGTTTACGTATGAGAACGAATTCTCGAAATGCAGCCAATCCAGCGGATGCGGATGAATATCGATTTGAAATTCGCCACCATAGAAGCGGGCATTTCCTTCGGTAAATTGAAAAGCCGGAAGTCCGTCGTACAATTGATCTGATTCTCCCGATGTACTTAGTTTTTTGCTGAAAATGAAATGATTGACGGCGTTTGTAAATAGATTCAGTTCGGCCGAAACGTGGGTTGTATTCATTCCGATGGCATAGTCGAACTGCAAACTGGATTCCGGCTTCAGGTTTTGATTACCTATTTCGTAGCGTTGCGTTCCTTCATGTACGCCGTTTGAAGCCAATTCAGCAATATTGGGAGCCCGGAATCCTCGCGAGATATTCAGCTTGGTGTAAATGAATTCGGTGATTTGGTAAGTTGCGCCAAGGCTTCCGGTTGTTCCGTTGAAAGTTTGTGAAAACGCACCAAAGCGTTTAATTGCATCTTGTGCGGAAGATAAAACGACATTCCCATTTGTATCAAGATAAAGCGATTGGCCGGTTTCCGATCGCGTATCGAAACGAATTCCTCCGCTAAGGTCCAATTTTCCAATCTTTTTATTGAGGATGGCAAAAAGCCCGAAATCAAACAGTTTGTATTCGGGAACCAGAAATTCAGTTCCTTTATTTTGCGAGTTTTGCCACATGCCATTTACTCCTGAAGTAAATTTCCAGTCGTTCTTTTCCGGCAAAATGTATTTGAAATCGTAATTCAGGGTATTCAGCAAAAAATAAAGTCCGTATTCATCGGGTGTTACATACTCTTTACGCCGGTTCTGCTGAAATCCGATAGTCGCTTCAAGCTGACTTTTCCCGATAAATAAACTGTTGTTCCACACCGCTTTGTAATGATCGATGGTTTGGAATGGCGCATTGGGCTGATAGGAATGAAAATCGGATGAATTGGCGATCGTGCTATTTAAACTGCCATCGTGATTGATAACTTGTTTCAGAAATTTCCCGGTCAGGCTGTCTCGTTCGCCTTCAATGATTCCCGGTTTCAGCGCATAGACACTCAGGAGCAAATGTGAAAATCCCCAGCTTCGATTAATTCCGAATGTTGTGCTGGCAGCCTGTTCCCTGAATCCCGAATTGTAAACCCAGCCGTCGTATTTGTTCTTATACGAATGCGCCATTTTGTTGCTGTACCTTGCATCCAAGATCAACCCGTTTTTGTTTCCGGCGAGGTTTGCCGAATTATCGATCAAGCCATTGTTTGTTTGGTAATTGCTGCTGATGTTTCCCCTGATTGTTCCTTCAGGCAAAGTGGGAGCCGAAATCATGTTGATTACACCCGCCATGGCATCCGATCCGTAAGCCAAACTGGCTGGTCCTTTCAGAATTTCAACCCGATTCACGCCGTTTTCGTCAATCTCAATGCCATGTTCATCGCCCCATTGCTGTCCTTCCTGCCTGATGCCGTCGTTTACTACAACCACGCGGTTGTAGCCCATTCCGCGAATAACCGGTTTCGAAATACCGGCGCCGGTAGTTACCTGCGAAATCCCCGGAACTTTCGATAGCGCATCAATAATGTTGTTCGACGAATTCTGGAGCATTTGCGTGTGCGGTACAACTGCAATTGGCGAAGGTGTCCGGTTGTTTTCAATTCCTCCGGATTGTCCGGTTACCACTACTTCACCGATTTCGGTTGCCGATAGTTCCATCGTAAAATCCTGCGTTTGAGTTATCGCTAAATCGAGTTGCTTCGACTGCATTTTGTAACCAAGGTAACTAACCTGAATGAGTAGTTTTGTTGCCGGTAGTTTATCGATGAAATAGCTTCCGTCTTCTTTGGTAGCTGTTCCGTTTTTCAGATCCGGAAAATAAATACTCACACCGGGCAACGATTCTCCGGTAGTTTTATCGGTTACTTTTCCACTTAAATGCGCGTTAGTCGAATTTGGATAGGGTAAGGCAAATCCTGAACAGATCAAAACTAAATTGATCCAAATCAGGTATATGATTTTTTGTTGCATGAGCTTTGTTTTAAAAATGAATGTAAAATGCCGGATCATTTCCCTCAGAAATATGGAAATGAACAACACACCAAATCAGATATAAGTTGGTTATACTGGTTACTTAAATTCGGACTAATTCTTAAATGAACGGAATTTTAATCAGGCAACAGGAGGCGCCCTAAGCGAAAAGAAATGAATGAATGGAATATACGCAGCTTGAGGAGCCGGCGTGTTGTAAACTGAAATGCAATGCTGCGCAACAAAAACAGAAATTGATGTTGACGGAACAAAATTGTAAAACTCGAAATCGCAAACCGGACAAGAATCTTCTGGTAATTCGAAACAAGCATTGGTCGATAATTGATGATGTACCCCTTCTCCATGATGCACATGGATCGTTTTACTTACCAGCGGATATGCCAGAAGCAACAGGTGAACAAAAATCAGCCTGATCAGATTATTTCGATTCTGTATTCTCACAATTAATCAAACAATGAGATCAACCAAAGGTTTAGGCCTGATAAATGGGCGGTGTTCCTTTTTTAAATCGTTTCCAGTTGATTTGAGCCAAAAACAATCCTGAAATTACAATGGCAATTCCGACCATCTGATGGAAATTCAGTTGATCGCCCAAAATCATATAGGCAAATACAGCCACGCAAATAGGAATTACATTAATAAAGGTATTCGACTTGTTGATACCCATATTCCGGACGCTGTATGTAAAGAGTATAAAGGCAAATGTTGATGCAAAGATGGCCAGTTTAATGATTGCCCAGAATGCTTTGGCGTTAAAAGCCACCTGGGTAAAATCGTTCATTTCGAAGATCAACCAAAACGGCAGAAAAAATACTGCCCCAATCAGGTTTTGGTAGGTGATTATGGTGAATGTGTTGTATCGGTGCGAAATGCCTTTCAAAACGCTGGCATAACCGATGGCTCCGAAAACAGCAAAAAATTCGAGCGCAACACCCAATGGCGAAGCGGTGAAATTAAATGAAGTGTCGAGCACGACCAGACTTACTCCGAAGAAGGTGATCACTAAACCAAACAGATTGGTTCGGCTAAGTTTTTCCTTGTAAAAATACCAGGCTGCAATGGGCGAAAAAAGCGGAATGGTAGCCACAATAACCGACGCGACCGTTGACGAAACGTATTTCAATCCATAGCTTTCGCCCATGAAATAAAGGAAGGGTTCGAAGAACGCCAGTAGAACAAACATTTTCAGATCGCCCGTTTGTATCTTTTGAAGTTTTCGTGAAAGAAGTGTGAAAACCAACATCAATCCGGAAGAAATAAGCAGCCGGAATAAAACGGTTGTCAGTGGGCCATAGGCTTCGTAAACTATTTTGATCCAGACGAATGAAAAACTCCAAAAGATCATCGACAAAATAGCCGCTCCGACCGGAACCCATGATTTATTCTTCATTTTACCCTTTTAATGAGCCGCAAAAGTAGGGATAAATGGGGTGATAAAAAAGATGAAATTAATCAGAGCTTCACTTCGAGTGAAACCCTGACAAAAATAAATTATGAATGATAATATCAGAATTTGCCAAACTTCATAACCAGCCCGATGTTGGTGCCTTCAAGAATATCTGGGTTTGTATCGGCCATTTCAACTTTTGAGGTAAATCGGTAGCCAACAGAGCCTGCCAGACGCAAATGGCGGGTTAGGTTAAATTCGAGTTCTACTGCTGGTTCGAAAACCAGAAAAACATCGTGCTGAGAATCATCATAAACCCAGTTGTCCCAATTCTGCTCGTTGTCGATTCGTGAAATACCACCAATTCCTAATAAAACCGGAATCGAAATATGTACCGGCAACCGTGGAGCAAGGATCGGCTCAAGATAAATGCCGCCATAACCACCTGCCAGGTTGTTGTTTAATTCGTTGTTTTGCCAGTTGTGGTAATTTATGTCGTTGATAAAACCTACTCCGCCCAATCCAATAGCAAACGAATGGTCGATAATCCACGAGCCACGGGCGCCCATCACGAAGGCATCTTTTCCATCGATTTGCGAATAACCAAACGACAAAGCTCCGTAACCTCCGTTTGATCTGTTCTTCGAAAAGATTGTTGAAATCTGATCGTTGTCTTTGTCATCCTGGGCTGAGGCCAATAGGAAACTTAACCCTAGAAAAATCAAGAGTGATAACTTTTTCATTTTGAAATGTTTAATTGTTTTGTTTTCTGCTTTTTGTGTATTGAAATAACCCCAGTCCCTAACCCTTTCCCAAGCAGGAAGGGAGTTTCGATACCCGAAATTCTGAAAGTATGATCTTTAAGGATCGTACGTATTACTATGTAGGATCAAAAGTCCCCCGTTTGGGGGTAGGGGGCTGTTTTCTTAGAAAGTATATTTTACAGTGAAGGCAAAATCGAAGGGTTGAAGCTGGAAAAAGTTCTTTCCGAAGAGGTTGAAATAAGGTTTTGCTTCAATGCCAACAACGAACGGAATTTCTTTTACCGTATATTCAACGGCCGCCAAACCGTCGAGACCAGCAATTATGCCAGTTCTGCGCTCGCTGTAATAAGTATGATAAATATCGTCGTAATAGTTGTCTCTGTGCCACGATTCGAATCCGGCATGGGCTCCAAAACCATAAACAAACGACAACTCTTCTTCGCCGATATCGAAGGCATCGGGTACATGAAATTCTTTCATCCCGGTTAACTGTAGTCCCTGTTTCCTGAATGAAAGCAGCGCTTTATACGAAGTTAAATCGCCCGAGTAAACACGGTATTCAAATCCGGAGGAAAGCCCGCCGCGAATACCAACGGCCTTTACTGGTTCTTCTGAAAACCCGCTGAATGCGAGAAGTAATAAGCCAACTATTAAATAGATTTGTTTCATGTGTGTTGTTTTTTAATTGCCGCATGGAATTCGCCCCCAGCATTTGGGGCTCATTTCATTTTGCGATTGTTTATGTACGTTTTAGTATAATCTTCAATAGGTGTGGTTTGTTCAACGATTTGTCGTTTAATTTTGATCGGTACGATGTGATCTTAAACTAGTTTCGGTCAACAACTTTTCCCGAGCCTGAAATGCTCGTGTGGACAACCGGATAATTGATGTAATTCACCCTTCCGCTTCCTGAAATCCGGGCATCGATTGCTTCACTTACATTTACATACATATCGCCAGAGCCAGAAATTGTGGCATTACAAATGTTCTGTTCCAGATCGTATGATTTGATTTTACCTGACCCGCTGATGACAAATTCGCTGTCGAAAGCATCGCCTTCGATAAATATGTTGCCCGATCCGGAAACGTTGGCTTTTAGGGTTTCGGTGCTGATTTGCGTATCGATATCGCCCGATCCGGATAAGGTAATACTGAAATTATCGCTCATAAAGCTACCCGTTTTAATTAATCCCGATCCGGATAGCGATAACCCTTTAAGTGCCGGTGTAGTTACAAAGATTTCAATAGGTTCACTTTGACGTAGCGAGTGGATTCCGGTCGTTCTGATCTTCAGCGTTTTTCCATCCACATTGGTTGAGATGTAGGGCAATAAATTCGATTCTGCCGTTATCTCAACTGAATACGAATTGCCGGGCATTACGGTAACAACGAAATCTCCGCTCGAGGCTATTTCATTGAAGCCTTCTGCGTCCCGCATTTCTGTCCGGACGATTCCGTTACCCTCGATAAACATTTCGTCGAGGCAGGAACTTGTTGCAAATAAAAGCACAAACAGTGCTAATAGAAATTGAATTTTAGTTGTTGTTTTCATGGCTTTGAGAATGGTTTGTTTTCTGATTGTTTCTGTTTTCTAAATTGTTTTCTGATACCATAGACAGGATTTTATTTTCGTGGTTGCAAATCCTGAATAAAAAATTTAAAGTTTTTTAGATTGATATCTAGTCATCCTGAATTTATTTTGCACTTCTCCAACGATGCGCTAAGCGGTCAAAAACCGCTTAGCGCAGTGCAATCAACTGTCATTGTCACATTGGCTGTTATTATGAATTTCTACACAGGTTGGTTTGATGGCTCTTAAGTAAGTCTAATTTACTGGCAAAATTGAATCGTTCATCCTGAAGAGAAAGAATAAATGTTGCCAAACGGCCTGTATTACCAGATGAATCGCTTAAAATTTGACCCGAATCAGTCCTTCAGTAATTCAATCCTTTCAACAATCAATACGACAGAATATTGGTTTCTCCGCCAACGGCGTTGATGATGAGCTGATCTTCTTTCATTTTCTTGCCGAAATAGCCTGAGTGACGGACTTTATTCTCTTTCGAATCCAGCACTTCTTTGTTTTCCTCTTTCATTTCGCGGCCGAGTTTCAAATCGGTTTTACTTTCGGTGATTTCGTAATTAAATTTCGCTTCAGGATTAAAGTAGAGGTTAACATCTGCAGACCGTGATTCGATATAAATACTGCTGAAGGAGCTCAGTATCTTCTCCATTTCCAGACTACCATAACTCAGGTGCAGATTGGCCTTGTCTTTTAATTCTGATATGCGGAACTGGCTGAAATTACCCGTTGCATCGAGCTTTTCGGCTAATCTGATCCGGAATTTGTCGCGCCGCGAGTCGATGCTCAGATCTTCAGCACTCATAATTTCGATGGTCGACGATTTGCTCTCGAACCGCAGTATTCCTGAATTTTTGATCTCAATATCGCTGTAATTGCTGATGATGCGTGGCATTGGGTAGGTTTGTAATCATGGCATCGGCAAAGCTTAGGTTTATACTTGCTCTTTTAGGTAAATCCCCGGTTTTCAGTTTGCCGTTGCTTAGCACAATTTGGGTTTCGCCTTTGTAATCGCCCATGATAATGTCGCCAAACTTGTTTTCCAAACGGAGTTCGCGGTTGTCGGGCAGCCATACCACCAGATCAATGCGGATGCTTCCGTTGGTTTGCAGGATGGTTTCCTTAAATTTCAGGAGTTCGCTCTCCACCTGATTGCGATTTTTATCGACCTGTGTTTTCACCACCAGGTAATGTTGGCTGTTACTGATGTCAAAATCCAGATTGCCCAACGTTTTAGCCAGTTTGTCAGGCTTCTTTTCGTTGATTTCCATTTTGAACTGGATCACAACCGAATCTTTGTCCCAGGTATTCAGCTCTATTTTGCCGTATTTATTGGTGATGTCGATACGGGTTTCGGGTTGGATTTTGAACCGCTTGACAAACTCACGGGTTTCGGTAAACTGGGCATTGGCCGCCAGACTAACCAGAAATAGTACTCCTGTCAACAAGGTTGAAATGCCAATTCTATAAATTCTGTTATTCATAACCATTTGGTTAACAATTTATTTGTTCCAGAACATCATCAACCAGTTTCATCCGGTTGCGGTTGTTCTCAATCATCGCTTCAATTACTTCTTTGTTCGATATATTCTCTTTCAAATCGCTTTTCAGCGAGATGTACATCGATTCTAATTCGTTCAAATCACCTTCAATTTCCATCTTTAATTCAGGATGAACCTTGTAGCATTTTTGTATTTCGGCCAGTTTCCCGGAGACTTCCTGTGCATAAAATGCTTCGGCTTCAATCAATTCCTGAACTTCAGGATCGACATGTACTGCCTTTGCTGATTGCTTTTGCTCCGAAAATTTAACCTGATAAATGACCGTTGGAATTGCCAGCGCCAAAACAACCACCGCGGCTATTTTCGTCCACGAGAATTTCCTGATTTTGTGTTTCGGTGCTTCGTTTAACTGTCCGCTGATGGCTTCCCACATCCGGTCCGATGGCTCCAGATGGTCAAATTCGTGCCGGTTTTCATTTACAAACTTTTCTAATCGATCTGGTTTCATATCGCTCTTGATTTTGTCTGTTTCATTATTTCATAAACCCTGCGTTTGGCGCGCATATACTGTGTTTTCGATGTCGATTCGGTAATGTTCAGTATTTGTGCAATTTCGCCATGGTCGTATCCTTCGAGCAGGTAAAGTGAGAAAACGATTCGTCCTCCCTCCGGAAGCTGATTCATGGCTTCCAAAATATTTTCGGTGGTGTACAAGGCTTCTTCCGGTTCTTCTTCAGCCGTTTCGAAGCGGTGTAAATCATCGATGTAACGGATGTCCAGCTTGCGTTTGTTCAGGGCATTTATACAGGTGTGGACGGTTATGGTTTTCAGCCAGGTGCCAAAACCCGATTCATTCCGGAATGTGCCGAGTTTCTGAAAAGCCTGCACAAAAGCTTCCTGCAGCATATCCTCAGCATCCTCGCGGTTGTTCATCATGCGGAAACACACGTTGAACATCGCTTTGGAATACAACTGATAGAGCTGATACCGGGCTTTATTGCTGCCTTTTATGCTATCGGCTATCAAATCCTGATGTATGAATGCTGTCTGACTCAAATGTTATCGTTTTCAGTTTTATTGACAAAGGTTTTTCTGAAGGGTTGCAAATGCCCAAATAAATTTTCATTTTTTTCCGTTTAAAGGATCAAATTTGGATATTTTTGCCTTCAGAAAACCAGCAAATTCAAAGATAAACCGATAAAATCAGAAAAAATATGTCAGACAGACGAATGTTTATAAAAACCAGTGCATTAGCCGGAATTGGAGCTCTGGCAGCCAGCAAAACAAATGTATTCGCCGGAAATCTGCTTCCTGCCTATGAGAGCAAACGTCCGCCACTTGCCAAACGCAACTTTGTGAGCGAATCGGTTGAGAAAACCATTGCCAAAGTAAAAGCATCAATTACCAATCCGGAGTTGGCCTGGCTGTTCGAAAACTGTTTTCCGAACACACTGGATACCACCGTCGATTTTGAAATCATCGATGGAAAGCCAGATACGTATGTGATTACTGGAGACATTGATGCCATGTGGTTGCGCGATAGCACTGCGCAGATTTGGCCATATTTACCATTCGTAAAAGAGGATGTCAAGCTGAGGGAGCTGGTAAAAGGAGTAATTAACCGTCAGGCAAAATGCATTTTGCTCGATCCGTATGCCAATGCTTTTTATAAAGATCCGACCAAAGAAAGCGAGTGGAAAAATGACCTGACCCAGATGAAACCCGGAATCCACGAACGGAAATGGGAAATCGACAGTTTGTGTTACCCAATCCGTCTGGCGCACGGCTATTGGAAATTAACCGGCGATACCAGTTTATTCGACAGCAAATGGAAAGAAGCCATGCTGTTGGTTCTGAAAACTTTCCGCGAACAGCAACGTTTCCACGACAAGGGGCCATACAGTTTTCAACGCTCAACAGCCTGGGCAACCGATGGTGTTCCATTGAGCGGCTACGGTTACCCGGTAAAACCTTGCGGGCTGATCGTTTCCACTTTTCGCCCGAGCGACGATTGTACCTTGTTTCCCTATCTGATTCCGAGCAACATGTTTGCCATTGAAGTGCTTGGCTACCTGGCTGAAATCTTCTCAACTCCTGCATTGAAAGACGACGCTCTCGTTGCAAAAGCCAAAGAAATTCAGCAGCAGGTAAAACAAGGACTGAAAGAAAACGGAATCTTCGTTCATCCGAAGTTTGGCGAAATCATCGCTTTTGAAGTGAATGGTTTCGGAAGTTTCCACCTGATGGACGATGCCAATGTGCCATCACTATTATCGCTGCCGTATTTGGGAGCCATTGCGCCCGACAGCCCATTATACCTGAATACCCGAAAG
>CAXXPT010000033.1:0-124725 GCA_963676375.2 Prolixibacteraceae bacterium
GGTTTGCTCAACCTGACGGCTCCCGATATTGAAAATAACCAATTGCTTCTGCAGAAGAAACCAGATTTGTGACTCACTGATAAACGAAAAACGTGGAAAGCTATTGGTGGCTTTGAATCCGGCAGCTTTTAGCACATTGCTGAACTCTGAAACCGAAATTATTTTTGACTGTTCTTTTTTCTGAATATCGTATTGAAACAGAGCACTGTCCTTAACCATCACGAAATGTTGATTATCTCTCCAGTTCATTTGTTCTGGCATTTTAGGTTTCAGGTAGCTGCCCTGGCCTAGGGTGGCGTCATTTAAACTTAACGGCTTTTGGGCGCTGACACCCGAAATGATAAAAAAGAGAATCAGGAGAAAGGTAAACTGCTTCATTTTGACAATGTATTAGACTATTCTGATTTAGGATTGCAAATGTAAATTGAAAATCAATTCGTAAAACCCCGAATTAGCTGAATAAACTCATTATTTCGGCTTCGTTAACGACATCGAGCGGTTGTTCGAACTGATGAATTTCTCGGCCAAAGCTGATTTTCGTGATTTCAAAATCTGAATTTTTTCTTCAATCGAATCTTCTGTGATAAACCGGTAAACAAACACTTTTTTATCCTGACCAATGCGGTGTGCGCGGTTGATAGCCTGATTTTCGGCTGCCGGGTTCCACCACGGATCGATGATAAAAACATAGTCGGCCGAAGTCAGGTTAAGTCCTACACCTCCGGCTTTGAGCGAAATCAGGAAAATGTGATTCTCCGGATCATCCTGAAACTGCCGTATCACTTCCTGCCGATCGGTTGTTTTTCCGGTGAGCATCGAGTATTTCCAGTTTTTCGATTCGATTTTGGCCTGAAGCAATTCGAGGTGCTTAACGAACGACGAGAAAATCAAAACTTTATGGTTCTCGGCCAGCAGGCTTTTCAGGCAACGGTAAATCTCGTCGAATTTGCCCGATTCCATTTCGGTTTCTTTGGTCACCAGCGACGGATGGTTGGCCAATTGCCGGAGCTTTGTCAACCCCTGAAGAACCACCAAAGCAGACTTTTTGAGTCCGTTCGACTCAATATTTTTCAGAATGGCGTTGCGGATGGCCGATTTTTCGCTGTCGTAAATTTCCTTTTGGGCTTCGGTCATTTCGCAGTAGCGGATTTGCTCGGTCATAGCAGGCAAATCCTTGGCCACTTCCTCTTTTTTGCGTCTCAGCACAAACGGGTGGATCAACTTTTTGAGTTTGATCTGCTGTTCTTCGTCATTTTTCTTTTCAATCGGGGTAATAAATTCCCGCTTAAAATAAGGTTCACTACCCAATAATCCTTTGTTCAGGAAATTGAGTTGCGACCACAAATCGGAAAGCGAATTCTCGATCGGGGTTCCGGTGATAACCAGTTTGTGCTTCGATCGCATTTCAAGAATGCTTTTATAGGTTTTCGACGACGAGTTTTTAATGTTCTGGCTCTCGTCGAGGATCAGGTACCAGAATTCATAATTGCCAAGCATTTCAACGTCGTTGCGTAAGGTTCCGTAGGTCGTTAGTATAATGTCGTAAAAACTGATGACCGAGCCCAGACTGTTCGATTTATTCCGGAGGCTGCCCACATGTTTATAGACTTTCAGCGACGGAGCAAATTTGTTGATTTCGTTTTCCCAGTTGTGAATGAGCGATGTTGGCATTACAATGAGCGATGCCGGTTGCACTGGTGTTACCGGGCGTGGCTCATCGAAAAGCGAAAATTGCAAATCGTTGCCTTTCCGGATTTCAGGAACGATAATTTCCGATTTTTCTTTCTTGACTTTCAGCAAAAGCGTTAAGGTTTGCAGTGTTTTTCCCAAACCCATGTCGTCGGCAAGGCAGCCGCCCAGCTGGTTTTCGTATAAATGGTACATCCACTCAAAACCCTCTTTCTGGTAGTTGCGCAGTTCGGCTTGTAAATTGGCTGGCAGCTCAACCGGGTTGCTGAAACTCGAATTAATTTGCTCCAGTTTGTTAAAATAATTGCGGTCAACTCCCTTTACTTTATCTTGAAGCAGCTGGAAATGATGCTTTCGCAGTTTCAGCACATTACCGTCAATTTTGGCAAACGGGAATATTTCTTTGTACGACGTGAACCATTCGAGCGGCAAAACGGCAATTTCTCCGGAAGGGAGCTCAAACTCGCGGATGCCATTTAAAATATGCTTACGAAGCCGGAGAAACGGAATTTGGTAAGTTCCAAATTTAACCATGGCATAAATGTCGAACCAATCTTCGTCACTTTTAACCTGGATGTCGAGAATTTGTGTTCCGGTGAAATATTTTTTGTTGAGTTTGCTTTGGTGTATATGTATTCCTTGCTCTTCCAACGCTTCCCGGTTTTTCGACAACCACAGAACCGGACTGTAATAACTGTCGGTTTCGTCATCTTCTTTGGGGTTCCAGAACCCGTTTTTGTATTTCAGGTCGAGCGATTTCAGGAAATTAAGTTGTTCTTCTTCCCATTCGCGGTTACGCACAAACTTGCGAAACGTATAGGCGTCGGCTTTCTTTTCGAAACTGACGAATACGTTCGACACCGAATCGGCCAGGTACAAACTGTTATCATATCTGAATTTGACGATGATTACCGGCCGCAAAGCCAAATCCTGTTCAAGCGAAATAATGGTTTTTCGTGGCGGACTGCTTTCTATGATCTCGAAACCGGTGGCTTTAACTTCCGATTCTTTAATAATGTTGAGCACGAAAGTCTGGTAATATTTGTCTTCGGCCTGCCGTGGAATCCAAACCGATTCTTTGATAAGGAAAGGCGCTATTTTTTTACCTGAAAGCTGGTTGAAAATGTACAACCGATTGAGATATACAAAACAGCATGGTTGTGTGCACACCATTCGGATGGTTTTGTGTAAAAGTTCGATGGGTTTGCCTTCGTGACTGATTTTCAGTCGGTACCGGGTGCCGTTTTCATTCCGGTAAAAATTAAAAACGCTTTCAGAAAAACCTGGATTGATCCGGATGATGTCTTCGTCGTACAGGCTTGAATATTTGGCCTGCTTGTTGAAAAGCCGGGTTTTGCCTTTCATCAAAAGCAAAATGCAGCGGTAAATGTATTTGTCGATGTACGGACTGATGTGATTCTGAAACAGATCATCGTCCATATTCTGGAAAAAGTTGGCCTTATCGTTTTTCTTCGAGAATTTTTTTACGAGGTTCTCATCGCTGTAATTTTCGATCAGTTTCAGCAATTCAAGTTCCGATTCGTTCAATTCGACTTCGCCGCTTTTGTAGTCGCGTAGTTTAACTGTCTTTTTTACAGTGAAGTACGAACGTTCCTCTTCTATAAGCATGGGAACCAAAATATTTCCAACAGCACGATGTTCGGTCAACGCGATAATAAATTCCTGAGCCAATTTGTTCTAAATTATTGATTATTAAAGTTTCCGGTTCACTTATAAAAGTGCCCTTTTGAATACATACAAAAGTTTAAAGATACGATATTCTGGTTTTAAATCGAACATTTTTCTTTTCAAACCGACCCGAATTTAACATTGTATCCCGCTCTGGATGCCGATTCTTAACAGTTATTTAAGATTACCGTCAAATTGGCTTAACCTGACAAAAAAGAGGAGGTTTTCGATTTTTAATCTGCCGACATTACTATTTTTGGACTTCATTTCAAAAATCTAATTAAAAACTTATATAATGAACCAGATTGTAGAGAAGGTTCTTTTTTCCGAAAAAGTAGCCAAATTTGTTGTTGATGCTCCGCGAATTGCCCGTTCGCGTAAGCCTGGTCATTTTGTGATCTTGCGTGTTGACGAAAAGGGGGAGAGGATTCCACTGACCATTGCTGGTGCTGATCCGGTAAGAGGAACAATTGTACTGGTGGTTCAGAAAATGGGAGTGAGTTCGGCCAAACTTTTCGAACTTGAGGCGGGTGATTTCATTCTTGATTTAGTAGGTCCGCTTGGAAAAGCTACCCATATCCATCAGGTTGGAACTATCCTGGCTTGTGGTGGTGGTGTTGGTGTTGCGCCAATGCTTCCAATTGTTGAAGGCTTCAAAAAAGCAGGGAACAGGGTTATTTCCATTATAGCCGCACGAAGTAAAGATCTGATTATTTTGGAAGATGAAATCCGTCAGTGGTCAGACGAAGTGATTGTGATGACCGACGATGGATCGTACGGAACCAAAGGGCTTGTTACTGCCGGAGCCGAGATGATTATCCAGCGTGAGAAGGTGAACGAATGTATCGCCATTGGACCCGCAGTGATGATGAAATTTACTTCGTTGCTAACTAAAAAATATGAAATTCCGACTCAGGCCAGTTTGAATGCCATCATGGTTGACGGAACAGGTATGTGTGGCGCTTGCCGTGTGAGCGTAGGTGGAAACACTTATTTTACCTGCATCGACGGACCTGAATTTGATGCTCACCAGATTGATTTTGATGAGTTGATCATGCGTTTGGGTGGATATTCGAACGAAGAAAAACTTGCTTTCGAGCGGTATGTGTAATCTAAATTAAACTTAAAGAAATGTCAACGAACAAAGAATATCTTCAGATTGAGCGCGAAAAAGAGTGGCGCGCCGAACTGAGAAAGACCATAGCCAATAAGGAGCGTACTGCCAAAGAAAGAGTCCGGATGCCAGAGATGGAACCGCAGGAACGTATCAAATATCAGAACCGCGAAGTAAATACTGGTCTCACTCCTGAAATGGCACAGGCCGAAGCTTCCAGATGTCTGGATTGTCCAAATCCAACCTGTATCGAAGGTTGCCCGGTAAGCATCAATATTCCGAAATTTGTAAAATATATCGAACTCGGAAAATTTCTCGATGCAGCCAAAACTTTAAAAGAAACATCAGCGCTACCGGCAGTTTGCGGCCGTGTTTGTCCTCAGGAAAAACAGTGCGAAGCTACTTGTTTCTATACCCAGAAAATGAAAAAAGACCCGGTGGCTATTGGTTACCTCGAACGTTTTGCCGCCGATTATGAACGCGAAAGCGGATTTATGTCGGTTCCTGAAGTTGCCCCATCGAACGGAATTAAAGTAGCAGCTATTGGCTCGGGCCCGGCTTCGCTTTCGTTTGCCGGCGACATGATTAAACTGGGTTATGATGTGACTGTTTTTGAAGCGCTGCACGAAATTGGCGGCGTATTAAAATATGGTATTCCAGAATTCCGTCTTCCAAACAAAATTGTGGACGTTGAATTGGATAACCTTCAGAAAATGGGCGTGAAATTCGTCCGCAACTTTATTGTTGGAAAAACGGCCAGCTTCGACGATTTGAAAGAAGAAGGTTTCGAAGCCTTTTTTGTAGCCAGTGGGGCAGGTCTTCCACGTTTCATGAATATTCCGGGTGAAAACTACAACGGAATCCTTTCGTCGAACGAATACCTGACCCGTGTCAACCTGATGAATGCTGCCAGCGACGAGTTTGATACTCCTGTTATTAAAGGTAAGAACGTAGCTGTTATCGGAGGTGGAAATACTGCGATGGACTCGGTTCGTACGGCCAAACGTTTGGGTGCCGAGCGGGCCATTATCGTTTATCGTCGTTCGCGTGCGGAAATGCCTGCCCGTGTTGAAGAAGTCCATCACGCCGAGGAAGAAGGCATTGAATTTATCAATTTGGCCAACCCGATTGAATATTTTGCCGACGAAAAAGGTAAAGTAAACAGGATGCGTGTTCAGCGTATGGGTCTTGGCGAACCGGATGCTTCTGGTCGTCGTCGGCCGATCGTTCTGGAAGGCTCAGAATATGACATTCCTGTCGATTTGGTTGTGGTTGCCGTAGGCGTTTCACCAAATCCGCTGATTCCTTCAGAAGTAAAAGAACTGAAAGTTAGCAAATGGGGAACCATTGAAGTGACCGAAGAAACCATGCAAAGTTCGATTCCTGAAATGTTTGCCGGTGGCGACATCGTGAGAGGTGGTGCAACGGTAATTCTGGCAATGGGCGATGGCCGCAAAGCTGCAGCTAACATGGACGAATACCTCCAAAACAAGCACAAGGCCAATTAATTTTTTTATCTTTAAACGACCAATCTAATTGTTATGGCAAATATATCAACCCGATTCTTCGGACTCGATTTAAAAAGCCCGGTAATTGCAGCAAGCAGCAGCATGACCGGTCATGCAGAACAAGTTATTAAACTGGCCGAAGCAGGTGCCGGAGCCATTGTTTTAAAATCAATATTTGAGGAAGAGATCTTTCATGAATTGCAGGAGGAACTCAGCCTTCGAACTACGCTAAATTCTGATCCGGAGTATTTAGATTACTTTGATTATGTGATCAAAGAAGAGACAATCCGGAAATATCTGCACCTGATTTCAGAAGTGAAAGCAAAAACGGCTGTGCCGATTGTAGCCAGCATTAACTGTGTGAGTTCAAGCGACTGGACATTGTTTGCCCGGAAAATTGAAGAAGCTGGTGCCGATGCTTTGGAATTGAACATGTTTGTTACGCCTTCAGATATTTCAAAAACTTCTGAAAATAGCGAACTGTTTTATTTGGAAACCATCCAGAGAGTTCTTCAGGCTGTTCGCATTCCGGTGTCGGTTAAAATCAGCCACTATTTCTCGAATCTTTCAGGAATGGTTAAGAAATTATCGGAAACTGGCATCGCCGGAATCACGATTTTCAACCGCTTTTATAATCCTGATATTGATATTCAATCAGAAACTGTTACTGTTGCTGATGTTTTAAGTACACCTCATGATTACCTGCTTCCTTTGAAATGGACTGGTATTTTGTCGGGACAAATTAAAGTCGATTTATCGGCCACTTCAGGAATTCATTCGGCTGAAACGGCTTTGAAGTTCTTGCTTTCAGGCGCTTCTGCTGTTCAGATTGCTTCAGTTCTTTATCACGAAGGTCCATCGGCGATTACCCGCATGAACCTCGAAATTTCGAATTGGATGGATCAAAAGGGGTATAAAACAATTTCTGAATTCCAGGGTTCTTTAAGTCAGGCTGCAACTTCGGCTCAGGCTTGGGAACGGACTCAGTTCATGAAATATTTCGGCGAAAAAACATACTAAATATCAAGTTAAAAGTGTAAAGGCAAAAGTCAAAACGGAGAACCCGAAAAATTTCCTTTTGGAAAAATATAAATGGTTTAGAGTTTGCCTTAAATTAAATAAAAATGCCAGTACCTGACCATTTGGGAAGTACTGGCATTTGTTTTACTTTTGACTCCCGTTATCGAACACCGAAACTATGAAACTACTTGGTATAATTTGTTTGTTCGTTTTAATTCTTTCAATTCCCAATCCTTGTTTTTCGCAGAAGCAGGTCGAAATTTCAGGAGTAAAGTACATTCTGCACACCGTAACCAAAAGCGAGTCGGTTTTCAGTCTTTGCCAGAAATACAAGGTTAGCCAGAAAGATATAATGCTGGCTAATCCGGGGTTATCTGCAGTTCCGAAAACCGGTACAACAGTTAAGATTCCGGTTGCTAACGGGACTCCTGAACCGAAGAAACAAGAGCCGGTAACGCAAGCTCAACCGACCACCGAAGAAGAATATTATTACCACAAAGTTGCCTCAAAGCAAACCCTTTTTACCATTGCTAAACAATACGGCATTACTGCAAACGATTTAATCCGGAATAATCCGGAATTAACCAATGGTATTACTCCCGGACAGGTTTTGAAAATTCCGGTGAGCATAACCAATGCCGAGGCACAAAAGGCCAATGAATTAACAGAAAATCAGGCGAAGCAGATGGATGTTTCGGAATACTCGGTTCATCCGGTGGTTTCAGGCGAAACTTTATATAGTCTGGAACAGCGCTACGGTGTTTCGCATGAAGAAATGCTGAAGTTTAATCCGTCGCTGGCCAATGGACTTAAATCGGGCATGAAACTGAAGATTCCGGCAAAAACGGCTGCTGTTGCTGCTACTCCGGTTGCTGAACCGGTTTCAGCGCCGAACGATGTTGCAGTGAGCAAATACAAGGTCGAAAAAGGAGAAACGCTTTTTTCGTTAGCTGCCCGTTTTGGTGTGGATGTCGCCGAAATTAAAAAGGCAAATCCATCGCTCTTTTCGCGCAGCCTGGAAAGCGGGGAGATCATTTTAATTCCGCAGCAATCTTCAGGTAAAAATCAGAATTCCGGAAAGACAGAACCCTCACAATCCATAACTGTAGCGGGAATCAATTCGGAACCGCCTCAGGATTGTGATCCTGTAAATTCGAAAAAACAGAAGTACAAAGCCGCACTTTTACTTCCCCTGTATCTCGCTGGAAACGAAAATCCGGAGCCGACGAGCATTAATAAAGCACTTTTAATGAGCAAAATAAGCATAACAAAGCAGGCGGTTGTTAATCCTTCTGATACAACTGTTGTGCAAAACGGAGTGAATATCGATCAAAAAGCAATTGGCTTCCTGGAATTTTATGAGGGCGCTTTAATTGCTCTGGACAGTTTGCAGCGCAAGGGTATGAACATTGAATTGTATGTGTTTGACGTTAGCAACCAGAAAATGATTAACGCTTTGGTTCAGATGGACGAATTCCGGGACTTGAATCTGATTATTGGCCCGGTATATCCTGAGCTTCAGGAAACAGTGGCTTCGTTTGCCGCAAAAAACCGCATCCCGATGATTTCGCCGTTGGCTTCAACCGGAAGCCTGGAGCAAAACAATTCATGGTATTTTAAAGTGAATCCTAGTCGTGAATACCAGATAGCGCAAACGGCTTCGTATGTTGCCGAAGAGCTGCGCGATAAGAATTTTATATTGCTACAGCTAAGTGGAAATTCAACTTCGGCTGATGCTCAATTGGCTAAATTGTGTAAAGAGAAACTGGCTGTTGATGCGAAGGAAAGTAAATTTCATGAATACAATTTACCGCAACAGGGCATTAATGCATTGAAACCACTTTTGGACGATAGCGCTGAGAATATTTTTATCATCCCAACCGATAATGAAGCTCAGGTGAGTGTCGCTGTTACCAACCTGACAGCCCTGGCCGAGCATTATAATATTGTGTTGTTGGGTACGCAGGCGCTTCCAAAGTTAAAAAGTATTCAGACTGAAAACTATCACCGCATTCGGCTACGCTATTTGTCGCCTTATCTGGTCGATTACAACAGGACCCAGGTGCGCCGTTTTGTGGGTCAGTACCGCGAAATGTTTTCAGCCGAACCTACTCAATTCAGCTTTCAGGGATTCGATGTTACTTATTATTTCTTAAGCGCACTTTACCAATATGGTCGGGATTTCAGGAATTGTTTGCCCGATTATCGCATGGAACTAACCCAAATGAACTTTAATTTCGAGAAAGTGGCGCCAATGGGCGGATTCACAAACCATAGCTTGTTTGTGACTGGCTACGAACGCAATTTTGACGTACTTAACCTGGGTGTTTTCGGTGGACACTCGTTGGAAAGGAAATAGTGCGTATTGCGATCTTTCTGAATCTGAATGATTTTCTTGAAATCAGCAAAAAGATTGTAAATTAGTTCCCGACAGAAAACCACGATGATTATGAGGAGTGATGGAAATTTTGGGAAGGCTTTATTAACTGTTCTAAAAGTGAGCAGTCGGGTGGCTTTAATCCTGTTTTTCTGTCTTCTGTTGGTTTTCAAGGCTTCAAAATCTGAGGCGATTGATGCCATTAATAACCTGAATTTCGATTTTTACTCTCAGGAGCATGGACTGTCGAATAATCAGATTCACAGTATTCTTCAGGATAAAGAAGGATGGATGTGGTTTGGAACATCGCAAGGCGCCTGCCGTTTCGATGGTTATAAGTTTACGGTTTTCAAGAACGATCCTGAAGATTCGACCAGCTTAACCGGAAACCTGGTACGGGCGGTTTATGAAGACCGAAAAGGCCAGTTGTGGATTGGTACTGAAAATGGCGGACTCAATAAGTTCAATCGCGAAAAAGAAAATTTCCAGCATCTGTTTAGTTCGGGGACTCAAACTGCGCTGAAAGATGCGTCGGTTACCTCTATTCACGAGGATAAATCGGGTAATCTTTGGGTAGGGACGGAGTTACAACTGTACCTGATTAAGAATGAAAATACCATCTCTGAAATAAAACCGACGAATTTGCTCAATTCTTCCAACTACTTTCGTGTTTTGCGTTCCGACGCTTCAGGAAGAATATGGATGGGTACAAATCATGGATTGCTTGTTTACGATCCCAAAACGAATGCGGTTGAAAAGATTGGTTTTCCGCAAAGTGTGATGGTTAATGAAGATATCTGGGAAATTTTAATGGACGATGATGGCACGGTTTGGGTTGGAACCTATGATAGCGGAATGTATGCTGTTAATTCGGTGACTCTTCAGGCCAGACATGTAGTGCTTGATCCGGAGAATGAACGATGCAATACCGTCAGGTCGATTTCGAAAGATAAAAACGGAAAATACTGGATTGGTACCCGTGGCGGACTTTACATTTATGAGAAAATCAGGGGAGTTACCGCCTTTTATTATCACGATGAGCGTGAGCCCAAAAGTTTGGTGAATAATTCGATCCAGTGTATTGCTCACGATTTAAAGGGTGATGTGTGGATTGGAACGCGCAATGGCATCAACTTTTTGATTGAAGAACGACAAAATATACACGGGTTTAAATCGATGCCCGGCGACGACCGATATCTGAACAGCAGTGAAATATATGCTTTTTGGATCGATCCGAAAGGTGATATCTGGGCTGGTACCGAAAGCGGTGGAATCAATATTCTGAACCGGAAAACAGGGCGCTTCAGGTATCTGCAACCTCAGAAAGGTAATCCAAATTCTTTGTCGCGCAATTGCATCAAGGCGTTTATGGATGATGGCAAAAACAATCTTTGGATTGGTACTTTTTTGGGCGGCCTTGACGTACTTAATCTGGGCAGCGGTTCATTCAGGCATTATACCCACAACCCTGATGATCCGGGCAGTTTGTCGGACAACAAGGTGTGGGCTCTGTTAAAAGACAGCAACAACGAAATCTGGGTAGGAACTACTGCCGGGGTTGATAAATTAGATCCACGTTCAGACAATTTCAGGCATTATCCTGATTTGAGCGAAGGACAGGTCAACTGGCTGGCCGAAGACGATGACCATTGCTTGTGGATTGGCTCCGATATTCTCGTTATTTATAATCCGAAAGATCAAAGCATTGTTCGGGTGAATCAATCGACAAGGTATATGCTGCAGGATTCGAAGAAGCGATTTTGGCTGGCCATAAACAATCAGGGATTTGCGCTTTACTCCAAAGAAAAGGGGATTGTAAAGTACTACACCGAAAAAAATGGACTGGCCAATAACCAGACGCTCGCTATACTGGAAGACAACGATCATTTTTTGTGGATCAGCACCACCAACGGACTTTCGAAATTCGATCCGGAGAAAGAACGTTTTCATAATTTCTCTTTGAAAAATGGGTTCCAGAATAATCAGTTTACCTATGGAGCCGCTTTTAAATCGAAAAATGGCGAGTTGCTTTTTGGGGGAATTTCAGGTTTTAATGTGTTCGATCCGGCGAAAATTAAATCGGGCAACTATTTTGCACCGATTGTTCTGACCGATCTGAAAATCTTCAATAAATCGGTTAAAATTGGCGACAGCAAGAACGATATCCTAACAAAATGTATTTCAGAAACCGATCGGATTAAACTGAAATACGATCAGAATTCCATTACCCTCGACTACGCTTCGTTTGATTATGCCAATAACCTGGGAATTCAATATTCGTATTGGCTGGAAGGCTTCGATAACGATTGGACCGAACCTTCGGTTGCACGCTCGGCTACCTATACCAATTTGGATCCGGGTACCTATACATTTCGTGTAAAAACAGTGTCCATCGATCGTCAGGAAAGCAATCCGGGGCCGGCTCTTACTATTGTAGTTTTGCCGCCGTATTGGAAGACCTGGTGGTTTCGGGTTATACTATTTGGGGTGATCGCGGGTTTGTTTTATATGCTGATTGCCTTTTTGGTGAATAAGGAAAGACTAAAAAACGACCTGGTACTCGAACGTCTGAAAGCCAAAAAGCTACACGAACTCGACATGATGAAATTGCGGTTTTATACCAACATTTCGCACGAAATACGGACTCCTTTAACCCTGATACTTGGGCCGCTCGAAAAGATGAAAAACAACCTGCTTCCACCGTCCGAAATAAAGGGGCATGTGGAGGTGATGCACCGGAATGCCACGCAGCTACATCAGTTAATCAATCAGTTACTCGATTTCAGGAAGCTGGAAAGCGGTAATTTAAAGTTGATTTTAACCCGCGGCGATTTGGTGTCCTATATTTCTGAAATTGTTAGTTCGTTTGACAAATACGCCGAAGAGAAGGAAATTGAGCTGAAATTCAATTCGCTGAAGAAATCGATTATTACCAATTTCGATACCGATAAAGTGGCGAAAATAATGAATAATCTGCTGTCGAATGCCTTTAAATTTACCGGAAAAGGCGGAAAAATATCGGTCAATCTTTCGCTGGTGTTCGACGATTCGACCGAAAGCGATCCGCTCGGAAATCCGGAGGAAAACCGGTTGATTGAAATTGCCGTGAAGGATACAGGTATTGGGATCTCGGAGTCGAACCTGGAGAAAATATTTACCCGCTTCTTTCAGATTGGAGAGGGAGCCAACCAAACGGGCACCGGCATTGGACTTGCCTTGACCAAAGAGCTTGTGAAATTGCACAATGGGAAATTGTTTGTTACCAGCAAGCCAGGAAAAGGATCGAAGTTCACCGTTCAGCTTCCTTACGAAGATCGTAACGAATCGGCAGAGAATGTACTGGCGGCTGCTCAGAAAGAGCAAGAACCGGTTGTTCAGGCTTCTGAAGAGCTTTTGGGCGATCAGAATATGACAGGACAAAAAATTATGCTTTTGGTCGACGACAATGCCGATGTGCGCTACTTTGTGAAATCACATTTTTCGGCCAGTTATCAGGTTTTGGAAGCTGGCAATGGCATCGAAGGTATGGATATCGCGCTAAAAACTATTCCTGATATCATTATCAGTGACGTGATGATGCCTGATATGGACGGTTTTGAATTCTGTCGGAAAATCCGTAAAGATGAACGGACGTCGCATATCCCGATTTTGTTGCTTACCGCGCTGGGCTCACGCGAACACGAAATTGAAGGACTGAGCTATGGAGCCGACGACTACATTACCAAACCATTCGATCTGGTTATACTCCAGACCAAGGTGGAGAATATTCTGTCGGTTCGTCAGTCGCTGAAACAAAAGTATACCGGCGAAATATTGCTTCAACCCCGGAATGTGATCCTGAGTTCGCCCGACGAACGCTTCCTTCAAAAAGCCATTACGGTTGTCGAAGATAACATCGACGATCCGGATTTGGATATCGAAAAGTTTGCCTCCGAGATTGGTGTCAGCCGCATGCAATTATACCGCAAACTGAATGCGTTGACCGAGATGACCGTGAAAGAATTTGTACGCAGCATCCGCCTAAAACGCGCCGCACAATTGCTGGTTCAGAAAAAGCTAAATATCTCGGAAGTGGCGTATGCCGTAGGGTTCCGCGATTTATCGCATTTCCGCAAATGCTTCAAACAGGAGTTTGGCATGAGCGCCAGTGAATATGTCGATAAGCACGGGGCGGAATAAAACCATCCTGCAAAACTATTCCTTTATCCTTTTTTACATTTTCAGGTCAATCGTCCGGACACTGTCAACCAAATAATTTACAGATTGACAACATTTTATTGATATATGTTGAAGTCTATTTTGTTGGGCTAATCTGTTTAAATACAGAATTTTAGGTGTTTGTTTGAATCTTAAGATAAAAAAATACCCGTCTTTTGGGAAATAAATCCCGTTCATGGTACGCCTGTCCTCCCTTCCTGATATGCTTTATAGGCCTGTTGACTAGCCTTTTTGTAGTTTTACTTTGGCTTACTGAAAGACTTATGGAAGAACATATAAAAAAACAGAAACGGGTTTCGTGGATCATTGTGCTTATCGCAATTATCTTGGCTGCTTTCATTTCATTTTTGATTATTATAAGTTTTTAAGTCAACCTGAATATTCTGATTAACTAACAAACCTAACTTGTATCGATGACAAGATTTTGGATTTTTAATATATTGATATGAGGATAACGTTGGGTCATGTCTCTTCTGAAACGAGCAGGTAAACCTCAGGATTTCAATTGATACTGAAAAGTTTACTATTTTTAATCAGCAGAATACCAAAATCGGGGCTAAAAATGAGTTCGGATACCATGGTTTTTGCGGATATTGAACGATGAAAATGAAATTCAACTAATTAATATCGTTATTTTTATGAAATTAACTGATTAAAATAATGTTTAATTCAGAATCTATGATGAGAAGAAAAGTTCTTTGCATTTGTGCCCTTTTGTTCATGATAGCAATATCAGGGCATGCACAACTAAATACTGGAAATGTTTCTGTCATTTCCGGGAGTGAAGCTGAAGAAGCTCAAAACTCTCAGTGGCATGGTAAACGCGTGGCCTATCTGGGTGATTCAATGACTCAAAAATCAGCTAAAGGAACAAATAAAATTTACTGGGAATATCTAAGCGAATGGTTGGGGATTGAGCCATTCGTTTATGGTATAAGTGGTCATCAATGGAATGATATTTACAGACAGGCGCTTAAATTATATGAAGAGAAGGGAACTGGGGTGGATGCCATATTCATTTTTGCAGGGACAAACGATTTTAACCATGGTATTCCAATGGGCGGTTTTTTCAATGAAACCACAAAAGAAACCAATCACAACGGGAAAATTGTTTCTCGCAGGTATCGGACACCTATTGAGAATGATACAACATTTTGTGGCCGAATAAATAAGGTGATGGCTTTTTTAAAAGCTAAATTTCCGGAACAGCAGATCATTATTATGACGCCGATTCATCGGGGATTTGCAAAGTTCAGCGACACCAATGTGCAGCCTGAAGAATGCTTTGCCAACGGCGCAGGACTGTATCTTGATGCCTATGTTGACGCTTTGAAACAGGCTGCCTTGTATTGGGCAGTGCCTGTGATTGATCTTTACTCCCTAAGTGGTTTGTATCCACTTGCCGATTCGCAGGTACAGTATTTCAATCATGCTGATACTGATCGGCTGCATCCCAATGCCAAGGGAAATTACCGTTTGGCAAAAACGATTCTGTATCAGTTGCAGGCTTTACCTTCTACGTTTGTTCAGGAAAAATAGCTTTTGCAGAGTAATATCTGTTTGAAAAGATGATGTGTTTAATGTTCGTTATTTTATGAGTTTGAGGGCTGACCTGTTTGCTTTTGGCGAGGAAAACGTGAAGTTCGATAACTTTCGATATCACAAATTGTAAAGGATTCGGTTATGAAAATATTATTTAGCATTATTTTAAGCGTATTTGTACTGACTGGTTTTGCCCAGTTATCGGCCGTAAAACCAGGCGTCTATCGTTGGTCAGAGCATCCCGTAAAGGTAAATGGTGACAGGGAATCGGGTGTTTTCCTCGAAGGAACAGCCCCGAATTTGGATTTTCTGCGAATTCATGCAACAACACAATATAAGGGGGCAAAACCAAGTCCTGCCCACGTCAATAAGGAACGGGAGGAATTGGTTATTGTGAAAGAAGGCACGATGAAAGCCACTGTTGACGGGAAGACTAAAATTCTTGGCGCCGGAAGCGTTGTTCTGATCATGCCGCAACAAATGCAGTCATTCGAAAATATTGGCGATGGCCCGCTTACATACTATGCCACGCAATACAAATCGACAACGCCAGTGAATCTGGAACGTGGTATCACCGCTGGCGGATCAATGATGCTGAATGCAGATTCATTGGTATTTAAAACGACAGAAAAGGGTGGGGGCCGCGCCTATTTCGACAGAGCTACTGCCATGTGTGAACGATTGGAAATGCACGTGACACAACTGAATAAAAAAGGACCGAGCCATGCGCCTCATTCTCATGCAGAAACGGAGATCATTCTGATTATTTCGGGTGAAACTGAAATGACCATCGACGGAAAGGAATACAAAGCGGGACCCGGTGACTTTTATTTTGTGAATTCTGATTTATTCCATGGATTGCGCAATGCAAGTGATGCCCCATGTAGCTATTTTGCCTTCAAATGGAAATGATTTTAAGCCTGATAATTAAGTATAAAACTGAATTGACTAATAGTATAAGCTAAATGAAAAAATTTATTCCGGTTATTATCCTGATATTTTTTGTGATCCAGAGTTTCGCACAAGACGCCGCAACTGCATGGCGGGAGGTTTATCCCCAAATTCTAAAAAATATCAGTGCTCCGGTTTTTAAAAATCAGGATTACAATATTCGTGATTTTGGAGCTGTGGCAAACGATTCGACTGTACTTAACAACGAATCAATTGATCGGGCAATTGCAACCTGCAGTATAAACGGAGGTGGTCGGGTTATCGTTCCTGAAGGTGTTTGGTATACCGCGCCAATCAGGCTCAAAAGCGATGTCAACTTGTTTTTGAGCGAAGGAGCCGTACTTTTATTTACCACAGATGCCAACTTTTTCCAGACTGTTTTGACCCGATGGGAAGGGCTCGATTGCTATAACTTGCAACCTCTTATTTATGCCTATGGCGAGAAGAATATAGCTATCACCGGAAAAGGAACAATTGATGGAGCGGCAAAGAACGAAAACTGGTGGAAAAAATGTGGCGCACCATCCTTTGGTTGGAAAGCTGGAGATATTTCTCAACGGGTTGGACGCCCAAAACTACAGCAATGGGCTGTCGATAAAGTCCCGGTTTCGAAGCGGATACTGACGAAAGAAGATGGAATGCGACCACAATTGATTAATTTTTACCTGTGTAAAAACGTCTTGATCGAAGGGGTTAAATTGTTGCGTTCGCCTTTTTGGGTTATACATCCGCTTTTGTGCGATAATGTAACTGTGCGTGGTGTACACATCGAAAATGATGGTCCGAATGGTGACGGCTGCGATCCTGAATCGTGCACTAACGTGTTGATTGAAAATTGCTTCTTTCATACAGGCGACGATTGTATTGCCATTAAATCAGGCCGGAATAACGATGGGCGCTTATGGTCGAAGCCTAGCGAAAATATGATTGTGCGGAATTGTGAAATGAAAAACGGCCATGGCGGTGTTGTGATAGGTAGTGAAATCACAGGTGGTTATAAAAATCTTTTTGTAGAAAATTGCAAGATGGATAGTCCTGAATTGGAACGCGTAATCCGGATTAAAACAAATACCTGCAGGGGCGGTATTATCGAAAATATTTATGTTCGGAAAGTTGAGGTTGGGCAATGCAGGGAAGCTGTACTTCATATAAATCTACTCTATGAGCCCCGCGAAATCGGCGAAAGGGGCTTTCTTCCATCCGTACGAAATATCTATATGGAAGATATAAGCTGTCAAAAAAGTCAGTATGGAATTTTTATCGATGCGTTGAAAGAACAGACCAATGTATCTAATATCAACATCAGTAATTGTAGCTTTAATGGAGTAACCGATGGAAATTCAATAAACGGTCAGACCAAGGATATTCACTTCAATAACCTTTTAATAAATGGGAAAAAGTTGATTCAATAAAGTTTTGCATATAAAGATTTGCGATAAAAATAACGAATGAGAAACAACTTAATGATCTGGGGAAAACTGCTGCTGATTGTATCGATGGCGTTTCCTTGTTTTTACCTTCAGGCACAGACAAATGAAGATGATGTCAAAAATGGTGGCATCAGTATGGAGCCGTTTGGCGACAGTATGCGCCACTGGTATGGAATTCACGACGATGGAAACATCATCAATCCGAAAGCCAATCAAGCTCGATACCCGGAAACTGAAATCACGAAAATTGCCGATAATATACTTCTGTATCAGCGAAACAATGGAGGCTGGCCGAAGAACTACGATATGCAGGCTATTCTTTTGCCTGAACAGGTTGACAGTCTGCTGAAAACGAAAGACCAAAACCATACCACATTTGATAATTCAACAACTTATACACACATTGAATATCTGGCCAAAGTATATTCACTGACCCAAGCCTTGAAGTACAAAGATGCTTGTCAGAAAGGGATCAGTTTTGTGCTTGAAGCTCAATACGCTAACGGTGGCTGGCCACAGTACTTTCCGATCGAAGACGGTAATTACAGTCGCCGCATCACCTTTAACGACGGAGCATATATAGGCGTTATAAAAATGTTGAAGCGGATTTGTGGAAACGATCCCGACTTTTCGTGGCTTGAAGAAAGCCTCCGGGAAAAGGTTCAGCTAGCTTACGAAAAAGGATTGGAATGTATCCTGAAAATGCAAATTGTTGATAACGGAAAGCTGACTGTTTGGTGCCAGCAGCACGACGAAATAACGCTACAACCTGCATGGGCCAGGGCTTTCGAACCACCAAGTATTTGCAATGGCGAAAGTGCTTCGGTTGTTTTGTTTCTGATGAGCATTGATCAGCCCGACCGAAAAATCATAGAATCGGTACAAAGCTCTGTAAAGTGGTTTCATGATTCGAAGATTTACAATACACGGATCAAAACCATTCAGGCACCATCCGAAAAATCGCAGTGGCGCACCAGTACGAATGATCGGGTAGTAGTTGTTGATTCACTTGCTCCGCCAATCTGGACCCGATATTATGAGTTGAAAACCGAACGACCATTATTTAGCGACCGCAACAGTAAGTTTCTCTATTCGTTGGCCGAAGTGAGTCGCGAACGTCGCAGCGGATACGGCTGGTATACTTATGCACCGCAAGAAGTTCTGGATAAATTTCCGGAATGGCAAAAGAAATGGAATGGTGAGAAATAACTTTTTAAATGAATTTACACCACATAGTCACATAGAACAGATAGAAAAGAATAGATAGAAAAACTATGTGACCTATGTGTCTATGTGGTAAAAAAAATAAACATATGAAACTAATTTATCTGATTATCGCTTTGTTTGTGGCTAATCTGGTTTCAGCTCAAACCATTGAAGAAAATTATCGGAAACCATTGAAAGAAGTGCTGACCCAGGTTCAAAGCCGTTTTCATGTTAAACTCAATTTTGACGAAAAATTGGTTGCCGATCGTTCGGTCAATTATGCCCAGTGGCGCTTTAAAGACGATGTTGAGGCTACCTTACAGGCTGTATTAGGACCGCTTGATCTGATTTATTCGAAAAGCGGTGAGAGTACCTACACAATTGAGGCTTTTCAGTATCACCGCCAGTCGGTTGAAGATGGGCAAAAACACCTGAATCGTTTGCTTTCATTGTATCCAAAACTTCCGGATTGGTGGAAACGCAAAGCCGAATTACAGCAATGCCTCCTTTCAACACTTGGGTTATCTCCGCTTCCCGATAAAGTAAATTCCAATCCGATTTATGCCAACAAACGCCAATTGGACGGATATACCGCAGAAAACGTTGCAATAGAAAGCCTTCCGGGAGTATTTGTCAGCGGAACTTTGTACAGGCCACTCAAAGGGAAAGGTCCTTTTCCTGCAGTGATGCTTGCGCAGGGGCACGGCGAAGTTCAGCATTACGGCGAAAGTTCGCAATTGCTGGGCGCAACTTTGGCACGTATGGGCGCAGTAGTTTTTAGTTACGATATGTTTGCCAAAGGAGAAGAAAGCCTTCAGTTTGCTTTTGAAGACCACCGAACGATTCTGGCGCCAACCATGCAGACTTTGAACAGCATCCGGATACTCGATTTTCTGAGTGCATTGCCTTATGTTGATCCAAAGCGAATTGGTATGACCGGCGCTTCCGGTGGCGGAACGCAAACATTTGTGATGACGGCGCTCGATCCGCGCATTGCAGTAAGCGCCCCGGTGGTGATGGTTTCGTCGTGGTTCTTTGGAGGCTGCCCTTGCGAAAGCGGGATGCCGATTCATTCGTGTGGGGAATGGGGCACAAATAATGTCGAAATCGCTGCGATGGCTGCGCCACGCCCAATGCTGGTTGTTTCCGACGGAGGAGACTGGACAGCCAATGTTCCGGAAATCGAATTTCCTTACCTGAAAAAAGTATATTCTTTGTTTGGAAAGCCTGAACTGGTTGAAAATGTCCATTTGGTAAAAGAAGGACATGACTATGGCCCATCAAAACGACAGGCGGTTTATGAGTTTTTGGCCCGTCAGTTTGGTTTGAATATCAACTCGGTAAAAACAGCTTCAGGATTAGTTGATGAATCGAAATCGACAGTTGAACCAAAATCGGCCATGTTGGTTTTTGGCGAAAATGGCGAACGTTTACCTGCACATGCTATTCATGGGATTGAGGCTTTGAAAGCACTGCTGAATACTAAAAAATAAGAAAAGAAAGATGAACCTTTTCCAGAGAATATTTGCCTTGAGCATCCTGATATTGTCTTCGGGGGAACTATTTTCCCAGCCTGAAAATGAAATTGTCATTCCACGTGACACCTCATTTACGCCTTATCAGGCATGGATCAAAATTCAGAAAGATTTTCCGGAGGCGAGAATCGTTCATCCACAACTTCCGGAAGGAGTTCGGGCTGACATTGATGTGGTTTATGCAACACTGCCCAATACTCCTTATGGGAAGCGCGATTTACATCTCGATCTTTTTCGTCCGGATAAACCCGGGAAATACCCTGTTTTGCTGCTGATTCATGGTGGCGGCTGGCGGTCGGGCAATAAATCGATGGATATCCCGATGGCGCAACAAATAGCCGCAAAAGGGTATGTCACTGCAGCGGTTGAACATCGCCTATCTCCGGAAGCTTTGTATCCGGCAGCTGCTTACGACATTAAAGCTGCGGTTCGTTTTTTGCGCGCCAACGCTAAAAAATACAATATTGATCCGAAGCGGATAGCCATTGGTGGAAGTTCTGCCGGTGGACAGTTGGCTTCGCTGGTTGGTGTATCTGCCGGAGTGGCGAAGTTTGAAGGAGCCGAAGGAAATCCGGGAGTATCCTCAGCAGTTCAGGCCATTATTGATATAGACGGAGTGCTGGATTTTAATACTCCTGACGAAAAAGGCAAAAATGAAGAAGCGGCAAAAAAATCGGCCGGAGCTTTATGGTTTGGCGCCACATTCAACCAGGATCCCGGGAAATGGATTGATGCATCGCCCATTCAGTATGTTGGTAAAAATACGCCGCCGATGTTATTTGTCAACAGCGCTTTGCCGCGGTTTCATTTTGGGCGCGACAGTGTGATTGCCATTTTGAACAAGCACCGAATTTACAATGAGGTTCATACCATCGAAAATACACCACATCCGTTTTGGCTGTTTCATCCGTGGTTCGAGCCCACGGTAGAGTATATGACTGGCTTTCTGGATCGGGTCTTGAAAAAGAAATAATCGAACTTTGCAGTTAAATTCTAAAAGTTAAAAGGTTATTTACTCCGGCTTAAAAGCGGCTAAATTTCATTCAGATTTTACAATTGTTACTTGATGAGCAAATTCTTTAAGTTGTTCATAATGAGATTGTCATGTTTTATTTGTGCATTTTGCCCTCATTGATTGGGAAAATTGACCTTGTATTTTGGGAATTATAACACGCCGGTGAGAATTCAGCACTTCCTTAATGATACTTTTTTAAAGGCTTCACCCTTGCTTAATACGTAATTTTACTTGATAGACTTTGAAAGGGGTCTGCCTTGATTTTTTATGGGCAAAATTTTACTTTTTTCTGACTTTTTTAGTCTTTCTGATTAACTAACAAACTTAACCTGTATCGATGAAAAGATTTTGGATTTTATCTTTAAGCGTACTGACGTTATTCCAGTCGGGCTTTGCCAAGTCAAAGAAAGATTCGGCGCTTGGCCTTGATATGGCCGTAAAAATGGCCGATTCGGAAATCAAACACTTTCCGGAGCCATGGACAGTTGACTTCAATCCCCAACCGGTATGGAATTATACCCAGGGTTTAATTGCACATTCCATGATCAAAGTATGGAAAAGCAGCGGCAACGAAAAGTATTATAATTACGCCAAAACGTATGCTGATAAATTTATTGGTGCCGACGGAACTATCAGTCAATATGATTTGGAAGATTATAATATTGATGCGGTAAATTCCGGTAAATTCCTATTCGACTTGTACGATAACACCAAAGACGAAAGGTATCTGACAGCCATCAAACATTTGCGCGACCAGCTCAAAACCCACCCCCGTACTTCGGAAGGTGGTTTCTGGCATAAAAAACGTTATCCGCATCAAATGTGGCTCGATGGCTTGTACATGGGCGCTCCCTTTTATGCCCAGTATGCAGCGCATTTTAACGAACCAGCCCTTTTTGACGATGTGGTGAAACAGTTTGTGCTGGTGCATAAATATACCTACAATCCTAAAACCGGCCTGAATTACCATGGGTGGGACGAAAGCAAAGAGCAAAAATGGGCCGATCCGAAAACCGGTTGTTCCCCGAATTACTGGGGCAGGGCAGAGGGTTGGTATGCCATGGCTTTGGTCGATGTGCTCGATTATCTTCCTCAAAACCATGCCGGTCGTGTAAAAATCCTTGAAATACTGAACCAGGTTGCTACGGGGATTAAAAAACACCAGGATCCGAAAACAGGTTTGTGGTACCAGGTTTTAGACCAGGGCAACCGTGCAGGAAATTACCTTGAAGCAACCGGTTCATCCATGTTTACCTATTCTTTACTCAAAGCAGTCCGCAAAGGTTATATCAATAAAGATTACAAGGCAGTTGCCATGAAAGGCTATTCCGGAATATTGGCTAACCTGATTAAAGATAACGGTGATGGAACAATTAGTTTAACCAAATGCTGCGCAGTGGCAGGTTTGGGCGGAAATCCATACCGCGATGGCTCTTACGAATATTATATAAAAGAGACCGTGCGCGACAACGACCCGAAAGGAGTGGGGCCATTTATCATGGCTTCGCTTGAAATGAATATAAAATAATGCAATACACAAACTTAACAATTATCTATGATGAAAATGAAGCAAAGTTTTCTTGGTAAAGTTTGCCTGTTAGCACTGTTCGTAATTTTTACAAGCGCGCAATTGTACGCTCAGAAAGTTACCGGTGTTGTGGTTGATGAAACAAACTCACCATTACCAGGCGTAAACGTTGTAGTTAAAGGGACTACAAATGGAGTAATTACCGATTTTGATGGAAAGTTTTCCATCGCCCCGGCCAATGTCCAAAAAGATGTACTCTTATTCTCTTTCATTGGTATGGAAACCAAAGAAATAAGTATTAGTGGACAAAAAGAGATTAATGTACAACTTAAGAGCAGCACACTGCAAATCGAAGAGGTTGTAGCCGTTGGATATGGTACAGTCAAAAAAAATGACCTTACAGGTTCTGTGGGTACAGTATCATCAGGTCTTTTGGCATCAAAAGGAACCACTTCGCTGATGACCGCATTGCAGGGAGCCATTCCCGGAGTTAACATCTCAAGCAATTCGGTTAGGCCGGGAAGTTCATCCACCATTCGTATCAGGGGGCAAAACTCAATCGATGCAGGCAATCCACTTTATGTAGTTGATGGAGTTGTTACCAGCGACATCGATTTCCTGAACCCTTCGGATATTGAGCGTATTGACGTTTTGAAGGACGCGTCTTCAACAGCTATCTACGGATCCCGTGGTTCAAACGGGGTAATTCTGGTTAAGACAAAATCGGCAGGTGAGAAGAAAGAAACCAAAACAACCATCAGTTATGATGGATATGCCGGGGTTAGAGATTTAACTAATATTCCTGATTTTATGGATGGCCGCGAATGGGTAGATTTCCGTACTTCGGCATTCTATACTTACAACACTACTGCAAAAGCGTATGAGATAACTCAGGCCAGCAAAGATGCGATCCTGCAAAAGAGTCCATTACTCGACAAACGCCTCTACAACAAGGATTACGAAGATTGGTTAGGTTTGGCTACTCAACAGGGTAAACAACAAAACCATTACATCAATATTGCCGGAAATTCGAAAGACATGTCGTACAATTTAGGCATGGGTTACCAAAACGAAGAGGGTAACTTTGTAATGGAATCTCTTGATCGATATAGCTTCAAGGGAAGCATGTATCATAAGGTATCTAATTTTTTCACTACCGGAGGTTCGTTTAACCTGAGCCAAACCACTACTAACTCAGGAAGCCAGTTTGGTTACCGCGATGTTTTGCGTATGCCTTCAATCCTGAGAGCTTACGACGATAATGGCGTTTTAATAGAGCAACCAGGTATTGCAACCTCAATTCAGGGTGCCGGAAACTTCACCAGTTCGCCTAACCCGTTAAAAGAAATCAATAGTGGTAATCAGGAAATCAGACGATACGATGTTCTCGGAAGCGTATTTCTTCAGTTTAACCCGCTGCCAGGTCTCGAAATTAAATCGACTCTTTCTCCAAGGTTTAACAGAACACGCACCGGAAAATACTTTGGAGTCGTTGCAGGGAACCGCACCAAAGACTATTCTTCACAAGTAAATACCGAATCGTTCGATTATACCTGGGATAACCAGATCAGTTATAATAAGACCTTCAACGAAGCACACCACATCAACGCATCGTTTATCAACAGCTTCTACAAAAGCCGTTACGAGTTATTTCAGGCTGCAACCGAAGGACTTCCTTACAATTCTGATTGGTATAACTTGTTTAGTGGAACATTGATCCCCGGAGATTCTAAATCGAATTATTCCGAAACATCGCTGCTATCGTATGCAGCCCGTGTAAACTACGACTATAAAGGTAAATACATGTTTACAGGTACATTACGCTACGATGGAAGTTCGAAATTAGCTGATAAGTGGGCTGCCTTCCCTTCGTTGGCTTTGGCATGGCGTCTTTCGGAAGAAAATTTCATGAAAGCTGATTTCCTCTCAAACCTGAAAGCTCGTTTTAGCTTCGGATATTCAGGAAACAATAATGGCATTAGTCCTTATGGTACTATGCTTTCTCCTCAGACAGGTTCTAATGTGTACTACGATTACAACGGAAGTGTATTTTCAGGTTTTGCTCCAGGGCTACCTGTTAACCAGTCGATTACCTGGGAGAAAACCCGCGAGTTTAACTTCGGTATCGATTATGGATTCTTTAATAACCGCATTACCGGTACAGTCGATTTGTATGATAAACTTTCGGATGGGTTGTTGATGAATCGCACTCTGGCGATCGAATCGGGTGTTGCCAGCATGAAAGACAATATTGGTTCGGTAAGCAACAAGGGTATTGAGTTGTCGTTGAGTACTGTCAACGTAAAAACCAATGATCTGGAATGGACTACTTCATTTACATTCGCCCATAACGTGAATGCAATTCAGACTTTATATGGTAAAAAACAGGATGTGATGGGTGAAGCTCGTTTCATTGGCCAGCCAATCAATGTTATTTACGATTACCATATTATTGGTGTTTGGAAATCGACTCAAGCTGATGAGGCTGCCAAATGGGGAGAGCAGGTAGGACAAGCTATTGCCGAAGATATTAATGGCGATGGCAAAATTACTGCCGACAAAGACCGTGTTATTTTGGGAACTCCTGATCCTAAATGGACCGGAAGTTTTTCTTCGGAACTGAACTACAAAAACTGGGATTTTTCATTCAACGTTTATACCGTACAGGGATCGTTTGTGAAAGACGAGTTCCTCGGAGAATTTGGATCAACCAATACTCAGCGTGGTCGTCCAAAAGTATCTTCCGACTATTTTGTTCCAACCGGAATTGCCCGTTACGACTGGAATGCCTGGGACACTTCGGTTGCTGATTCACCAAAAGCTGTTTGGGGTGTTGCTGCCGGAAACGAAAATGCCAAATATCCGGCGCCAAACAATGCTGGCCCATATTATGGCTCCAACGGTCAATATACAGATGCTTCGTTTGTAAAAGTGAAAAATATCACGGTAGGTTATACCTTGCCAAAGAAATATTTATCAAAGGTAAAAATGAGCCAGTTCCGTATTTATGCTAACGTATTAAACCCATTCGTATTTACCAAATACCAGGGATGGGATCCGGAATATGCAACCACTTCCTTACAGAATGGTAATGGCCCGTCAAATGTTACCTATCAGATAGGGATTAATGCAAAATTTTAATCGATAAACTAGTTCAAGATGAGAAATATAATAAGCTCACTGTTAATGGTTCTTTTTCTGGTAAGCTGTAGCGATTACCTGAATGAAGACAACAAAAGTGGTATCACCAACGAAGAATTTTACAAAACCGAAGTTGGTTTTACCACCATGATTACCGCATCCTACAATTCTCTGCGCACTGTTTACGGCGGAACGCCATGGCTTCAATGTGCCGGTACCGATATGTATCAGCGCGAACGCGGAACAGGTAATAAAGCCATCATGGAATACGAACAATTATATGCTTCGGATAGCTATGTAAAAACATTCTATCAGAATGTATATAGTGCAATTCAGGTAACAAACATGGCTCTGAAATACATTGACCTGCCAGCAGTAACCGAAGCCAAACGCACCACATGGAAAGCCGAGTTAACCTTCCTGCGTGCCTATTACCACTTTATCCTGGTTGAACAGTTTGGTGGAATATGTATTAGCAAAGAAGCTACTACTGCTCCAAGGATGAATATTCCAAGAAGCTCGCTCGCCGATTCATACGCATTTATCATCAGCGAAATGGAAGCAGCCCTTCCAAATTTAGGTACCGAAATCGCTAAAGTGAATAAAACTGTAGCCAACCATTACCTCGCAAAAGTTTACCTCACCCGCGGTTGGGACCTGAAACAATCAACTGATTTCGAAAAGGCAAAAACATATGCTACTGCAGCAATTGCAGGAAAAGGAATTACAATTCCGTTCGAAACCTTGTGGAGTCCGACAAACGAAAATAACGATGAGGTTATTTTTGCAGTTCAGTATGATGCTAAATCAATTGCCAGTACTACCAGCGGAAATAATCAACAGTCGCTCTTTGGTCCCTATTTGGGCGGTTCCGAGCTGAAACATAAATACATGAGCACAGTGCTTTATCCATCATGGAATTTGCATGTGTTTTATGGTGAAAACGATGCCCGTTACGATGCCACTTTCATGACTACTATTTACGACCAGTATTTCTATTATTACGATGCAACCAAGGATAAATCAAAAATGTTGATCAGGGCATATTACCCAAGGGTTTGGGGTCGTGAATATACCGATGCCGATCTTACTGCCTGGAAAGCAGCCCATCCAACACAGATTGCCTCGAATATTAAATATTATCCGTTTAAATATGATGAAGTTGCCTATCGTGCAGCTTACGAACTCGATTTCTGTACACCAGTGATTAAGAAGTTCGACAGCCCGGCCACTTCAGCTATTTTTGATCAGAATTGCAGTACCCGCGATATCGTATTGGCTCGTCGTGCCGAAACATATTTTCTTTATGCTGAAGCTTGCATTGGCTTGAACGATTTTGCAAATGCAGAAGTCAACGTGCAAAAGGTGTTGGATCGTCCGGGAAATGCCAAGGACGGGAAGAAACTCGCGATGAACGTTTCGATTGCAGCCGCCGGAAATCAGAGTGATGCATTAAATGCGTATCTCATCGAAAGCGCCAAGGAATTTGCAGGTGAATACCTGAGATGGCCTGAATTACGTCGTACCGGAAAGCTGAAAGAATTCTGCGGAAAATACAACTACGATATCAAAAAAGTAGGTGTTAATGTGGCTTTCAAAGGTTTAGATGGTCAGGATAAGATCTACCGTCCAATTCCACAGGATGCCATCGACTTGAATGAAGCTAAGATGGAACAAAATCCAGGCTATGTAGCCAAATAGTTTAGTTTTGATTTGATGACCAGAGAAGCATAATTGCTTCTCTGGTTTTATTTGTATATAAAACTCAACTCAGTATATAATTATTCAGTTTCAGTAAACTTCGAAGGTGTTGAGAGCACCGAAATAAGTAAATAATTATTTCATTGCCTTCAATTAATTCATTTTGGTATGACGATTCTGCTAATCCAATTTCTGGGTGACCAATTTATATTCTAAATATCTCAATATGATAAAATTAACAGCTAATTGTATCCTCGTTTTAATGTTGGCCATTTCGTATCAGTCGTTCTCGGCTGAGAAATACGAATATATCGTGGCTCAGGATGGTTCAGGCGATTTTACATCGATTCAAAAAGCACTTGATGCCTGTAAAATATTTCCGGACAAACGAATCACCATTAGGGTGAAAAATGGGACTTACAAGGAGAAAATAGCTGTATTGGAAGGCAATACACAGTTGTCTGTCATCGGCGAAAGTGTGGATAAAACCATTATCACGTTCGACGATTATTTTGATAAAATCAATCGTGGCCGTAACAGTACTTTTTATACCTCCACACTGAAAGTTGAAGCGAGCGATTTCAGGCTAGAAAATATTACCGTTGAGAATTCGGCGGGGCCTGTAGGACAAGCTCTTGCCCTGAATGTTGAGAGCGACCGTTGCGTATTTGTCAACTGCCGGTTCCTCGGGAATCAGGATACTGTTTATGCCGCCGGAAAGTTTAGCCGCCAGTATTTTTACAATTGTTACATCGAGGGAACTACCGATTTTATTTTTGGCGAGGGCACCGCGCTTTTCGAGAAATGCACGCTTCATGCCAAAGCCAATTCGTTCCTTACAGCCGCCAGCACTACCGAAGGAAAACCGTTTGGCTATGTTTTCCTGAATTGCTCGATTACAGCGGCTCCCGGTATTGATAAGGTATTTCTGGGGCGTCCTTGGCGAGCTTATGCCAAAGTGGCCTACCTGAATTGCGAAATGGGATCATTTATCACTCCTGAAGGTTGGGATAAATGGTCGAATCCGGAAAACGAAAAAACAGTTACATATGTCGAATTCAATAATAAAGGTGCGGGCGCCGATCGTGTGAAACGGGTTACCTGGTCGCGCGAATTGACCAAAAAAGAAGCAGCAACCTTCAGTAAAGAAATGATATTTTCACCTTTAGGCTGGGAAATTTACAAGGGGAAGAAATGGTATGATATTTAACCACATAGGCACATAGTTCACATAGAAAATTAATATGAATGTCCGGAATTTTACCTAAAATGAAAAGTGCCCTTCCTTGTGCCGACTGGCCTCGGCCGGTGAGCCGAAAAACAAGTGAAGACGGCGTTAAAAAATCTTTTCTGTTTGAGCCGCAGGCGAGTTTAAAAGATTTTAGCCGTCAAGCGTTAGTTTTTCGAGCGAAGCGGGTGAAGCCTTGACCTTTTTTGATTCCTTTTTTGTGTCAAGACAAAAAAAGAATTGGGGGAAAGGGGCAAAGCCCCATAGCTTTGATCAATTAGGCATAGAACTGGATATTCATTAAAATTAATAATTGACTATTTCTTTATGGATAGATTTTGCAGTACAAATAATATAAACTAAGGCATTAAAACACTCGTTAATCACAGAATAAAAAACTATGTGTTCTATGTATCTATGTGGTTAAACTAAAACAAAAAATATGAACCGAATTTATACACTTTGTTTGATTCTGACAGTTGCTTTTTCATGGAATACGTCAGCACAAACAAGCAATTCCCTATACAAATCATGGGTTTCCGACAATGGAGACGGAACCTACACTAATCCGGTACTGTATGCCGATTATTCCGATCCGGATGTCATTCGGGTAGGCGACGAATATTACCTGACGGCCTCGTCATTTAATTGCGTGCCGGGATTGCCAATTTTGCATTCACGCGATTTGGTTAATTGGGAATTGATCGGCTATGCGCTCGAAAAGCAACCTCCGTTCGATGTATTCAATAAAGTTCAACATGGTGGTGGAGTTTGGGCTCCATGTATCAGGTACCACAACAATCAGTTTTACATTTATTATCCCGATCCTGATTTCGGAATTTATATGGTAAAGGCAAGCAATCCGAAAGGCCCTTGGTCGGAACCGTTACTTGTTCAACCCGGAAAGGGGCTGATCGATCCTTCGCCGCTTTGGGATACTGATGGAAAAGCTTATTTAGTTTATGCCTTGGCCGGAAGTCGTGCCGGTGTAAAAAGTGTGATTCTGCTCAATCGCATGGCTCCGGATGGAACAAAGTTGACAGGAAACAGCGTGATGCTTATTGATGGGCATAAAAATCACCCGACCATTGAAGGTCCTAAAATTTATAAACGTAACGGCTGGTATTACGTTTTTGCCCCTGCTGGAGGTGTTGCTCCGGGTTGGCAAATGGTGATGCGTTCGAAAAATATTTTTGGCCCGTACGAAGACAGAATAGTAATGGCTCAGGGCAAAACCGATATAAACGGCCCACATCAGGGGGCTTGGATTGATACCAAAACCGGCGAAAACTGGTTCATAAACTTTCAGGATTTAGGCGCTTACGGAAGGGTATTGCACCTGAACCCGATGAAGTGGGTGAACGACTGGCCGGTTATTGGAATTGATGCAGATGCCGACGGAACAGGCGAACCTGTCAGAACTTATAAAAAACCGAATGTGGGTAAATCTTACCCGAAAGTAACTCCTCCTGAAAGTGACGAATTTAACGGAAGTGAGTTGGGGTTGCAATGGCAATGGCACGCCAATTATCAGACCAGCTGGGGATTTCCTTCAGGAAACCTGGGCTTTTTCAGGTTGAATTGTATTCCATGTCCGGTTGAAGCAAAAAACCTGTGGGACATTTCGAATATGCTTTTGCAGAAATTTCCGGCAGAAGAATTTACTGCAACAGCCAAATTGACTTTTGAAGCGCGTTTCGATAAAGAAGAAGTTGGTTTGGTAGTTATGGGACTCGACTATGGCCGCTTAACTCTAAAACGCGAAAATGGAAAGCTAAATCTCTACGCCGCAACTTGCAAAAATGCAGACAAGGGATCGGCAGAAGACCTTGTTGCTGGTCCAACATTGAGTTCAAACGTGGTTTATTTCAGAGTAGCAGTGAAAAAGGGGGCTGAATGCCAGTTTAGTTACAGTTCAGATGGAACTTCGTTTACCTCATTGGGTAATGTATTCAAAGCCCGTGAAGGCAAATGGATTGGTGCAAAAGTGGGTTTTTATGCACTTCGGGAAGGTGTGATCAACGATGCCGGATCGGCAGATATTGATTGGTTCAGAATTGAAAAGTAAGAAAGGCCGAAGACGGAAGTCCGGAGACCGCAGACAGATGCTCGAAGCACAGGCTCCCTGAGCGCGAAGCAGTCGAAGGGAGCAAAATAAATGACAAATAAAATGATAATGCTGAAACGATTTTTGAAATATTATATCTGTTTGCTTGCATTCTTTCTGATTTCATCGGCGGCTTTTGCTGGGGAACCAGACTTTGTAGTGGCTACTGATGGAACCGGTAATTTTCGCACTGTTCAGGAAGCTATCAATGCAGTTCCCGATTTCAGGAAAAATGAAACACGGATATTCATTAAAAAAGGCACTTACAAAGAAAAACTGGTACTGGCCGGAAGCAAGACCAATGTGGTTTTTATTGGCGAAGATCGTGATCAAACGATCCTAACCTACGATGATTTTGCTTCGAAGAAAAATCGCTTCGGTGAAGAAATCGGGACAACCGGTTCAACTTCGTTCTTTGTTTTTGGCGATGGTTTCCGTGCAGAAAATATCACATTCGAAAACTCATCTGGACCAGTTGGTCAAGCTGTCGCGGTGAGGATCGATGGCGATATGGTTGCTTTTATCAATTGCCGATTCCTCGGGTTTCAGGATACGCTTTACCCACATGGCGAAAAAAGTCGTCAGTATTACCGTGATTGCCAGATTGAAGGAACGGTCGATTTTATCTTCGGTTGGTCGACTGCCGTTTTTGATCGTTGTACGATTATTTGTAAAGATCATGGTTTTGTAACTGCGCCATCAACCAACGAAGGAACTGCTATTGGCTTTGTTTTTCTCGATTGCAAAATCACAGGAACGGCTTCTGAATCATCATTCTATCTGGGTCGTCCGTGGAGACCATACGGAAAATCAGCCTTTTTGAGGTGCGAATTGGGAAGCATGATTAAACCCGAAGGCTGGCATAATTGGGATAAACCAGACGCCGAGAAAACGAGTCTATTTGCAGAGTACAAAAACACTGGCGGTGGCAATGCTCCGGAAAAGAGAGTAAGCTGGTCTCATCAGTTAACCGATGAAGAGGCTTCAAGCTACACGCCTGAAAAGATATTGGGCGATTGGATCGGAAAATTTAAGTAATCAGTCGCAGTTGACAGAGGACAGAAAGAAATGCATAACCAGACTTGGAATTTGGAACCTGAAATTTGGAACTTGATAATTAGCAATCATCAATAAGAAATAATAAATCAAAAAGATATGAACTTACTAAAATCAACATTCACGCTGGTTGTAGCGACTATTCTTGTTGCCTGTGCTGTTTCGCAACCTGTAGCCCAAACGAATCAAAAGCCTGATCTGTACGATGGAATCGAGTTTAAAATGCCTCGTGTTCAGGAACCTGTAATTCCGGCTAATTCGGTTGTAATTACCAATTTTGGAGCAAAAGGTGGAGGTCAGGAACTTTGCACTCAGGCAATTGCCGATGCAATTGATGCGGTTTCGAAAAAGGGTGGAGGTAAAGTTATTATTCCACGCGGAACCTGGCTGACAGGCCCAATTATCCTGAAAAACAACATCGAATTGTATACAGAATCCGGTGCTTTGGTCATATTCAGTAACGATAAAAATTTATATCCGCTGGTTGAAACCAACTTCGAAGGGTTCAACACGTTCCGTTGCATGTCGCCAATCAATGGCCGTAATCTGGAAAATATTGCGTTGACAGGCAGCGGAATTTTTGATGGTTCGGGCGAAGCCTGGCGTGCGGTTAAGAAAGAAAAGCTGACGGAAGGTCAATGGAAAAAATTGATTTCTTCGGGTGGTATTGTGAGTGAAAATGGGAAAACATGGTATCCCTCACAGCAGTTCCGGGATGGAGAAAAACTGGCTGAAATGAATGTTCCGCGCAGCCTGAAGACTAAAGCTGAATTCGAAAAAATTCGTGATTTTTTGCGTCCGGTTATGGTCAGTTTGATCTCGTGCAAAAAAGTGTTGATCGATGGTCCAACATTTCAGAATTCCCCCGCATGGAATATCCATCCGCTAATGTGTGAAGATTTAACGCTTCGGAATACAGCTGTTCGTAACCCCTGGTTTTCGCAGAATGGCGATGGAATTGACATCGAATCGTGCAAAAACAGCATCATTCACGATTGTACTTTCGACGTTGGCGACGATGGAATTTGCATCAAATCAGGAAAAGATAAGGAAGGTCGCGACCGCAAAATGCCAAACGAAAACCTGATTGTGAAAAACTGTATCGTGTTTCATGGTCACGGCGGCGTTACTGTGGGAAGCGAGATGTCGGGTGGCGTTAAAAATCTGCATGTTTCAAACTGTACATTTATTGGTACCGATGTTGGCCTGCGTTTCAAAAGCAACCGAGGCAGGGGAGGAGTGGTCGAAAATATTTATATTTCTAATATTGAAATGATGAATATCCCGACTCAGGCGATTTCATTTAATCTTTTCTATAGCGGAAGGTCAGCATCTGAAGATTTGGAAGCCGGAGCCGATGGAGCTGTTGCAAAACTTTTGCCAGTTACTGAAGAAACGCCTCAGTTTAAAAATATTTTTATCCGGAATGTAAACTGCAAAGGCGCTATGTTGGGAATTCAGTTGCAGGGTCTTCCTGAAATGAACCTTGAGAATGTGCAAATGGAAAACATTAAAATGGAAGCTGATTATGGCCTGACTTGCAGCGATGCTTCCGGAGTGAAAATTAAAAATCTGACGCTGATAACTAAGAAAACACCGGTGGCTGAATTTAATGACAGCAAAGATGTTATTATTGACGGTCTGTATACGCAAGCTGATATTTTCCCAATTGTAACGGTGTCTGGCTCATCGACCGGAAGTACAGTTTTGAAGACTTTGGGCCTGACAAATCCTGAACAGCAAATGATTATCGGGAAGGAAGTGCCGAAAAATGCTGTTCAGTTGGTGAAATAGAAGTCAGGAGAGATTGGTATTTTCTAATACAAACATTAAGAGGTATGCAAATTCAAAAAATCAAACCAATAGTTGTAGCTCTGCTTTTTTTAGGCTTGTCTTATGAGATGGCATTGGCACAGCAGGCAGTCACTGAAAATAAGGATAAAAACATCACGGTATTTACCATTGGCGATTCAACTATGGCTAACAAAAAGGCCGAAGTGGCTCCGGAAACCGGATGGTGCCAGGTTTTTTCGGCATTTGTTGACCAGACTGTAGAAATTAAAAATCGGGCAATGAATGGTCGCAGTACCAAGAGTTTTATTACTGAAGGTCGTTGGAAAGCGGTTCTCGATTCACTTCAGCCGGGTGATTATGTATTTATTCAGTTTGGACATAACGACGAGAAGATTCAGGATTCGACCCGATATACAGAGCCGTTTACCAGTTATCGCAAGAATCTGGAGCGTTTCGTGCGTGAAACGCGCGAAAAAGGAGCAACTCCGATTCTATTTACGTCGATTGTTCGCCGCAAATTTGAGAATGGTTTTTTGACCGACACTCATGGTGATTATCCGGTGGCAGTTCGGCAGGTAGCTGCTGAGATGAATGTTCCGCTGGTTGATTTACAGTTGCTTACTGCCGGAGCCGTAACTGCCTTGGGCGATGAAGCTTCAAAGAATATTTACCTTTGGACTCCGCCAACCGATAAGTTTCCGGAAGGACGAAAAGACGACACACACCTGAAGGTTGAAGGTGCAAACCTGATAGCTAAATTGGCCGCACAACAATTGATTTTGCTGGATAATTCGCTGGCAAAACATATTCAGGCCAAATAAAATTGGTATTTGAACGGAGATTGTAAAACTCAATAAAATAAAAGGGTTAAACTGAATTTGAACAGTCTAACCCTTTTTCTTTTGTATGATATTGATATTTATTTCTTTAGCCACATTCTTTCAATTTCCTCCAGCGATTTGCCTGTGGTTTCAGGTAATAGTTTCCAAACAATCCACATGTATGGCAGGCACATCAGGGCAAATAACCAAAAAGTTCCGGCAGGTGTCAGGTTGGTCAACATCCATGGAGTTAACTGTCCAATCAAGAACGTTCCAATCCAGAGCGAAAGACCTGAGATTGACATAGCGGCACCCCTGACTTTGGCTGGATACATTTCGGAAAGAAGTACAAAAATGACCGCACAAATGGAAATAGCACAACAAAAGATGTAGAGCAAAAAGAAGGTCAGAAGATAAATCGACGGACAGCCCCCAGGCGGCACCAAAAGTGAAATAGATTCCAATGCAAATCAGGGTAATAATCATTCCTGAAACGCCCCAATAAACCAATTGTTTACGCCCAACTCTGTCAATAATAATTAGAGCCAGAACAGTGGTCAGCATATTTACCAAACCCACCATTACCTGATAAAACAGAGAATCGCCGCTCGAAAGGCCACTTTCTTTAAATATGGTTGGACCATAATACAACACCGCATTCACTCCCATAAACTGCCCAAGTATGGCCAAGGCAACGCCGATGAAAAGAGCGAGCCGAAAGCCAGGCTGAAAAAGCAAACGCCAATCAGATTTGACTTCTTCTGTTATCAGATCTTTTACATTTTTAATCTGTACCTGAATCTCGTTACCTCTATATATCTTGGTCATAATACCTAAGGCACGGCTTTCTTTTCCGCGTACAATCAGCCAACGAGGACTTTCAGGAATTAGAAAAAGTATCAGAAAAAATAACAAGGCAGGCAATGCTTCCATGCCCAACATTCCGCGCCAGGCCTCGGTAGCAAATATTTTATGGTATAAACCCTGAGTCGCTCCGGATTTGATCAGTGATTCGGAATAGTTTAGCAAGCCAAAATTTGCCAGGTAAGCTCCCAAAAATCCAATGGTTATGGCTAACTGATAAAGCGAAACCAATTGGCCACGGTAGCGAGGAACCGAGACTTCGGCAATGTACAATGGCGAAATAACCGAGGCAACGCCAATTCCAACACCTCCCATGATGCGGAAAATAATGAGTTGCATTTCATCGGCGGCAATCATGCAGCCAATACCCGATGCAGTGAAGAGAATAGCCGATAACAAAAGGACAATTTTACGGCCATATCGGTCGCTCAGAGGTCCGGCAATGACGACCCCGCCGATTGACCCGACCAAAGCACAACCCACAAACCATCCTTTTCCAAAATCATCGAGACTGAATTGGGATGCTACCTGATCGACAGTGCCGGAAATTACGGCAGTATCATATCCGAACAGGAACCCGCCTAGTGCAGCCACAAACGATAGCCAAATGATGTAACCTAACCGGTAATTTTCTTTGCTCATTCTTATTTGATGTTAAAATATTCTTTGTAACGATTGTATAAGTGCCCTGCCTGAAGATACGACGACTGCGGGCTCATGAAATGCGAAAATTCGAAGGTGATTCCTTTGTCGTACCCGGCGCGGGCCGCGGCTTCCAGTTTCATTCGTAGTTTATCAAATTTGATCGGTAAAAATTTGATCGGCATATCGCGGTCGAAGGTTTCGGCGTTGGTCCAGCATTTCATGTTGTACTTGTCGGCCATCTTTTTATTTACTGAAAAGAAAGCATCCAGCTCGTCGTAATCAATGTGTCCGTCCTGAAAGGCAACAGCATCAACCACATCATGAATTCCTTCGAATATTTCGCTCCATTCGCGTTCGTGTTCCTGAACCGAAACTGAATTGGCTTTGGTAATGTCGCTTCCGGCTGCTTCAACTGCTTTTTTGCCGTCGATCCATGGCGAAATAAAGGTTGGCAAACCACCTGAAACATCTTTGCATTGTTTGCCCATGGCATGAAATGCACCAATTGCACCCTTGGTCTTCCGGCTGATTTCGCCACTAATGTACCAACCCTGGAAACTCTTGTATTTGCTTCCGTAGTTTTTCCAGATTTCGTCGATTACGTACTTGTTATCTTCAACCTCCCAGCTTAAATCGCCAGTATCCCAATATTTTCCGGAGTCGTACAATCCGAAGTAAAATTTCATGCCATACTTTTCAGCCAGTCGACAGTACATATCAACCAAATCGACCGATGGCATATAACAATTGTGCTTTTTGAGCAGGTATTCCGACGGATAGGTAATAAACTTCCGGTATCCGGAGCGAATCATGATCACGGTATCGATCCCAATGGCTTTCATGTGCGCAAAATCGGCGTCCCATTCCTTTTCTCCCCAGTTCTGGTGCGGAATATCGTGCGAAATTTCGTCAAGAAACGTTCCGGTAATCTTCAGGCCTTTTGCTTTTGGAACGATCAGCTTACTTTCTATTCCTGAAATGGATTGACTTGGCTCAAAATCAGAAGCTAAGCCAGCTAATGGAAGGGTCATTGCGGCAATTCCTGTAATTGATGTTTTTTTGAAGAAGTCGCGACGTGAGTTTTGCTCGTTTGACATGACAGATGGGTTTTCGGTTCGACTAAAAGTATTTATTTTATTTAATGATTCTATTCCAGAATTTTCCAGATTTCGTACAGGCCGCGTGGAACGTGAAAACAGCCTTTCCATTTTCCGCCTTTCAGCTCAAGTAGCGGGTTTCCTTCGCGGTTGAGGTAGCCAAACCATTCGGCATATTCCGGATCTTTAAAGTGTTTCCATGTGTATTCGTGGATAGTTTCGAACCAGTTTTTGCAGGCTTCGTTTCCGGTAAGCCGGTAGGCTTTTGCCATCGAAATCAGGGTTTCGATGTGAACCCACCATAGTTTTTGATCCCACTCCAGTTGTTGAACCGGATGGCCTTTCAGGTCGAGGAAATAAAAAATTCCGCCGTACTGTTTGTCCCATCCTTTTTCGGTAGTGCGCAGCAAGATTTCGATACACTTGTCAATTAATGCTTTGTCGTTGTTTCGCACCGCCAAATCCATCATAAACCACATTGACTCGTTCGAATGCCCGGGATTCAGCAAGCGTCCTTCAAACGAATCGCTAAAGTGACCTTCCGGAGTTACGTTTTCAAGGATTAATCCTGATTCCTTGTCGTAAAAAACTTCCATCACCTCTTTTATGAGAGGCTGGATGGTTTTATTCACCTGTTCCGTTCCCAGAATTTCTTCCATAATTAGTGAAAGGTTGCACAGGATCATGGGTAGCGAAAAACTTTTCAGTGGTCGTGTTCCGGGATAAGCTTTGGTGTAGATTCCTTTCGGATTATCCTGACGATTCTGAATATTTGCGAAAGTATTCAGTGCAATTTGCTTGTGCTCTTCAATGCCTGTTGCTTTATAAAGCTCGCTGAAAGCCATGGCAGCAAAGCAATCGGAGAAAATATTGTATGGCTGAATCAGTGGTTTCCCTTCGCGGGTCAGTGAGAAATACCAGTTGCCCTGAGCATCCATTCCGTACTTTTTCATGAACTCGGCTCCGTGCAAAGCCATGTCGAGCCATTCTTGCTTTTTTTCTACCTTATTATATAGCATCGAAAAAAGCCACACTTCGCGACCCTGAAGCCACATGAATTTATCGGTATCGAAAACCTCACCGCGACGGTTGAGACAGGTGAAATATCCACCAGAAATGCTGTCTTTAGAGTGGTTCATCCAGAATGGAACAACTGATTCGAGCAATTCAGCTTTGTATTGTCCGGCGTATTTTGCTAATTCGTTCATTTTTGAATACTATTTTGAGGTTATTTTTCTTCAGTCCTGATTGTGAATGGATCTGAATTTTTGAAATACAAATCCAGCCACTAAATTAATTTAATTATTAAATTGGTTGATATATATTAAATATATTTAATATATAAAGAGCAAATTTTCTCGAAATCTATTGTTTCAGAAAAAAGTGAATTATTCGATGGAGTAAAGTAACTTGTCTCTAAGTATATAGCAGGCTCCAATAATACCAGCTTTAGAGCCTAGTGATGACATTTTTAGTTCCATGTCGAGGCTAACCAGACTTAACGAGTACTTGTGAATGTTTGTGCGGACGGGCAACCGCAGATACATACCTGTTTCGGCAAGCGTTCCTCCAAGAACAACCAGTTCAGGATTGAAAATATTGATCAGCATAGAAAGATACCGGCCCAGCTTGCTGCCAATTTCATCGATGATTTCAATGGCCAAAGAGTCTTCGTTTTCGGTTATGGCAGCTAAAATGTCGTCAATGGTAATTTCTTCGATGGCTTTTTTGCCTGATAAAATGGATGTTGAACCGTTTTCGAGCGCCTTCTTGAATTTTCGTTCCAGCGCAATTCCTGAAATTTCGGTTTCGAGGCATCCTTTTTTTCCGCAATGGCAAATCAGTTCATTATCGAAAACTGGGCTGTGGCCAAATTCGCCGGAATAGCCCGATTTGCCGTAATATAATTTCCCGTTTGATACGATGCCGATACCAACTCCCCATCCGATATTTACAAAGAGGACATCCTTTTCGTTTTGAACAACTCCGCAGTTGTATTCGCCGTAAGCCATGGCGCGGGTGTCGTTTTCGAGGAATGTTTTAATGTGGATCTGCGATTCGATGATTTCGCTCAGCGGTTTTTCTTCGAAGAAAAAATAGCTGTAGCTGAATCCTTTGCGCGAGTTGATCCGGCCGCTGAGGTTGATGCAGGCACCAATTATTTTCTCACGTGGCACTCCGGAATTGTCGATAAAGCGATTAATTATTGAGCATAACGACGCGAGCGATTCCTTTGTATTCTCAAGTGTGTATGAAATGTTTTCAGAAAGCTGAACGAAGTTGTTGTTGAAATCCTGAATACCAATGCTGATCGAGTTTTGCTTCACTTCGGCACCTAAATAATAGCATGCATTCGGGTTTATTCCATATTGCGATGGGCGTCTGCCGCCTGCAGTATCAACCTTCCCGGTTTCCGAAACTATACCTTCTTCGATCAGTTCGGAAATGATTTTAGTAACCGTTGGTATGCTGAAGTCGGTTTCTTTGCAGAGTTCTGATATAGTTGCAACACCAGTCAGTGTTAGACGTTTAATGATACTCTTTTTGAGTTTAATCAGCTTTAGCGCCGAAAGCGAAATATCTTCAGGATAATCGAGTAGTATTGAAAGGCTCATGACAGTTATTAAAACGATTTAGAAATAAGATTCATTGTATTTAATAATTCAAAAGAAACGATTTGCATCTTGAAATCCAAACATCGTCAAAACGAGATGACTGTCTTTTGAATGATCAAAAATGAATCTTATTTCTATAGTTTCGGATTAGCTGTTATTTCACAACCGGAAAAGCTACAATTCGAACCTTTGTGCAACCGATCGGAACCAAAGTAAGTTGGTCCGTTTTTTCAGAGACTTTTCCTTTGTAAACGCCATCACGAGCGGTTACTGGCTGAAATGCAACTCCTTCAACAGCTTTCCATCCGGGAATTTGTTTTCCGGGAACAGTTACTTCGATGGGAGCGTGAGCCTGATTCCATACAAAATCAGAATTTGCGGGTTTAACTTCCGATACTTTTATATGCTCTTTTGGATTCATAACCGCATCCTGAACTAAGCCGTAATTCCACGCCGATTCAGGAAAGACCGAAAAGTAGTCGCCTTCTTTTTCGTCATTGCCTTTTTCCCAGCGTTCTTTGATTTTAAGCGCATAAACCAGCGGCCCACGTTCTATTGCAGTGGAGTTTCGTCCCCAATTCGAAGGGGTTACTTCCATCGGAAAATTAACAACCAGTTGATCCAGATTGGACCATTTGCGATTGATTGAGATAATTTGTCCGTTGTTTTCTACAGGCAACTTTTTCCCATTAATTTTGATCGAAGGATCTTTACACCAGGCCGGAATCCGAATGTCAAGCGGAAACTCAACCGGATTTTTCATTTTAAAGTCGAACTGAATCTTTTCGTCAAAAGGATAGGTTGTATTTTCTGCAATCTCAATTTCAGTATTGTCGGCTCCAACTGTTGTTTTAATGGTATTTGGGCTGAACGCTAACGCAGCCAACCCATTTTTTGAATTCTTGAACCACAAGTGCTGTGCGAATTTTGGCCAGCCCTGGTGCATATTGGCCAGGCAGCAGGTATAGCCGCTTCGCATTCCAAGTACATTGTTCATCTCACGGTCGAAAGGCAGCGAGAAATTAAATACACCGCGCGAAATCTGTACCTGATTGGCAATCTGGAAATATTGCTTGTTATTGTAATCGTCGGTCGTTTGCGATGGAAGGGCATTAAATGCCATTCGTTCCAATGCGTCCATGTAGAAAGGATCGCCGGTAATTCCGGCAATTTCCTCCAACGAATACATCGACTCAACGATGGCGCAAAGTTCAGTTCCCTGGGTCGGATCGTTTCCGTGCAAATCTTCGTCAGCCGAAAAAATTCCCATGGGTAAGCCGTGTAGTGTCATTAAATCAGTAAAGCCGGTTTTTAACTCTTTTAGGTATTTCTCGTCACCCGTGCGCTGGTAATTTATTGCCGGAGACTTAATTGCCATCCCCACATTTACCCCATGCCGGTGCATCCAGCGATCGCCATTCTGGTAAGCTGCAGCCCAAATTACCCAGTCGCGGTTTCCAAGCCATTCGCTCCAGTTGAACGATTGCGATTCAATTAAACTGGCCAGTTCGAGCAACGATTCATCTTTCGTGATCTGAAACAACCACTGCGCCATCATCACATTTTCTGTTCCGCGTGAAGTCGCCCATTCTGTCCATTGTCCAAGTGGGGCATTTTTTAGCGCATTGATCTGGAATTCAAAATACTTTTTCATGAATCCGATTACACGTGGATCGCCAGTAGCCTGAAAATACTGTTTCATCACTTTCAGCATCACCATTTTAGGCCACCAATCGTCGCCAGCTTCTTTTACATTCTTAACAGTTACAACGGTATCGTTTTGTTGTTCAAACTTGGTAATTCCGCCAAAATAGCCCGACGGACGCTGGTGATCGATGGTCCAGTCGATGTATTTCTTTACTTTTTTCTGAAGTGTCACATCTTTCAATAGCCAGGCTAACGGTACTGCACCATCGAGCCAATAAGGAGTTTCTTCCCACGCATCGCCGGTTCCGCCCAGCCAGCCATTGTCTTTTCCAACTTTCGCATATACTTCATCCAGATGACCTGATGTGCCGTTGCGCATAATTTGTAACTGATGTTTTAGCCAACCTTCAGGCTGAATCGCTCCTAAAGGTAATTCCTGATATATTGGTTGTACAAATTTTTCTGTTCCGGAAAGACTTTGTCCGAAGATATTGATCGAAATCAGGCAGATTATCAGCAATGAAAGAGTGTGTTTCATAGTTGTTCAGTATAGTTTTGTGTTTAGCTAAATCATTTTGTTTTGCGAATATCGGTAATTCATGATAAATACAAGCAAGTACACTCAAATACTCTTTCAACTTATCGGTTTTTTACTTTGGCCGATTTATGAAGCTGTGATTATTCCGTTTTTGCTTCTAAAATGTGGATATTTCTATACTTTTACCTATACTAATCCTGAAAATTTTCATCATGCTTTCCGGAAAATATCATCAACTATATCAGCATCTTACATCAATAATTGATCAGAAACGGATCTTTCACGATCCGCTTTATACCTTGGCTTTTGGAACCGATGCCAGTTTTTACCGGCTCATTCCGAAAATGGTAATCAAAGCCAAAAACGAAGAAGAAGTTTCATTCATCCTGAAGGAAAGCTCAAAACTCGATATTCCGGTAACCTTTCGTGCAGCGGGTACTAGCCTCTCGGGTCAGGCCATTTCTGATTCGGTGCTGGTGATTGCCGGAAACCACTGGACGAAATTCAAAATCGATCCTGATGGTTTGAAAATCAGGTTGCAACCGGGTTTGACCGGCGGAAAAGTCAATTCGCTTCTGGCTAGATACGGAAGAAAAATTGGTCCCGATCCGGCTTCGATTGACGCGGCCATGATTGGCGGAATAGCTGCTAATAACGCCAGTGGCATGTGTTGCGGAACGTCCGAGAATTCGTACAAGACCATCGCCAGTATGCGCGTCATTTTTGCCGATGGCTCGTTGCTCGACACTTCTGATCCTGAAAGTAAAGTTCTATTCGGTCAAACTCATTCGCAATTGATTCAGGATATTACAGCGATGGCTGAATCGGTAAAAGCCAATTCGGAACTGAAAGATCGCATCTCCCGGAAGTTCAAAATGAAAAACACCACAGGTTATAGCCTGAATGCGTTGGTTGATTTTGCCGATCCGTTTGATATTATTGAACATCTGATGATTGGCTCCGAAGGAACACTGGGTTTTATTGCCGAAATCAGTTACAAAACGGTGGTGGAACATCCGTTCAGAGCCAGTTCCCTGATGATTTTTCCCGATATTGAAAAAGCCTGTAATGCCGTTTCGCTCCTGAAATCGGCACCAGTGGCTGCTGTTGAACTGATCGATCGCGCAGGTTTGCGATCGGTTGAAGATCAGGCAGGAGTACCCACATACCTGAAAACACTCAGCCCAACGGCAAGCGCGATTCTGGTCGAAACCCGTGCTCTCCGAAAAGAAGAACTCGATCAGCAAATAGTAGTTATTCTTGATACTATACAGTCAATTCCTTCGGAAATACCCATTGAATTTACTTCGGTTCCAAAAGAATATGCCCTGCTTTGGAAAATCCGAAAAGGCATGTTTCCCTCCATTGGAGCCATTCGAAAGACTGGAACAACAGTTATTATTGAAGATGTTGCTTTTCCGGTGTCTCGTTTGGCCGAAGCAACGCTCGATTTACATCGACTTTTCGAAAAATGGGGGTATCACGAAGCTGTGATTTTTGGCCACGCGCTGGAGGGAAACCTACATTTTGTATTTACGCAGGATTTTGGAACACAAAACGAGATCGATCGCTATGCCAGCTTTATGGCAGATGTAGCCGATTTGGTGGTTTCGAAATACGATGGCGCACTGAAGGCCGAGCATGGAACTGGCCGTAATATGGCGCCTTTTGTTGAAAAGGAGTGGGGAAGCGAAGCCTATCAGCTGATGAAGCAGATCAAACAAATCTTTGATCCGCAAAACCTGCTCAATCCGGGAGTTATCCTGAATAATGATCCGGAAGCACACCTCAAAAACCTGAAACCGATTCCGGCAGCCAGCGAAAAGATTGATAAATGCATTGAATGTGGGTTTTGCGAACCAAACTGCGTTTCGGCTGAACTGACTTTAACGCCGCGCCAGCGTATAGCCGTTTATCGAGAGATGGCCAGTCTGGCAAAAAGCGGACATGAACCTCATGTTGCAGCCTCGCTGGCAAAAGCCTATCAATACTCCGGAAATGAAACCTGCGCCACTGATGGTTTGTGCGCTACGGCTTGCCCGGTTAAAATTGATACAGGTAAATTAATTAAAAGTTTACGAACAGAAGAAATTGGTTCCGGACAAAACCGAGCCGTTTGGATTGCCGACCGGATGGCCGGAACAACTGCTGTTGTTCGTAAAGCGCTTTCTGTGGTTGGATTCTTTCATTCAGTTTTGGGAACTCCAATAATGAAAGGCATTTCGGGAGGACTCAGAACGTTATCCGGAAATCGTATTCCTCTTTGGAATCAATATATGCCGCTTGGGGCAAAGAAGATAAATACGAAACAGGTTCAGGAATCCAAAACTGATAAGAAAGTGGTGTATTTTCCATCATGTATTAATCGGGCAATGGGCGTTTCAAAAGAGCACCGCGATGGAAAACAGCTTTCTGAAAAGATGGTTGAGCTTCTAAATAAAGGCGGTTTCGAGGTTATTTATCCTGAAAATCTGAACAGTCTATGCTGCGGAATGGCCTTTTCGAGCAAAGGTTACATCGAAGCAGGAACCAAGAAATCGAACGAGTTGGAGGCTGCATTGCAAAAAGCCAGCGAAAATGGCAAATACCCGGTTTTATGCGACATGAGTCCATGTTTGTTTACCATGAAAGAAAACATGGGATCGACTATGAAACTTTACGAACCGGTTGAGTTTATCCTTGAATATTTACTTCCGAATCTGGAAATTACGCCTTTGCAAGAAGCTATCACCGTATTTCTGGTATGCAGCATGAAGAAAATGGGACTGGAGGATAAGCTTGTGGAACTTGCCGAAAAGTGTGCAACAAAAGTGTTTGTTCCCGAAACCAACTGTTGTGGTTTTGCCGGCGACCGTGGTTTTTCATTTCCGGAGTTGAATAAACATGGGTTGCGCGACCTTAAAACTCAGCTTCCTGAAGGTATTCGTTATGGCTATTCAACCAGCAGAACCTGTGAAATTGGTCTCAGCCTACATTCCGGGATATCGCACCAATCTATTGTTTATTTGGTTGATGAAGTAAGCAAAGCTAAAAGTGTTAACGGTTGAAAATAACAAACCCAACTACTTTTTAAACAAGTAATTGGGTTTTAGTTGGGTGGATGATGGGATTTGAACCCACGACCCCTGGAACCACAATCCAGTGCTCTAACCAGCTGAGCTACAACCACCGTGTATGATTTTGCGGTTGCAAATATAGTATTATTTTTTTTAGTTGTGCAACAGCAGAAGTCGGTTTTTGATGCTTTTTTTAGTTTTTCTGGTGATTAGGTATTTGCTGTTAATCCTAAATAAGAAAGCCCTATTGATAAATGATTGAACCGAAGAAAGTTATAAATCTGATGATCTCGCTGTTTTTTTTTGTTTCACAACACGATTGCCTTAATTAAAGTTTGCTTTTCTGGATGAGTCCGCCTTTTTCATTCAGAAGTAAGGAGAATCTGATAAGTGTTTCGTCGCGAACAATGAGTTCATATCCTACAATTTCATCTTCCCTGATTTCAATTACATTCATTAATTCGCCGTGCTCGGCTGCTTTTCTTTTGATATGTTCAGGTGCGGAAAGAACTGAAAGGTTCTTTTTCAGATTTAGCAGTTTTCCTGCTGAATCGAAATGAGCGATGTGCTCAATCTCTTCCAGGTAAAATATAGCTTCATAGAAGTCATCAGAATGGAGCCATTCAACATTGATTGAATCACCAAATTTTTCGAAAAATGAATCTTTCACTGCTATGGGTAACGAAACATTCGAAAAATGAAATATTTTGCTTAAAATATTTTTCATAAATCTGTAAGTAAGAATTAAGGTTTAGTGTATAGGTTTTGTTTTACGGTAGTTTGAACGAATTGTAAATAAACGTTATAACTCTTCTCTCATGTAGACGAAGTATTTTTTAAATGTAACACCGAAAGATTTAATTGGATGAATTGAATTTTTGATTGTACATATATACAACCCGAGACCTGGCTCTTTTAAGTCTCATTTTAACGGCATCTTCACTAATGCGCAATGTTTTTGCAATTGATTTAATTGGGAGGTTATCCTGATACTTCATTAATAGAAGCACCTTTTCTTCCGGGTGGATTAATTCAAAAATGGTGAGTAAATTCTCATAGCTTGCTTCTTCAAAGTCGGTTTCCGATTCATCAATAATTTCAGGAATTTCATTGTTGCTGTTCCATTCCGGATAATGAAGCTTCTTTTTGAATCTTAAATAATCAATGCAATAGTTGTATGTAATGGAATAAAGCCAGGACGAAAAGGATGAGTTGCCTTTAAATCCGTTAATCTTTTCGTAAGCTTTGGTTAAAATATCATTGGCAAATTCCTCTGATAACTTAGCGTCCTTTAAAAAACTGAAGCATTTGTCCCGAACTTTTTTGAAATATCTTAAGTAAAGTATTTCAAATAATTCCTGATTTCCTGAGTTAATGATTATCAGGACTATCTCTTCGTCTGATTTGTGCTTATATTTGGTTTTCGATGCCATTTAAGTGGTATTGGAAATTTGAAATCACAAAAAAATTAAAAAAAATAAATAAAGTTGTGTTACTTCTCCGGAAACATCCGTCACAATGATAAATTTGTCAGAAAGTCCTTTGATATTTCATTGTAAAAATAGAACTTTGCAGAAGTTTTTAGTAATATTATAGAGTTAATAATTTTAGAGAAACCAAATTTAAAAATTGAGTATGAAAAGTAAATTAATTATTGCTATCGCAGCAATGGGTCTTACAGTGTTATTTAGTTCTTGTCAGAAAGTTCCTCAAGCAGAAATTGATGCAGCAACTGCAGCAATTCAGGAAGTAAAAGACGCTGGTGCAGATTTGTATGTTCCAGAAGCTTACCAAGCTTTGGTTGATTCTATGAAATCAGCTAACGAAAAAGTTGAAGTAGCTAAAGCAAAATGGTTCCCAAGCTACACAAAAGCTAAAGCTACTTTAGCTGTTGTTAGCCAGATGGCTGTTGACACTAAAGCTAAATCAGAAGCTCGTAAAGTTGAATTGAAAGCTGAAACTGAAACTATGATTGGTGAAGTTAAAGCTCTTGTTGAAGAAAACAAAGGTTTGATTGCAAAAGCTCCAAGAGGTAAAGAAGGAAGAGAAGCTTTAGAAGCTATTAAAAGTGACTTAGCTGTTGCTGAAACAACTGTAACTGAAGTTGAAGGTTTGTTAGCTAATGGCGACCTTTTAGGTTCAAACAGCAAAATTAAAGCTGCTAAAGAAAAAGCTACTTCTATCAAAGCTGAATTGGAAGAAGCTATCGCAAAAAAAGGTAAAAAATAATAACTCTTAAGAGTTAGGGATTTTAAGTACCCGGGGCTTTCCCCCCGGGTATTTTTTTAATAAAAATGTGATGGGCTTGAATAAGAAGAAAATTAAGTGGACAGCTGTTATTTTATCATCGGTTGTTTTCCTTGTAATTACGGTTTGTGTAATCATTGTTTCGCAAAAAAAATTGCCAAATGATGATTTGAGAATGGCAAGGGAAGCCCTATCGGAGGCCAAGGAAGCTGAAGCAGATGTTTATTCTGAAACAAAGTATAAGCAAGCACTACAGATATATGAGGCTGCTATGAAGAATTGGTCAAGAGAAAACGATCGTTTTATTCTTGTCAGGGACTACGCTAGTGTAATAAATTCAGCTCAGAAGGCAAAAAAGATTGCTGATGAATCGAAAGAAGAGTCAATTGCAAAAGCAGACGATCTAAGTAAAAACGTAGATGCTGCTTTTGTCAGTATGGAAAAAAAGATTGAATTGTATAAAAAACTTTTTAAAAATTTGCCCATACCCAAATCAGTTTTTGATGCGCATAACAAATCGAAAATGTTTTTTAGCGAATCAAAAATTGCTCAGGGAAATGGTAAATTAAAAGAAGCTGAAATATTATTCAAAAAGGCAGAGATTTATTGTAATCATGCTAATACTGCTGCAGCAAAAATGTTGCGCGATTATTTTAATGATTATTCCAGGTGGAAAAACCTGGCAAACGATGCTATTGCAGCATCCCGTGGTGGAAATAAGGTTATTCTTGTTGATAAAGTAGCGCATATTCTATATGTTTACCAATCGGGAAAAGCAATTCGGAGCTATGATGTTGAATTTGGACCAAACTGGATGGCGCATAAAGAGCGTGCAGGAGATAAAGCAACGCCGGAAGGTAATTATCATATAACGAGCAAAAAAGCTGGTGGCGGTACCGGATATCATAAGGCGATGCTACTTGATTATCCAAATGCAGAAGATCGTGCACGGTTTGCTCAACTGAAGCGTCAGGGATTAATATCTCGTAGAACCGGAATTGGTAACCTGATTGAAATTCATGGCAACGGAGGACGGGGTTTTGACTGGACAAGTGGTTGTGTTGGGATGAGAGATCGGGATATTGATGATTTATTTCGTGTTGTTGGAGCGGGAACCCGAGTGACTATTGTTGGCTCTATTGAACCCCTTTCAACAGTTACTGGTGGGGTAGATTTTTAATATACTTTGAAACTTTTTCGAGAAATACTAGTTTGTATTATTGATATGATTTATAAAGCAGGTTTAATAATAATTCAAAGTCTATGATTCGTAATTTCTTTATTTATCTGGTAGTTTTGGTTGTTGGGATTCTGTTTTTTGCATCGATGGTACTTTTTGCTATTCCTGCATTCCAAGAATCAACAATTGCTTTGGTAGGTTTGTCATCAAGTTCTGGTGGATCGGGCGAAGCAGGAACTGATAAGGCTTCTATTGAAGCTGATATCAGTAAACTACAGAAACAACTTGATTCGTACACTCCAACAAATGCTTATATGGTTGTTAATACTTCTGATAATCATTTCTTTCTTTACAAGGGTAAGCAGTTGATTCGTGATGGGGTTTGTTCAACCGGCAAAAATGAAAAATTAGTTTCAGAAGACAGAAAATATGAACACGTTTTTTATACTCCATTTGGGGTCCGAAAAATATTGCGTAAATCCACCAATCCGGTTTGGAAAAAACCAGACTGGGCCTTTATCGAAGATGGATTACCCATTCCTTCGGCTAATGATCCATCGCGTTGGGAAACTGGTACTTTGGGTGCATATAAGCTTGAGATTGGCGATGGTTATATGATTCACGGAACAATATATAAGCGCCGTATGGGTATGAGTGTTACTCACGGTTGCATCCGGTTACTTGATGAAGACCTGGAAGCTGTATATAAGACAATGGAAGTTGGTTCAAAAGTTTATATTTATTAATATGAAAGAAAATTCGGTGGAAGACTTCGATAGTCTGTTTGTCAAAGAGAAGAGCGGAAGAAGATATATTATTTTGATTATTGTCTTTTCGGTGTTGGCGTTGACCTCTGTTTACACATATTTGTCAGTAAGTGCTGTTCGCGATCGGATGAAAATTGCTCATGATCAGGCTCAAGGGAGTCCTGAAATCAATTCGGACCTGTTTACACAATTAAAGGAGAAGGCATGGCTCGAATCACGTATAAAAATGGCCAAAGGCGATTCTATCGGTTTATCGATTGATCTTGAACAACGTCGCATTCAGCTGGAATTAAAGGGAGTTGTAATATTATCATCTAAAATTCGCGACTGTTCAATCTCTGGTTTTTTCAAAAAGATGGATGGAAATGTCTATTTTACAATGTTTGGTACTCCATTGTCTATCCAACAGTTTAAATCTTCGATTGCTAAAAATCCTTTTAAAATCGTAGAGGCGCCTAAAGATACTATTGCAGCTCAGGCTGCTGCCGATGCAGCTGCTAAAAAAGATTCTTTGGCCGATGAAAATGTATTTTGGACAGTAAAACTTGACCGAAATTTTGATCTGAATATTCAGGGAATTGATTCGGTTGCCGAAGCCCCAAAAGAAATACGAATTTGGCAAAGGTTTTGAATATGAACGAAAACTAAAAAATATTGCCAGTTCATTTCAACATATTCTGAGGTTTACAAAACCGAGTTATACTCCTGAAATATTGATCAGTATTCCTGAAAATGAAGCAAAAGCTATACTTCGGGCGCTTCCGAGGAATGCATTTGTAACTATCAGGATTTAAGTTTTAGGTATAATTTGTTTTCAAGCAAAACCGGGAAATGCATTTCAGAATGTTTTTCCCGGTTTTTTTGTGACTAAAAATTGATAAGTTTAGGCTTTCTACCAAATTTCGGGAGACATGATGAATAGGGTAAGTATTTCAGGATTTATTTTGGCCGGAGGGAAAAGCCGCAGATTGGGAACTGATAAAGCTTTATTGATGTTTCAGGGAAAACCATTATTGGAACATATGATCGGCTTAATCGCTCCTTTGTGCAATAAGGTGTTCATAGGCGGAAAAAATTCGGATTATACAAGCTTTGGTGTTGAAATGATTCCTGATTTGTACTCCGATTGTGGCCCGATTGCAGGTATTTTTTCTTCTTTGAAGTATTCTGTTTCAGAATGGAACCTCTTGGTAAGCGTTGATGTCCCTTTTGCCAACGTTGAATTATTCCAATTCCTGATTTCAAACATCGGTGACTACGATTGCATAATTCCTCAGCATAATTCCGGAGTGGAACCATTAATTGGACTTTATAACCAACGAACATTGCCTGTAATTGAAGAAATGATAAAATCTGGAGATTACCGACTGACAAACCTGCTCTCGAAACTTAATACCTGCTATATTGACTGTAATCACTTGATAAAGAAATATCCACGCTTGTTTATGAATATTAACCGAATGGAAGATTATCAATCGATTTGAATTTTATGTTTCTGGAGAGATAAAAGCTTTTACTACTTTTGAATTAAATTAAATTGCATGTCACAGATCTTATTTTATATCATTATTGGCCTTCTGGTGGCCGATTTTATTTTTGAACGTTTCCTCGAATTTCTGAATTCAACCCAATGGAGCGATAAGCTTCCGGAGGAAGTGAAGGATATTTACGACGAGCAGGAGTATCAAAAACAACAAGCTTACGAAAAAGCAAATTTTCGTTTCTCGATGATTAGTTCCTCATTCAGTTTTGTGTTGATGTTTTTAATGGTTCTTTTCACCGGATTTGCACTAGTGAATAATTGGGCGTTGTCAGTTTCAGTAAATCCAATCCTTGCGGCATTGGTGTTTTTCGGAATCCTGATGTTGGCCTCCGATCTTTTGACAACACCGTTTTCAATCTACGACACTTTTGTTATCGAAGAGAAATTTGGTTTCAACAAGACTACTCCTACGACTTTTGTCCTCGATAAATTGAAAGGGTATCTGCTTGGGACAGTTATTGGTGGTGGACTTTTGGCGTTGATTATCTATATTTATCAGCTTACTACGACCGACTTCTGGATTTACACATGGCTTGTTATCACCGGATTTTCAGTATTTATGGTGTTGTTTTATTCCAACCTCATTGTTCCGTTGTTCAACAAGCAAACTCCGCTTCTTGAAGGAGAATTGAAGTCGGCCATCGAAAAGTTTTCGGATAAAGTTGGTTTTAAACTCGATAATATTTACGTGATCGATGGGTCAAAACGCTCGACCAAAGCCAACGCCTATTTTACCGGATTTGGCGCTAAAAAGCGGATTGTTTTATACGATACACTGATCAACGACATGACCACCAACGAACTGGTTGCTGTTTTGGCGCACGAAATAGGTCATTACAAAAAGCACCATGTGATTTGGAGCTTGCTATTGGGGACTTTGCAAACCGGAATCGTTTTGTTCATTTTTTCATTGTTTGTAGGTAGCCCCGAACTTTCGGCAGCTTTGGGAGTCGAAACGCCTAGTTTCCATATTGGCTTGATCGCTTTTGGGATTTTGTACTCACCAATTTCGATGATAACTGGTTTGGCGATGAATATCTTCTCCAGAAAAAATGAATACGAGGCGGATGCCTTTGCGGCAAAATATTTTGATGCCAACGAATTGGTCTCAGCCCTGAAAAAGCTATCGGTAAAAAATCTGAGCAACCTTCGGCCACATCCGGCTTATGTTTTTTTTCATTATTCGCATCCAACTTTGTTACAGCGATTACGGGCATTAAAACGATAATGTAGAGACGTTGCATGCAACGTCTCTACCAAACAGATTAATATGAAAGCAGAAATAATAACCATAGGCGACGAAATTTTAATAGGGCAGATTGTTGATACCAATTCGGCCTGGATGGGACAACAGTTGAATCTTTTGGGTATTGAAGTGTATCAGGTTACCTCGGTTCACGACAATCATGAACATATCATGAAAGCTTTTGCTGAAGCGGAAGATAATGCCGATTTGGTGCTGATTACCGGTGGTTTGGGGCCAACCAAAGACGATATTACCAAAAAATGCCTGTGCGAATACTTTGATACCGAACTGGTATTTCATCCGGAAGTACTTGAACATGTTAGGACGCTGTTATCTTCCCGGAATGTGACCATCAATCAATTAAATAAGGATCAGGCGCTTTTACCGGCTAGTTGCACGGTATTGCATAATTCGGCAGGAACAGCTTCCGGAATGTGGTTCGAGCGAAATGGAACTATCTTTGTGTCGATGCCCGGAGTGCCTTTCGAGATGGAAGCCATTATGACCGAAGAGGTTTTCCCACGCCTGATCAAATTGGGAATTACCCAGTCGATTGTGCACAAAACGGTATTGACCATTGGTTTACCCGAGTCTATGCTGGCCGAAAAAATTGAAAAGTGGGAAGATGCTTTGCCTGATTTTATCAAGTTAGCTTATTTGCCAAGCCCGATGATGGTTCGCCTTCGTCTGAGTGGTTATGGAACTGACGAAGCGGCGATAAAAGCAGAAATCGATAAACAAGTTAATGAACTCCTGACCATTATTCCTGAGTCGGTTTTCGGGTTTGATGAAGATAATATTGGCATTACTTTGGGCCGGATGTTGGTTAATTTGGGCATGACTTTGGCACTCGCAGAAAGCTGTACCGGAGGCAATATCGCTCATTTTATAACTTCCAATGCCGGGAGTTCGGCCTATTTTAAAGGTGGAGTGGTGGCATATTCGAATGAGATTAAAAACAGACTGCTCGGAGTTCCAGCAGAAATGCTTGAAAAATTCGGAGCGGTGAGCCAGGAGGTTGCGGAGGCAATGGCTTTAGGGGCTCAAAAAGCGTTGAATGCCGATTATGCTGTGGCAACAACCGGAATTGCCGGACCTGACGGTGGCTCGGACGAAAAACCGGTTGGAACGGTTTGGATTGCTGTGGCCGGTCCTTCAGGAATGACAAGCAAAAAATATATATTTAAGCATAACCGCGAGCGCAATATAATACGTACAACCCATACCGCGTTAAATCTATTGCGAATCTTTATTTTAAACGAAACGAACATGCCACCCGAATTATCACATTAAAGGAGGTGGCGCAAAAAGAGAATAAAAATTAGTTCGAAGTGGATTTCATCTGGCATGGAGTTCCATGAGAACGGAAAAATATTCAACTAATTAATGCAGTTATTTTCTCATGAAAATTCAGAGCTCAAATGAAACGTAAAATATTAATCATCTCCGGAGTTGTTGTTGTGATTTTTGGGATATTGGCAGCTTTGCCGTTTTTGTATAAAGACAAGTTGCTCGCCAAAGTAAAAACCACCCTGAACAATCAGGTGAATGCAAAAATTGATTTCACTGATTTTAAGCTTTCGTTGTTTTCGCAATTTCCGAAGGTTGAAATGGAAATCCGGAATCTGAGTCTGATTGGGATTAACGAATTTGCTAACGATACTATTTTTTCGGCGAGTTCTATCTCAACCAATATTTCGCTGATGGAAATGATTAGCAATAAAGGGCTGGAATTGAATAGCCTGACGATTGAAAGTCCGCGTATTTCCCTGATTTCGGATAAGGCCGGAAAAGTAAACTGGGATATTGCCAAAGCTTCAGAATCCGGTAAAACGCCAACAGCCAGTCCGGAGGCATCAACTGACGCATTCCAGATGAAACTGAATGATATTCGGGTGAATAACCTGAATCTTCAGTACAACGACATGGCAATGCCAATGAAAATGTGGGTGAAGAACTCGAATCTGAGCTCTTCGGGTGATGTTTCGGGAACAGTTACCAGCTTTGACATGAAGGGCGACGTTGGTGAATTTATCTTTGAATACGATTCGGTCAAATATATCTCGAAAACCAAGCTGAAAGCCGAAACCAAGTTGAAAGTTGATTATGCGAAAATGAATTTTGCGTTCGATCAGGGTAAATTGTGGATAAACAATCTGCCGCTGGAAGTGAATGGTTCGTTCGCTATGCCAAACGACAGTATGCTTTTTGATTTGGGTTTCCAGAGTGAAAAAAGCGACTTTGCTACCATTTTATCGTTGGTCCCGGCTGACTATCAGAAATATCTTGAAAAGGCTGACATTAAAGGTTCTGCCGAGTTTAAAGGTTCGGTAAAAGGATTGTTTTACAACGAGATTTACCCGGCAATCGATATTCTGCTTTCGGCCAGTAACGCAAGCTTTAAATATCAGGATTTGCCTGAAAGTGTTCAGGATATTCAGGTTTCGGCACAAATTACCAAACCTGAGGGCGACTTGAATTTGCTGAAAGTGAATGTGGAAAAGGCTCATGCTTCGATTAAAAATAATCCGATGGATTTACGCTTGCTTGTAACCGAGCCAATGACCGATCCAAATATTGACGCTTCATTTGCCGGAACAATTGATTTTGCTTCGCTCAAGCAGGCCATTCCGATTGACAGTCTCGATATTACCGGTATTCTGAAAGCTAAAATGCAGATGGCCGGAAGAATGTCTTCGATCGAAAAGCAAGAATATGAAAAATTTCAGTCGAGTGGAGAAGCGGCTATTCAGAATTTCAGGATAGAAAGTAACCAATTGACCAAACCGATTGAAATTAGCCAGGGACAAATAAAAGCGAATACCAAACAGATTAATATTGAGCGTTTTGATGCGAAAGTAGGGGAGAGCGATTTTTCGCTTCGTGGCGATGTGAGCAATTACCTGGCATACATGTTCAAAAATGGTGTACTGAAAGGTGATTTTAACCTGAAATCGACTTTTATGAACTTTTCGGAATTGTCGAACATTCAGAAACCGGCAGTAGAGCCTTCAGGAAAAGTTGCTGAAGCAAAAACGGCACCGGTAGCTTCAGCTGATTCGGTTACAGCGTTCCAGGTTCCTAAAAATCTCGATTTGAGCTTTCAGTCTTCGATTCAAAAGGCGGTTTACGACAAAATGCCCATCAACAACATTAACGGATTGGTCAAGGTAAAGGATCAGAAAATGGAATTGACCAACCTGACGATGGACATGTTGCAGGGGAAACTGGCGATCAATGGTTCGTATACCAGCAATAAGGAGAATAAGCCGCTTTTCGATTTTAAATTGAATATGGAGAACATCGATTTGCCAACTGCTTATCAGTCGCTCAGTACCATGAGACATTATTTGCCAATTGCCGCCAGAAGTCAGGGTAAAATCTCAACTCAATTCGGACTTTCGGGAGGAATGAATGAGAAAATGAAGATTGTACCAACCAGCCTGAATGGATTGGGCATTTTCAATACTCAAAACCTGATGATCATTGATTCTCCGGTGTTTGATCAGATTCGCGGAATAATCAAGAAGGAAAAGCTTAAAAACGTAAAAGTCGACGATTTTACAGCCAAATTTCAGTTCGAAAATGGCAAGTTGAATATGAATCCGTTTAAAACCACAATCGCTGATCAACAGGCAACAATCTATGGCAGTCTTTCTGCCGCTCGTGAAATAAACCTGAACATGGATTTTGTGGTCAACCGCGAGGATTTGGGCGCCGATATCAACAAAGGACTGGATATTTTGCCGGGTTCACAAAACATTAAAATGATTGATGCTTCGGTTATCCTGAAAGGTTCGCTGACCAAACCTGAAGTTTCGCTCGATTTAAGCAAAGCGCGCGCCCAAATTGAGCAGCAGGTGAAAAAGGCTTCGGTAGACGAATTGAAAGGATCGGTTAAAAAAATCGGGGATGAACTGAAAAAGCTGTTCAAATAGTTTTAGCCACTTGTTGTTATTTGCTTCGCGTCATTGATAGTCATTTATTGTTCTTAAGTAAGCGATAAATGACTATTAATGACAATGAATGACTAATTTTTACTTTTCAGGAATGGAAAAATACTCCACATGGCAGCAACGAAATAAGTAATTCCGGTGACCATCAGCGCGGTTTGCAGGCTGAATGTATCGGTGAGGTACCCCAAAACCGGCCCAACTGCCGCGAAAATTATGCGTATCTCCAGATTCCGAACCGATAAAATCGTAGCACGCACTTTAGAATCAGTGTATTGATTGATTTGATCTTTCAATACGGGAGTGGCAATTCCGCGAACCATATAAAAGCCAAAAAGTATAGCAATACCTGCCAGGCTTATCTCAAGTGAAGTCAGGATAAAGCCAAGTGAAATAAAGATTACAATGAACAGTAATGTTTTCTTATTTCCCAGCAAGCGCTCAACCCGGTACGAATACATGGAAAAGACTCCGGCTGAAAGATTGAGCAAAGTCCATAAAATCCCGAAGACCGAAACCGGCACACCTGCTTCCTGAAAATACGGCTGAACAAACCAGGCATAGGTTAAAGTTGCAGCTCCTGTAAATGATGAAATCATGATGGCACTTCGCATTTCCTTTTGCTGATAGGTAAGTTTTACAATCGAAAGGATTTCTTTCATCGTTAACTTAATTCGCTCCTGAATGTGCTGTGGCTCTTTCAGGAAAAAGGCTGCCGGAATGGCAATTGCAGCAACACCGACCTGAAAATAATAAGGCGTTCGTAAACTGAACGTAGCCAATAACCCACCAGCGACGCCGGCAAAAGCTTCTGCAAAATTTCCGGCAGAGGTTATTCTTCCTTCATATTTAATGTATTCGTCTTCACGGTTCTCGGCTTTGAGCGAATCGTATAGCAGGGCAGAGTCGGCCCCCGATATAAAACTGAAACCTACGCCTAAAATGACTTCGGCAATGGCGAAACTGGCAAAGTCGGCTGAGATACAGTAAATGCCAATTCCGATAGTTCCCAAAATCGCTCCAAAAAGAAGAGTCCGCCGGCATCCCCAAACGTCGGCCAGATAACCAGAGGGCAATTCGGTGACTACCATTGCGATGGAGTAGATGGATTTAAGGATGAAAATTTGCGACATGGTCAACCCATTCTCCTGATAGAACAGAACAACAATTGGCATGATCAGGTTGAACCACTTGGCAATTTTGATCAGGTATAACTGGATGGTATTTTTAGGGAATCTGTCCAATTTGAATTTTGTGCGAAAATAAAGATTCTAATTCTACTTTCAGATATTTTTACCTCGAAACCCTTTTTCTGAAGGTTGATTGCCGGATTTTAGCTTTCTAAAAGTTGAAACTGTATTGTTATTGATAAATTGTGCGCTTTTGATAATTTTTCGCAAAAAGTTATAGAAAATGATCGATTTCGTGCAAAAATGATCAAAAAAACTTCGAAATGATTAATCCATTGCTATTTTTGTGACGAAAAAAGGAATTATTTGATAATCCGTAATTAGTAACTAAAATAAAGTATTGAATTAATGAAACTATTTATCCCCCAAAATTACCAGCCTTTGCTAGATGTCAATCAGACCGAAAAGGCGATTAAACTTGTGAAAGACAGTTTTCAGCAGGATTTGGCTTCTGAGCTGCGTTTGCGTCGGGTAACCGCACCATTGTTTGTCATGAAAGGCACCGGTATTAACGATGACCTGAATGGCATTGAGCGCCCTGTGACTTTTCCGGTGAAAGAGTTAGGTGACAACAAAGCCGAAGTAGTCCATTCGCTCGCCAAATGGAAACGCATGACCCTTGCCGATTTAAATATTGGCCTTGGATACGGATTGTACACCGATATGAATGCCATTCGCCCCGACGAAGAGCTATCGAATATTCACTCACTATACGTTGACCAGTGGGACTGGGAGCGGGTTGTTTCAGCCGAAGAAAGGAATTTGGATTTCCTAAAAAAGGTTGTCCGGAAGATTTATTCCACCTTATTGCGTACCGAGTTTATTGTATCCGAAAACTTTCCGCAGATTAAACCAATACTTCCTGAAGAAATTACTTTCGTTCACGCTGAAGAACTGGAAGAGCAGTATCCTGAGCTTACTCCAAAAGATCGTGAGCACGAAGCTGCCAAGCAGTATGGCGCTGTATTTATTATCGGGATTGGCGGAGCGCTTCCCGGAGGCGAAAAACACGATGGTCGTGCCCCTGACTACGACGATTGGACAACGCCAACCATTAAAAATTTCAAAGGATTAAACGGTGATATTCTGGTGTGGAATCCGGTGATGGAAACATCGCTCGAATTGTCGTCGATGGGAATCCGTGTTGATAAAGATGCCCTCTTGAAACAGTTGGCAATTACCGGAACTGAAGATCGCAAAAACCTGTATTGGCATAAACGGTTGATGAACGACGAGATGCCATTGTCGGTTGGCGGCGGTATCGGTCAATCACGTTTGTGCATGTATTTTCTCCGGAAAGCGCACATCGGCGAGATCCAATCGAGCATCTGGCCCGATGAAATGAAGGCTATCTGCAAGGAAAATAGGATTGAACTGATCTAAAAAACTCAATGAAACCGGCAATCCCAGCCTACTTTAAGAGGATTGCCGGTTTCTTTATATTTTTGTCATAAAACGTGACCGAAGGTTGACAAAAATTGATATATTTGCAGCCGCTAAAAAGGATGTCTCGGTAGCTCAGCTGGATAGAGCAACGGCCTTCTAAGCCGTAGGTCTTGGGTTCGAATCCCAACCGGGATACTAAGCTGAAAAGTAAAACCCTCTGAAACAATAGTTTTAGAGGGTTTTTTAGTTTTTATACGGATAATACCCACTCTTGTAAAACGGAAAATTGTAATCGTTTTCACTATCTGGAAGTATTCCTTTCTCTTTATCCGACCACTTTTATTACCTGAAAACGATCTTCAATCTAAAATGATCGTTTTGTAATCTAAATGTCTCTCCGGGAGTGTCTTTGTTTCGATTTCAATAAAAATAATGTAAAAAACTAACAGATAAACGTGCGTAACTCGTTTGATCATCGTAACTTAGTGTAAACAACAGAAAAAAATCAAGATAAAATTAGCTGTATTCATGATCAATTGCATGAAAAACCTGCAATGACTTTCTTTAATTGTATTCGAAAAGGGAGGATATTTCATTTTGAAAGAATCTCGTTTACTTTAATGCGATGCTACTAGAAAACAGAAATACAAATTGAATCAAACACACACGTAATGAGACTGATACTCGAAAACATCAAAGAACTGGTTCAGGTTGATCCCAAACAAAGGTTGTGGGTTGCCGGAAAGTCGATGGCTGAAGTTCAGACCATTAAAAATGCATTTCTCCTGATCAAAGGCGAACAGATTGTGGATTTTGGTCCGATGGAAGAGCTCAGTCATTCTGATTTTGAAGCCGACGACCTGATTATGGAAATTGACTGTTCAGGGAAAATGGTTTTTCCAAGTTACTGCGATTCGCATACCCACCTGGTTTTTGCGGCTACCCGCGAACTCGAATTTGTTGATCGCATAAAAGGCCTTACATATGAGGAGATAGCACAAAAGGGGGGAGGAATCCTGAATTCGGCCAAACTTTTGCAGGAAATGCCGGAGGATGAATTGTTTGATAGGGCGATGTTGAGGCTCGAAGAGATTGCCATGTCCGGAACCGGGGCGGTTGAAATAAAAAGTGGCTATGGACTGACTACCGAATCGGAACTGAAAATGCTGCGTGTCATTCACCGGATGAAACAGCATTCGCCACTGATGATCAAATCGACTTTTCTGGCTCATGCTTTTCCTCTTGAATACCGCGGGAAAAGGGAAGAATACATGAATTTGTTAATCAACGAAATGATGCCCCAGATTGCGGCAGAAGAGCTGGCCGACTACGTGGATGTTTTTTGCGACCGTGGATTTTTCACGATGGAAGAAAGTGAACGAATTCTGATGGCTGGCATTAAATTGGGTATGCAAGGTAAAATCCATGCCAACGAATTAGCCAATTCCGGAGGTGTTCAGGTAGGGATTAAATACAATGCTGTGTCTGCTGATCACCTCGAATTTGTTGGCGATAAAGAGATTTTAGCATTAATGGACAGCGAAACGATGCCTACCGTATTGCCGGGGGCAGCTTTTTTCCTGAATCTCAAGCTTGCGCCTGTCCGCAAAATGATCGAAGCTGGTTTGCCTGTTGCTTTAGCATCCGATTACAATCCGGGGACTTCGCCTTCAGGAAATATGAATTTTATACAGTCGCTGGGGTGTCTGCGTTACGGAATGACTCCGGAAGAAACCATTCATGCTACCACTATCAACTCGGCTTATGCCATGGGAATCAGCGAAAGTTATGGAAGCATTGCCAAAGGAAAAGTGGCCAACTTGTTTATCACCAAAGATATTTCGTCGTATGCCGTTATTCCTTATTTCTTCGGATCGAACCTGATTGAAACGGTGATTCTGAACGGGGAAATACAATAAATTCCAAGTTTCAGGTTCCAAATCCCAAGTGATAAAAAGTCTTGGAACTTGGAATTTGAAACTTGAAACAAATCGTTTATCTAAAATCTAACACTATAGTCTAATCGAATGAAACAACTGATTGAATGTGTTCCGAATTTCTCGGAAGGGAGAGATGAAAAAATAATTAAGCAGATTACTGATGCCATTGAAAGTGTTGATGGCATTAAATTACTGAATGTAGATCCGGGAAAGGATACTAACCGTACTGTTGTCACTTTTGTGGGCGAACCAGAGCAAGTGATTGAAGCCGCATTTCAGGGAGCAAAAATGGCTGCTCAACTCATCGATATGAGCAAACACAAAGGTGAGCATCCGCGCTTTGGAGCTACCGATGTTTGTCCGTTGGTGCCGATTGCCAATATTACTATGGAAGAAACGGTGGTTTATGCCAGGAAACTGGCGCAGCGGATGGGAGAGGAGTTAGGCATTTCTGTGTATTGCTACGAATTTGCCGCTTTCAGCGAAGAACGCCGGAGCCTTGCCACTTGCCGTGCAGGAGAATACGAAGGGTTGAAGGAAAAACTTCAGAAACCAGAATGGAAACCCGATTTTGGTCCGGCAGAACTGAACGAACGCTCTGGTGCAACTGCTGTTGGTGCGCGTAATTTTTTGATTGCCTACAATGTCAACCTGAATACAACTTCAGTCCGTCGTGCTAATTCCATTGCTTTTGATGTTCGTGAAGCTGGTCGCGTGGTCCGCGAAGGCGATCCGGTGACCGGAAAGATTGTAAATGACGAAAATGGTGAACCGCTTCGCATTCCCGGAACATTGAAAAAAGTGCGTGCCATTGGTTGGTTTATTCAGCAATATGGTGTGGCACAAATCTCCATGAACCTGACTGACATTACCGTAACCTCGATGCACCAGGCTTTTGATGAAGTGGTTGAACGTGCCCGCGACCGAGGAATTCGGGTAACCGGCTCTGAACTTATCGGGGTCATTCCGTTGCAGGCCATGCTCGATGCCGGTAAATATTTTCTCCGGAAACAGGAACGCTCGGTTGGAATTCCTGATGCCGAAATCATAAAGATAGCAGTTAAATCATTGGGATTGGACGAATTGGCTCCTTTCGATCCGAAGAAACGAATTATTGAATACCTGATTGACGATCAGCCAAACAAATTGGTTGATATGAGCTTGTCTGGATTTTCAAATGAAACCTTGTCCGAATCGCCTGCCCCTGGTGGTGGCTCTGTAGCTGCCTATGTTGGTGCCTTGGGTGCAGCTTTAGGCTCAATGGTGGCCAATCTTTCGGCACATAAACGTGGATGGGACGACCGTTGGGAAGAATTCTCTGACTGGGCTGAAAAAGGCAAACAGGCTCACGATCGACTTTTACGATTGGTTGATGAAGATACGGCAGCTTTCAATGCTATCATGGATGCATTTAGTTTGCCAAAGAACAACGATCAGGAAAAGAAAAACCGCTCAGCTGCCATTCAGGCCGCAACGAAACATGCTATTGAAGTGCCGTTTGAAGTGATGCAAACTGCCTACCAGTCATTGGAAGTCATTCAGGCTATGGCAACCATAGGTAATCCAAATTCATTGTCGGATGCCGGAGTGGGTGCTTTGTGCGCAAGAACGGCGGTTTACGGTGCTTATCTCAATGTCAGGATAAATGCCGGAGGTTTAAGCGATAAAGAATTTGCCAAGGAAATGGTCTCAGAAGCTAAAGTGCTGCTCGAAAAAACAAAAAACAAAGAATCTGAGATTTTATCGCTGGTTGAAAATAGATTGTAATGTATAGAATTTGTATGGTTTTTCCTTTGTCTGTTTTGTTAGTTCGATGCAATAACTCGAAAAAAATACCATATTATTGTGCTCAAAATTTAAAATAGTAAATAAAACATTGGGCAATGAAACATTTATATTTCTTATTTCTGGCGTTTTTTATTTTCAATATTGCTTTTGGTCAGGAGAAAACTGAAGTCCCAAAGCTCTGGAAAAAAGGAGGTGACTTCTCCATAAATTTCAGTGAGGTTTCATTTTCGAATTGGGCTGCGGGAGGTAAAAATTCAATTTCAGGGGTTGCCTTTTTCAATGCGTTTGCCAATTATTCAAAAGATCGGATGAGTTGGGATAATACGTTAAATTTCGGTTATGGATTGATGAAAGAACAGCAGCGTAGCGTAATCAAATCAGAAGATAAATTTGAACTCAATTCAAAGGTTGGCTATAAAATGACCGAATCGGGGAAATGGTTCTTTTCTGGACTGGTTAATTTCAGAACACAATTTGATGACGGATTCAACTATGCGAATATAAACCAACCAGTACGAATTTCTGGCCTGTTAGCTCCTGCTTATCTGTCGATTGCGACTGGGTTCGACTATAAACCCAACGATCGGTTTACGCTTTTCGCCTCTCCATTAAGTGGTAAATTTACTTTTGTTGCAGATGATGATTTATCTGCTATTGGCGCTTTTGGTGTCGATCCCGGGAAAAAGTTCAGGGCTGAATTGGGAGCAACTGTAAAATCGGAGCTTAAAATGAAAGTGGCAAAAAATGTGGATGCGGTTACTAATCTGGCATTGTTTTCTAATTATTTACGAAATCCACAGAATATTGATATCAATTGGGATTTTCGCCTGAATATGAAAGTTAACGAGTACTTATCTGCTAATTTTGTGACCAATCTGATTTATGATGATGATATTTTAATTCCTCTTGATCGGAATGACGATGGAATCGTTGATGGCAAAGGTCGCCGAATTCAGTTGAAACAAATGTTTGGTGCAGGATTAAGTGTTAAATTCTGAACGTAACTAATTTCAATAAAAAGGAAAGAGTTTCATGGAGAATGGAACTCTTTTTTTATAAAACCAATTGATATGATTGCTCAAACGCCAACTCCGCCATATTATGCTGTGATTTTTACTTCAGTCAGAACCGATGGCGACAACGGTTATGTCGAAATGGCCGATCGGATGGTTGAATTAGCCAGCCAACAGGAAGGTTTTCTGGGTGTTGAATCGGCCAGAAATGAAGTTGGTATTACAGTTTCATATTGGTGTGATCTGGAATCTATCAGGAGATGGAAGGAGAATTCGGAGCACTCGTTTGCCCGCGAAAAAGGTCGGAAAGAATGGTATCAATCCTTCAAAGTACGAATTGCCAAAGTAGAAAGTGATTACGGATTTGTTATCTAAAATCTGTGAGTTTATTCTTTTATGTACATGTTCCATTTTATCTGCTAGATTTGCGGCCAAATTTATAAATACTTAAAATGAGTGTAGAAAAGGAAATTCAGGCACGGAGCGGCTCGAAATGTGAATTTTGTGGAGCACCCGACGACTTGAAAGTTTATGAAGTTCCACCATACTATAACGCAAAAGCCGACCAATGTGTGCTTGTTTGTGAAACTTGTCTGGAGCAAATTGAAAATCCGGAGAAAATAGATGCCAATCACTGGCGCTGTTTAAACGATAGCATGTGGAATCCTGTTCCTGCGGTACAGGTAATGTCTTGGCGGATGCTTCACCGGTTAAGCGCTGAAGGTTGGTCGCACGATTTGCTCGATATGCTTTATCTTGATGAAGATACTTTGAAATGGGCACAAGCCACAGGAGAAGGAACTCCGACAGATGAATTGGACGTAAAACACATTGATAGCAATGGAGTTGTACTTCAGGGAGGTGATACCGTTGTACTGATAAAAGACCTGGAAGTGAGAGGTGCTGGCTTTACGGCCAAACGCGGAACAGCCGTTCGCGGAATAAGACTGGTTGCCGATAATCCGGAACACATTGAAGGCCGCGTAGAAGGACAGCAAATTGTGATTCTGACCAAGTTTGTGAAAAAATCGAATTAAGAATACGGACAAAGTATATTGTGTCAGGGTTTCATCGCAAATGGAGCCCTGACTTATTTTAGGGGTGACCGTTTTAAATGCGTTCTTTTATTGTGCCCCAGTTGTGTGTCGTCACAAAACTTTCAGGAAGGAATCCTGCCAGCTTTTTCAGGAAGGTATAAGGCAAAGAGAACGACAGCAAATCGGCTGGCAATCGGGTGCGCGCTGCAATATCGAAATTTCCGATGATCGCTTTTTCTTCATTCTTTCGGGCCAGTTTCAGCGGCAGAGTTACCAACGCCATGCACGACGAGGCAAAGGGTGCCAATACGCGGTCCATGCTTCCCGGGGCATCGAAATGCGATAAAAATACCAGCGCACTCAGTTGATCGGCATTCACAAAAAACAGAACCGATTCGGGCACTTCATCCGCAGAAAAATCTTCGAGCGGCTTAATAACCAGGTAAGGTTTGGTCGGTTTCACCGGATGTATATTGTCTATCAGCATTTTGGCCAGTCCCGGATTTTGGATAAATCGCTCGCAGGGCCGCCAGAAATCATCTTTGTTCGACAGGAAATATTCGATTCCTTCAAAAATGGTATCCTGAAAGCCAAGGTAAAATGCAGAGCACGGCCAGCCCGTCGATTCTTCAGCAAAAACCACCGGAATTCCGGTTGATGCTTTCAAGATAAGCGGCACAATACAGCCGTTCCCTTTTTTCTTTAATTCGAGCGCGTTGGCGGGTTTATTGTCGCTAAAATACACGCCGCAAAGTTTGTATTTATCCAGTTTCAGTGCTTCAGTAAAGGCCTTTGCAATGTCAATAGCAGTCATAAGTTAGGTTTCAAGTTCGAAATCAAAAGTCAGAAAAAGAATTGAAAAAATCTACAATCATCTAATCAATAGCAATGAAAAAGCCACTTTCGATTTGAAAGCGGCTTTTTTTGCTATTTCTGAACTATTGTTTTTTACTCATCCCGAAAAGGAATCGGGAAAACTTGAACGGTTTAATCACCAGCGTATAGATGACAGAAATTATGAAGAGGGCACTTACAGCAATAAATCCAAATTTACTCCAACTGTTCCAGTCCCACTGAACAACCACGTATCCGATCAACAACAAAACCGTTTGATGAAGAATATAAAAAGGTAACACGGCTTCGTTTAGTGGTTCGCGATATTTCGATTCTTTGTTGAGGTATTTCATTCCCATGGCAACTATAAATATCAGCCAGCACCAGGTTACCAGTGCGCCTGCAGCTTCCTGAAACACATAGAACCCATAAACCTGGGTATTCTGAAAGAGTTGACCAAAAGCGGTTTCTTTGACGGCAAATGAAGCGAAGTACATCACGGTTAATGTCAGACCAATAGCTAATGCCACAAATCGTGATTTCAGAATTGTACTTTTCAAACCTTCATGGCTGGTATAAATAAACCCGAGCAAATAGATGAGGGCGTATTTGGCGAAATCACACCAACTGGTATAATCATGGAAATGTTCTTTCAGTAAAATGCTGGCAATACCCGCAGGAATAAATAAAAGAATGGCACCGCCTGTGAATGAAGTTAGTTTATAAATCAAGTTGAGAATAGCATCACCTTTTGTAGTAAGATATCTGGTTACCGGGAAAAGTATAAGCGAAATCAGGAAAAGATGACCGAGAAACCACAAGTGATAGGAGATTGCGCCGATCCAAAGTGTGTCGAAGCCCATCGGGTAATTAAATATCCCTCCTGAAAAGTAAGCCTGGAGAAAATCGAAATACCCGCCAGTGAATGTGTGGTTCGAGAGTCCTTCGACATATTTCTGCGGGGGAATAAGTAGCATTACACCTAAAATATAAGGTACCAGTAATCGTAATGACTTATTTTTCAAAAAAGATAAAAATGGTTTACGCGCTCCAAACATTCCGGAGGCTCCGGAAAGAAAGAAAAAGAGCGGCATGATCCAAAGATTGACGAAACCCAGAAACAGCAAAACAGATTCGCTTTTTACCGGGTTTTTAACATGCCAGTACATGGGATCGAAAAAGTGCGAGGTGTGGAAGAAGAAAACGGTGATGATTGCCAGAATGCGCAACCAGTCGATGTAATAAATTCGTTTCATGGCTTTGAGTGTTTAAAATTTTCAGGCAAAGCTATGTGGTCGTGAACAGCTACAGCGAATGCGTAAACTTACTGCGTGTTCGCATTGGCAAAAACGGAGTGTGCATTTGCAAATCAGTGCATTTTAATTTTCTGGTATACTGTTTGTTCTGAATTCGGAAGGCGTTTGCCTGGTAAACTTTTTAAACGCTTTATTGAAGGCCGATTTCGAGTTATATCCTACTTCTTCGGCAATTTGTTCAACCGTGTATTGTCCGGTTTTGGGATTGGTCATTAGTCGTTTGGATTCTTCAACGCGATATTGGGCAATCCAGTCATAAAATGAGGCTCCCATTTTTTCGTTGATCACCTGCGATATAATGTACGAGGGTTCGCCAATTAGTTTCGATAATTTACCTACTGAAATCAGGCTGTCGGTGTACAGTTTTTTTTCTTCCATCAGGGCCAGAAGTTTTTGCTGGATTTCAGTTTTCTTTTCTTCTTTTATTCCTGAAGTTGCAATTTTAGGAAGTTCTTCAGGAAGTTCTTCAATTTCAGAAACTACTTGATGCAAGACAGTTGGACGAAGCAATTCGGTAAGTGTGCTGCAATAAATTATCCCGGTGAGAAAGGTGGCAATGATGTGGTCGCCAAAATCGCGAACGTAAGTCATTTTTACAACGAGGGTCACCATTATCAATACTGAAATGATAACACTGAATGCAAACCACCATTTAATCTCAACTCGCGACAAGCCTGATTTTGGGTTTTGGTAGAAATGCGACAATTTTTGAAACGACAAAACCAGGTATATAATCATTTGGAAATACCAGATAAACATCTGGAATCGTCTGATATTGCCTAGTGTATGAAGCATTTCGTAATGCCCCGTAGTTTTCCACTCAACCATATGGTGCACATAGTAATAAACCTCTAATTTGTACTCGTGTGGTGCGAGGTAAAAAGGAACAAAAAACAAGGTGTAGGCGATAAAAGGGATGAAATGCAATTTCCATTTTTTGAGTACAACATCAGGGTCGATGCTTAAAACAAGCAGGTAAATTAGCGGAGGAAGCGCAAACTGGAATGGTTCAGAGAAATCGACGAGCGGAATAACAAAATACATATACCCGGTGCGATTCAGGAAAATTTCGGCAATAATGCCGGTCAGGAAAAAGAACATTGCCGCTTTAAATTTCTCTTTCTGGCCTTTGCGGAAAAGGCTGGTTATGGTAAGCATAATGCCCTGAACTACGCCAAGCAATATCACAAAATCGACAAGGTTAAGGTTAGTATAACCGGGTTCAGGAATCATAAAGAATTAGTATGTTGAAGTTTGAGCCAAATATAATTAATATCGGAAAATATAAAGTTTAATTGTGTGATTTGTTAGCCAGATTCAAAATGTCCTCCGGATTTTTTAGTTTGAAATTGGCTTCAATCGTATCTGGATTTTTGGTTCCCCACAGCGCGAGTCCAAACGAAATGCCGGCTGCACTGGCTGCTTGCTGGTCGTAAATGGTGTCGCCAATGTAAATGGTCTGGTCGGCTTTTAATCCTGATATTTCAAGAAATTTAATCAGTGGATCGGGGAAAGGCTTATGGCGTTGTGTGTCGCTGGCGCTAACATAAAAATCGAAGTAGGACATCAGCCCGAATGGAATGAAGTCGGTATTAAGCTCAGTTTGTGTTTTTGAGGTAACCAATCCGGTTGTAATTCGATGTGATTTCAGGAGTTTCAGTGTTTCTTCAATTCCGGCATAAACATTTACCCGATTTTTAAAGTCAATCATGTATTCGTTCCACTTCCGGCTTGCGCTGTCAGTATCGGCAATTCCAAACTTGCTCAGGGAGGTGTGACCGGGTATCCCCAAAATAAAATCCAGATCAGTCCACGATGGTTCCTGTCCAATTTCTTCCAAAAGTAATTTTTGTAGGGCTTTTTTTACCATGAATTCGGTGTCGATCAAGGTTCCATCGACATCGAAAATAATGCAGTCGAACATAGCGATAGGTTTTTCTGGTTTGTAAAGGTTATAAAATCAGAAACGATATTGCAAATGATAAATTGCCTGAGGCATGGGATTTCAACGAAAAGCTGTAACTTGATAGGAAAATAGCTATGAATTTTGCTGAAGGACATATTTATCACGTTTATAATCGGGGAAACAACTCCCAAACTGTGTTTTTCAATCACGAAAATTACTTGTTTTTCCTCGAAAAGCTTCGAAAATACATTCTGCCGCACGCCGATGTTTTAGCTTGGTGCCTGATGCCTAACCATTTTCATTTGATGATTTCAGTTAGTTGTGTTGAAGCTGAGATTAGTGAGCAGGTGACTCAAAACGGGAGTGAGGGCTTCACTTTGAGTGAAACCCTCACTAAACCAACGAAGAAGAGAACCTTAAATGACTCGATTGGAATCATGTTACGATCCTATTCACGAGCAATTCAAAAGCAGCAAAAAATCACAGGTTCGTTGTTTCAAAAAGAGACCAAAGCCCTTTGCCTCACCGAACCACAGGGTGTTTCTCCGGCTTATTTCAACACTCATTTCGGAATGATGGGAAACCTCGATTTGCCCGAAACCAATTACCTGAATGTTTGCTTCGACTATATCCACCAAAACCCTGTTAGCGGCAAACTGGTTGCTAATCCTGAAGACTGGGAATTCTCTTCGTATCGCGACTATTATTGTAGTCGAAAAGGTAAACTTGTTAATCGGGAATTGGCCAAAGAATTGGGTCTGATCAATGTTTAGTCAGGGCTTCACTTTAAGTGAAACCCTGACTTTAGGAGCATTTATCAAAATTATTCCTTAATTTTAGTTCTCAATTCAGAAATCAATAACTTATACGAAATGAACGACCTTTATTTAATTGGCAACGGCTTCGATAACATTAGCGTTGATAATGCTCAAAACTTTTAAAAACTATGCTTTCAAACGATAAAAATTCTCAAATATTAATAAACGAGATTCTAACCAATAAATATGAAGTTGACCTTATTCATATCACAATCTTCAAAGGAGAGGAAAAACTTCACGGAAAGGGAACCGTTTTTCAGAATGAGGACGGACGATTATTGATGAAATTTTTCTCAGATTTAGAATATGATGAACACCAACGGCTTAGTATGTTGTTTGAAGACATAGGCGATGAGAACAGCGAAGGCACTATCATTTCTGATTTTTATAAGATGGAAGGTTTGGATGAAAATCGACTGGAATACTTTTGTGATAAAATTGACATGCAGCAACATAAAGATAATGTAATGCATTTTCGTTTGTTAGGAGATCTTACTTCTCGTAAAGTAGAAGGTACTTCTACTAGAGTTATTTTAGCTGGAAAATACCAGATTCCATATACCGGTATGGTGAATTCTATAACAAAAGTTGATGAAAACTATAGGTTTACAGATAATAAAAAGATATGGATGATAGACGTAAATGAAGGTTTCAAAATTTTGATTACTAATTATGGAAATTACTTGGATGTTCTAATTAATTCAAATCAGGATGCAGAGTATAGTGACGTGGATGACATTCTTAACTCTTTAAATTTTGTTCTTGGAATTGAATCTGAACCTATATTTATAAATGTGGAGAATAAAGGGCATAAAGTGTTGAATAGAAGTAATATTCTAAAAGCTAAGTCTTTGTTTGATGCTCCTTTGATTTCAGACCATAACTATGGAAGTGAATTTACAATGAATCATAACAGATTGTTTAACTGTTATTATGATTTTATTCGTATAGATACAAAAAAGAAGCTTCCAATAATTCATAGAAAGGTTGTTTCAGGAAGTCGAAACTATGTTTATGCTGCGGCATTAATAATCTCAGTGCAAATAGAAACAATTTGCAAGTTATATTTATATGAATATTATGAGAAAGATAAGGAATTTATCTCTGCGTTGGGTAAGTGTATAGAATTAATCGCGAAAAGTGATATCGAAAATAAGGAGCGCGTTGTCTGCTCATTAGAAGGAAGGGTTAGAGACAATAAGGTGAATGCACGAAATATACTATTTAAACTTGCCATAAATAATCATATAAACCAATCTTTAATTGAACCTTGGTCTAGTTTGAGAAATATTACAGCACACGGAGATAACTATGAGAATGACAATAATAAAAAGTTAATTGGTAATTTATTTCTGTGTACAAATCTTTACTATCAATTGATATTTTTTCTTATTGGTTATAATGGCAAGTATTCTTGGAAGGAATATGGAAAAAATCGTCCAGAGTCATATCCACTTAAGACTATTTAATTGATCCAATGAACTCCAATCATCGCATCAAAAGCAAAAAGCCGTTCTCCATTTCAGGAAAGCGGCTTTTGTATTTTGTAGAGTCAGGGCTTCACTTGGCGTGAAACCCTGACTAGAAAAGTACATTACACTACGTAAGTTCTCGAAGTCGTATCGCCACCTCTTCCGGTCCAGTTGGTGTGGAAAAATTCGCCACGAGGTTTGTCGGTGCGTTCGTAGGTATGAGCTCCGAAATAGTCGCGCTGAGCCTGCAACAGGTTGGCTGGCAAACGTTCGCTGCGGATTCCGTCGAAATAGCAAAGCGCTGAAGTCAATGCTGGTACAGGAATTCCGTTAGTCAAAGCCGTTGCGCAAACACGACGCCATCCGGCTTGTGCTTTTTCAACAATTTCTTTGAAGTGTGGAGCAAACAACAGGTTTTGCAAGTCTGGGTTAACATCAAATGCTTTCTTGATATCTCCTAAGAATACCGAACGAATGATGCACCCACCGCGCCACATCAGGGCAATGCCACCGTAATTCAGGTTCCATCCATATTCTTTGGCAGCTTCCATCATCAGGTTGTAACCTTGTGCGTACGAAATGATTTTTGCTCCGAACAAAGCATCTTTCAGGTCGGAAATCATCTGTGCTTTGTCTATGGTTTTGTCAACAGCTGGTCCGCTGATCACTTTCGAAGCTTCAACGCGCATGTCTTTTTGAGCCGATAAACAACGTGCAAATACTGATTCACCGATCAATGTCAATGGAATTCCGAGGTCAAGGGCAGAAACTGCTGTCCATTTTCCGGTACCTTTTTGTCCGGCAGTGTCAAGAATTTTTTCAACCATTGGTTCACCATCTTCGTCCTTGTAACCCAAAATGTCACGGGTAATTTCAATTAAGTACGAGTCAAGGTCACCTTCATTGTATTTTTTGAAAACGTCATGCATTTCGTCAGCGCTCAAGCCCAACATTTCTTTCATCAACTGGTAAGCTTCACAGATGATCTGCATGTCGCCATACTCAATACCGTTGTGAACCATTTTTACGAAGTGACCTGCGCCACCTTCGCCAACCCAGTCGCAGCAAGGAGAACCGTCTTCTACTTTAGCCGATACCGCCTGGAAAATCTCTTTCACAGCTGGCCATGCAGCAGGTGATCCGCCCGGCATCATTGATGGTCCTAACAAAGCGCCTTCTTCGCCACCGGAAACTCCGGTTCCGATGAAAAGCAATCCTTTGCTTTCAACATATTTGGTGCGGCGAATGGTGTCCGGAAAATGCGAATTTCCGCCGTCGATGATGATGTCTCCGGGTTCCAGGTGAGGAATAATCAGTTCGATGAAATCATCTACCGGTTGACCGGCTTTCACGAGCATCATCACTTTGCGAGGACGTTCGAGCGAAGCGCACAATTCGGCAATCGAATGAGCTCCAATGAAGTTTTTACCAGCGCCCCGACCAGCCATAAACTCATCGACGCGAGCGGTTGTACGGTTAAAAACGCCAACGGTAAAGCCTTTGCTTTCCATGTTCAATACCAGGTTTTCGCCCATTACGGCCAACCCGATCAATCCAATGTCTGCTAATTTTTTCATTTTGTATAGTTAATAATTTATCTTTTAGTTTGAACCACATAGACACATAGGGCACATAGACTAAATTCTATCTTTTCCCATTGTGTTCTATGTGTCTATTGTGGTTTTACATTAAATCCAAGTTTTTTTAAAATATCTAAAGTTTCTTTACCAATATTCTTCTGAAGTATGGTAAACGCAGGAAACTCACGTCTTGTGGGATAATCGCCACGCAATTGTTCGAATTGAGCCGTGTTATTTCTGAAATCCTGATCGTCATTCCGGATGTCGTAAGTGTGCAAAATAGCTTTTGCTATAATTGCCTGTTCGTTCAGTCCTGTTCCGTCGAGTTCAAAAACAGGGTTTATGGGTTGCTCAACTCCTGAAGGCTGCCAGCTTTCCAATCCAAGTCCGAAGAATTGACTAATGGCGTGAACGCTCATTTGTGAGCCAGTAGCTTTGCCATCTTTAGAATACCCGGCAATATGTGGCGTTGCAATTTCAGTCAAAGCCAGTAACTCCAGATCAATATCCGGTTCGTTTTCCCAGCAGTCACAAACAAATCCTGAAATTTGATTGCTTTTAAGCGCGGTTTTTATCGAATTTGTATCCACTACTTCGCCACGGCAAGAATTGATCACAATGGGTTTCTTATTCAGGCCTGAAAAGAAAGTTTCATTGCCCAAATGAAATGTGGCATCTTCGCCTTTCATGTTCAACGGCACATGCAGGGTGATGATGTCGGCTTCGTCCATCACCTGTTTCAGGCTGACAAAAGCGGCAGAACCTTCGGCACGTTCACGTGGAGGGTCATTCAGCAGAACTTTCATGCCAAACAACTTACAAATGCGCGCGACTTTACTGCCTACGTTTCCAACGCCAACCACGCCTATACAAAGGTCTTTCATCTGTAGATTTTTTCGTTCAGCCAAAACCATGAGGGTTGAGGCGATGTATTGTTCTACCGATTTGCTGTTGCAGCCCGGAGCATTGGTCCATTTGATTCCGGCATTATCGCAATAATCGGTGTCAATATGGTCGTACCCAATGGTAGCGGTCGCAATAAATTTGACCGATGAACACGCCAGCAATTTTTCATTGCAAATGGTTCGGGTGCGGGTTACAATCGCATCGGCATCTTTCACCACTTCCGGAGTAGTTTTAGATCCGGGCAGGTAGACAACCTCAGCCACTTCTTCAAAAGCGCCACGGATATATGGGATTTTATCGTCAATTATAATCTTCATATTTTGTTAGTTGAACCACATAGACACATAGGTCACATAGTTTTTTTTTGCTGTCTATTTGATTATTAGCTTGGTTTTTAAGTTATTTCTATGTGTTCTATGTGCCTATGTGGTTAATTTTTTATAATACTCTTTCACAATTTCTTCCAGAACCCAACTGGTACGGGCTGCAGATTTACCGGTACTAACACATTCGCTTTCAGTCCGTAATGTTTTTACAACCTGATCAATCAGATTGTGCTGTATATTTTCAGGATTTTGGGAGCTGAAACTGACTGTTCCTTTCGGAGTTGTCAGTATTAGATCGCCATGCTGAAAACTGGAGAAACTGAGTTTGCCCTTTGTGCCGTTGATTTCAATAATATCTTCATCGTTACCTTTGGCGACAACAAAACACCAGCTTCCGGTGCCAATGACCCCGTTTCCAAAGCGAAAGGTTCCGGTAACAGTGTCTTCAGTCTCGTACAGTCCTGCCTGATTTACAGCTAAGCCATGAACCTGAATGACCGGACCGAACAAAAAATCAAGGTAATCGAACTGATGGGACCCTAAATCATAAAAATAACCGGCGCCGGCAATCTCCGGATTCACATGCCAGAATTGAGTTTCAGGGTTTAAATCACGTTCTGGAACCGATTTGTGCAGGCGAATATTTACCGTTAGCGGCTTACCGATGATTCCGTCATCAATAAGTTCCTTTACTTTTAAGAAAGCAGGAAGCGTCCTTCGGTAATAAGCTACAAACAAGGGCATCCCGGTTTCTTCGGAAACCTGGTTCATTTCCTGACACTCCTGATAGTTTCTTGCCATGGGCTTTTCCACGTAGACCGGTTTTCCGGCTTTCATGGCTGCAATGGCATATGAAGCATGGGTATCAGGCGGAGTCGCAATGTAAACAGCATTAACTTCAGGATCATTAATCAACTGATCAGCATCGGCATACCATTTCGGTACACCGTGCCGTTTGGCATAATCGTTGGCTAAGGTACCATTGCGGCGCATCACGGCAACCAATCTGGAATGCTCCACCTTGTTAAAGGCCGGACCACTCTTCAGCTCGGTCACGTTTCCGCAGCCAATAATTCCCCAGTTTACTTCCTGAATTTTATACATTCTGATTTGATTAACGATTAACAATTAATGATTTTTGATTAACGATTTTTTCTTAATCTGCAATCGTTAATATTAAATCTCTGATCGTTAATCAATACTTAAACCGATCTTTAAATGCCCACAAACCCAGCGCTGGATTTGAAATGTAGAAGATTTCTTCTCCGTCTGCCATGACATTGTATCCATCGCGCAATTTAGCGGGATCATATTTAGCAGTTACTTCGTCAATGTCAGCATACTTAAAGCCAACACTTTCGATTTCAGCCTGAGTCAGGTTTTCCTTTCTTTTTCCGGGGCAATAGGTGATGCTGAAACGTCCTTCCGAAGATCCATGAATGAGATGAGCTGCCGCGCTCAGGTTGTTGCGCAGTTCTTCATTTTCGTCACAGGCTTTCAAGGTTGCCGGTGTTCCAAAATAACCATATTTGCGGATCAGGCGGTCAATTTCCTTGTCTTCGCCGAACTCTTTTAGGGCAGGAGCCAGAACGATCAATTCACCGTCATCATCAATAGCCATCCGGGTACGGTAAACCGATTTGTTGCCCAGCCATGTACTTTTAAATTCGGTTGGATCGAGGTAAACCACCACTTTTTTCAATGGCTTGTCTAGCATTTCGAAGTTGACTAACAAAGCCAGTTTGGCTGCTTTGTCAAATACCTCAAAGTCATCGCCGATGTACAATCCTCGTGTTTTGATTTTGCCATCGGTTTTGTCCAGTCCAACCACCGTTTGCACGTAAACAATCGGCATGTGGTTGGTGAAATTATCCGAGGCATAGTTGAAAATGCGGCGTACCGGTGTGTCGGCATGACCCATCATCTTCTCCATTCCATAAGCTGCGCCCACAAAATGGCTTTTGTTGATGCCTTCCACACCTCCGGTTCCGACGAAAATATTCTTGTTATAGTTGGCCATTCCCACTACCTCGTGAGGAACTACCTGACCGATCGACAAAATCAGATCGAAGTTGCCCTCAATCAATAACTTGTTAACTTGCGCAGGCCATGGAAATTCAACAGCCCCACCCGAAACTTCTTTGACAAATTCGGCAGGAACAGTTCCAACAGTCACCACATCATTACGCCAGTCGTGTTCGCGAATGAGCGATGCGGGCATAGAGCCGAACATGTGCGAAATCTGGTGGTCGGTCATTGGCGAATGTGTTCCAAGGGCAGGAAGTACATCAGTCAAAGTGTCGCCGTAAAACTGCCATGTCATTTCAGTCAGTTCACCGGCGCGACTGGGCAAACGCGTGTAATCCGGAGGAATAGCCAGTACTTTCGTTTTAGGCCCCATCTTTTCCAGTGCCTCAAAAAGACCTTTTTTTAGATCTTCAGCAGAAAGCTCCATTTCTGTAGAACCTATTTCGTAATAAAGCATTGTTTTCGTTTTAAAGTTTGAACTATGTGTTCTATGTGCCTATGTGGTCTAAATATTTAAATCACATAGAAAACCGTATAATGCTAGCGTTTGACGCGCGCATTTCCGCCCCAGATGCTCCAAACCATGTCTTCGTCGGCAGGTTGGGCATAATCGGTGAGGAATGTGGTGGCCAGTGCGCCGGTTGCCCAGCCAAATTGCGGCCATTTTTCAGGTTCCCAACCTTTCAGGATACCATAAAGCAAGCCGCCAACAAAACCGTCGCCACCGCCAATGCGGTCGAGAACGGTGATTTTGCGTGGTTCGATAACCTGCCAGTCGTTGCCTTCGAGCATAATGGCTCCCCAAAGGTGTTCGTTGGCGCTGATCACCTGACGCAGCGTAGTTGCAAATACCGATGCATTCGGGAAAGCCTCTTTTACGCGGTTAATCATGCCTTTGAATCCGTCGATTTCGGCTTCAATACCTTTACCGCCTGCTTCCGGCCCCTGAATGCCTAAACAAAGCTGGAAATCTTCTTCGTTACCAATCAGGATGTCAGCTACTGAAGCAATTTCAGTAAAGCTTTCGCGCAATTCCTTATCGCGTCCTTTCCAGAACGAAGCGCGGTAATTCAGGTCGAATGAAATACGTGTACCATATTTTTTTGCTGCGCGGGCAATCTCCAGGCAGAAGGTTGTTGTTTCGTGTGATAATGCGCCAATCAATCCTGAAAGGTGAACAATCTGTACGCCTTCCTGACCGAAAATGCGTTCCAGATCAAAGTCTTTCACATTCAATGTACGGCCAACTTCACCGGCGCGGTCGTTTTGTACGCGCGGGCCGCGGGTTCCGAAACCACTGTCGGCAATGTTGAACTGATGACGATATCCCCACGGATCAGCCTGAACCACTTCCGGTCCTTCATAATCCATGTTCCGGCTGCGGAGGCTGCTTTTTATGAATTGGGCAATCGGGCTGTCTTTCACAAAAGTGGTGAGCACTTTTACCGGAAGTCCGAGTGACGAAGAGATATTTGCAACATTGGTTTCGGCGCTTGTAGCCTGCATTTCGAATAGGTTGCTACAGTGTACCGGCTGTCCGTTTACCGGTGTAATGCGAACACCCATGCTGGTTGCTACCAACAGGGAATATTTACAGTCTTTTTTTAATTCGAAGCTCATATTTTTAGATTTTGAAATTTTACAAGTGATTAAACCGTGGTTCCAAGTTTCAAATTTCAAGTTCCAAGTGAGGGTCTACTTGGAACTTGAAACCTGGAATTTGGAACTTTTTATACCCCTCCAAACGCGCTGTATCCACCGTCAACAGGGACCACAATGCCGGTAATGAACGACGAAACATCAGAAAGAAGGAATAGGGTAGCGCCCTGCAAATCTTCCGGTTCGCCAAATTTGCCCATTGGTGTGTTGTTTACAATCTTTTGGCCGCGTGGAGAAAAGCCTCCGGTTTCCTTGTCCAAAACTAAAAAGCGGTTCTGGTCAGTGATAAAAAAGCCCGGAGCAATTGCATTAACGCGAACTCCAACTTTCGCCAGATGAACGGAAAGCCATTCTGTAAAATTGTTGATCGACGCTTTTGCAGCCGAGTAGGCAGGAATTTTAGTCAACGGTTTGTACGAGTTCATCGACGAAACGTTCAGGACCACGCCTTTTTTATTCTTCAGCATATCGGTTGTGAAAACCATGGATGGGAGCAAAGTTCCCTTGAAATTAAGCGCAAATACTTTGTCGAAACCGTCCATTTCGAGTCCGTAGAATGTGTCTTCCAGGTGATCGAGGCTGTTTTCGTCCATTTGCTCCACTTTGGTGGTTGCGGTTGGGTGGTTTCCGCCAGCACCATTAATCAGCATGTCGATATCACCTAATTTTTCGTTGATCACCGCTTTCGCTTTGATTAACGATTCTTTGTCCAAAACATTGGCTTCAACGCCAATTACTTCAGCATTATATTCTTTCGAAATTTCTGCGGCAACTCGTTCAGCAACTTCTTTATTGATGTCGGCAATCGCAATTTTTACGCCTACCGAGGCCATTGCTTTAACCATTGCTGCTCCTATGACGCCAGCTCCACCAGTGATAACACATACTTTACCACTTAGGTCATTAAAACTGATTGGATTCATTTTCTTATCGTTTAGTTATTTATAATAGTCCACATTTTCTTTGGTAATAATATCGATCGAAGTATAGTTTTCGCTTTTCACCTCTTTCTTCAAAACCAGATGTTCGAAAAGAGTGATAACCGCGTTGTAACCCTGTTCTTCAGGTCGCTGACAGATTAGAAAATCAACAAAGCCTTTCTTCAGGAAACTGATGTTTTCATTGATTAAATCGTGACCAATCACCCGAATGTTGGTCAGGTTCAGTTCTTCAAGAATTTTGGCCAGGTAATAAACCTGCGAGTTGGTTACAAAAATTCCCTGAATTTCGGGATTCGTTTGTAACAGCGCTTTGATCATATTTTGCGATTCTTCGGTTGTCGGATCAGCAACTTCCTGAGTAATCAGCTTTCTTTTTGTTTCAGGTTTGTTTTTGCTGAAATATTCATAAAATCCTTTTTCGCGTTGCACCAAATGGTTCATGTTATCCAATTGTTTGGCGAAATGCAAAACCAGGATTGAAGCATCTGCCGGAACGGAATAATCAAGCAATTTGGCTGCTAAAGTTCCCGATTGAAACGAATTCTGACCGATGAAACTTAGTTTGCAGCATTCATTGAGGTTCGAATCGATAAATACATACGGAATGTTTCGTTTCTTCAATTCTTCAATAAACTCTTTCGATTCGCGAAGAAAGAATGGCGCAAGCACAACTCCTTCCGGATTATTTTCAAGAATTAGCTCTTTTTCAGTATTAAATGTTTCTGGGTCAGACTGTTTGAAAAGGTGTGTGGAAATATTTACTCCATATTGATGAATTTCCTCAAAGGCTTTCCGGACCCCAATCAATGGTTTATTCCAGTAAGATTCTGACGAAATAGGCTCAGGCACAATCAATGCAAAAGAAAATGTTTTCTTTGATGCAAGCGTGCTTGCCAGCAAATTAGGTTGATATTCCATCTCCTCAATAATCGAAAGGATTTTATCGCGGGTAGATTTCGAAACTTCTCCTCGATTGTGAATCACACGGTCAACTGTTCCGATCGAAACATTTGCTTTCTGTGCGATATCCTTAATTCGGGTGCGATTAATTGCTTTGATAATGATTCAGTTTTAAGGTTCAATTTGTTGAGCAGGAACAAAGCTAAATAAATTTTCTTTGATGTCGTGTGCGAACACGGAAAAACTATTTTAAAACATTTTTCGCTGATTTTAGTTCATCACCGTTGCAGATTAAAGATATTGTCTATATTTTCGTGTCCGTACACGGAATTGTGAATGGTTTATTTATGTGTCAGTAAATTAATATTATATGCAATTAGGAAAATATAGTTTAGGAATTGGCGACCGCTTCTCACATCAGGGAGTTGCCCAGCTTCGTGGAATTGTAAAGGCCAATCAGGCAGGTTTGGACATTAGTCCGGTTTGGAACAAGTCGAACCGCGAGCACATGTATGTGCATTCGCATCCGGCCGATGTTCGGAAAGAAGCTGACGCAGCGGTTGCTGCTTTGAGTTTCTCCGGAAAATACTTTGTAGATGCTGACCATATTAATATGGGTACGGTTGCTCCGTTTGTCGAAACAGCTGACTTTTTTACCCTCGATGTGGCATCGTTTATCGGGAAAGAAAGTCCGGAAGCCGATGTGAAAGCCTTTGTGGCTTCGTGTTCAAAGTATGTTGGAAAACTGCAAATCCCGGGAATAGATCATACCATCGAGGTTTCAGAAGAATTAATTGAACAGATTACGTATAAATTTCTGGCAGCAACCCAGCAGGCCAGCGAAATATATAACTTCCTGAAGGATAAGAAAGGTGTAGGTACATTTATTACTGAAGTTTCGATGGACGAAGTTGAAAGTCCGCAAACGCCTGTCGATTTGTTTTTTATCCTGAAAATGTTGGCTGATAAAGGTGTTCCGGCGCAAACCATTGCCCCTAAATTTACTGGTCGTTTTAATAAAGGAGTTGATTACACCGGAAATGTTGATCAGTTTGCCAAAGAATTTGAAGAAGACGTTCTGGTCATTGATTATGCGGTGAAAGAATTTGGACTTCCTGAAGAATTGAAACTGAGTGTTCACTCCGGAAGCGATAAATTCACGATTTATCCAATCATGGCTGGCATCATCAAAAAATATGATAAAGGTTTGCACGTAAAAACAGCAGGAACAACCTGGCTTGAAGAAGTGATCGGACTTGCAGTTGCCGGTGGCGAAGCTTTGGAAGCAGCCAAGTCGATTTACGCGATTGCATTAGGTCGCAAAGATGAATTGTGCGCTCCGTATGCCGATGTAATTGATATTGACGACTCGAAATTACCAACCCCTGCCGAAGTTGCCGGTTGGACAAGTGAAAAATACGCCAATACCTTGCGCCACATTCCGGGGCATCCGGATTACAATCCGAATTTCCGCCAGTTAATTCATGTGGGCTACAAAGTTGCTTCTGAAATGGGTACAACTTATACCGACCTTCTGAAAAAACATGCCGATGTAGTTGGCCAATGCGTTGAAGAAAATATTTACGAACGCCATTTGAAGAGACTTTTCAATTTGTAAAACAAAAACTATGTGTTCTATGTGCCTATGTGGTGAAAAAATAAAATCACCACAATAGACACATAGGTCACAATAGAAAAAACTTAATACGATGAAAAAATTTATGGACGAAAATTTTCTGCTGCATACTGAAACGGCACAGAAATTATATCATGAACATGCGGCAAAAATGCCGATTTTCGACTACCACTGTCACATCAATCCAAAAGATATTGCCGATGACCGGATGTTTAAATCTATTACCGAAATCTGGTTAGCTGGCGACCATTACAAATGGCGTGGAATGCGCACCAATGGCGTCGATGAACGTTTTTGTACCGGCGATGCTTCCGATTGGGAGAAATTCGAAAAGTGGGCTGAAACCGTTCCTCAAACGTTACGCAATCCGCTGTATCACTGGACTCACCTTGAACTGAAGAAATTTTTTGGAATCAATGAAGTTTTAAGCCCTAAAAATGCCCGTCAGATTTTTGATGCCTGTAACGAAAAGCTGAATACTCCGGCTTACAGTTGCCGCAACATCATCCGGATGGCCAATGTGCACACCATTTGCACGACCGACGATCCGATTGACAATCTTCAGTATCATCAACAAATTAAAGCTTCGGGATTCGAAGTTGCTGTACTTCCGGCATGGAGACCCGACAAAGCAATGATGGTTGACGATCCTGCATTTTTCAACAACTATATCAATCAGTTGGCAGCTGCTGCTGAAATGACCATTACTACATTCGCCGATTTAATGACCGCTCTGGATAAACGTCACCAGTATTTCCATGAAAATGGATGCCGTTTGTCTGATCATGGTTTGGATACTGCATTTGCCGAAGAATATACTGCGAAAGAAATTCGTGCGATTTTCACAACCGTGAGGTCGGGCAGTAAACTGACGAATGAAGAGATCCTGAAATTCAAATCGTGCATGTTGTACGAATTTGGTGTGATGGATCACTCACGCGGATGGACTCAACAACTTCACATCGGCGCTTTGCGCAACAACAACACTCGTTTGTTCAATAAATTAGGACCTGATACAGGATTCGATTCGATTGGCGACAAGCCTGTTGCTGAGCCATTATCAAAACTGTTGAATAAATTGGATACGGAAGATAAATTGTGCAAAACTGTTCTGTATAACCTGAATCCGGCTGACAACGAATTGTATGCGACCATGATTGGCAATTTTCAGGATGGAAGCGTTCCCGGAAAAATGCAGTGGGGTTCAGGATGGTGGTTCCTCGATCAGAAAGATGGTATGGAAAAACAGATTCAGGCTTTATCTAATCTCGGATTATTGAGCCGTTTTGTAGGTATGTTAACCGATTCCAGAAGTTTCCTCTCATACACTCGTCACGAGTATTTCCGCCGTACCCTTTGCAATATTTTGGGTAACGACGTGGAGAACGGTGAAATTCCGAATGATATGGAATTATTGGGTCAGATGGTGGAAAACATCAGTTTCAACAACGCGAAAAACTATTTCAATTTTTAAGAATAAGTTGTTTTTCCCGCCTTTTGGTACGAACAGAACTTGGTGAATTTGATAAAAATAGTAGATTTGCAATCGATTGCACTTGTGAAAAGGAAAAAAGAAAGCAGGAATTAGGAAACGTTTCCTTCTTCCTTTTAACTCTTTCCTGTCTTTGGGTAGTAAATTGAAAATCAATAAATAGTAAATAGAACAAAATGAGAGTAGTTACATTCGGAGAAATCATGTTGCGACTTGCAACTCCTGGTTATTTGCGTTTTAATCAAACTGATAGTTTAACCGCCACTTTTGGTGGTGGCGAGGCCAATGTGGCCGTTTCGCTTGCCAACTTTGGCATCCCGGTCGATTTTGTGACCCGCTTGCCTAAAAACGATATTGCTCAGTCGTGCGTAATGGACTTGCGCAAGTACGGAGTAGGAGTGGACCAGATTGTTTATGGTGGCGACCGTTTGGGAATTTATTTCCTCGAAACAGGCGCTGTAAGCCGTGGTAGTAAAGTGGTTTACGACCGTGCTCATTCAGCCATTTCTGAAATCAAATCAGGAATGATTGACTGGGACAAGGTTTTTGAAGGTGTAAACTGGTTTCACTGGACCGGAATCACACCAGCAATTTCTCAGGGCGCTGCCGATGTTTGTCTGGAAGCCATTCAGAAAGCCAACGAAAAGGGAATTACCGTTTCGTGCGATTTGAACTATCGTAAAAACTTATGGAACTACGGTAAAAAAGCCGGTGAAGTGATGCCTGCGCTGGTTGCCGGAACCGATGTGATTTTGGGTAATGAAGAAGATGCCGAAAAAGTATTGGGCATTAAACCCGAAGGCGTTGATGTAACCGGTGGTCATGTGGAGGCTGCTGCTTATGAATCTGTTTCAAAACAGATTATGGCGAAATTTCCGCGTTGTAAAAAAGTAATTACTACTTTGCGTGGATCAATCAATGCCAACCATAACAGTTGGTCGGGTGTACTTTGGGACGGAAAGACTTTGTTTGAAGCTCCGACTTACCAGATTACAGATATTGTTGACCGCGTTGGTGGTGGCGACTCGTTTATGGGTGGTTTAATTTACGGTTTGCTGACTTATACCAATGATGATCAGAAAGCCCTGAATTTTGCAGTTGCTGCATCGTGTCTGAAACACACCATTTACGGCGACTACAACCAGGTAACCGTTGATGAAGTTGAAAAATTGATGGGTGGCGACGCCTCAGGCCGCGTGGCACGATAAACAAAAATAATTATGTAGAGACGTAACATGTGAGACGTAACATTTTACGTCTCTACCAATAAAATATAAGATTGAATTTATGGCAAGGTTTACAAGAATAGAAGTAGCAATAAAAATGAAAGAAACCGGTGTCGTTCCGGTATTTTATCACAAAGATGCTGAAGTGTGCAAACAGGTGGTGAAAGCCTGTTACGATGGCGGTATCCGTGTTTTCGAATTTACCAACCGTGGCGATTTTGCGCATGAAGTTTTTGCTGAAGTGTCGAAATGGGCAGCGAAAGAAGCTCCTGAAATGATTTTGGGAGTTGGTTCGGTAATCGATAGCGCAACCGCCGCATTATACATTCAGTTGGGTTCTAACTTTATCGTTTCTCCGTTGATTGATGAAGATACCGCCCGTTTCTGCAACCGTCGCAAAATAGCCTGGAGTCCGGGCTGTGGTTCGGTTACAGAAATTAACCGTGCACACGAATTGGGCGCCGAAGTGGTAAAAGTATTCCCGGGTTCATCGGTTGGAGGCCCTGATTTTATTTCAGGAGTAAAAGGCCCGATGCCTTGGGCGAGCATTATGCCAACCGGAGGTGTTTCGCCTGACGAAGCTAACCTGAAAGGCTGGTTTAAAGCCGGAGTTCATTGCGTGGGCATGGGTTCACAATTGTTTCCGAAAGATGTGATTGACAACAAAGACTGGACTTTTATTGCTGCCAAATGTGCCGAAGTGCTTGCAATCGTAAAAAAACTGAGATAAAAATTACACTAACTAATTTCCTAATCACTAAAACTTAATTATGCATTCGACCAATAGCATTACGAAGATGACGAACTACCGATGGACAATAGTTGCCCTCTTGTTTGTGGCCACAACTATTAACTATCTCGATCGTCAGGTTTTATCCCTAACCTGGGATGAGTTTATTATGCCCGAATTTCATTGGAATGAAAATCATTACGGTACAATTACCTCCATTTTTTCCATTGTTTATGCCATTTCAATGTTGTTTGCCGGAAGTTTTGTTGATTGGATGGGAACTAAGAAAGGATTTTTGTGGGCAATCGGAGTGTGGTCGGTAGGTGCTTGTATGCACGCTCTTTGCGGTGTGGTTACTGAAAGTTGGGTTGGCTTGCATTCTGCGGCTGAATTGGCGCAGGCTGTTGGTGATGTTGCTGTACTTATTTCCACAGTCAGTATGTATGCCTTTATTGTTGCACGTATTATTTTGGCTATTGGAGAGGCTGGAAACTTTCCGGCTGCCATTAAGGTTACTGCTGAATATTTTCCTAAGAAAGACCGTGCTTATGCTACCAGTATCTTCAATGCCGGTGCTTCGGTAGGTGCGCTAATTGCTCCGCTTTCAATTCCTTTTTTGGCTGCAGCTTATGGTTGGGAAATGTCCTTCATCGTAATTGGTGCTTTAGGTTTTCTTTGGATGGGTTTCTGGGTATTTCTGTATAAAAAACCAGAACAAAATAAATTTGTAAACAGCGCCGAGTTAAATTATATTTTATCTGACAGGGAATCGAAAGACGAGTTGGAAATGCAAGCCTCTGCCGTTCAGGAAAAGAAAGTTTCGTTTATCGATTGTTTCAAATATAAACAAACCTGGGCGTTTGCATTTGGTAAGTTTATGACCGATGGCGTTTGGTGGTTCTTCCTGTTCTGGACTCCATCGTATCTGAATACGCAGTTTGGAATTAAAACATCCGCAGGATTAGGTGTTGCTCTTATTTTCACCTTATACGCACTTGCCACGCTTTCGATTTATGGAGGGAAACTACCTTCAATTATTATCAAAAAAACCGGACTGAACCCCTATGCTGCTCGCATGAAAGCCATGTTTGTTTTTGCATTTATTCCACTTTTGGTTTTGTTTGCTCAGCCTTTAGGTACCTACTCACCTTGGTTCCCGATTATCCTGATCGGTTTAGGATGTGCAGCTCATCAATCGTGGTCGGCAAACATATTCACGACAGTTGGCGATATGTTCCCGAAACATGCCATTGCAACAATCATCGGAATTGGCGGTATGGCTGGTGGAGTCGGTTCTATGATTCTGCAAAAATCGGCCGGAGCTTTATTCGTTTATGCCGGCGAAACCAAGATGACTTTCCTCGGATTTGAAGGAAAACCTGCTGGTTATTTCATGGTATTCTGTTTTTGTGCTATAGCTTACCTGGTTGGCTGGACTGTTATGAAATCATTGGTACCGAAGTATAAACCTATTACAGATTTATAATAGAATTTTTTAAAGATTCGATTTTTTAAGCAAAGAAGCATGTCATTTGGCCTGCTTCTTTGCTTTTATTAACGTTTGAATCAACAACCTTTAGATGTAATAATTGTTTGAATTGACAATAGAATCAATAGAGGCAACGTTTTTTCTTTATCATTGCAATTGAATGGAGATACTTAAAAAGATAAGTTTTTTGATCGTGTTTTTTCTGACACTATCTCAGGGATTTGGAAATTCTGTTTCCTTATCCGGAGAGCAGCTTTTCGTGCTTGAAAATCAGGATGAAAGACAGTCTTCCAATAACGATTTGTCTCCGGAATTTGACGAACAGGATGACGAAATTTTCATTGATATTTATGTGCCATGTAATTGTATCTCAGTAATTAAAGAGCGCATTTATACTGAAGCATTTTCTTTTTACACCTCATATGACTTCACATTCTGGCAACCTCCACAGAATTCCTGATCTGATCTTCATTTAAATTAACTCTGATAAAGGAAGTCTCTTATCAGTAAAATCTGTTTAAACTCTATCTGCTATTTCTGATTGGGACGTACTGCACAGGATGTTAAACAGATCACATCAATTTTTTCAAATAGGTAAAACTTAAAAATATTAGTATGAATTTTTTGGAACACTTTGACCATCCAAGCCGAAAGCAAGATAAAGAGCATTTTGGCCACCTTATACAGATTGCAATGGCTGACGGAAAAATAGAAACTTCGGAATTAGAAATGTTGCATCGGTTTGGCAGTAAATTGGGGCTAACTGCTCCTGAAGTTGATGATTTACTGGAGACGAGCAAAAAATCAGCATATGTTCCACCATATGAATTGTCGAAACGATTCGGGCAGCTCTATGATGTAATCAAGATGGTTTATGCCGATGGTCAGATTAATAATAATGAAATGCGGTTAGCTACCGGATTGGCTTTAAAATCGGGGTTCGCCGAAGACGAGATTCCCGTTCTTCTGGCCCTGTTGATAAGCGGAATAAAGACTGGAGATGACGAAGATGATCTTTTTGAGTTGTATAAAAAGCGGAGAATAGTTAGATAGAAGATACAGATATTAAACAAATACATCCATAAATTTAAGAGACCTTTGCATCACTTTGCAGAGGTCTCTTTTGCTTTAACGCATATTTGCTTATTGATTCCGACCAGTAATTTGACTAGCTTCTGTTGGCTAGCTCTTTCACTTTCGACCATATACCATCTTCAACCGGAATGCCCAACTCCATATTTTCGTTCCGGGTTTTTAACGATTGCTCGCCCGGATAAAATATCTCACCATTTTCAGTCGCCGGAACCGACGATTTAAGCTGTTCTATGGTTTCGTGCAATGCCTGATCAATAAATTCCTGAGTATTAATTTTTCGTGGATCGATTGCGATAAAAACCTGGCAACAGCTGCCACAGCTGCCTTTCTCGGCTTTATCAATTCCAGCGGTGGTAAGTCCTCCTGAAAGCAATGCAGAAATCAGGTCGAGCATAACAGCAAATCCTGAACCTTTCCAAAAACCCATGGGTAAAATCCGACGAGTTTCTTCTATTTCACCTGGATTATCAGTGAGGTTTCCTTCCTGATCAAATCCACCAGGATAGGGGAGTTTCTGACCTTTCAGGCGGGTTGTCTGAAGCTTTCCATACGAATATTGCGACATGGCCATATCGAGTACCACGTGCCCGTCTTTTCCTGGAACAGCCATGATAAACGGGTTATTCCCGATTCCGCATGATTTGGCGCCCCATGCCGGCATACACGACTCTGTATTGGTCCAGCAAATGCCGATAAACCCTTTTTCTGCAGCCTGCCATCCGTAGGCCCCACCGCGCATCCAGTGTGTGGTATTGTTGAGGCTCACCAAACCAAGTCCGTTTTTTGCAGCGATTTCGGTCGCACGGTTCATCGCGAAAATGGCATTTAAAATTCCGGGGCCCAGATTGCCTTTATAGGTTTCCATCGATCCAAGGTTCAGCTCAAGAGTTGGCTCTGCATTTACATCGACCCAACCTTTGCTAATGTAATCTACAAACCGTTCAACGCGGTTTAATCCATGCGAATAAACACCATCTCTGCTCGATTCAGTATGAATTTGGGCACAGGTTTCGGCTTTTCCTTCAGGCATTCCTGCATTCAGGAAAGCTGACTTTATGGTTGCTTTCATTTCGTCAAATGGGATTCTGGTCATGGCAATGATAATTTATGAATGATTCTACAAAAGCAAATTACTTCACTTTTCTTTCCGGAACACCTTCCCAGGTCATTTTTACGGGTTGAATGGTGCCATTCTGATTAAAATACATTCGGTCGACACACACTACACGGTGATCGCGTCCTTCGTTTGGAATTGGGCGGCGATGATAGAAAATATACCAGTCGTCGGTTCCCGGAACATTCACTACCGAATGATGCCCGGCACCCATGGCAATGGAAGGGTCGGATTTCAATACGATATCGAGTTTTTTGAATGGTCCAAACGGCGAATCGGCAATGCCGTAGGCGACTTTGTACGTATCGTTGGTCCATCCGCCTTCCGACCACATCAGGTAATATTTGCCGTTGCGGATAAACATGATCGGCCCTTCGACATAACCTTCCGGAGTAATTTCTTTCACCAGATTTCCATCGGGATATGAAACCAGGCCGGTAAAATCGTTGTTGAGTTTAGCAATATTGCAATGTCCCCAACCGCCGTAAATAATGTAATACTGCCCGTCTTTGTCATGAAAAACAAATTGGTCGATGGGTTGGGCTTTGTTGTAAAACTCCTGAATAAGAGGTTTTCCCAGGTAATCGCGGAAAGGACCTTCAGGTTTTGACGCAATGCCAATACCGATGCCACCGATTTTATTGTCGGCGGCCACATATCCGCCGCGGAAAGGAGCCTGAATGTCGTTAGCTGAGAAAAACAGGTAATAGTTTGCATCTTTTTTGACGATGCAAGGCGCCCACATGGCACGGTTTGCCCACTTTACAATGGAAGTGTCGATGATATGCGAATATTTTTTCCAATGCACCAGATCTTCAGACGAAATGGCATCGAGAAATACCTGCTCTTCGTATTTGTCCGAATAAGTTGGATATACCCAAAAGGTATTATCGAAAATTGCCCCTTCCGGATCGGCGTACCAACCTTCCATGATTGGGTTTCCGGAGGTTTTTGTTTGTTTAGTCTGTGCTGTGCAGTTTCCGAAAATCAGTCCGATTGCCAGCATTAAGATGAATTGTTTTTTAGTCATTTATATTGATTTAGTTTACTCCTTTAGTGTTCATTTTCAGGGTATATACCGAAGTGCGTGCCGTAATGAAAAGGATATTCCGCTTTTTACCGCCAAAACACACATTCGAAGGTTGTTCCGGAACTTCTATCCGAGCAATACTTTCGCCTTTTGAATTAAATACTGACACCACTTTGTTCGTCAGGTAAACATTTCCTTGTTGGTCAATGGTCATTCCGTCAGAGCCTTCAGGAGCAAAAAAAGTTTTGTTGGTCAGAGTCCCATCAGGTTGAATGTCGTATTTCCAGATTTTCCGGTCGTTGATATCACTCACATAAAGAGTTTTGCCATCCGGAGTTCCGATCAGCCCATTGGGTTGTTTGTAGTCGTCTATAACACGGCTGACTTTTCCTTCAGGATTGAGGTAATAAACACCCCGCGTATCCTGAACTTCTTTGCGTCCGGGTTCCCAGTAATCGCGGGCATAATAAGGATCGCTAAAATAAATACCGCCATTGGGAGCAATCCACAAATCATTGGGCGCATTCAGGGGCTGGCCGTTGTAATTTTCGGCAATCGTTTTCATTTTCCCTTTCATGTCGAAAATTACCAGGCGATTATGCAAATCGGCACAGGCTACCAGTTCGCCTTTTTTGTTGAAATAGGTTCCGTTCGACCGTTCGCAAGGCTGCAGGAAAGTAGTTATGTGATTATCTTTTTCGCTCCACACATCAATTTTGTCGTTTGGCTGATCGGTAAAAAATACGCGGCCATCCGGAGCAACCGAAGGCCCTTCGGTAAAGGCATAGCCACCGCCAACTTTGGTTACTTTAGCATCTTTTGCGATTAAATTTTGATTGACATTCTGGGCATTTCCGGATAAAATGAGGAAAATAAGCAACGTGAAGGTTAAAAGTCGTGACATAGTTGATCTTATTTTGGTTAGTTTATGATTTAGATTACAATTGATTAAACAGAAAACTTATTTTTGTGACGAATGATGCCTTAAAGGTATAATTCAGAACCAAATATTAATATTCCGGAATGAAGAAAATTACCGTCGTTATCCTGCTCCTGCTGTCAGTCAGCGGAAATAATCTTTTCGCTCAATTATCGGCTGATGGTTCGTATATATGGAATACAACAAGTATCACTTATACACTCAATGACAAAACCGAATTAAGCCTTGGAAATAAAGATCACTACAGTAACCAGATCAATCAGCTGGATTATTATTATTTTGACCTGACAGGGTACCGTAAATTGACCAATCATCTTTTGTTAGGCTTGGGTTACCGAAGAAGTTCAACTTATAAATCAGCGCTATGGAGCCCTTCGAATAACTATTTGAGTTACCTGGTTTATCTGGCGGAACCCGGAAATATGAAAATAAGGTGTGCTACCCGTTTTGCCTATAAAACATTCGAAACGGCTGATTCACAATATAGTATTGATAATATATCGACTTTTGATTTTTTTGTGAAGTCGAAATGGCATTTCCCGAAGCCTTATTTGATGGATGAAATTTTTACTGAAATTAAGACCAAAAGATTTCAGAATGTGCGAATCTACGGGGGACTTCACCTGTTGAAAATGAAATACTTTGGTCTCGATTTGTATTACTGTTACTGGAGAGCCCATTCGGGATCTGTCTGGAATGCATATAATGTTTTAGGGGTAAATACTAAAGTTAAAATCTAAGTTTTACTTCGTAATTCCGCTTTTTCCCATCCAGCCAAACAGCGGTTGCATCCATTCGTCGGTTGGTAATTTCAGCACAAAACCATGATTGCCTGCCGGGTAAAGGTGCATCTCTGCCGGAACTTTATTCCGGATTAATTCCTTATAAAAAAGAATGCTGTTTTCAACCGGAACCACGGTATCATCGCCGGTATGGGTGATCCAGGTTGGTGGCGTATTTGCATCGACCTGCAATTCGTTTGAAAAAAGTGCAATTTGTTCTTCGGAAGGCGATTTGCCAAGCAGATTCGTTTTCGAACCGCCATGAGTTAATCCTTCTTTCATGCTGATAACCGGATAAATCAGGATCATAAAATCAGGCCGAAGGTTTATGTTTTCATCGTTTGGAATATACGATTTGTTGAAATGAGTGCCTGTAGTTGAAGCCAGATGACCTCCGGCAGAAAATCCCATAATCCCGATTTTTGCCGGGTTCAGTTTCCATTCATTGGCACGCTGACGAACGGTTTTTATGGCTTGCTGTGCATCCTGCAAAGGCCCGACCGACTTGTCAGGCATAATTGAATCGCTGGGTAAACGATATTTCAGGATGAATGCTGCAATACCTTTTTTTACGAAGGCTTCGGCGATATTGGTTCCTTCGAGCCGGTAACTTTCCATGCCATAACCACCGCCGGGGCAAATAACAACTGCGGCACCGGTCGCTATTTTTTCATCTGGCAGGTAAACGGCCAGCGTGGGCTGCGAAATGCTTCGATACCCTAAGAGCTGGCCATCTTTTTCCATCCGAATTTCTTTCATCGGATATGTGGTGCTGTTGGGAATTGCGTGTGGATAAAGCGGAATAATTTGCTGGGCCGACAGGCTGATGGTCAGAATTGTAAAAACGAATAAAATAAAGCTTTTCATTGGTTAGTTTTTAAGTTTTTTAGTCAAATCGGGAGTTATAGTTTTGATAGCCTTTTCTGCATCAATGTATTTGGACAGGTCGCGAAGTGCAACGACTTTAAAATGATTTTCAGAAAGATATTGCAGGTATTCTTTGAATAATTCGGGAGTTGTATTAACCCATGGATGCTCCGCGTCTGGCACTCCATGAATAGTCATTACTACAATTTTTCCGTCATGAGCTTCTTTGAAAGCGTCCATGATCAGTGGTTTATTTTTGTCATTCATGGCCCAACTTGGAATCAATAGCGGATGATCGGTTTGCGGATCGTACGCCCGGCTACCACCGGCACGAGCAAATTGATAGCCTTTTTTCTGAAGAATATTCATAACCGGAATGCTGAGGCTGTAACCCGGATACGCAAACGTAACCGGACGCGCAATTTTCATCGAATCGCATTTCAGTTCAATGTAATCGAGTTGTTCAACGATTTTGTCTTCAGCTAATTTGGCAATGGCAGGGTGATTTCGCGTGTGGTTGGCAATTTCGAAGCCCATGCGATCGAGCGCCCGAATCTGTCGCCAATTCATGTATTTGGTGGTATCGCTGAAGTTAGGCGGGAATTCGCAGATGAAAAAAGTTGCTCCAAAACCGTATTCTTTCAGGAGAGGTGCAACTACCGAATATTGGCTGGCAGTGGCATCGTCAAAAGTGAGTATAACCAATCGTTCTGGAATGCGCTTTTTTATTATTCCGGAAAAACAGGAACAGGCAATGAGAATAAAAAGTAACAGGGACGCTGTTTTTTTCATGGGTTGATTCATTTTAATTTTACAAAATTAATGGGTTGGCCGAAGTATCCTAACTATTCGCCGGAAAGATTTGGAGTACTCGAAAATTCAGGAAAATAGCTACATAAAGGCATTGATTTGTGAGTAAATATGGCCGGTATTCTGTTTAGTATTTGTATTTTTCAATCCGGATAAACTTAACCTAAAATGCGACGGATGCTGAACCGATTTTTACTGCTCACTTTGATGTTTTTCTCTTTTGTTTCGATGGCTCAGACCCCGATGAAATTGCCGAAAATGTATTTTGGCGATACTTCCAGAACGGGGATTCCATATGCCAAAGATCCGTATGTAATTAAATTTCAGGGTCGATACCTGATGTATTATTCCATTCCGCCTTATAGTGATCAATCGAATCCGGTTCAGGGTTGGGGCATCGGAATTGCCGAAAGCCGCGATTTAAATCAATGGGCCAAGATTGGGGAAATTACTCCGGAAGGCGATTACGAGAAAAAAGGCTTGTGTGCACCATGTGCGTTGGTGATTGATAATCGGGTCAACCTTTTTTATCAAACCTATGGAAATGGGAAAAATGATGCGATTTGCCACGCCGTTTCAACCGATGGCCTTCGGTTTACCCGAAACGCGACCAATCCGATTTTTCATCCAACGGGGAACTGGAATTGTGGCCGTGCCATCGATGCCGAAGTGTTTCGTTTTAATGATAAATACCTGCTTTTCTTTGCTTCACGCGATCCGGAATACAAAATCCAGATTCAGGGTGTGGCCTCTGCCCCTGGAAATACCGGCTTTAACCGCGAAGACTGGACGCAGCTGACCGATTACCCGATCCTGAAGCCAGAATTTCCTTGGGAAGGAGCTTGTATTGAAGCGGCTTCGCTGGTTCAGCAGGGCAAATGGCTGTATATGTTTTATGCCGGAGCTTATAATAATAATCCACAGCAAATTGGCGTGGCCAAAAGCCTTGATGGGGTGAAGTGGGAACGTTTATCGAATAAGCCTTTTTTGACCAATGGCGATCCCGGAAGCTGGAATTACAGCGAATCGGGTCACCCACATCTGTTCAAAGACGATAATGGACGAACGTATCTTTTCTTCCAGGGAAATAACGACAACGGCAAAAGCTGGTACATCTCGAAGTTGGAAGTGAAATGGAATGAGAAAGGGCCGTATCTGAAATAGTCAGATCAAAATCCGTTCGTGTGTATCTTCCTGAAATCGAGTTCGCTGAATGGTTTTCCTTCGTGTGTGCGTTGCGCATATCCAATGGCAACAATGCTCAAAACCCGAAATCCTTCAGGAATGTTCAGGGTTTCGCATACAAAAGCCTCGCTGGTTATTTCTTCGGAATACTTGCGTCCCCGAATCTGAATCCAGCAACTACCCAATCCAAGCGAATGGGCTGTCATATGTGCGACAAAAGCTGCAATCGATGCATCTTCTATCCAGGCTACGGTTTTACTCTCGTCAACCAAAACAGCGATAGCAAGTTGTGCTGTTTGCAATGGAGCAGCTCCATGAGGTTTGCACAGCGCCAGTTTATGAATAAGCTCAGTATTGTCAACGAAAATAAATTCGCAGGCATTCGAGTTTTTTGAGGTTGGCGCGCGAAGTATCGCTTCCTTAAGTATGTCAAGTTTCTCAGGTTCTATGGCTTGTTCGGTAAATTTTCGGATACTGCGCCGGGTGTGTAAAAGATCGATCATTGTTGAGTTGTTTAATTGTTGCTACAAAGCAAAAAAAAAGCTTGCTTTCAGGCAACATTTTCTGCAATTCGTTCATTGTTTTAATACGCGTATTGATCTGCTCCAACGATTTTCGTTAATATAACGATTCAATCAAATTTAAATGGCTTACAAATCTCTCCGGATTAAATTCGTATTATTGCTGCATATTGTATTTGCAAGTCAACTTGTCGTACCTCAAAATTGCAAGTAAAAAGTGATTCGTGATAGAAGTCAATGGTTAGGAGTTTGGAAACGGTTTCGGTCGGGCGATCGGTATGCATTCAGCGAAATCTATGAAGAGTTTGCTGATGTGCTGTTTGCTTACGGAAGCAAAATTACGAACGACCGGGAATTGCTCAAAGACTGCATTCAGGACTTGTTTTATAACCTTTACCGGTATAATATTAAATTGCAAAATCCCGAAAATCTAGAATTCTATTTGTTCCGTTCGCTGAAAAATGACATTATCCGGAAAATCCGGAATAACTATCAGGAAGCAAGCCTGACCGATGCAGAAATGTTTCAGTTTGACTTGAAATTTCAGGCAGAACAAGATACACACGATGTTGAATCGAATGAATTACGGGTGGAGGCTCTTCGAAAAATTCTCCAGACCATTGACCCGCAGAAGCGGGAAATTCTTTTCTTAAAATTTAGTACAGGCCTGAATTACCCTGAAATTGGCGAGATTGTTGGGATGAATCACGATGCTGTTAAGAAGCAGGTTTACCGAACTTTAGATAGCCTTCGTGAGAAGTTTGGCGATCAATTGCTAGCCTTGTTGATGATTTCCATCAGGCACTAAAAATATTTTTTCAATTTTTTGTCCCTTTTTTCAATGTTGCTACTCTTAGAGGTATAAACATCGAAAAAATGGCTGTTTCTGATCAAAAATTCATAGAAGATCCCCGGTTCTTACAGTGGATATTCCATAACAATCCGTCTGTCGAGCAATATTGGGAACAATATCTTTTGGAGCATCCTGAGGAAGAATCTCAGATTTTGGAATTAAAAGCCCGTCTTTCGGAGCTAAAATATTCGGATGAAACCATGCTTCAGATTGAAAAAGATGATATCGCGCAACAAGTCATATTTCGCATTAATCTGGACCTGGAAAAGAATAAACGAAAATCAATATTTATTTCATTCCTGAAATATGCTGCGGTTGCAATAATTTTCGCGTCAATTGGAGGCCTTGCTGTTTACATGAATTCAGGAAAGGAGTCCATTTACCAGCAACTTGCCGGACAAATGGTTCATATTCCTTCGGAAGGGCAGGGGCCTTTGCTGATTACATCAACCGGTGAAAATGTTGATCTCAAAAAATCGAATTCAAGTGTTGATTATACCCGCAACGGAGCCATTGTTTTAAATAACGACTCGGTAATGAAGGCTGCCAATGATATCCCCAATGTGATGAACCAGCTGGTTATTCCCTATGGCAACCAATCGAAGCTCATTTTATCTGACAATACGGTTGTTTGGCTGAATGCCGGCAGCCGCTTGGTTTATCCTACTTTTTTTAATGGCAAAACTCGTGAAGTCCTTCTGTTTGGGGAAGCTTTTTTCGAAGTTTCAAAAAACGCCGAAAAGCCCTTCATTGTTAAAACTTCTGACATTGAAATTAAGGTATTGGGAACGCAGTTTAATGTGTCGGCCTATGCCGAAGATAAAGTGATACAGACTGTTTTGAAAGAAGGAAGTGTAGCGATTCGCCAGAACAACGCTGGCTTTTTTGATAAAGAGGTTGTTTTAAAACCAAACCAGATGGCTTCGTTCTCGAAAAACTCGAATGAAACCATGCTGTATGACGTGGATGCCAGTTACTATACTTTGTGGACCAAAGGGTTATTGAGTTTTGATGATGTGGATTTTAACCGGATACTAAAGAAAGTGGAGCGGTTTTATAATATTTCGGTTGGGTTTTCAGAGCCTGTTCTTGGGACAATCCGTATAAGCGGTAAGTTGGATTTAAAACGAAACAAAGACGAAGTGCTTGAATATCTGGAAAAAGTGTCGTTGACCAATATCGAAAAAGTGAACGACAATCAGTACATGGTGAAAAAATAAAAAACCGGAAAATGGTGGAACATTTCCCGGTTAAACAAATACGAGTTACTAGTTCAGTATTTATTATTTAAACAGTTCAAATCTATGAAAAAAAAGTGGTTAACCGGGCACCCCTATGGGGATAGCCTAAAAAAACTCATGCGAATTATGCGACTAACTATCTTGTTGCTGTTTGGATGCATGTTGACTGTTTCTGCAAACAGTTATGCACAGAAAACCCGTCTGGATGTAAACATGTCCAATACTTCAATCCGCGACCTGTTTGGTTTTATTGAAGAGAACACCGAATTTGTTTTCCTCTATCGGAATGAAGATTTCAATGTAAATAAAAAAGTTGTTGTAAACCTTAAAGATGCGACCATCAACCAGATTCTGGATGAGGCTCTTCGTGGCGAAAATGTTTCATATGATGTTTACGAGCGGCAGGTTGTGATACGCAAAGCCGGAGATGTCATTAATTCACAGCAGAAGAAAGATCTCTCCGGAACAGTTAAGGATGTCACAGGGGCACCAATTCCCGGGGCGACTTTGCTGGTGAAAGGCACAACAATCGGAGCGCTTACCGATATTGACGGACAGTTTAAACTTTCAGTTCCTGGTGATGCCAAAATATTGGTTGTTTCTTTTGTGGGGATGAAAACCCAGGAAATAGCAATCGCAGGCACATCGCAGGTAAATGTAGTGATGGAAGAAGAAACTGTTGGTATTGAAGAAGTTGTTGCTGTGGGATATGGTAAGAACTCACGAAAAAATCTATCAAGTGCTGTTACTTCAGTTAAATCAGAAGAGCTGAATAAGGGTGCGATTAGTGATGTTGGTCAGCTTTTACAAGGAAAAGTTTCCGGATTGAATATTTCTTCAAGTGGTGACCCAACCCGTGGAACCACCATAATCATGCGTGGCGCCTCTACTATTAACAGTTCTCAAAGCCCGTTTTACGTTATTGATGGTGTTCCCGGAGCCGATATTTCGCTGGTTACACCCGACGATATTCTTTCAGTAGATGTTTTGAAAGATGCAGCTGCAACTTCAATTTATGGTAACCGTGCAACAAACGGTGTGATCATGATTACTACTAAAAAAGGGAATAAAGACAATGAGCAAATTGCCTATAACGGATATTTTGGTGTCGAATCTGTATCAAATAATCTGGATATGATGAATTCGAGCCAGTTACGTTCATTCCTTACAAAAAACAACATGTCATTTTCTCCGGAAGATGATAAGGGTGCTGATACCAACTGGCAAAAGGTAATTCAACGTTCTGCTGCAATTTCTCAAAGCCACAACGTTTCATACAGTGGTGGTACCAACCGTAGTAGCTACATTGCCAGCATATCTTATATCGACAAACAAGGTGTCTTGATCAGTAGCGGACAGAACCGTCTTGTCGCCCGTATGTCTATCGAACAAAAAGCGTTTAATGATAAAGTAAAGTTTGGATTGAATGTGACCAATTCAAATGTTAGAAACACCAGAGTTCCACAGCGAAATACAGCTCTTCTCCAGGCCGCAAAATATCTGCCTGTCACTAAGCCTAAAAATGATGATGGAACCTATTTTGAGAATTTTAATCATTCAGGTTATTTTAACCCGCTTGCAATTATCGAACAGGCTGATGATGATTCAAAGGTGAGTACGTTATTAGGTAACTTCACTACCGAAGTTATACTTCCGTTTGGTTTGAAATATAATATAAACGTTGCCTATCAGAGAAATACATCGCTAAATGGTGAATACTATAATAGTTACTACGCCAAGAATTACAATAGCGCCCAGTTCTATAACAATCCTGATCCACCGGCAAACCACTATATCATTAATTTTGGATCGAATGGACTGGCCAGCCGAAGCACATATCAGAGTAAAAATGTGATCCTGGAAAATTTTGTTACCTGGAATAAGGTATTTGGCAAGCATAACATTAATGCTGTTGTTGGTTATTCATGGCAAGAAGATGAAAAAGGAGATGGGTTTTCCGCAAATAATACCAACTTCCCGGTTGATGATGTCAGCTATAGAAACCTTGCGCTTGGGAACTATAGTTCTGTGAATGGTTTTATTGTAAATTTTGGAGATGCTTATGCCTACCAAAAAACTCGTTTAATTTCTGACTTTGCACGTTTAAACTACGATTTCGGCAATAAGTACATGTTACAAGCTTCAATCCGGAGAGACGGAAGTTCAGTATTTGGTGCGAATAAAGAATGGGGATATTTTCCTTCAGTGAGTTTGGCATGGAGGATCGATCAGGAAGGATTTATGCAATCACAAAGTGTGTTCAAGGATTTGAAACTGCGCGGAAGTTACGGGGTAACCGGTAACTCTACCGGATTTGATGCCTATACTGCTCAATTTATAGTTGGTCCTCTGGGAACTTACTATTATCAGGGAAAGCAAATTTATGCTTATGGTCCTAACAAAGCTGCTAACCCTGATTTAGAGTGGGAAAAAACATCAACCACAAACCTCGGGTTGGATTTTACTGTTTTGAACGGGAAAGTTAGTGGTTATGTTGAAGTGTATAATAAGAAAACCACTGGCATGATTTACTCATATGCGGTAAATCCTGTAATGGTTCCAGCCGGGTCAATTACGGCAAACGGTGGCGAAATGTCGAATAAGGGTATTGAAGTAAGCCTCACGGCAACTCCGGTAAAGACCGCCGAATTCAGTTGGACTACTAACCTTAACCTGTCTCACAACAAAAACGTTATTGAAAAGCTTACTAATAACCTGTTTATTGGTGGAGATTCAGTCCGTATTACTCAACCTGATGGTGGTGGTCAAACAGGAAGTACGCTCCAGATTTTAAAAGAAGGTAAACCTATCGGACAGTTCTTCACCCTTGAATATGCTGGGAAAAACAGTTCTGGAATATCACAATATGTTGCTAAAGATGGCACCCTGACTACCAATCCGGGAATTGGAACAGACTATCATTACCTGGGTTCGCCACAGCCAAAAGTGCTAATTGGATGGACAAATGATTTCAAGTATAAAAATTTCGACCTGAATATCTTTATCCGCGGAGTATTTGGAAACAAGATTTTCAATGCAACCCGTGCCGATTTGTTCCGCCCAAGTACAGCCAATGCGTCAAACATTCTCGTTGATGTGGCTGATGAATCGCCGAGCGATGTGAATGTATATAAATACTCTTCCCGATTTATCGAAAATGGCAGCTATGTCCGTCTCGATAACGCTACTTTAGGTTATAATTTTAAAAATCTGGGTAAATCAGTGAAGAACTTGCGTCTCTATGTTTCCGGAAGCAACCTGTTTATAATTACCAAATACACAGGGATTGATCCTGAAGTAGAACAAGGAGGTATTGCTCCAGGTGTTGATTCAAATAACTTTTATCCCAAAACACGCACCGTGTTGTTTGGTGTAAAAGCATCTTTCTAAAAAATTATAAATTATGAATACAATGAAAAAAATAATAAAATACCTCATATTTCCGGCGCTTGTTGGTTTCATGGTATCATGCCACGATATTGAAGTACCAATTACAACGCAAATGACCCCGGATGTTTTCCCTCAAAATGATGCGCAATATGCGCAGACCGCCGGAGCTGTTTATTCGGTATTTAGGGGAGAATATGCACAAACACTTTTCTTCATGAGTACCATTAGTACCGATGAAGGTATACTTCCTGCAAGAGGAGGTAACTGGTACGATAATCAGGGGTACATGAAAATGCACTATCATACCTGGGACAAAGATCATGGTGGAACTAACTCGCTATGGGGTTGGCTCGAAAAAACAATTGGAGTTACGAATCAGGCCTATTATCTTTTGAATACTGTTATGCCCGAAGGTACCAATAAAAAAACCACTTTGGCTGAATTAAGAATGATGAGGGCAATTTCGTACTTTACCATGATGGATTATTATGGCAATGTGCCACTGGATACGTTATATGGAGATTTTACTTCAAAAACCAATACGCGAAGAGCCGAAGTTTTTAAATACATTGAAACTGAAGTTAAGAAATCCATCAATAACCTGAGCGAAGAAACTGGTGCAGCAACCTATGGGAGGCCAACCAAGTGGACAGCATATTCTCTTTTGGCTAAAATGTACCTGAATGCAGAATATTACACCGGAACTGCACGTTGGAACGATTGTATTGCAGCCTGCGATGCAGTTATAAACTCAGGAAAGTTTGCTATTGAACCACGCGCTTCGTACTTGAAAATGTTCTATCCGGATAATGGGCCGCAAATGAAGGAATTTATTCTCGCCGTTCCATTTGATCCGTCAGCAAATGCATTTCCTGGTACAAATGGTATGATGTATCGTGCACGGTACGATGTTCCACGTTCGGAGAGAGCAAAATTCAGCCTGCCTTTTACTCCAAGTGCGCCTATGAGCACCCTTCCGGAATTTTATGCAAATTTTAACGACGCCGGCGATATTCGCAATGACCAATGGCTTACTGGCCTTCAGTTTATGAACGATGGCACTACCCCGGTTACGGTTACTACAACAAAAAAAGGGTATGACCAGTTTTATACCGGAACAGATGGTGGAGCTTCTTATACCTATCAGGTTAACCTGACACCAGATATTATTTATCGCCAGAGTCCAGAGTTGTTTGACTGTGGTAACGATGAAATTGCATGGAATATGGGATATCGTAATATTAAATTCTATCCTGACAAAACATCGACCAGCCGTAACCAGAATAACGATATTCCATATCTTCGTTATTCAGATGTTATCCTGATGAAAGCCGAAGCTATTCTTCGCGGTGGAACTGCTACTTCAGGTCAAACGGCTTTATCGCTGGTTAATATGATCCGGTCGAATCGTTCTACTTCAGCAGCATGGACAAGTGTTACTCTTGAAGACCTGTACAAAGAACGAAGCCGCGAATTTGTTTATGAATATTGGCATCGTAACGATATGATCCGTTTTGGAAAATTCGAAGGCAAATGGGGTTTCAAGACCAATGCTGATACTTACCGCCGGATTTTACCGATTCCGACTGATGCTACGAAATTAAATCCAAAATTAGTACAGAATCCTGGCTATTAATCTGTGATAATTATTTGTAGCACGATTTAATATGCTACAAACACGAAGGAGAAGAAGGGTCAAATCTTCTTCTCCTTTATTTTTATCTTGAAGAAAGGATAATGCTCTGATCGACTAAATTGCTTGTTCGAAGCGCTATCCTTTGCCGTTGGCTTCAGCCAACTGACATAAGAATTAAAAAAGAACAGGGCTTTAGCCCTAAACAAGATAGTTATGAAAAATATTACCAAAATCATTTTCTTGTTTGGAATTCTGCTCCTGACCGGATTTTCAAATAAAGGCCGTGCAGGCGATAACCGTCCGGCACCACAAACTCTAATTCAGCGCATCCTGCCTGATTACGCTTCGCAATTTAGTGTTGAAGTTGTACCATCGGGTGATGGCGATTGGTTTGAGCTTGAATCGAAAGGCAACAAAATAGTGTTGAGGGGAAATAATGGAGTGTCCGTTGCTTCGGCATTGTATTATTACCTCACTGAGTATGCCCACTGTCAGATTACCTGGAATGGCACAAACCTGAACCTTCCGGCGAAATTGCCGTTGATATCAACGCCAATTCATAAGAAAACGCCTTACGAATACCGCTATTACCTGAACTATTGTACCTTCAACTACAGCATGAGCTGGTGGAACTGGGAGCGCTGGGAAAAGGAAATCGACTGGATGGCTCTGCACGGAATCAACATGCCACTGGCTATTACTGGCGAAGAATACATTTGGGACGAAGTTTACCGCTCGTATGGTTTTACCGATACTGATCTGGATTCGTTTTTCAGCGGACCAGCTTATTTTTCGTGGTTCTGGATGGGAAATCTCGACGGATGGGGCGGTCCATTGCCCAAAAGCTGGAAAGAAAGTCACCGTGATTTGCAACTTAAAATTCTGAAACGCGAACGCGAACTCGGAATGAAACCGGTTCTTCCAGCTTTTACCGGGCATGTTCCGGCATCGTTCAAAAAGTTTTTTCCGGCAGCTAAACTGAAGCAAACAAACTGGGGAAACGATTTTGGCGATACCTATATTTTGGATGCCAACGATCCGTTGTTTGCCGAAATTGGAAAGAAATTTCTGAAAATGCAGTCAAAAATCTACGGAACCAACCATTTGTATTCGGCAGATACCTTCAACGAAAATACACCGCCATCTGATGATCCCAAATACTTGTCGGATTTAAGCCGCAATGTTTTCGAGGGAATGAAAGCTGCCGATCCCGATGCTATTTGGGTGATGCAAGGCTGGCTGTTTTTTAGTCACCGCGAATTCTGGAAAGCCCCGCAAATAAAAGGTTTACTCGAAGCCGTTCCGAACGACCGGATGATTATTCTGGATTTGGCTGCCGAAATTGAACCGGTCTGGAAACGCACCGAGGCTTTTTATGGCAAGCAATGGATCTGGAATATGTTGCACAATTTTGGGGGGAACATCAGCACGTTTGGCCGTATCGAAACCGTTGCCAGCCAACCGGCAGCCGCGCTTAACGATCCTGCTTCAGGAAAACTGAGAGGCATTGGGTTAACAATGGAGGCGATAGAGCAAAATCCGGTTTTGTATGAACTAATGACCGACAATACCTGGAGAAATACACCCATTGAATTAAACGAATGGCTTAAAAAATATATCCTGAATCGCTATGGCAATGCCAACGAAAAGCTGATTGAAGCCTGGAATATTCTGGTTAAAACGGTTTACAATGGTCAGGTCATTCGCGATGGCGCTGAGTCTATCATCGTGTCGCGCCCAACTTTCGAAGGATTCAGGCGTTGGGCCCGAACAAAGCTCAATTACGCTCCTGAAGACCTGCTTTCGGCTTGGAAATTAATGGTGAATGCCATTCCTGAATGCGAAAAATCCGATGGTTTTCAGTACGATTTGGTTGACATTACCCGTCAGGTTTTGGCCAATTATGCCTTGCCGCTTCAGCAGGAAATGGCCAAAGCTTATCGCGAAGACGATCGTGTGAAGTTCGATAAATTGAGTGGTGAATTCATTGAATTGATTGACGATATGGATCGTTTGCTGGCTACGCGTCATGATTTTCTGTTGGGGTCATGGGTAGCCGATGCCCGAAATTGCGGTACTACCGAGGCCGAAAAAGCGCTATACGAACAGAATGCCAAAGATTTAATTACCCTCTGGGGCGATGCCAATAACCGGTTGTTCGAGTATTCGAACAGGCAATGGAGCGGTTTACTCTCCGACTTCTACAAACCGCGCTGGCAAAGGTTTTTTAGCGACGTGAAAGCCAGCTGGGGAAAGTTTGATCAGGCGGCATTCGACGAGAATATAAAACAATGGGAGTGGAGTTGGGTCGTTTCGAGGAAAGATTATCCGGTAAAACCTGCTGGCAGTCCAACAAAAATAGCTTCGCAATTGTACCAGAAGTACGTCAATCGCATTATCTCGCTTACCAAAGTTATGGCTCCAATTAAATACGATTATTGATATGGCACAAACAATTCAAAATAAACCGGAGCGATTTCTGTCGCTTGATGTGTTTCGCGGACTGACCATTGCACTGATGATTGTGGTGAATACGCCCGGTACCGGCGCGCATCTGTACCCTTATCTGGTTCACGCCAAATGGTTCGGATTTACACTGGCCGATCTCGTTTTTCCTTCGTTTTTGTTTGCGATGGGAAATGCCATGAGTTTTTCAATGGGAAGAATGAAGCAGGCTCCCGTCGGCGAAGTCTGGACAAAAATTATCAAACGCACGGTCATCATCTTTTTGCTGGGCTACCTCATGTATTGGTTTCCATTCTTCAAACTCGGGGCTGACGGTAGTTGGATGCTGAAACCCTTTGCCGAAACCCGCGTGATGGGCGTTTTGCAGCGCATTGCCCTGTGCTATTTTTTTGCATCAGTTATTTTTTACTATTTATCGGAGAAAGCAGCATTGATTATTTCCGGCGGTCTTCTGCTTGGCTATTGGGGAATTTTATACCTGTTTGGTCAACCGGGAGGCGAGTTGGAAATGGCAACCAATGCGGGTTCCAAGTTTGATTTTGCGGTGTTGGGTATTGGTCACATTTACAAGAAAGACAGCATTCCGTTTGATCCGGAAGGTATTTTAAGCACGCTGCCAGCCATTGTCAATGTAATTGGCGGTTATTTGGCCGGAATCTTTATTCAGAAAAGAGGAAAGTTGTTCGAAGGAATTGCCAAATTGTTGATGGTTGGCTTTCTGTTGTTTGCGGTAGCTGAATGGTGGAATTTGATTTTCCCGATTTCCAAAAAGCTTTGGACAAGCCCGTTTGTACTTTTAACCGTTGGACTTGACCTGTCGATTATGGCCATTCTGATTTATGCCATTGAATTGCAAAAGGTGAAAGTTGGAGTAAAATTCTTCGATGTTTTTGGCAAGAATCCGCTCTTTATTTACCTGTTTTCAGAACTCTTTTACGTAGTGCTTCGCCTTATTCCTGCTGGCTCCGGAATGGATGTTTTTCAATGGGTAAGCGAACGAATTTTTCAGACGATTTTTCCGGGCGCATTTGGCGCATTGGCTACAGCCATTGCGTTCACATTACTCTGTTGGTTGCTGGGCTGGTGGCTCGATAAAAAGAAGATTTATATTAAGATATAAGATTTTTCCATGTCCGTTCACTGAAGTGAACGGCAAAGAATAGGCATAGCTTTGAACAATAGCAGCGTTGTGTTGAAATGCTGCTATCCTTTGCCGTCGGTTTTAACCGACGGACATCAAAATATAAACATTTAAACACCTTTTAGAATGAATTTCAGACTAATACAAAAATCGATATTTCTGTTTTTGTTGGTTGCCCCAGTTTGGGGTTTCGCGCAGCAAAAGCAAATCAACATCGTTGATTTGGGCGCCAAAGGCGATGGGCAAACCGATAACACACTGATTATTCAGAAAGCAATTGACGAAGCTTCAGCAAGCGGCAACGGAAAGGTAATCGTTCCGGCTGGTACTTTCCTGACTGGGGTGATTCACATCAAATCGAATGTTGAGATCAACCTCGCTGAAAATGCAGTTTGGCTCGGCAGTGCCAAACGAATTGACTATGGCCCGAAAGATGCTTCTCCATTGCTAATTGCAAAAGGGGAACACAACTTTTCGATTACTGGTAAAGGTACAATCCATGGAAATGGCAAGGAACTGATTAAGGACCTTTATGCGATGTTGAATGCCGGAACACTGGAAGATACCGAATGGAAAACCTACAATCCGTGGCACCAGATGCGTCCTGAGGAGCGAAACCGGCCGAAAATTATTTTGTTCCAGAATTGCGACTCCATAAAGGTGACGGGCATTACAATCAAAAATGGGTTAATGTGGGTTCAGGATTACCGCAGTTGCACCAATGTAACCATCGACAGCATTAAAGTGCGCAGTACAACTTTCCTGAATAACGATGGAATTGACATTACCGACAGCAAAAACGTGCGCATTACCAATTGCGATATCGATGCCTGCGATGATGGTATTTGCCTGAAATCGTCGCTACGGAACGAAGGCTGCGAGAATGTGTATGTGGCCAATTGCCGGGTTCGTTCGAGTGCCAGTGCATTGAAACTGGGTACAGCTTCCTTGGGCGGTTTCCGAAATATTACCATTCGAGATATCACCGTTTACGATACTTACCGGTCGGCTATTGCCATCGAAGCCGTTGATGGCGGAATTCTGGAAGATGTTGATGTGCAAGATATTACGGCCAACAATACCGGTAACGCCATTTTCATCCGGCTTGGGCACCGGAACAAAGACGAGGAGATCAGCCAATTACGCCGGGTGCATATTTCCAACGTGAAGGTCGAAATTCCGGCGACTAAACCCGACAAAGGTTATCCGGAGGAAGGGCCACAGGTGGATTTTGCCCATAATGTTTTCCCGTCATCTGTTTCAGGTATTCCCGGGCATCCAGTAGAAGATGTTACTCTTGAAAACATTGAGGTGATTTATGAAGGCGGTGGAAGGTCGCAAATCGCAAACTCTCCTATAGAATCACTGTCAAAAATTCCGGAGCAAATTGCCGAATACCCAGAGTTCTCGATGTTTGGCGAATTGCCTGCATGGGCTTTTTATGTTCGCCATGTCGATGGCCTGAAAATGAAAAATATATCGGTAAAAGCAAAAAATAAGGATTACCGGCCAGCCTGTGTTTTTGATGATGTAGCCGGATTGGATTTGGGTAAGATCAAAATTGAAGACGAAGATTCCAATCCGCAAATTATCCTGAAGGGAGTGGTGGAAAAATCAATAGATATTGATAAAAGACAGATAAAATCAATTCAATAGGAACTAATGTTGTGTTAATGAGCTATTGTCGGATCGTCATGCCGAGAGTTCACCAAAAAAATAGAGCATAATTCCATGATGACAATAATCCCGCAGGTTGCCACGCTACGCTGCCAATGACAGATTCCCGTTTTGAGATTCCTCACTTCATATCGGAATGACAGTCAGTCATGTTTTATGGGGTGTTGGAGTTGGGCGGCTTGCCGCCCAACTCCAACACCATCCCTCAGACACGAAACTGTCATTCCGAATGAAGTGAAACGGAATGAGGAATCTCATCATTCTGTTATTTCCACATTGTGACCATTAAAAATGGATTTTCATTCGGGGTGACGGGGACTTAACAAAGCAAGCTAATGCAACACTTGTTTCAGGATAGATTTAGCTTGCTTTTTAATTGGTTTTGAGTGAAATCCTTTCTGCGCCTCGAAATAAGTACCGAATCTCCGTTTGACATCGTCAGACTGCCTCCATCGTTTTTGGTGTACGATGTAACATGATTCAGGTTGACCAAATGTGTTTTATGAACCCGGATAAAGTCGTGTTCACCAAGAAGCTCTTCAAATTCGATGAGCGATTTGGCTGATAAAATGGGTTTCCGGTTGGAAAAATAGAGATGTGTATAGTTGCTTTCGCCCTGGCAGCGGATAATGGATTTGACCTCGACAAATTCAATCCGCTCGCCGGTAGGAAGTCCGATTTTGGGATTGGCCGGATGCAACGAATTTTGATAAAGTTGTTGGATCCGTTCGTTTTCGCCTTGTTGCCAGATTCGCTGGCTAACCTTATCAACTGCGGCAATCAACTCATTTAGGTTGATGGGTTTCAGGATATAATCGCTTGCCGAAAATCGGATGGCCTTAATCGCATAGTTGTCGTAGGCCGTCACGAAAATCACGTCGAACGGAAATGATTTGAAATGCTCCAATAGCTTGAACCCGTTTCCACCTGGCATTTCAATATCCAGGAAAATAAGCTGGGGATGATGTGCCTGAATTTCAGTAATAGCCTGTTCAACCGAAGCGGCTTCAGCTACAATCCGAATCTGCGGACAATGGGTTTTGATCAGTCCGGCCAGGTTTTCCCGTCCGTTTTTTTCGTCGTCGATGATTAGCGCTGAAATGGTCATAAACAATTTTATTTAATGAATTGCTGTCTGGGAGAGCGTTATACGGAGTGGCTACAATTCCGTATATTCGATCAACGGTTGAATTTCAATCAATATAGGTTTCTTTTAATACTGATTTTAGCTTATTGATCTCGGACTTAGTTAATCGTCCAAAGTCTTTGATTATTCTCTGTTTGTCAATCGTTCGGATTTGATCTAAAACAATCCACCCAATTTTATTGTCGTGTTTAATCTCAATTCTTGTTGGATAATTTTTCGAACTTGTTGTCATGGGAGCAATCACAACCGTATTTAGAAATTTATTCATTTCGTTCGGTGAAATCACAACGCATGGTCTGGTTTTTTTGATCTCGCTACCGAGCGTTGGATCAAGATTAACCAAAATAATTTGATATTGATTTATTTCCATTCTTCAAGGTTTTCGTCTTCAAAAACATCGTTAATTAATAGTCGATCGTCGCCGTTCTCCGACATTTTTTTGAAAGCTTTTTCCCAACCTTTTCGTGGTCTGGATAATGGTTTTATAACGATTTGTCCTTTTTCGAGGATTACTTCAACCGTGTCTTGTATATTATACTTATCCAACAAAGTTTTACTGAGTCGGATTCCCTTTGAATTCCCAATTTTTATTACAGAAACTTCCATCGTGTAAATTTTAAATATTGTAATTACAAAGTTACTACTTTTTACGAAATTACAAGTTTGTCCATAACGTTTTACAGCTACGCGCAGGTAGATAGCTTTCCGATGAATCCTCCCGCAGGTGGAAGTTGCATTTCATCCTCAGTCTTCGTAAAAACCGTGTATGCGGGTGCTGTATATACGGGGTTATTCTTTTAGCGGTTTGTCTTTTTTTCGTCGTCAACATATTCCAGAATATCACCAGGCTGGCAGTCCAATGCTTTACAAATGGCCTCTAAAGTGGTAAAACGAATGGCTTTTGCTTTTCCGGTTTTTAAAATAGAAAGATTAGACAAAGTTAATTCAACTTTGTCTGATAGCTCATTAAGCGACATCTTTCGCTTTGCCATCATTACATCTAAGTTTACAATGATTGGCATGGCTTAAACAGTTAAATCGTTTTCGTTTTGGAGTTCGACTCCTCTTGAAAAAATAGTCGCAATGACATAGATTACAGCTGCCATTAAAATCCATGCCTGACTGTCGGCCCAAAACTGGTTTAGTGCATCGACTTCAAATCCGTAATGCTGTAAACTTTTGGCTGTTTGTCGGGCGATGTAACTGATGAGTCCTATGGATAGCGTGTAGTAACTCATATTTTTAATCTGAGCGGCAACATAGGTGTCGAATGGTTTTGACAAATTAATTTTGTGTAAAAGCATGATGACAACATAGAATAGACATGCCTTCAAAATAGAGATGAACAGGATAAAACTATACATACTGAAAAATACCCATTTGTTCAGATTATACATTTGACTTAAGTCCAACTTTTGATACAGGTTTTTAACAATTTCGGGTTTGAAAAGGCTGTAAACGAAATTGACGATCAGGCCTCCGGCTTCAATGCACAAGCCAACGAAGAAGAGCCACGCAACAATATGCAGGGCTATAAATACGAAGTTGTTTCTTTTTGCCATGATGTTTAAAGTTTAAATTACATCACAAACATAGCAAATATTTATTGAAAAACAATAAATATGTAATTTTTATCGAAAAATATTTGCTATTTGTACGAAGCAGGAAGTTGACCGGTTAAAGGTGCATGCCGAAAACCAATGCTGCCGCGGGTAGCTGATGTTATAGCCAGTGGTTATTCTAATTTAAAGTGTACTAATTCATAGCTTGCGTTTCGTCCTCCTTCGTCAGTTTGTTTCAATATGCCTTTTTCTACCAAGTCTTTTATGTCCCGTAAGGCAGTGTCGGTAGAGGTTTTGACAATTTTAGCCCATTTTGAGGTTTGTAATTTTCCTTCAAAATTGTCAAAGAGTTTGTTAAGTATTAAGCGTTGCCGTTCGTTGATGGGCGTGTGTTCGTGTAATTTCCAAAACTCAGCTTTATGCAATATTTTCTGTGTGGTGCTTTCGGTGGAGAGCATCGCATTTTTGAGACAGTGCAAAAACCAATCGATCCATTCTGTAATGTCGCCTGAACTAGGTTGCACTTTTTGCAATACTTCGTAATAGATTTTGCGTTCGGCTAATATTTGGCTAGACATACTGTAAAAACGTTCTCCACTGCCTTCGGCATGGGCAAGCAACATGTCGGTTATGGCTCTTCCAATTCTGCCGTTTCCGTCATCAAATGGGTGAATGATGATAAACCAAAAGTGTGCTATGGCGGCTTTCAAAACAGGGTCCAGATATTTTTCGTTGTTGAACCAATCCAAAAACTTGTCCATTTCCGTTTTTACTAATTCGGGTTTTACGGCTTCGTAATGCACTTTTTCTTTTCCCATTGCGCCAGAAACAACTTGCATTTCACCAGTTCGGTATCGTCCCACTTCTATTGAGTAAGGCCCGCTGTAACCTGTGGGGAATATTGCAGCGTGCCAACCAACCAAACGTTTTTCGGTTAAAGGTAAAGTGTATCGCTGGGTAGCATCGAGCATCATTTCTACAACGCCTTCAATGTGGCGGCTGCTCGATACAAGTCCGGCAGTGTTTATACCCAAACGCCTTGCAATTGACGAACGTACTTGGTCATAATTAAGTAATTCGCCTTCAATTTCTGACGATTTTACAACATCTAAGGTTAAGGCGGTTAGCGTGGCTTCTTCTTTAGCAGAAAAGCCCAAAGCGTTCATTTGCCCTATTATTTTACCTTGCATAAGCCGCACTTCACCAAATACGGCATTTATAGCTTTGTCCTGCCACGAAAAATCAGCCCAGTTATTGATACTCGTAAATGTATTTTGCCATTGCCTAATCATAATTGTGCGGTAAATATATGAATTAATTACCGCAAATATGCGGCGATAATTTTATTTTTTCACCGCAATAGAATAGCTTGTCTAAGTTCGTAATTTTTGTACAGTCGTCCTACCATTGGCTATAACGTAGGAAGCTACACGCAGGGGCGGATTGCGGGTCCCGAATCCTCGGGATCAATCCCGATGTAATCAGCGATTTTTTATACTTATTTAATTTTAGTGAATCAAATATCAATGTATTAATAATCATTAATGTACAGTTCAAGAAGCAAATATTAAATATGGCGGATAAATCTTAGTGCATCTTCGTGGCTTAGTGCCCTGGTGGCAATAAAAACAGGATGCCACAAAGACCCAAAGACACTAGGGTTCACCAAGAACCGCCTAATTTAAATTTAGCCAAAAGAAGTATAATAATCACATTTATAACATATTAAAAATGAATTAACTCAAATGAAATACCATCAAAAAATCGTTGATGTAATCGGGACCGGGCGGAAAGATACACACCGAAAACCACCGCTACCGCACTTGACGGGTAGCTGAAGTTATAGCGTGTTTTTATTTCAAAACTGATTCTCTGTCTAAATCGGAATAAGGATAATAACCCTTTTCTTTTAGCTTCTCTAGTAACAGTCCACTGCCGTTCTGCATTGCATATTCCATTTCGTCTCGGAATACCTCAATAATAAGTAAAAGTCCATACTTCTTTTTGCCAATAAAAAATTCTTTTCCATTTGGTTTGTATTCATCAAATACAAAGCATTTCGTCGAATTACCATCGGTGTCAGGTATTTCATAAGTGTCCCCTCGCTCCAATTTTTCTTGATAAGAGTAAACACCAGTTGTCGTGAATATTCCGCAAAAACGCCTCTCAATCAAATTGAATGGATTAGTCTTTATTGTGTCTTGAGAATAATCGAGTTTTGTAAATGCTAATAATTCGTACGTTCCAGTTCGATTAGGAATTGGGCCAGTCCCGTCTGGCTTTATTAACTCCATAGTGGCAAATCCTGTCCCCTTGATCCCATTAGCAAAGTAATACATATCAACAGCACCACCAACATCGAATGGAATAATTGCATGTCCAACCAAATTATGAGACTTTCCTAACACATATTCAAGTCCAGCCATTTTTAATTCATAATCCCTGTCATAGTCTTCTTGTGTAAATTCCTTTTTAATTTCCTTTTGTCCAAAGTATTTATCAAATAATTTCATGTTATTATGTCCATTTTGATTTGAACAACTTATCATTGTCAAAATGATTGATATTATTATGGAAAATTTCGCCACTCTGTCTTTTTTAAATACGCTATAACGTTTAGTATATGCAAAGTCGGCGATTGCGGGCTTCAAGCTTATCAAGACGTTACAATATTGAAGCGGGCTACAGCCCTTGAAATTACTACGCTCACGCCAATTTTGTATATACATTGTTGCGCGTTCGTGCTTTTTTTAATCAATCTTTACATGAGCTAAAGACATAATTTTAAATGTGTCAGAAATATTCATTCCGATTCTCTTAATTAATGGATATTTCTTCTTATGTTCTTTGAACATTGGCATATTACTCATCACTTTAATATTGTTACTCCATTTTTCAATTTCGAAAATATTATCAATTCCCCATTTCAAATATGCTGCTTTATTCATTCCGCTTTTATCAATTACTTTTTTATTTGCAATTTCTGTTCCCTTTTTTGAACTGTAATCAAAAATTATTTCTACTCCCGGAATGAATTTATGAAAATTGGCAAACAATGTTTTCACTTCGTTTTCATCAAAATAATAAATAACACCAGCGATTAACAACATAATGTTTCTATCGCTATTTATACTTTCAAACCAGTCCGTGTCCAAAGCTGATTTTGCAATAAATTTATTTCTGTCCGATTCCGAGATAAACTGTTTTCGTAATTTTATTGAATCTGGTAAATCCAAATCTATCCACTTTATTTGCCCGTTGTCAACACGGTTAAATGTAGTATCAAGTCCGCAACCTATATTAACGATAGTTGCTTTTGGATAAACAGAAATAAATTCCCTGATTTTTTTATCAAAGAAAATACTCCGCGCAATCCAGGATGCCATACTTAATTTATTCACACTAGTTGCAATTGCACTAAAATCATAAGGAAGGTTGTTTATTATTGAAACCGCAGTGTTGTCGGTTAATAATGGGTTTTGTTTCTGAGTTTCAATCGCTCTGCCCCACAATGGCAACAATAACGTTTCCTGAACGTTTCCCAATTCTATTTTATTCATAATTTCTTTGTTGTGTAATTCATTGTCATCTGTCTTGTTTGCATGACGTACAGCGTAGGAAGCTACACGCAGGCCGGGATTTTACCCGATAAATTGTCCACGATAAGCTGCCTTACGAAATTCAAATTTCCTGTCAACGAGCCACTAAAACCCGGCTTGCGGGTAGCTGAAGTTATAGCGCGTTTTCATTTATATCATTTTATGCGTATCCATTTATATACAGATCAAAAAGCTCATCTTTGTCAAGGTTGTAATATACTTGCCAGTAATAACTTCCACCATCTAAAACATCAATTCTTTCAGTCAACCAACTTTGCGGAAATTGATTTTGTCTCCGTTCCCAGAAACAGTTTATTAAAAGAATTCTTTGTCCTGATTTGTCTACAAAACCAAAATATTGTCGTTTGTACTTGTCTAATTTTTTATGAATAATAGTTTTGGGTGTCTGATTAACCAATGGTTGGTTTAACTTCTCCAAATTTTGTCGCAAAGAAATCTCTACTTTTTCAATCTCCTGTCGTGTCGGTGTAAAACGCTGTCCAGGAATAAGGTCCAAATAGTTTGCAGGGAAAATCGCAACGTCAAACTTTTTAGCCTTGTAATGGTCAACTGTCACAATGTTGGTCTCAGTCTGTCCGAAACAACTCACTAAAGTCCAGAAAATCAAAATAATTATAGATGTAAACTGTCTCATATTGTTGCTGTCTTAAATGCGCTATAACGTAGGAAGCTACACGCAGGGGCGGACTGCGGGTCCCGAATCGTCGGGATCAATCCCGATGTAATCGGGACCGGGCGGAAAGATACCCACCGAAAACCACTGCTGCCGAGCTTGCGGGTAGCTGAAGTTATTGGCTGTTTTCTTTTAGTCCATCTTAAATATGTCATGTAAATATTCTCCTTTAGGGTCGTTAAGTCGGACTGTTTCTCCGTCTTTTCGAAATTCTAAAACTAATTCTCCCTTATCCAAAGAGCTTTCAATCTGTCTTACTCCGTCGATTACACATAAAATCCCAAAAATTGATTGTCCAACCGCAAGTTTAATTATTTCATGCAATTTTTCTTTATTGGATGTGTCCAACGAATTATACCAGTCAGATTGCTCAACAAGATTTTTGTCCGGTGAACGACCTGGTGGATTCTTTAAATTTGAAACTAAATCGTCAGTTGTTAACTGTCCGACTGCAATTTTTATTGATTCTATAAATTCAAAACTATTCATTGTGTTGGTCGTTGTGTTGGTCGCTTAAAATTGCCCATAACGTAGGAAGCTACACGCAGGGGCGGATTGCGGGTCCCGAATCCTCAGCGATTTTTTATACTTATTTAATTTTAGTGAATCAAATATCAATGTATTAATAATCATTAATGTACAGTTCAAGAAGCAAATATTAAATATGGCGGATAAATCTTAGTGCATCTTCGTGGCTTAGTGCCCTGGTGGCAATAAAAACAGGATGCCACAAAGACCCAAAGACACTAGGGTTCACCAAGAACCGCCTAATTTAAATTTAGCCAAAAGAAGTATAATAATCACATTTATAACATATTAAAAATGAATTAACTCAAATGAAATACCATCAAAAAATCGTTGAATCCTCGGGATCAAGCCGAAAAACTGCTTGGGCGGAAAGATGCCCACCGAAAACCACTGCTGCCGAACTTGCCGGGTAGCTGAAGTTATGCGTTCGTGCTTTTATTTGATGTCTTGTTATCATTTTCATTCTCAATTTAATCCTTTACAATATCCTAAATAAAAATATCCATTATAGTTAATTAATGAGTCTTTTTTAAAATGTGCAATAGGAACTAAATATTCTTTGCTAATAATTACTGTATCGCTAAGGATTCTGGGTTTTTTTTTGTCAAATTTAAAAAAAATTGTATCGCCATTTTTTAGCCAGTGTCCTAAACACCAGTCATCTGAAAAGAACACACCTGTTGCATTTAATTCAAATGTTTTGTCTTCTCTAAATTTAATATAGGATTGACTTTGTGTACCTTCGTAACAAGCTCTAAATTCAACTTCGCTTTCTAAATTTTCAGAGTCAAGTCGCCATGGACTGAATATTATATAAGCTAAAGCTGCCACTGCGATAATTGTCGGAAGACAAAACTTAAAAGTCAGATTTTTTCTTTCGCGATAAATTTGAATTACTCCTTTTGTGGCATAAACTACAATTAAAAAAAAAGTTGTTGGAATGAGAAGTAACAAAATAATAAAAATTGGACCTGTCAGATACTTGTCAAGATGGTGATAAAAAATTGTCAGCAAGAGCCAAACAACAAAAGCTAGTGATACAATAATTGCTCGTTTAGTTGTTTTAAAGTCTTTCATTATCTCTTGTCGTTTAATGTTTGCACTGACCCATAGCATGACGCATAACGTAGGAAGCTACACGCAGGGGCGGATTGCGGGTCCCGAATCCTCGGGATCAAGCCGAAAAACAGTCTGAACGGAAAGATGCCCACCGAAAACTACTGCTGCCGCGCTTGACGGGTAGCTGAAGTTGTGGGCTCGGTTTTCGGTCACTTGAAACATTTATATTTTTGTCTCTGCCAAACATATTCGCTGGCTGTCAACGAATTCTGTGTCAAAAAGTAAAATTCTGTCCACTAAATTATCCGCTGAAGAGTCAACGAAGTTTTAAAACTGTGTCCGAGAATGCGTTTCTAAATGCAAACTGTGTCAAGCTGTAAATGAACGTTTTCTCAAACAGATAAACTGTCAACGAAGCACGGAAACCCGACTTGCCGGGTATTTTGCAGTCATTGACTGTTTTATAGTCTTTTATAATATTCAAGTGGCATAAATAGGTGTCCAAATTGTTTGATTAAATTAGAATCAAAATACTCCGTAATGCTGGGAGCTAAATAATAACCGCTTTCATTTTTATAATTTATCCAGTCGAAAAGCAATAACAGTTGAAACCCTTTTCCTTTCTCCCATAATTCAACTTCCAAACTTGATTTATAATAATCCAACTCAGCATGCAACTCAACCGATTCTTTGTTCTCGAAGTATTCTCGAATCACCGGTTTTCCAGTAATGCCTGAAATAAAATTAACTTTTAATGAGCTCTTGTCATTGGGTCTTATCTCAAGAATATTTCCAGATTCATTTTTCCAATTGCCTATGAATTCAATTATTTCCACTCTGTCTAGTTCTTAGCATTTATTATTCGTTACCAACTGTCAAATGGTTTGAACCTGTCGAACCCCGAAACTCTGTCAAACCGCCTGAACCCAAACTTTTTAAAATTCTGTCAAACGGCACGGCTCTGTCGAACTACGAAACTTTGTCAAGGAACCAAAACTGTCAATTTAAACACTTGTCTAAAAACGAAACCGTTTCAAGGAGCGATTAAACTGGCCCACAACGGTTTGCAGCTACAAGAAGTTGGCGTTTTCGAAGCACTAAACTGTCTGCCACCACTGAACTTGATACGAAGCACAAAGCTTAATTTAACCACTGAACCGCCAATTTCTTGTAGGTGTTGTTATGCGTTCGTGCTAATGTTCGTTGGAGGTTGATTGCCCAAAGTTTGTAAAACTTTTTTATAAAAGTAGGTTGTCACGTAATAGAACCTTGTCAAATTAAGTGTTTCTACGAACTTACAGTTTTTCCCTTTCTTTTTTCTATAAGACCTGAAATGATAAGAATAATTGCAATTATTAAAACAGGCGGAATAAACATTACTGCATCACCAGAAACATGCAGAAGATTTGAAATGTAAATAGTTTGCCATAAAAATAATACACACCATAGCATATATATTATTCCTGAAATCAGTTTACTCTTCCAGGAATAATAAAATCCAACCATAAATAAGATAAAGAATATTTTCACAAATACCATTTCGATTGACCATGGGGTGTACGGATGGTCAGCAAGAGAGCTACCTTGAGGACTTGGAATAAAACTTAGAATAAAAAACCAAGCATAAAATAAGGCGTATATTGTTGTGATCGTTTGAATAACGATTGAGTATTTCCTTTTAGGAAATACCTGTCCTTTGTCATTTGATGATTCCATATTTTTTAAAATTATAATTGTTTATTAAGTTTTCAAAATTCATTTATTATTTTGATTGTCATTGTGACTTTGGTCATATCAACTAAAAAGTTAATGTTGCGCACTGTCACCCAAGCATGACGCATAACGTAGGAAGCTACACGCAGGGGCGGATTGCGGGCGATTTCCTGTCAATCCGAAAAGCAGCCCAAGCGGAAAGATACCCACCGAAAACCACCGCTGCCGCACTTGACGGGTAGCTGAAGTTATGTGCTGGGCTTTTTTACCTTTTGCTCGATACTCTGTAAATCTATTTTTAAATTGTCTGTCACAATGACCACAAGATTATTGAATTTTTTATAAATCCTATCCGGGTAACCATACCAGTCTGAACTATCGGGATCATAATTATTATGAGTAAAATCAGTGTCGTGATAAATGTCTTTAAAAACATTCGCAATTTCCTCATTAAAAACATAAGAATATTCAATAATAAGATTGTGCATATTTGCTATAAGCTCTTTGAAAGGAAAATTATGCATAAATTCGTCACGGGAATCAAAAGGCTCGGTAAAGCTCTCTAATATGGTAAATTGAATCTCCTTAATTCGTTTTAACGCTGCAAGTTTTTTCTCATATAGAATTCTGTAATTGCCAGATTCCAATTGAATAAACATTTGCTTAAGGTCATAGTCAACTTTGTGAGTTAATTGACTAATATCATTTTTCCTTGTCCACTTAGACGTAAAGTAGGCTATTAAAAATGAAACTAAACCTGAGAAAATCACTAATAAAATCGGTAAATAGTCAAACCCACGATTTGAATTTCCTTTCAAATCGACTAAAACTCTTATTGAATCCTGTATATCCATATATTTTAATTGTTCCAAGCTCAATTTGTCGTACGAAGCGCCAATTAGCCTTGCACATAACGTAGGAAGCTACACGCAGAGACGGATTGCGAGCAAGGCTCTGTCAAACCGAAGTAAAGAAAATACGGAAAGAAAGCCTAGAAAAACCACCGCTACCGGATTTGCGGGTAGCTGATGTTATAGCCAGGCTTTCATTCTTCAAGCGTTTCTTCTGTCGTCACCTTGTAAAAAACAAAGTGTGTGTCAAATGTGGTAAAACAGGTTTTGGAATGCCAATATTCCAAAATCCGCCGCAGCCGCCAAAAATTAATCTTTAGTCGTAGGTGGTGGAGGTGGTGGTGGTGGTGGATTCTCAAACCTAGGCATACTGTTAGTCCCAATTTTTCCAGTACCTCTGTCTGGTATGTTACTTGGAACTGCGCTTGGTGTCTCGCTTGTAGAAGGTGTTGATTCGTCTGCCATAATTTTAAGCGTTAAAGGTTCTTTTAAAGTAATTAATTGAATATTTCCCAGCCTTGTCAACGAGTCGTTTAGGTTTTGTTCTAATCGTATCATTAACTAAGCTGGTCATTTTAGATTCGGTTTCTTTTATTTCAAAAAATTGTGCTTTTGCGGCTTCTGTGTCAATAGATTTATGTTCGCTGTCATACCAGAGTCGTTCGAGTTTATTGTAATAACCAAAATAGAATTCACTTATGGTGTCAATATTGCTAATTTGTTTTTCTGTCGAAATGATGTGTGGCTGTAATAAGCGTAGCAAGGAAACTGATGCTATGACAAGGCAAGCCAACAATGGGAAATTGTCCCAAATCGCCCAACCCATAACTCCTCCAGTCGAAAATACTAAAACGCCTATATTAAACCATTTTAGATTTTTTCGCTGTCTCTCTGCATATAAGGATGCAAACTCCTCATTATGCTTTGCTTGTGTCAATTCTGTCCAAATACGGTCTCTCATATTAGTAGCGATGTTTTTTAAGCTTGGCTATAACGGAGGAAGCTACACGCAGGCCGGGATTTTACCCGAAAAATTGTCCACGATAAGCCGCCTTTAAATATACTAATTTCCTGTCAACGAGCCACTAAAACCCGGCTTGCGGGTAGCTGAAGTTAGCGGTATGTGCTTCTCTTTCATTTTAAATCCAATTTTCATACTTTAGAATTCCACGTATTATAGTCGATATGAGATATGATTTCCTCGAATACAATTCGTACGTTAGTTTTTATGTCGTCAATGTCTGGTTTTTTTGCACTAAATCTCTTGCTGTGAACACTTGAGTCAGCAAGTAATTTAATTTTAGGAAGACTTTCTTTTACGATTTTAGTCAACTTCCACGTTGGCTCATTAATTGCAGATTTGACAAGTTCACTTAATTGAAAATAGTCGCCATTCCCATTTTTAATTTTCGACTGTAGACTCTTGCTTTCGTACAATTCAATAATTAGAGTTTCAGTTATTTTACGAAGCATAAATAAGCATGAATTATATAGACCTAGATCATAACAACTACTAGCTTCATTTGCAAACTCAATTAGATATCCTCTTGTATTCTGAAAAATTGATTGAGGAAAAAGTGAATTACTTGGTTTAACTTCAACAGGCTTATCTACTTCATTATCAATTTTTTCTTTTGTGGAGGAATAGAGTACATACCCACTTTTCTTCTTTAGAAATTGCTGTTTTTTGCCTTTTCTTGAATAATAATTTAGATATGAAGGAATATTAGAGTATGGATTTAGGTGCAATATGTCATAGCATTCACTAATATCTTTTGCTTTGACTGATTCTGCTTGATTCTCAACTTGTAAAAAATAAACAAAATATTGTATCTGATTACCCGAATCAAAGGTGAAAAAATCTGAAATTTTGGAAACAAAGGTTTTTAGTTCACTCATTTGGTTCCTTTCGGTAGTTTATTGATAATATAGCTTTCTCCTATTGAACTCAGATGATATTTCCCTATTGTTCCTTTTGTTACCCACCGAAAACCTGAACCAACCATGTTTCCAAGAACCTGCGCTAAGGCAGCTGGCGGTTTCGATGCTATGCTTAGTAGGTAATTTAGTTCTTCCATTGATACTTCTTCTATCTTTTTATGGTCGATATACCATTTAATTGCGACAAGAACATTTTCATTTTGTGTCAATGGCTTTTTAGCTTCAAAAAAATCATTTAATGATTTTTGCTCGGATTGCGTTAACTTTAAATCGACAAACCCAATAGAATTATTTGATTTAGTTCTTTTTGATTTAGGTATTCCTTGTTTATTCTCTTCTTCATCATTTGAATTTGCAGTACCTGTTCTCGTAGAACTTTTCTTACCTGTTTTTGAAATAGAATTGCCATTAAATATTTCAAGTGCTTTGTTTTTGCCTTTTTCTAAAAGGATGTAATTTATATTATTAGTTGACTTTATAAAAAGTGATCTTAAAGCAATTTTAAAATATTGTGACATACCTTTACTTCTATTGATATCATATCTGCCTATCTCTTTGTATAGATTAATAATATCAGTACGTGAAAACTCCTTTTTTCCACCATCTGTAGCAACATATGCGAAAACAATGAGCCAATCAATTTCAGTCTTAGCTAAATCCCTGAGTTTTACATCTTTTAATGTCGGAATGGTAGATGATTCTGTTTCAGTTTTGCTATTTTGTGGAAGATCATTTATAATTTCATCAGTAGCATCAATTGTACTAGAGAATTGCTCATTTTCATTTATGCTTGAAAGGGCAGGAGGAAGAGTTTTCCTATGTCCGATCTTGCTAGTAAGAATCATCCCAAATGATTCACTGATACTTTGTCCGACTGTGTCAGTGAAGGATGCTTTAAAGCTTCTTTCTGTTTCCGTTTCGGAAAATTCAATCTTGTTCAAATTTGAAGAAGAAGTTTTTTGTCCAATTTCTTCGCCACAGAATACGCAAATCTTTGCATCCTTAATAAGGCTTTCTCCACAATGTTTGCATTTAATTTGTTTATAACAATTAGGGCAGAAAAATCCTTTTTCAGGTTGTTGTGTGTCACAATAAATACAAATCATATTGTCAAATTTATTTGGTTTTTGCACTATCTTCAATATTGCACTGCCGCAATAGCATTACCGCTAACGGACGGAACTATATGCAGTTGGGGATTGCGGGTTACTTTCCTGTCGAACCCCGATGCCGTTGTTGCGGGCTGCGAACTTTGTTGTCCGCACCGAAACCCCAATTGACATATAGTTTTTGTTAGCGCGTCGTAATTTATTCATAATCAATATTTATTGGAATACCATATTTCCGTCTAACTGGTTTACCAAACAAATATGCAGGAGTCCATTTTGGCATTTGACTAAATATAGAAATTACATTTTTATCAAAGCTCTTATTTATTCCTCGTCGAATCACGGTGTTGATCACTTTTCCCGTTGAGTCAATTTCTATCTCTACATATAGTTTTGTTTTAATGTCGTTGCTTTTTAAATCAGAACTTGGAAGTCTGACTGATATGAATTTAAACATCTCAACTTGTCCTCCAGGAAACTCTGGGTCTCTTCTCCAGTTCTCGGAATTTTCTAGACTGTCAACTTTTGCATGAGCTCTCTCTAAAAAATCAACGCCATATTTACCTTTTAATAGCTCTATCATAGTAGAGTCATAACAAGCATAAAAATCCAATGAATCAACAAAGCGCCAGCTTATATTATAGTCTTGGCTTAAAACATAAAAGTAGGTATTCTCTACAGGTAATAACTCCTCTGAATGAAATGAATAGTCAGAGTTAAGAAAGTCTGACTTTGCTTTCTCAGATGCTTTTTGACAATCTGTCTGCGCAAAAGTCAAACGAAATGTCAAAAAAAGAGATAATATTAGTAATTGCACTGTCCTCATATTATGCGCGCTAACGTAGGAAGCTACACGCAGGCCGGGTGTTTCCCGAAAAATTGTCCACGAAAAGCTGCCTTTCAAAATACTAATTTCCTTTCAACGAGCCACCAAAACCCGGCTTGAGGGTAGCTGAAGTTAGCAACAGGTTATTTTTATGTCCTTAATTTCTGCAATGTAAAATCTAAATCAGTAATATAGTCCATTTCTCTAATGCTCTTATTGATAAAACCAGAACCAACAATTTTTTTCGCTTCATTCTTCAAGTAAATCTCTCTAGTTAGCTCTGCTCTGGGAGTAACCTCAATGTATAAGAAATGTCCAAACAAATAAATCGAATAAAACCCAAAATCATTAATAGGTGAAATGTTGTGTTCATCAAAGGCTAGAATAGGTGTATCAATGTCCTCGGATACAAGGTAGATACCATTGTTGTCAGCAAAATACAGTGGCAAATCACCTTTGTCATATCGTACAAATTTTCGAATTTTGTCGAATCTACTATCTAGTCCGAGCCCTGTATTTCTATGATACTCCTGTAAAAAAACTTCATAAACACCCTTCTTAAATTGACGCGTGAAATCCTTAATAAAGGAACGTTTAAATTCAAATCGTTTTTTAATTCTCAATATATTTTTTGACTTATAATATTCAAAATAGACAGATTTTAATATTTGGTTGTTGTTTTTTTGTTTTTCTGAGAGATTCGACAATAAGTGTCTAGTAACGTTAAATATCTCCTTAAAAGCAAGTTCGACAGACATTGGATATTTCATTGACTTGTCCGTTGTGCCGAAATAACTATTACACGAGTCACAAATATCAAATCCTATAGAAGTTCCACCAATCTGTTTAGAAATCGTATGAGGCTTATTGAAAAAGCTAACTAAAGGCTTTTCATTCAGACACCAGATACATTTTCCGACCTTAATATATTCATCTCTCATTGATGCACTTTAACTTGTTGCTAACGGAGGAAGCTACACGCAGGCCGGGATTTTACCCGAAAAATTGTCCACGATAAGCCGCCTTTAAATATACTAATTTCCTGTCAACGAGCCACTAAAACCCGGCTTGCGGGTAGCTGAAGTTAGCAGCCGTTATTTATTATCTTGTTAATTCTGTTTTTAAACCAATTTGTTCCAACTAATTTAAAATCAGTTAAATTGAATGCCCCTAAAAATTCCTTTTTATAAGATTTCATGTCAAAATGTTTATAGAAAACTTCAAAATCATCTGATTTCAACTCATTTATTAAAATTGAATCAGCATTTTTCACTTCTTTAATATGATTCTCTGTTAACTCTTTGTATCCTCGTCGTGTCAACTTGAAATTACTTATAATATCAAAGAGACTATCGTTTTTACTGCTATTATGTTTTTAATATATTCTTGTTTAGAAAAGCCAAAAAGTTCCAACTCAGCAATGTTATCTGGATGATATAAATAGTTTTCAATACAATAAAAATCTAATATGTAGTATTTGGGGAAAACCTGTTTCAATCTTCTAATTTCTTCATCAATAAGGAAATCCTTATCTCTTAAGCAATATTTCTCTCTTGTTTTAATATTCTGAAAAATAGAAACACTATTGTGTTCTTCAGAGAAAACGACATTAGGAATCTTAATGGAGTTTAGAATTTTATAGTTTTTACCTTCACATAGAATTATTTTTTCTTGTTTAGCAACTTTCTCTTTTTCAAATACATATTTGTCTTTAAATTTAGTTTTCCATCCATTGTTGGCAAAAAAACTTCTAATTTCATTTTTTGCTTGTTTGAAGTCAAATGAAAATAAATGTACAATTCTTGGTAATTCAAAATTGGCATAGTCAAAGTCACTATCATCGCCAGATAATTTTATAAAATCCCTTTCTTTTATCTTATTCTTAAGACCATTTATTACTGGTAAAATGTGGAGCTTGTCATATGAAGGATTTATTGATACAACGCAAAAAAATTGCGAATCTGAATTTGTGTCCAAAACCAGATAGACTTCAAAAAGTTTTATATTCAATTCTTTAATTCCATCTGTTATTTTAAAGCTTGATTTAAAGTCAATTATGATGTTTTGAGGAAATTCCTTTTTTATTTGATTATTCAGTTCAATTTTTTCTTTGATTTTATAATATGATTCTTCCAAATCCTTTCCAACAACCTCATATAAAACAGTTTCGTTATAATATTCCGGTGAATATGAAGTAACATTTCCATTTAAATATTTCCCCAAAAAACTACCATCTTTTGAATACATAATTGTGCTTAATCCATTAAACACACCAATTCTTCTTGCGTACCCATCTATCTCAAGCGGTAAATTTTCTTCAATTAGTTTGTCAAGTTCTTCTTCTGACATAGGTATAAATCATTAAGGTATCGATCAATATAATGGCGGCTAACGTAGGAAGCTACACGCAGAGACGGATTGCGAGCAAGGCTCTGTCAAACCGAAGTAAAGAAAATACGGAAAGAAAGCCTAGAAAAACCACCGCTACCGGATTTGCGGGTAGCTGATGTTATAGCCAGGCTTTCATTCTTCAAGCGTTTCTTCTGTCGTCACCTTGTAAAAAACAAAGTGTGTGTCAAATGTGGTAAAACAGGTTTTGGAATGCCAATATTCCAAAATCCGCCGCAGCCGCCAAAAATTAATCTTTAGTCGTAGGTGGTGGAGGTGGTGGTGGTGGTGGATTCTCAAACCTAGGCATACTGTTAGTCCCAATTTTTCCAGTACCTCTGTCTGGTATGTTACTTGGAACTGCGCTTGGTGTCTCGCTTGTAGAAGGTGTTGATTCGTCTGCCATAATTTTAAGCGTTAAAGGTTCTTTTAAAGTAATTAATTGAATATTTCCCAGCCTTGTCAACGAGTCGTTTAGGTTTTGTTCTAATCGTATCATTAACTAAGCTGGTCATTTTAGATTCGGTTTCTTTTATTTCAAAAAATTGTGCTTTTGCGGCTTCTGTGTCAATAGATTTATGTTCGCTGTCATACCAGAGTCGTTCGAGTTTATTGTAATAACCAAAATAGAATTCACTTATGGTGTCAATATTGCTAATTTGTTTTTCTGTCGAAATGATGTGTGGCTGTAATAAGCGTAGCAAGGAAACTGATGCTATGACAAGGCAAGCCAACAATGGGAAATTGTCCCAAATCGCCCAACCCATAACTCCTCCAGTCGAAAATACTAAAACGCCTATATTAAACCATTTTAGATTTTTTCGCTGTCTCTCTGCATATAAGGATGCAAACTCCTCATTATGCTTTGCTTGTGTCAAT
>CAXXPT010000034.1:0-227214 GCA_963676375.2 Prolixibacteraceae bacterium
GGACTACCAATTCCTTTACGATGCCGGTGTGGTTGCTATTTTCGGACCTGGAACCAGCGTTGCTGCTGCTGGAAAGAAAATCCTGGAAGTGTTGCTGGCCGCACACGAAGAATAATATTGCAGAATGCTTGTAGAGACGTTGCATGCAACGTCTCTACGGCACAAAATACAAAAGCCGCTTTCCTAAATAGGGAGCGGCTTTTTTTTGTGAGAAATTCCTCATGCCAGTTGCCTAAAGGCCCCGCCTGCTGCGGGCAGGGAACGGCAAAGGGTAGGACGCTTTGAATGGCATGTTCGTTGAAAAATGTAATTTTTGTGCGTTGAGATGCCGAAAAAAGTTCGGCATGACGATTCGAGGTGGAGGGAGAAGTTCAATATTCGTAAAAGTTTGTTAATGCAGGATACCGATGCTAAACACAATCTTTTTTCAGACTATATTGCATCATGTTATGTAATCCTAAAACATTATTTAGTTTTCTGGTTATCCGACATATCTCATTGCATATCTTTAGATTTAAACCATAACCTAATAACCAATATGAAAAAACCAGCATTTTTATTCATTGCAGTGCTACTAATGGCGTCATTCAAGTATGCTTCGGGCCAGGATTTGAAAATCAACGATCTGGAGTATTTCGAGACACAGGGTGTCAATTTCCTTGTGTACAGCAATCTTTTTAACGGCGGTTTTAACGACGAGAAGAATGCCGGTATCGAATTGATACACCATGGAGTAAGAACTGCGCAGGGCGGTGCTGTAAGGTTGTCAAATACTCCTGAACAGTGGGATCTTGTTCCAACAATTTCAAACCGAAAAGTAGACCGGGCCTCGCAAACGATTGAGGCTTCGTTAAGGTTCGAAGATTACGATTTTGATTCGCGGGTGGTTGTCACTGCTAAGGGTAAAGGTATTGAAATATCGGTTTACCTTGATAAGCCTGTTCCCAAGGCACTTGAAGGGAAAGCCGGGTTTAATCTGGAGTTTCTACCCTCGCAATATTGGGGAAAAGCCTATTTAATGGATGGCCGTCCGAAGCGGTTCCCTCGCTATGCAGTAAGCAATACCATCACGAAACCGAACAGCGTGAAGATCAAACAATTCAAGGGATATGTAACTTCAGACGACCGGGGAACCGGCAAATTTGTCGATCCGCTTCCGCTCGAAACCGGCCGGACCCTGTTGCTTGCTCCTGATGCAGCTGAACGTTTGGTGAAAATCAGTTCGACTGATGCCGATCTAATGCTCTTCGACGGCCGTATGCTGGCTCAAAACGGCTGGTTTGTGGTTCGCAGCGTCCTTCCTTCAGGAAAAACAGGCAAGGTGTTGACCTGGATCCTTGAACCCAATGCCATTAAAGGTTGGATAAGAGAGCCAAATATTGGTTTCTCTCAGGTGGGCTACCTTCCTTCGCAACCCAAAGTTGCTGTGATTGAGCTTGATAAGAAAGACAAACCGTTAACAACCGCGTCGTTGTATAAAATTGGCGACGACGGCAACGCAACCAAAGCATTCAGCGGCAATATTGTATCGTGGGGTGACTATTACAAGTACCACTACGTGAAATTCGATTTTTCTTCAGTGAAAACTCCGGGTATCTACTACATTGAGTATGGCAACTTTAAAACCAATAACTTTTTAATTGACAACAGTGTTTACAACTGGATAACCGACGCCACCAGCGATGTATGGATTCCTATTCACATGGATCACATGTACGTAAAGGAGGGTTACCGGGTGTGGCACGGCGAGCCTTTTAAGGACGGTTATCTCCAGGCTCCGCCAAACACCGATCATTTCGACCTTCATAGTCAGGGACCAACAACAGATACCAAATATAAAGCGCTGGAATTGATTCCCGGACTAAACGTAGGCGGTTTCTTCGATGCCGGAGATTTTGATATTGAGACCGGATCGAATATTGGGGTGGTGCAGAACTTTGTACAAACATGGGAATATTTTAAACCTTTGCGTGATGAGACTTTCGTCGATGAGAAGAATCGCTATGTTAATCTTCATCGCCCGGATGGGACACCTGACATGCTGCAGTTTATCGAGCATGGAACATTGAACCTGGTAGCTCAGGCAGAAATTATCGGGCACATGTCACAAACGCTCTCTAATTCCGTTTTAGATAATTACCATCACCTTGGCGATGCTGCCTCAATAACCGATGGCCTTCCTTATAATCCTAAGCTTGGACCTTACGAAGTAGCGGCTGATGGCCGGTCGAGCGGAGTGAAGGATGACATGTGGGCATTTACAAGCCGTAATCCCGGGCTGGACCTAAGGGCAGCCACCATGTTTGCAGCGGTAAGCCGGGCATTGAAGGGATATAATGACGATCTGTCAACAAGGGCGTTAGTACAATCAAAACGACTTTTGAACGAGGCAACCGAATTACTTGCCAAACAACCAAAGAATCTTGCTGGCAGGTTTGGAGGATCGGCAGATATTGCAACCAACCTTCAGCTGTATATCTCAACCGGAGAGAAACAATATGTCGATAAATTTCAGGAGCTTTTATGGCCAGCACTTGAGCGAAATGTTAATTTCGTCCTTCTGACTGCATTAGATGCTATCCCTCATATGGACGCATCCTACAAAGAAAAGCTTCGTCCCTTTGTTGTGAAATATAAAGAATACATCGACGGACTTGAAAAGGATAATCCTTACGGAGTGCCGATCGGCCTGGGAAACTGGGCTGGAAGCGGAGAAGTGACTAACTTTGGCACTACTGTTTGCTTTGCCAGCAAATATTTCCCGGATATTGTCGATGCCAGCCATGCTTTTAAAGCTTCCAACTGGCTTTTTGGATGCCATCCGTATCACAATTATTCGTTGGTGGCAACAGTGGGTGCAACTCGTCCGAAAGCGGTATTTTATGGTAATAACAGGGCCGATTTTTCAGCGATACCGGGTAATGTTGCTCCAGGTTTATTATTCAGGCACCCCGACCACTTCGAAAACTACGACGACTGGCCATTCTTGTGGGGAGAAAACGAGGGTACGATTGCCGGAAATACCGGTTATCTGATTTTTGGATCAGCTTTTAAGAATTTAGTGAAATAACCTTTAACCAAACCCATTATGAAAGTACTTTTTATAGGTGGCACCGGATTTATCAGCACAACAGTCAGCCGCATAGCTATTGAACGGGGAATGGAGCTTTATTTGCTTAATCGCGGAAATCGTTCGTGCGAAATATCAGGAGCGCATCAGTTAACCGGCGATATTCACAGTCCTGAGAGCATGCGAAACGCACTGAAAGACCTGAATTTTGACGTGGTAGTCGACTGGTTTGCTTTTACTCCTGAAGATGTGGAACGCGACCTGCAGGTTTTCCGTGGACGTACCAAACAGTTCGTTTTTATCAGTTCAGCTTCGGCTTACCAAAAGCCGGTAGTCAATTATATCATTACCGAATCAACACCGCTTAAAAATTCATACTGGGACTACTCGCGCAACAAAATTGCCTGCGAAGAACTGTTGATGAAAGCCTATCGCGATGAGGATTTCCCGGTCACAATCGTACGGCCGTCGTTTACCTACGCCACCTATTTACCGGTTGCAATCGGCGGATTTGGTTGCTACACGCTGGTCGACCGTATGCTGAAAGGCAAACCCATTATCGTTCATGGCGATGGGACCTCGCTTTGGGTGAATACCCATGCCGAAGACTTTGCTAAAGGGCTCCTAGGGCTACTCGGAAACGACAAAACTATCGGGCAAACTTTTCACATTACTTCAGACGAAGTGCTGACCTGGAACCAGATCTACCAGACCATTGCTGATGTTTTGGGCGTTGAAGTCAAAATGGTTCACATTCCTTCCGATTTTATCGTGAAGGTGGCGCCGCAATACGAAGGGCCTTTGCTGGGCGATAAAACCTGGAGCGTAGTGTTCGACAATTCCAAGATCAAATCCTTTGTTCCGGAATTTCAGGCAAGCATATCTTTTCGTGAAGGAATGCGCCGTGCCCTGGATTGGTTTGCAGCCGATAAAAGCCGTCAGCGGATTGACGAAAAGGTGAATCAGGAAATGGACCTGATTATCGATGCGTATTTCGAAAATTCATTCAGTTAAATGCCGTAATTTAAGTATTTGACGAAGTAAAACTGAAAATTGAAGCGTAAACCGAACGAATTGAAATGTCGGCAGGCCCGAACAATGATTTCAGGAATTCCGGTTAAGGGCTGATGTGTCTTTTCTGTGGGGTAAATCGGTTTTTCCCCTGACAGGGATCAGAAACCTTGTCAGGGGAAAAATCCGGAGTATATCTATTTTACATTCAGTTGTTTCGAATCATCCACCTTCTTTTCTCTCACTCCGGTGGTTCCCCCGCCTTTTAAGGTCAACTCAACGGGTGTATTTGTTTTCCAGCTTCCGCAGGTAAAATCGGGAACATCGATCGAGTTGGAGCGGTTGGCAACCGATTTTTCGCTGAGAGGTGCAATCGCACTCCAAAGCGCTGCATCATACACATCCTGATCCAATGGAAGACCGTTTCGGAGGCAATCGATGAGGCGCCAATCCATCATAAAATCCATGCCGCCATGGCCGCCAACTTTTTTTGCCATTTCGCCAATTTTCTTCACGATTTCGGGCGTAAATTGCTGTTCCAGTTTCTTCATTTCATCCTCTTTCAACCATTCGTGACCAGTTGAAATTCTTGCCGGATCGGGCCATTTGCTGGCAACACCTTTGGTTCCGCTCACGAGGTGAATACGCGAGTAGGGACGGGTGCTGGTTACATCGTGCTGAATCATGATTGTGCGTCCGTTGTACGTGCGAACGGTCGTCGTATTCATGTTTCCGCGATAATGGTCGGTGGTAAATTCGTTGTAAAAAGAGTCTTTGGCGGCTTCGTCTTTGGCTCTTCCGGCCATCTGGAAATCGGCCGACGACATCGAGGTCAGGTACTCCATCTGGTCGCCACGGTTGATGTTCATCACCTGGCAAATCGGCCCCAATCCATGGGTCGGATAGAGGTTGCCGTTGCGATGCTGATTCTCTTTTAGACGCCACATTTCAGCATAGCCGTCTTTCTTGAAATTCAGGTCAATAAGGTTGTGGATGTAAGCTCCTTCTCCATGCACAATGTCTCCAAAAAAGCCTTGTCGGGCCATATTTAGGGTGAGTAATTCGAAGAAGTCATAACAGCAGTTTTCAAGCATCATGCAATGCTTTTTAGTCCGTTCCGAAGTTTCAACCAATTGCCAGCATTCGTCAATGGTAACTGCTGCTGGGACCTCAGTTGCGGCGTGTTTGCCGTGTTCCATGGCGTAAACTGCCATGGGTGTATGCCACGACCAGGGCGTGGTGATGTAAATCAAATCGATGTCGGGATTTTCGCACATGGCTTTCCATGCGTCTTTACTTCCGGAATATGATTTTGCTTTAGGTAGCCCCTGCTTTTCGAGCAGCTTTTGCATGGCTTCCACCCGATCGGGGTACTGGTCGCACAAGGCCACAATTTCAACACCGTCGATGTACGACATTCGCTCAACGGCACCCGGTCCGCGCATGCCTAAACCAACAAACCCAATGCGTACTTTGTTGAGTTTTGGGGCGGCATATCCTGACATATTGAACCGTTGGGAGCGGTTTTGCTCACTTTGTTTTGAAACAGTTTCGCTGCTAAAGGTTGCAGCCTGACCGGTAAAACCAGTGGCGACTAGTCCGGCGCCCATGATGGTATTTCGGAGAAAATCCCTTCTGTTTGATCCCATTTTTTTTGATTTAGTTGGTAGTTATGATTGAAGGCTAAAAGTGATCCAATTTTAATTAAAAAAAAGTGGATTTTGTCATGAAGAGGAGCGAATTTTATTTTACAAAGTCTATTCAGGTGATATTCGAAAGGGGGTAAAAGGGATAAGTTGCATGACATCCTTACAAGAACGAAAGCATGGAGATAACTACTTTTCGATGCTTGCAATTCGAAGTCAGGGTATTGGGTTTCTGGTTTTTTCGTCCGAAACGATGATAACTCTTCAGGAAACGATACCGCGAGTATGTGTTCTATTCTTTTTTGACGCTGTGGTATGACGAACTTATTTCGGGACCTCGTCAGTGATAAGATTTTGAAACAAGTTACCAATGACCGATTCTCGTTCCCCTGTCATTTCCGTATTTAGATCATTGAAAATTATGAGTGTCTGATTCAATGCCGCGTAATTTTGTTTGATTAAAAGTTTAGGTAAACTGCCAGACATTCATTTAAAAATTTGGTAAAAAAGCGACAAGATCATCAAAATAGAATTGAAGAACCGCGTGTTATATTTATTTGCAATAGCTGTACTGAACAATAAATTACCAATATAGATTTTAAGTTTTTTTATTCCCTCTAATTTGAAATCATTCTAAATAGTGCGCTTCAAAATGCCTTATTCTAGTTTCGTCTTATTGTTTGTGTGTGTAATTGTTTGAATTATAGTGTTTTAAAAATGGTATTTCGTTCTATTTTTACGAAAAAATGAATTATATTTACTTACATGACTTTTTCTTCCCGGAAATGTAGTCGCATTGCTTAGTTGGCGGGAATTCTGTCCACGGTAATTTGATTTTTTTTTTTAGCTTTAAATCGAATTGCACCAATCTACATTTTGAAACGACTAGTAAGAAGGGAAGATAAAACCGGTGGGACGGTTTTGGGATAGTCAAGCAATCATTGAATGATTTGATGAATTGGGATTTTAATTTTTTAATTCTGTTTTGAGTTTGGACGACTGATTCCCGTTCAACCGATTTTCAGGAATTTTTAGGTATTGATTGGATTTGCAAGAATTATGAGCTTCAATAAAGAAATAATAACTCGATTATTATGTCTTGTTGTTTCGGCTACCTTATGGGGATTTACCTGTAGGAATAGGCGAGATGACTTCGTAGCTCTATTGAGGCATACCTGCAAATCCTTTTCAAACAGTATCTCTGTTGTTTTTCAGCCAGTTTATTTATTCTTCCAGTTTCTAAACGCCAAATTGTATCGTTTAGTACCCCCGACTCCTGATTTATTTTCGCAAAAATCTAATTTTTTAGGTTCAACAGGTAAGATCAAAAATTCTTTTCCTTTGGTACTTTCTCTGTTGTTAATTTCGGTTTATGGTCAGGGGGCAGATATAACCAGTACAGCTTCAGGCGGTAACTGGAGTGCAACAACATCATGGGTGGGTGGTGTTGTTCCAACTGCGGGTGATAATGTGTTGATTGCTAATGGAGCAACGGTTACGATCGACGTTGATCCGCCAGTTATCAATTCACTGCAAATTGGGCAAGGTACCTCCGGGATACTGCAATACGATGGAATAGCCGCAAGAACATTGACGGTAAATGGAATTGTTACCGTTAAATCGGGGTCCAGGTTTGTCAGCGCACCAACCGGATCGACCAGTACGATTACAACGAATTCGCTGGTGGTTAACGGAAGTTTGATCAATGAAGGAACAATGAACTTTAGCGCCCCGGCAGGCGCGGGCGGAAATACAGCCAATGCTTCGGGCGTAAACCTCACTTTTACCGGAGCAACTAACGCAGTATTCAATTGCCAGGGTGCTACTCTTACCAATCTCAGAAATCCCGGTGGTCTCATTTTAAATAAAGGAACCACAGCTGCTTCGGTACTAACTTTTTCTCCGGGAGGAACTTTTCAGGTACTCTCTGGTACCGCTTTGGGGTTTTTGAATATTACCAACGGAACTTTCAAGGTTATCGGAACAAACACTTTTTCAAATCCGGTTTTCGATATTGCAAGCTATTCAATTCCGGCCAGTGGTGGATTTTGGCTTGGAAATCAGAATGCAGTAGTGATAGGCATGGATGGCAACGTTACCAATTTGGGTGATCTGAAAATTACAAATGGCAAATTCAATGTTGGTAATTCAGGCCAAAATTTGCTGGAGAATTTAGAAGCTGGTCGGTTTTACATGTCAGGAGGAACCTTTACTATTTCGGGTAAATTCAAAATTGATTCGGGGGAATGTGATATTTCAGGAGGAAAAATTATAATTGCAACCAAGGGATTTTCTAACGGAAATGAACCAACTCTTTACATTTCGCCGCAAACAAAACTACAAATTAGCGGAAATCCAGTCGTATCGATTGATTTTCCAAATTCAAACAATGGCCAATCTGATGATATTCAAATACTTGAAGGTAACGGTTCAAAATCTATTCGTGGGGGGACGTTCATTATGGGTAATGCCGACACTCCCTCTGGCAGCACTTTCTTTGTCAATAGCGATGTTACATTTAATAAAATAATTGCCTTTAACGAATGCACGATCCGGATTGTTGATACCTCGGATGATCCGGCAAAGAATCGTGCGAACGGTTTAATTCCTGAAATTGATGCGGATGGCTTTGTTCTGACTGCTCCGGAAAACCTAACGATTAAGTGTAACGAGGTAATTCCTGAACCATACATCTCGTTTCAAGGATTTATTGACGCAGGTGGGAAAGTATTAAAGAATTGTACATTAATTCCTTCCGGTTTTAAACTGCTTGATGAAACCCAAAGCGGCACCGACTGCCCGTACACGATAACACGTACCTACCAGGTAACCGATATTTTCGGAAGTACAGGCACAGCTAAACACCGGATTTTTGTGGAAGCCGAAGACACAAAACCACAACCCGAACCGGAAACTACCAGTGAACCTGTAGTAAGGTTGAAATCGGCAATGGGGATTGAGTCTTCACCTGCAACATATAGCACTCCAGGAACATATTTTTTTATTGTACCTGCAGGGGTAACTATTGTTAGGGTTGAAGCCTGGGGTTCAGGCGCTGGCGGTAATCGAAATACCCACAAAGGTGGCGGTGGTGGCGCCTTTGCCGGGAATAATTCTTTAGGAGTAACATCAGGTTCTTCATATACAATCACGGTAGGTACTGGGGGAGCAGCTGGAGGCGATGGAAATAATTCAAGTTTTGGCAACTTGGTCATTGCCGATGGGGCAAATGCAGCAAATGGAGGAACTGTGGCCGCAAGCACCGGTACTATTCGCTTTGCTGGAGGAAATGGGGGAACTAGCACTGCGAATGGTGGTGCTGGTGGTGGAGGATCAGGTGGTGCCGGTGGAAATGGAGGAAATGGAGGAGGCACTAATAGTAATACCGCAGGTGCTGCAGGTAATGCAGGCGCTGCAGGTACTGGCACTGCTGGCGCTACTGGTGGTGCTGGTGGTGCTGGTGGTAATAATAATGGCAATAATGGTAATAATCCTGGCGGTGGTGGTGGCGAACGAGGAAGTAGTGGTACAACTAGTGGTTCGGGTGGTGATGGGCAAGTTATAGTTTATTGGGCATGTCCAACCTACGCACTTACTTCAGCAGCAACTGCAACCACGGTTTGTGGCAGCGGAACCTCAACTGTTACGCTAAATTCAACAACTTTACCAGATGGGACTTTTACGGTGACTTACAATACAACAAACCCAGCAACCACCGGAAACACTGCCACAATGGTATTTAGCGGAAATTCCGGAACTTTCACAACAATCTCATTATCTGCAACTTCAACCATAACAATCACTGCGCTAAGTAGCGGAACGCCGCCTTATGATTGCACAAATGGAATTGGTTCATTCAATACAGCCACTGTAACAGTGAATGCTGCTCCTGCAATAACCGTTCAACCGGTAGCTCCGGCTGCTGTCTGTGCCGGAACTGGTACTCCGACAATTGGCGTAACTGCAACTGGTACTGGTCTTACCTATCAATGGAGAAGGAATGGCACAAACCTGACCAATACCGCTCCTTACAGCAATGTAACTACTGCTACCCTGACTATAACAAATCCTGCAGTTGCGATCGCAGGAAACTTTGATGTCGTTGTCAGCGGTACTTGCGCACCGGCAGTTACTTCCAATGCTGTCGCTTTAACAGTGAATGCTGCTCCGGCAATAACCGTTCAACCGGTAGCTCCGGCTGCTGTCTGTGCCGGAACTGGTACTCCGACAATTGGCGTAACTGCAACTGGTACTGGTCTTACCTATCAATGGAGAAGGAATGGCACAAACCTGACCAATACCGCTCCTTACAGCAATGTAACTACTGCTACCCTGACTATAACAAATCCTGCAGTTGCGATCGCAGGAAACTTTGATGTCGTTGTCAGCGGTACTTGCGCACCGGCAGTTACTTCCAATGCTGTCGCTTTAACAGTGAATGCTGCTCCGGCAATAACCGTTCAACCGGTAGCTCCGGCTGCTGTCTGTGCCGGAACTGGTACTCCGACAATTGGCGTAACTGCAACTGGTACTGGTCTTACCTATCAATGGAGAAGGAATGGCACAAACCTGACCAATACCGCTCCTTACAGCAATGTAACTACTGCTACCCTGACTATAACAAATCCTGCAGTTGCGATCGCAGGAAACTTTGATGTCGTTGTCAGTGGTACTTGCGCACCGGCAGTTACTTCCAATGCTGTCGCTTTAACAGTGAATGCTGCTCCGGCAATAACCGTTCAACCGGTAGCTCCGGCTACTGTCTGTGCCGGAACTGGTACTCCAACAATTGGCGTAACTGCAACTGGTACTGGTCTTACCTATCAATGGAGAAGGAATGGCACAAACCTGACCAATACCGCTCCTTACAGCAATGTAACTACTGCTACCCTGACTATAACAAATCCTGCAGTTGCGATCGCAGGAAACTTTGATGTCGTTGTCAGCGGTACTTGCGCACCGGCAGTTACTTCCAATGCTGTCGCTGTAACAGTGAATGATGCTCCGGCAATAACCGTTCAACCGGTAGCTCCGGCTGCTGTCTGTGCCGGAACTGGTACTCCGACAATTGGCGTAACTGCAACTGGTACTGGTCTTACCTATCAATGGAGAAGGAATGGCACAAACCTGACCAATACCGCTCCTTACAGCAATGTAACTACTGCTACCCTGACTATAACAAATCCTGCAGTTGCGATCGCAGGAAACTTTGATGTCGTTGTCAGCGGTACTTGCGCACCGGCAGTTACTTCCAATGCTGTCGCTGTAACAGTGAATGATGCTCCTGCAATAACCGTTCAACCGGTAGCTCCGGCTGCTGTCTGTGCCGGAACTGGTACTCCGACAATTGGCGTAACTGCAACTGGTACTGGTCTTACCTATCAATGGAGAAGGAATGGCACAAACCTGACCAATACCGCTCCTTACAGCAATGTAACTACTGCTACCCTGACTATAACAAATCCTGCAGTTGCGATCGCAGGAAACTTTGATGTCGTTTGTCAGTGGTACTTGCGCACCGGCAGTTACTTCCAATGCTGTCGCTTTAACAGTGAATGCTGCTCCGGCAATAACCGTTCAACCGGTAGCTCCGGCTACTGTCTGTGCCGGAACTGGTACTCCAACAATTGGCGTAACTGCAACTGGTACTGGTCTTACCTATCAATGGAGAAGGAATGGCACAAACCTGACCAATACCGCTCCTTACAGCAATGTAACTACTGCTACCCTGACTATAACAAATCCTGCAGTTGCGATCGCAGGAAACTTTGATGTCGTTGTCAGCGGTACTTGCGCACCGGCAGTTACTTCCAATGCTGTCGCTGTAACAGTGAATGATGCTCCTGCAATAACCGTTCAACCGGTAGCTCCGGCTGCTGTCTGTGCCGGAACTGGTACTCCGACAATTGGCGTAACTGCAACTGGTACTGGTCTTACCTATCAATGGAGAAGGAATGGCACAAACCTGACCAATACCGCTCCTTACAGCAATGTAACTACTGCTACCCTGACTATAACAAATCCTGCAGTTGCGATCGCAGGAAACTTTGATGTCGTTGTCAGCGGTACTTGCGCACCGGCAGTTACTTCCAATGCTGTCGCTTTAACAGTGAATGCTGCTCCGGCAATAACCGTTCAACCGGTAGCTCCGGCTGCTGTCTGTGCCGGAACTGGTACTCCGACAATTGGCGTAACCTGCAACTGGTACTGGTCTTACCTATCAATGGAGAAGGAATGGCACAAACCTGACCAATACCGCTCCTTACAGCAATGTAACTACTGCTACCCTGACTATAACAAATCCTGCAGTTGCGATCGCAGGAAACTTTGATGTCGTTGTCAGTGGTACTTGCGCACCGGCAGTTACTTCCAATGCTGTCGCTTTAACAGTCACCCCGACCGTTGGCACACCTTCTACTCCAACCCCATCCACCACCACCATTTGTCAGGGAAGCGCCAATACTTCCTACACGACGTCAGCCTCTGATGCCACCAGCTACAACTGGAGTGTCTCAGGAGCTGGAAATACAATTTCAGGAACCGGAACAACCGGAACGGTTACATGGGGCTCCCGGATTTTCAGGTGTTGCAACCATCAGCGTCACAGCAAACGGTTTGTAACGGACCTTCGGCTTCTGCTTCGACTACCGTTACTGTTACTCCAACAGTAGGCACTCCTACGGCAATAACAATTGCTTCGGGAAGTGAACCAAACTGCCAGTTAACCAACGGAACAACCACAACAACTTATGCAACCACGGCCACAAACAATACAGGCTTTAACTGGAGTTTGAGCAATGCCGCTGCAGGATCAATTAATTCTTCGGGAGTAATGACCTGGACCAATGGATTCTCTGGTAGTGTCAATATTCAGGTAACAGCAAACGGCTGCAACGGACCTTCGGCACAGGTTGTCCGAACGGTAAGTATTACCCCAACCGTTGGCATCCCAACCGCAATTACAGTATCATCCGGTACTGAACCTTCCTGTCAGGTGACTAACGGAACAACCACAACAACTTATGCAACTACAGCAACAAATAACACTGGTTTTAACTGGAGTCTAAGCAACGCTGCTGCAGGGTCAATTAATACATCCGGCATAATGACCTGGGCTAATGGGTTCACAGGTACTGTTGACATTCAGGTTACAGCCAATGGGTGTAACGGGCCTTCGGCGTTGGTTAAACGCACCGTGACAGTTTCTCCGACGGTTGGCATACCTTCGACACCAACACCATCTGCCACAACCATTTGCCAGGGAAGCGGCACTACGACTTACACCACATTAGCCTCTGATGCAACCAGCTACAACTGGAGCGTTTCAGGAGCCGGCAATACGATTTCAGGAACAGGAACAACCGGAACAGTTACCTGGGCTCCCGGATTTTCAGGTGTTGCAACCATCAGCGTCACCGCAAACGGTTGCAACGGACCTTCGGCTTCTGCTTCAACTACTGTGACGGTGACTCCAACAGTGGGCACACCTACGGCAATAACAATTGCTTCGGGAAGTGATCCAAACTGCCAGTTGACAAACGGAACAACCACAACAACTTATGCAACCACGGCCACAAACAATACAGGCTTTAACTGGAGTTTGAGCAATGCCGCTGCCGGATCAATTAATTCTTCAGGAGTAATGACCTGGGTCATTGGATTCTCTGGTAGTGTCAATATTCAGGTTACAGCAAACGGATGCAACGGACCTTCGGCACAAGTTGTCCGAACGGTAAATATTACCCCAACCGTTGGCACCCCAACCGCAATTACAGTATCATCCGGTACTGAACCTTCCTGTCAGGTGACTAGCGGAACAACCACAACAACTTATGCAACTACAGCAACAAATAACACTGGTTTTAACTGGAGTTTAAGCAACGCTGCCGCAGGGTCAATCAACTCTTCAGGAGTAATGACCTGGACCAATGGGTTCACAGGTACTGTTGACATTCAGGTTACAGCCAATGGGTGTAACGGGCCTTCGGCGTTGGTTAAACGCACCGTGACAGTTTCACCGACGGTTGGCATACCATCGACACCAACACCATCTGCCACAACCATTTGTCAGGGAAGCGGCACTACGACTTACACTACATTAGCCTCTGATGCAACCAGCTACAACTGGAGCGTTTCAGGAGCCGGCAATACGATTTCAGGAACAGGAACAACCGGAACAATTACCTGGGCTCCCGGATTTTCAGGTGTTGCAACCATCAGCGTAACAGCAAACGGGTGTAACGGACCTTCGGCTCCAAACACAACTACGGTAACCGTCAACCCAACGCCATCCGCCACCATCAGCGGAACAACTTCGGTTTGCCAAAATACAACTGCACCAAATGTGATTTTTACCAACCCGATGGCTTTACCGGTTACGGTTACCTACAACATCAACGGCGCACCAAACCAGACCACCAATATCGGAGCCAATACAACCGCTTCAGTGCCGGCCCCGACAACCACTGTCGGCAACTTTATTTATAACCTTGTAAGTGTTCAATACCAGTCGGCACCCAGTTGTTCCAATCCAATTTCGGGAAATGCCACCGTGACGGTGCGGCCTGAAGCGCCATTACAACCGGGCGTTGTCACAGGAAACAACTTTGTAACACCGGCCACCTCGGAAACATACACAATCAGTGCTGTTACGAATGCCACTTCCTATATCTGGGCAGTTCCAACAGGCTGGACTATCTTATCGGGACAAGGGACCACTTCGCTAACAGTTAAAACGGGTATAGCCGCACAAGGTGGAAATATAACCGTAAAAGCATCAAACGATTGCGGAGACAGTCCGGCAAGGATTTATGCGGTTTCAGTAAATCCCGACCTGACCATTGTGACCCATCCCGTCAGCCAGACTGATTGCTATTACAACATGATTCCTTTCACTGTGACAATATCGGGCGGATCGCCTGTCATTGTTTACACCTGGCAGCGCAAAAGACCTTCCGATCCTGGTTTTACTGATATTGTTGGAGATCCCGATATTACCTATCCAACTGATGGAAAAATGAATGTTTACCAGGTAGGAAGCGCCTCCAATCCAACCGGGACACAATACAGGGTGGTTATTACCGATGCTGTGAATGCGAATGTAACTTCCAATCCGGCTACCATCACGGTTAACCGGATAGCAACATTGACACCAGTCAGTATAGCCACCACCATTTGTGCAGGTGGCACTGCATCATTCAGCGCAACTACCGAAGGAGAAACTCCGATTTCTTATCAGTGGAAAAAATATCCCGGAGGCATCGTACTGGTTAACGGCGGTTCAATTTCGGGGGCAACCACCACAACGCTTACATTTACCAACGCCACTGTTGCCGATGCTGGCGAATACAGGTTGCAGGTCGTATTCCCTACCTGTACCAGCACCAGTACAATATACCGCGATTTGGTGGTTAACCCGCTGCCAACCTTATCAGGGCCAGCATCCGTGTGTGTTGGAAAAACAATAAACTGGACACCGGCTGTTGGCGGAACCTGGACGAGCAGTGATCCAACCAAGGCGAGCATTACTGATGCCGGACTTGTAACAGGCATCGCTGTCGGGACCGTTACGTTTACCTTTAAAGAAACTGCCACCGGCTGCAGTTCTACCAGTTCAAGTGTAACAATCTATCCAATTCCTGACGTTGCAGCCAACCCGGTATCACAAACCATTTGCTCGGGATCAGCATCTTCAATTGCCTTAAGCAGCTCGGTTGCCGGTGCGAGTTTTAACTGGACAGTTGTTCAATCGGGCGTTTCAGGAGCAAGCAGCGGTAGTGGTGCGACCATTGCCCAGACATTAACTGCTACCGGAAATGCACCGGGAACTGCAACTTATTCGATAACTCCAATAGCAAACGGATGCGATGGAAGTCCTATCAGTGTAGTCATCACTGTAACCCCAATCCCTACCGTTACCGATCCTTCGGATCTGGTGGTTTGTAACACTGCCAACACTTCGGCCATCAACTTTACAGGAGCCGTTGCCGGAACGGTTTTCAATTGGACAAACAATAAACCTTCCATCGGTCTGGCAGCAAGCGGAACCGGAAATATCGCAGCATTTGCAGCCACGAATTCCGGACTTTTACCAGTAACGGCCACCATCACAGTGACTCCGGTTTTCACCAATTCAGGAACAACTTGTACCGGAACCGCTCAAACATTTGACATTACCGTGAATCCAACGGGCCAGGTCGATAAGCCTGCCGATGTGATTGTGTGCAACGGAAGCGGAACGCCGGCAATTACCTTTACCACGACCAATTCGGGAGGTACAACTACCTATAGCTGGACCAACGATAACAGCAGCATTGGCCTGCCTATTCTGGGAACGGGTAATATCGCTTCGTTCATTGCCTCGAATAATGGAATTGCACCAAAAGTTTCAAACCTCGTTGTCACTCCGCATTTTACGAATGGTGGCGTAACCTGCGACGGACCGACACAGACTTTTACAATTACTGTAAATCCGACACCAATAGCTACTGCTACTCCTGCCTCTCAGATCATCTGTTCGGCAGACATTACCAACATCGCGCTAACCGCATCTGTCGTTGGAACGACTTTCTCATGGACGGTTGCTGATTTGCCTGTCGGTAGCATTACCGGCGCAGCGGCAGGCAATGGCAATTCCATTGCCCAAACACTGGTTAATACTACGCCAAATCCGGCAACCTTGACTTACACCATCACACCAAGGGTTAATGGATGCGACGGAGCGCCGATACAAGTAGTCATTACAGTGAATCCAAAACCGGTTTTGAGCAGTTCTCTCACTCCTCCGCAAATCTGTAGCAATACGCTTTTTAGTTATCTGCCAACCAGCGCCACTGCCGGCACAACTTTTAGCTGGACCCGTGCGGCTATTTTAGGAATTACACCAAATTCCGGTTTAGGAACCAATAACCCGAATGAAACTTTGGTAAACCTCTCTTCTGCCACGATCAATGTGACCTACGTTTATACCTTAACTGCCAACGGTTGTACCAATGTTCAAAATGTAATTGTTCCCGTATTACCTGACCTTACGCTGAGCAGCCTCCCTTCGACCACGACCTGTAGCAATAGTTTGTTCACCTATATACCAACCAGCCTTCTTCCGGTAAGCTTCGACTGGAGCAGGGCAGCCGTTGCCAATATCAGCAATGCTGCAGCTTCAGGAACTGGAACAATTAACGAAACATTAATCAATACCAGCCCGGTACCAGTAGATGTAATATACGTTTATACCTTGAAGATTGGGAGCTGTGTGGGCACACAAAGTGTTCAGGTTACAGTCAAACCATCGCCCACACTAACGAGTAGTCTCACACCACCGGCTATCTGCAGCAATACCGCTTTTGTTTACACTGCAACAAGTGCAACCGCGCCAATTACCTATTCGTGGTACCGTCCGGTTGTGCCCGGTATCAGCAATGGAGCCGGAGCCGGAGCAACCAATTTGATCAATGAAACACTGACCAATACCACTCCAAATCCGGTTACCGTCCGCTATGAATTCACGCTAAGATCGGCAGGATGTCAGAATTTGCAGTATGTGGATGTGGTGGTGAACCCAACGCCAACCTTGTCGAGTTCGCCTTCGGCTAATATTTGTACCAACTCACTTTTCAACTATACGCCCACCAGCGCTACAACCGGAACCACCTTTGCATGGACGCGTGCTTTAGTTGCAGGGATCAGCAATGCCGCTGTAACAACCCCACAAGTTGGTAATATCAGCGAAACCCTTATTAACACCAGTGGTGCACCGGTGACGGTTACCTACATGTACACCCTGACCGCCAATGGCTGCACCAATACACAAAATGTTACAGTAGTTGTTAATCCTCTGCCTACCATTGCCGTTACGCCTGTTAACCCACAGGTTTGTTTGGGTTCAAGTACCGCGCTTACTGCAAGTGGTGCAAATACTTATAGCTGGACAATACCTCCAAGTGTAGCAATCATTGGATCAGCAGCAACATTAACTGTCAGCCCGGTTGTTAACACCACATATAAGGTCACCGGAACTGATGCCAATGGTTGTGTAAATTCAACCACCGTTTTGGTAACCGTATTGCCCAAGCCCATAGTCAATGTATCAGCTGGTGTGACAATTTGTAACGGAAACAGTACCACCCTGACTGCCAGCAGCCCAGACTTAGGACTTACATATAGTTGGAGCCCAAGTACTGGATTATCGGCAACTACCGGAAATGTGGTTACTGCCAGCCCTACATCAACCCGAACTTATACCGTAACTGGAACCGATGCTAATGGATGTACCAATACTGCGACCGTTACCGTAACCGTTAACCCGCCGCCAACCATTACCATTACGCCATCGTCGTCGACTATTTGCAGCGGAAGCAGTACAACCCTTACAGCAGGCGGAGCGGTCTCCTATGTTTGGAACGATGGTGCCAGCGATTTTTCGACCGATCCAACAATTATGGTTTCCCCGTTAGCAACAACCACTTATACCGTAACCGGGACCAATGCAAACGGCTGTATAGGAACACGGACAGTAACGGTAACCATCCGGCCATTACCTATATTAACAAACGCCAATCCTCCGGATTTGTGTAGCAGCCATTTGTTTACGTTTAATCCAACACCATCGATTGCCGGGACCACCTGGACCTGGACCAGAGCTGCGGTTTCTGGAATCAGCCCGGCTACTTCCAACGGAAGCGGAAACATCAGCGAAACGCTGAATAGCAGCAACGCGACTTCGACCACAGTGATTTATGAATTTACACTGACCGCGCCAACTGGCTGTATAAACACCGTTACCGTGCCTGTTTTAGTGGTACCTGCACCAGCGGTTACCGTAACCGCATCGAGCAACTCACTTTGCGCTACCCAGAGTTTTAACCTGACTTCATCGATACCGCAACCAACACAAACCTTCACCCTACTTTCTCCTAATTTCAATGCGGCTACTAACAATTGGACAGAAAACCCAACATCCGGAACCCAGGCTTGGAACCTAAGAGCAAACGGATATTACTATAATGCTCCTGGACCAGGAGGTGTAACTTTTTATTCAAATGACAATTCTCAATTTTATCTTGTTAACTCACAAGAAGTGGGAGGCACCAATTTTACATCAACCCTTCAGAGTCCACAATTTAGTACATCTGGCTATACCGGAGCAACAATGACCTTTTATCATTATTTCAGAGATGACGGAGGTTCTGATCAAGCAATTGTGCAGTGGTCAGCTAATGGCACGAGTGGTTGGACTGATTTGGAAAGTTATTCGTCAACAGAAGGCTCTGCAAATGGTTTTGTGCAACAGGTAGTAGCATTACCTGTTGGCAAAAGTTCAATATATGTTCGGTTTTATTACCAGGCAAACGATGCCTATTACTGGGCAATTGATAATGTTACAATCACTGGAGAAATTGCGCCCACCGTTGTTTGGTCGTCAAGTCCGGTGAATCCAACCTTTGGCAACCCAACCACAGCAAATGTAAACAACGTTACCCAAACCCAAACCACCACTTACACCGCCAGCTACACTTATCCGGGGTTCAGTTGCCCGGGACAGGCTTCGATTACGATTACAACCTTGCCGTCGCCGATTATTCCGAACCAGACTGTTGCAGGCATTTGCAGCGGAGGTTCCTTTACTGTCACACCGGTTGACGGCGATCCCGGAACAACAGTTCCTCCAGGAACCAAATACACATGGAGCGCTCCGTCAATCAGTCCGGCAGGTTCGATTACAGGAGGAAGCGCTCAAGCAACAGGGCAAACCAGCATCAGTCAGACTCTAATAAATACCACAGGTTCAAATGCTACTGCTACTTATACCGTCACAGCTACAACTCCCGGCGTTCCAAGTTGTACAGGGACATTTATTGTTACAGTCACGGTTTATCCCAGTCCGGTGGTGAATAATATTGCCAATATCGGGCCGGTTTGTAACGGAAATACAGCTGCTGCCATCACTTTTGGGAGCAATGTGGCCGGATCGAATTATGACTGGACCAGCACAATAGATGTGGGTTTCGGAACCAGTGGAAGCGGAAATATTGCGGCATATACATATAGCAATGACACCAATTCTCCAGTAGTTGCAACGGTGAGTGTAACTGCCACGGCAAATGGTTGTACCGGCTTACCAAAAACTTTCACCATCACTGTAAATCCGAATCCTACCCCGGTAATTGATGCTGATTATTGCGCTATTCCAGGGAAAATTCACCTCACTGTGACGGGCATTTCCGGGGTAAATACTTTTTTATGGAGCAATGGAATGACTGGCAATCCAATTGATGTGGATATTGCATCAGGCTATAGTGTGACGGTAACCAATAGTTACGGATGTACTGCAATGGCCTTAATTCCAGTTTCAACCGAATTGGTTATTAATGGGAACTTTACCAATACGAATTTGGTGAACCCGGCAGTGGATTTCACTACCGGGTATGTTTACAAAAGGGATCAACCGGGTCTTGTGCCTGCCGGACAGGGTGAATTGTGGGACGATAGTGGAAACAATGGTTATTCGATCACCACAGACGGACAAAATGTTCATGCAAACTTTTATGGTAGAGATCATACGAATAACTCCACCGGAAGCCGGAATTTTATGGCTGTTAATGGACATGGAACCATAACAGTTTGGGAGCAGACTGTAAATGTTCTGCCCAATACAACCTACTACTACAGTGCATGGGGTATGAACCTAAATCCAACATCACCAGCTCGTTTGCAATTCAGGGTTAACGGGACCAATATTGGAACCATCGCTGATTTGAACGTAGCAGACAAACCGACCAATAATGGAATGGTAAATCTCAACAACTGGGTTCGTTTTTATTATGGCGCTACCAGTGGATGGTTTTCAGGTGCCAACACAACAGCAACCATCAGGATCGTTGACTTAAATGCGAATCTTGGTGGTAATGATTTCGGATTAGACGATATTTCATTCGGAACACTCGATCCCGTAACCGGAACAATTAATCCTTCGGTTTTCGGACCTGTTTGTATGAATGGAGACCTTAATTTAAGAGCAAACAAAACATCAACAAAACCACCATTTACATACACGTGGACTGGTCCTGCAGGATTTACATCAACCGATGAAAACCCCGTGATTCCAAACATTACTGCAGCCAACAGCGGAACTTACAACCTCACATTTACTGATGGATATGGATGTTCTACATTATATGGCAGTGTAAATGTTACAGTAAAGGACTTACCTGTGTGTTCCATCACCGGTCCATCGGCTACTATTCCCAACGCAACGGATAACTTTACCACTCCGGCAGGGATGACCACTTATGCCTGGACGATCGCGGGTACCGGTACGATTAGCGGAGCTTCGAATGCTGCAACAGTGACTGTAAAAGCCGGGAATACTTGCTCCGGTTCCTACACGTTATCGCTTACTGTAACTAATAGCAACGGATGTAGCAGTACCTGCACGCAGGTGGTGAATATGAACGACACGTCTAAGCCAGTCGTCACCGGTACGCTGGCTCCACAAATTTTTGAAGGATGTTCGGCAACCGTTTCCACACCGGTTACCACCGTAGCAGCACTGGAAGCAATGGGAGTTACCATCAATGATGCGTTTACACCTGATAATTTATTGGTAGTTACGTCTTCTGATGTTACTTCAGGCTCTTGTCCGATCACTATTACCCGAATTTACACTGTTACCGATGCCTGCGGAAACTTCGAAAACCTTACCCAAATCATAACCATCAAGGACACCACCAAACCAGTGGTTACAGGTACGCCAACTACAATAACGGTTCAGGGTTGTTCTGTAGCCGATGTGCCAGCTGCCGCAACTACGGTGGCCGATTTATTAACCCTTGGTGTAACTTCTGTTTTTGACGCCTGCACACCCAATGCCTCATTGACTGTAACCAGTTCGGATGCCTCCTCAGGAACCTGCCCTGTTGTGGTTACCCGCACCTACACCATTAAGGATGCCTGTAACAATCCGGTAACTGTCATCCATACCATTCGGATTCAGGATACGATTTTGCCAACCTGGACCACTGCTGCCGGTGCGATGAATGTTACCCTGCAATGTTCTGATGTGGCTGGATTAACAGCAGCGCAAGCAATGGCTCCGCCTTCAGCTACAGATGCATGCTCTGGTGTTCAGGCTCCGGTAAAAACTTCCGGAGCCTTTGTATCCGGCGGTCTCTGTTCTAAAGCCGGAACTTTTACCAATACATGGAAGGTTAAAGATGCCTGCGGAAATTTTGCAGCAACAGATTATACCCAGATAATTACAATTATCGATGACACCAAACCAACCTGGACAACACCGGCAACTTCGCAAAATAAATACCTGGAATGCAGCGATGCCGCAGGAATAGCAGCAGCAATATCGCTAAATCCGGTCGCCACCGACAATTGTACCGGAGCGGTTGTAGTAACCAAGACACTGGTTGGAGGATTTGTTCCTTCAGGCACTTGCCCACAGGCCGGGACCTATACTTATTCGAGCGTAGCTACCGACGCTTGCGGTAATGTCAGTGCCCCATTTATACAACTCATCACACTCGAAGACAATACTCCTCCGATTATAACTGTTCCTCCGGCGGATGTTATCTTATGTTCCAGTAGCACACTCCCGAGTTTCACCGGCACTGCATCAGTAACCGACAATTGTACACCATCAGTATATTTCAGTTTAGCCACCGGTACACTCTCCTATACTGATGTATCAACACCAGGTACTTGCGGAGGAGCAGCCAAAATAGTACGAACCTGGAAGGCCACCGATGCTTGCGGTAACTCAAGCACTGCGACTCAGAATATTTTCACCCAGGATATTACTCCACCAACGATTACCACTCCGGCACAAAATGCCAGTATTGCATGTGGTCCGCTCAGTGCAGGGGCACTGACTACCTGGTTGGGTGCAAATGGCAATGCAGTTGCAACCGACGACTGCGGAACGGTTACCTGGACCAATAATTTCACCGCTTTGGCCACTTCGTGTGGGGGAACCACTGTTATTTTTACGGCCACCGATGGCTGTGGAAATAAAATTACCACGCAGGGAACGTTTACAATCACCGACAATCAGGCACCGGTCATTACCTGCCCCGCCAACGTGAACGGCGTTTTAGATAACGGGCAGTGCGTTGCCTCAGGTATTGTGCTGGGTAACGCCACGGCTACCGACAATTGTACTCCGGCTGCCAGTATCGTGGTGACCAACAATGCGCCTTCGAAGTTCCCGGTCGGGGTAACCACTGTGGTCTGGACAGCAACGGATGCCTGCGGAAATCAAGCCAACTGCAGTCAATTAGTTACCATTGTTGACAACAACCAACCTCCGGTATTTACTTATTGCCCGCCTGATCAGGTTCAGACGATCAACGGAGGTTGTAGTTTGTCGAATATTTTACTGCCCGATCCGACTTTTACGGATAACTGTCCGGGAGTTAAACTTACCTGGGTTCTGAGCGGGGCAACTTCGGGCAGCAGTTTAGCTACCGGGGTAAATTACGCTTCAGGCCAGACGTTTAATGTTGGAATCACCACGGTTACCTACACCTTAACCGATGCCACCAATATTTCGATTACATGTTCATTCAAGGTCTGGATTAAAAATCTCACGCCACAATTCACTGTTAATTGCTCTACGGCCACGAATGTAACTGCAAACGCTGGCGCAGGGATATGTACCGCCAATGTAACGGTGCCAGCTCCTTCCATTTCAAATCCTTGCAATGAGCTTTTCACGATGGTTAATAATTCGCCGTACAAAACCAGTCTGATTGATGCCAGCGGAACTTATCCGATTGGTATGACCACCATTACCTGGACCATCACCGATGCTTCCGGAAATATAACCAATTGTACCCAAACCGTGACCGTAACCGATACCCAGGCACCAACCATTGCCTGTCCGGCCAATGTAACTGACTTTATTACCAATGGCAGTTGTACCAAGGTTAGTGGAAACTTTACACCACCGGTCATTACTGACAATTGTCCAAATCCTGTTTTGACTTATTCACTGGTTTATCCTAATAGTACTACCGCTAATGGTTCAGGATCAGTATCAAGTCTTGCGTTTCCGGCCGGGGTAACTACGGTGACTTACACGGTTACCGATGCCGGTGGACTCACTGCAAGTTGTCCGTTTACGGTTACGATCCAGAACCTTTCGTCGCCAACTTTATCGGTCGATTGCAGCACTGCCACCAATGTTTCACAAAATGTTGATGCCGGATTATGTACGGCCAACGTAATTGTACCTGCACCTAAGATTAACAATCCGTGTAACGAAGTTTACACGCAAACCTGGGTCATGAGTGGTGCAACAACGGCAAACAGTCCTGCCACAGGCGTTAATAACGTTTCGACATATACTTTCAATTTCGGGTTGACTACCATTACCTGGACAATTACCGATGCTTCCGGAAACATCAGCCATTGTACACAAACCGTTACGGTGACCGGTACAGCTCCGGCATTGAGTTGCCCGTCAGACATTTCAGTATTTGCTGATTTTATGCAGCAGTATAAAGATATTGTGGTTGTTCCACCACCAACATATAGCGTTACCTGCGGAGTTCCAACGGTAACCTGGGCGATGACTTATCCGGCCGGAGACCCAAGACCCAACCCGGCTTCAGCTGCTGCCGGAATCAATCTGGTTCCAAGCCCAAGCCGCTTTTACATAGGTGTAACTTCCATTACCTATAAGGTTGCCGATATCAATGGAAATTCAACCAGTTGTACTTTTACTGTTACGGTGCTGGCCAAACCCGATATTACTTGTCTTCCGCCGGTTTCGTATGTAACCGATGCCGGAAAGTGCTACCATACCGTGCAGGCAGCCGATGCCGATAATCCAGGAGTTCCAACACTGAATAGTGGCTCTCAGCCGATTGTCTGGACATGGACAATAACCAATCCTGACGCAACAACTGCCACCGGAACAAGCACTACCACCCTGATCAGTCCAATCCCAACCAAGATTGGCCCTTACAATTTTCAGCGGGGAGTTTCCACTATTAAGTGGCGCGCCGAGAATCCTTCAGGGTTCTATGAATGTACACAAACAGTGACCGTTAATGACATTGCGCCCACATTTACCCTTCCTGCGGCGATAAGCGAGTGTGTCATGCCCATCCAGCAAGCAGTGTACGACCCGGCAAATGTTGTCACTGATAATTATAGTCCAAACCGGCCTGATTATTACCTGTTTAAGGCCGGAAGCACTAATCTCGACCTGATAAACCTGGTATTTAACTGTTGCGCAACCATTCACTGGACCATCAACTTTGCGGATGGAAGCTCCCTTACACGAACTGGGCAGCCATCGACTTATGGAAGCGACATTATATTCCCGGGTGACGGAGTGACGTATGTCGATAAGGTCCACACCATCAGCTATCAGGTTGCTGACTGTGATGGCGTTTTAACACCGGTGCAGCAGGTGAACATTACCATTAAGCCACGGCCTAATTTGATTAAAGTGCCATAAAAGAGTTATGAATGATAAATGATAAAAATAACCAATGATCAATATCGAATATTAAATAACCAGAATAAAAGGGGAATGAAGCAAGAGTATCGCTAACATTAGATGAGTCAACAAAATATGAGCTATTAAAAACACGAGTATGAAGAAACAAAAAAGGAAAATGAAAGTCTGCCAGCAAGGCAGGGAAGATGGAAATTTGGGAATATCGTTTACCCAACATCTGATGATGATTTCAAAAGCAGAAAAATCGTTTATTATTAGACATCTGCTTTTATCTTTGAGTTCCGGGAAATCTGTTAACGTTGGAGCCGGGGAAATTTACGAAACCGGTCCGCCAGGCAGAGCGCCAAATCTGGGACATTCTAGCTCTGTCAGGCCCGATGGTTATTGGGATTCTCCCGACAGGGCCGGAACCAAAACCGAACAGCACCCAATCCTGAAAGCCGATATTACGGCGCCACTGGAAGTTAAAACAACAAAGGGCAAAATCTGCAAAACAACAGACCAGCCCATTGAAAATAATAAACATAGAATACAACCAATAAAAAATAAAATGCAAATATTTACAAACATTAAATTTAAAAAAATCATGAAAAAGCAAATTTTAATTCTCGCGTTATTTGCACTGGCAATTTTGTCCAGTACTATTAATTCTTTTGGGCAGGCATTAGACCCTAGTACATTTTCCACAAAACCTAATCCTTTAGTTAATTGCCTTGGCAGTCCGCAGCAACCGAAAGCTGGTATATCTTATAAATATCTTTTGGATCCATCAACATCGGTTAAAGCACCTACTGACTATAAGTTTTGGGCTACAAAAGATAAAGATTTTATTAAACTTGTTGGCACAGCTACAACTGACAATTCAGCTACTGCATTGAAGAAAGTGGCTGCTGAATTGCTTGATCATTCAGCAAATTACAATGTAGGAGGAACAACTCCTTCAGTTGATATTACCTGGACGCCTGAGGTACTGTCAGGAACAAAATATCAAGGTGCTACCCCAACTTTTGTTGTTGGGTTAGCTAGTGATGGTTGTACCGATAATATTAAAGTTTGGGAAATCGATCCAAGTCCTTCATTTACTGTTGATATTAAAAATATCACACAAGCTGGAACTCCCGTTGCAGCTTATGGCGATCCTACAACTCAGTGCGTTGATAAAACAAGAGCTGCTAAGTATAGTGCGACCTTTGGCATTGACTATGACTATGGTAAAGATGTTTTGTATTACGAAGTAATTGCCTCTAACTTTGTTACCAGTTGGAAGCCAACGTTCTTCTTAACTGGCCTTGATGGAACAATCCAAACAGCGGAAATCCATTTAGCAAAAAATTATACTGATGCCGTTGCCGGAACTTACATCGAAGGAGGAGATATCACTACTGGTACTTTTGCAGGAACTAAAGCCCTTACATCATCGGTAGCAAATACAACTGATGGAGTTTCTTTGATAGTAAAAGTAATTATTAGCAATAAAAATTATGAAACGCTAGCTCAAGAAACTATTAAATTGTCCGTAGCAGGAGAAGATGCTGATGGTTTTGATATTAATGATGATGCAACATGTACTGTTCCAGCTACTGATATTCTTGCTGCTGCTGATGATGTTGCTACAAGAACTATCGATCCACGTCCGGCAATTGATAAACCAGCTCCAACTACAATCATACTTACTAATACTGGTGTTGCTGTACCATAAGGATGATTTTTAAAAAATTGTTTTTCATGAAGCCCTATACTTTTCCCGGTTGGACTTCGACGGGCGTTCGACAGAGCTCACGCCGAAGTCTCAGTCACCAAACAGTGGTAACTAAGCTAGCGAAGAGTCCGACCGGGGAAAGCACTGGCGAGAAAAGCAAAGGCAGAAATTAATAATTGAGAACCCGAAGGAGAAATTGAATCAATCTCCAACGAAGTTCTATTACGCGAATGATGAGAAATCATCAGTATCGAATAATGATTAATCAGCGAAATGCCTATGAATAAAAGGACAGAGGCCGGTAATCCAGAACTGCAAATCCCTGGAATGTAACGGTTGAAAGCCGATCAAAACAATTATGAGTTATAAATGATGGATTATGAGTTTTCGAAAAGCAGAGCGTTGGTGCCTGAGCGCGAATCAGCGTTGCATTGAGCCTTCGGCGTGAGCTCAGTCGAACGCTTGTCGAAATTGTCGCAGGCCATTTCGAACCCGAGGAACGAAGTGAAGCAATCTCATATGCAAACAGATTGCTTCGACCCTCGCAATGACGGGTAAACGAAATTGATTAAATACGATGTGGCCAATGTGCCATTTGGTTCAACTAAAAAACAATAAAGATGAAAAACAAACAATATGGCCCGAAAGGATCGCGGGGTGACCCGCCAATCGAATCCGGATCACGGGGTCACCCTCACTGGATGTCTAATCCAAGGGGTGATTTCCCAGAGCAAAATGACAATGAAAACAGCGCTATTCCGATCCGTTGCCTAAAGGCAACGGCAAAGGATACAGCCCTGAAATGAATGATTACACTTTGCAAAAGTGATATCCCTTGCCGTCTGCTTTAGCTGACGGACATGCAGGAACAGGATTAAATATTAAACGGTTTTGAAAAGACTCTTGTACATAGCACGTTATCTGGTTTTAGCAGTTCTGCTGCTTCTGCTGTTGGCCTTGGCTCCCGTCCTGGCCCAGAATGTCGTGTACCAGGGACAAACCACTCCGTTGGGAGTTAATCCGAATCCCGGCGATACATACGAATGGGAATTGTACAACGATGGAACGGTTGATTTTGCAAAAGTATCGGGAGCTTGTCCAACGAACCTGGCTGATTTTGTTGGTGGAAATACGGGTGCCACGGTGAACGTTGAATGGAAAAAACCGGGAACTTATTTCTTTAAAGTAACGGCCCGTGATGTCACCGGATGTACCAGTAATCTGAAAATTGGTATAGTTAAAGTGCTTTCTTCGTTGCCGAAAGCGGTACTTGATATTAGCCCTGCCGATATTTGTATTGGCGAATCGGCCGAACTGAAAGTTATTTTTAGCGGCAAAGATCCGTGGAGCATGAAGTTGCAGGCAAAAGACAAAAATGGAATTGTAGTGAGTAATTATTCTGGAATTGATGCATTTGGTAATCCATTAAAAATTCCGGTTAATCCAAAACTAACGACCGAATACACGGTAATTGAGGTTAGTAATGTATACGGAGTACAAACAATTCCGTCAAATTCCGTAACATTGACAGTTCATCCGCTGCCGGAAAAAACACCTATTTACCTGAAAAAACCATGAGAAAGATGGTAAGGCGAAATGGCAACGGGGTGAAATCAATTTGGAGAAATGAATGTAAAATATTGAAACAGGAATAACAAAGCTCAATGCACAGGAGCTGAATGACCGAAACTTGAAACTTTGAACTTTTATTATGCTGAAAAGGCTGAATTACATATTACTAATGACTTTGTTCCTTGCTATCCAGATGGTAGCACAGGCTCAGTATGTCATTGATAAAGTATGTAAAAATGCTGTGCGCACTTATCGCGTCGATCAAGGTATTGGAGAGCCAGTCAAAAGCTATACCTGGATATTGAAAGATGCGTTGGGCAATGCATTGTCAATTCCGGCCGGAAGCCCATCGGGTGCCGGAAGTGAAATCGGAATTAAATGGAACTTCGATCCCGGAATTTATACCTTGTCGGTTGAGAAGTGGACTCAATTTAATTGTCAGGTTAAAGAGTTGGGGACTATTGAGGTTATACCTGTGCCCCTGGTTGATGCGGGACCCGATCAAACGCTTTGTGCTGGCGATTTAGTCAATTTGAGCAAAGTTTCGACCAAAGATATACCCGCCGGCTTAGAATGGACAACCGATGGTGATGGTATTTTTAGTGATGCGAGTATCGAAAAACCTGTTTATACGCCAGGCGCCAACGACTTATTGACCGGGAAAGTAGTGCTAAAACTTACCGCAAAAAGCCTTAATACCGGTGATAAGAAAGATGGATGTCTTGTTTCTGATGATATTGAAATATCAATTGTTCCGAAACCTAAACTTGTTATTACTGATCCTGAGCAGGCGTGCGAGCCCGATGGAGTCGATTTAACTTTAGCATCGGTTACTGAGGGTAGTATTGCTCCTTTATTGGCTCAATATTCTTACTGGAACGACCTGGCAGCTACCATAAAATTGGATAATCCCTATCGTGTCATCATTTCTGGCACCTATTACATTAAGCTTGATGTTAATGGTACTTGTTCCGACATACAGCCAGTGCATGTTAAAGTTAATCCAATGCCAAAACTTGAGATTAAGGATCCTGATCCGGTTTGCGAACCGGCTACAGTTGATATCTCTTCATCATACACCACCGATCCGGGAATGTCTGTTAGTTATTGGGCCGATGGTTTGGCAACGATTAAACTTTCAAATTATACAGCAATAAATGGAGCAGGCAATTATTATATAAAATCTACCAATCCGGTAACCCAATGCTTCAATATTCAGCCCGTAAAGGTTGTTATAAATCAACGTGTAGTACCCCGGTTTGACCTGAGAAATGAATTGTGCCAGGGCAGTGCGCCAGTTACTCTTCCAACAACTTCAGTCGATGGATTTAAGGGATCCTGGAATTATACAACTGTTTCTACTGCAACGAAAGGGAAGACGACCTATCTGTTTACTCCTGATGCCGACCAATGTGCATTGCCATATTCCATTGATATTAATATAGTTGATCATATTCATTTGAAATTTGATCCGCTTGGACCATATTGCTTGGGTTCAACGCCTACGCTGCCTGTAAGTTCAAACAACAGTATTTCAGGAAACTGGAGTCCTTTAGTTATTAATACTTCAACTGCCGGAACTTTCCCGTTTAAGTTCACACCAACTGCAGGTTCTTGTGCAATTGATACAACTATTTTTATCCGGATTATTGACAGGGTTACGCCAACCTTCGATCCGATAGGTACGATTTGTCAGAATGCAGCTAACCCATTGCCTGTAAAATCAAAAGAAGGTATCTCCGGAAAATGGTTTCCGACATTCGATCCAGCTATTGGGCGAACATATACATTTACGCCAAATCCGAACGAATGCGCTAATCAGGCTACTCTGGCCATAGCCATCGAGCCATCTGTTACCACAAGTTTCGATCCGATTGGCCCGTTCTGTATGGGCGATCCGGCTCCAACCTTGCCACCAAAATCGAAAGAAGGAACCTCAGGTACGTGGAGCCCGGCCGTTGTTGATATGACCAACTCCGGAACCTATATTTTTACTCCCGATAAAGGGATATGTGCAACTTCCTTTGCAATGCCTATTGTGATAGATCATCTGGATGTGACCGGTACAGTAACTCCAATCAGCAAGGCAAATCCATCAGGAAGTATCGATTTAACGGTGTCTGGAATTGTTGGTTCTCCAACCTATTCCTGGATCGGACCCGCTGGATTTGTTTCTTCTTCCGAAGATATTTCAGGAATAGCTGAAGGAGAATACAATGTCGTGGTAACCGATAGTAAGGCAAGTTGCCCTTATAAGGGTAGATTTACGATGTATAAATTGGATGAATTGACGGCCGAAATTTCATCAACAGAAATAACGTGTCCAGGAGGAAATAATGGTACTGCAACTGTAACTATTTCAGGGGGAACACCTCCTTATCGCATTCAGTGGAAAAACAGTCCTGCTCCGGTTACCATTACTAGTAGTATTGTTTCAATTTCAGGTCTTAGTGCCGATCCGTATTTTTACGCTACTGTATTTGATGCTACCGGAAAATCTGTTTCTTCCGCTTTTGAAGCAATACAGGAATCGTCTGTAAGATACACAATCGATTCATTCTCGTCAGCCAATCCCGTTTGTTTTGGCGAAAATGGTAAAATTGAACTGATATTTGGTGCCGGTGGAATAATTCCAAATGACAATAATTATGTGGTTGAATATGACGGGGGTAAGTTTTCAGGAGTCGAGATTTCGGGTAACCGAGCAACGATTTCGGCTCCCGGTGGTATTTATGCTAACCTGAAGGTTGAGGTTCGTGGTTGTCCGACCAATGCAGTCGGCCCGGTTACCATAACTCCTGTTCCCGAGCTGATCCTGATTGCCGTAGTGAAAAAACAACCAGACTGTACGGTTTTAACCGGGACGATTGAAGTAACCTCTCCAATTGGAAGCTATTATCAGTATAGCCGTGATGGTGGAGTGTCATATCAATCAAGCCCGATTTTTATGGGCTTGTTGCCCGAAACCAGTCATTCGATAAGAGTGAAAGATTTGATTACCGGTTGCGAGTCAGTCGTAGTTTCACTGAAGATTAATAAGCAGCCTTTAAATCCGGAAGCTCCTGAATCGAAGGTGATTAAGAATCCAACTTGTAATAATCCAAATGGAACATTCCAAATAATCAAACCATTAGGGAATGAGCTTCAGTATAGTATTAATGGTGTAGATTATCAGGCATCTCCGATTTTTACGAATCTGAAAACAAACACTTATACCATACAGGTAAAAAATATTTTAACAGGCTGTACATCTTCAGGAGTTATAAGTATTCCGGCTATTCCGCCTTCTCCTGTAATTACAATAACCGACATTGTGAGTCCGGTTTGTGCCGGAGATTCGGGTTTAGTTCGCTTTACAACAACCAATACAATCGACGGAATTTATACCCTGAACTATGGTCTTGGTGGCGAAATAAAGAATGTTAAAGTTCAGGGCGGAAGGGGTGCATTTAAACTTCTTGCCGGACGATATACTAATCTGACCATAGAATCAAATGACTGCCGGTCTGATTTGGGTGTTGATTTTACAATGAGCGAACCAGCTGCAATTGATATTATTGTTGATGCGATTATTGAAATTGATTTAAAGTCGCAACGAAAGGGAGCCATTGATATTCATGCCAGCGGGGGAACACCTTTCAGTGTTGGTAGTCCGTATATATTTACATGGAGCGATGGATCAACAACCGAAGATATTAAAGACCTTTCTGCAGGAACATACACCGTTGTTGTTCAGGATTCAAAAAGCTGTTCTCAGTTAAAGAAAATAATCATTCCCAAACCCAATTATCCGCCTGTAGCTGTTGACGATCAATACAATGTTGGTTGTAATATGATTGCCGGAAATGTGATTTTGAATGATACGGATCCGGAGAACGATGCCCTTTTTATTTATTTAAAACCAGTAGTTGCTCCACTTCATGGAACGTTGACATTGAATGTTGACGGCACATTCGAATATATAGTTGACCCGCATTTTGTTGGAACAGACTCGTTTGTTTATGCACTCTTTGATAAAAATAATTTCCCTGACATTACCGCTACTGTAACCCTTCTCATTGTTCCGGATACCGATCGTGATGGTATTTCGGATGCTCTTGATCCGGATGCGGATGGTGATGGTATTTTAAATGCGGCCGATGGTTTAGTCGATACTGATGGCGATGGATACCCCAATTATCTGGATATTGATTCGGATAACGATGGGATTGTTGATAATATAGAGGCGCAAAGTTCAGCCAATTATATAGCCCCTCTCCTGCGCGATACTGATGGTGATGGAGTGGACGATGCTTACGATTCCAATCAAAATGGAAAAATAATCGTTCCGGAAGATACCGATGGTGACAAAGTTCCGGATTTTCTGGATGGTGATTCAGATGGTGATGGTGTACCTGATTATATAGAGGGGCATGATCTGAATGCAGATGGAAAACCAGACCAAGTTTTGATTGGCAAAGATTCGGACGGAGATGGTTTAGATGACAGTTTTGATGTAGTTGTAAATGTGTGTTCTCCATCAGAAAACGTAATAGGTAGTAATGCGGCAATACAGGATTTTGATGGAGATGGTAAAAAAGACTGGCGCGACGATAACGACGATGATGACCAGTATTTAACGCGCTTTGAGGATCTGAATATGGACAAAGATTTTAGCAATGATGATACTGATCGTGATGGGCATCCTGAATATCTGGATTATGGCCGTGATTGTGATTTGTTTATTCCTGATGCCTTCTCGCCAAATAATGATAACATACACGACTATTTCCAGATTTACTGTATCGACCATTACCCAAACGCTAAAATCTATATTTTTGACCAGTTGGGGAATTTACTCTACCAACAATTAAATTATGGAAATATTGAGGTTTGGAAAACTCCGGAACGCGCATGGTGGGATGGAAGAACTAAAAACAAAGCAGCTGCAACATCCAATGGAGGCATGGTTGCTCCCGGAACATACTACTATGTGCTAAATTTAGGTAATGGAGAAGTAAAGAAGAGCTTTGTTTTTATATCGTATTAAATCGCATTGCTGAGTTAATAAAAATGATGATTCGAAAATTCCTATATATTGTTGTGTCAATGCTGGTTGTTGGTGCCTTTGCTGGCTTTCAGGCTAAGGCTCAGGAATTCCCATGGTCACTTCAGTATGTAACCAATATGAATACCATTAATCCGGCTTACGTTGGGATGTGGGATAGGGCTGGCTTATTCTTTTCATCGCGAACCAATTGGGTCGGAATCAAGGGAGCCCCGCTAACCCAGCAGATTTCATATTCAACCCCCATCAAAGATCAGAAAAGCGGCGTTGGAGTGAATGTTCAACGTAAAAATGTGGGTTTAGAGAAAAGTTTGTTTATTACAGGTGATTATTCTTTTCAGGTTCGCCTTGATTTATACAATTATCTTCGCTTCGGATTCAGGGGCGGGTTCGTAAATTACGATAATAATCTGCAGGATTATCAGTTATATCCCGATCAAATTCCCGATCCTGAATATACAACGGATGTTCGGCAGTATTTTATGACTGTTTTTGGGGTTGGAGCAGTATTGTTTGACGACAAGTATTGTGTAAGCCTTTCAGTGCCCCAGGTGATAAATAATACTTTTAGTGTGAATCAGAATGGGTTTTCTTCTCAGCATGAACTTCGAACCGTTTATCTTTCGGGTGGGTATGTTTTTAAATTGCCCAGTACGATTATGCTTCGCCCGAACTTGCTGGTTGTTGCAACGATGGGTAAACAAGTTTATTTCGATGCGTCGGCAATCATTTATTTACCTGGCGATCTCCAATTCGGAATGAACCTGAGAAGTAATGGCGCTGTTTGTTTGTCTGGTCAGTATACCTTTAAAAACAACATGAGAATAGGATATGCTTCAGAATATCACGTCATTCAGGATATACGAAAGTTTCAATTGGGTACCTATGAAATTATGATTGGGTATGACTTTAATCTATATCGAAAGAAAAGTAGCCGACCGTATTACTTCTGATGCTTCATTTTGTACAAAAGCAACAATCCTGACATTTTGTTTATCTGTCAGGATTGTTGCTTTTGTGTTTTGTTCGCCGAATCGCCAATTTTCCAAATGAGACTTTTGGTTATTAGTTGCCCAACTCAGACAAGAAGCGGATTCGCATTAGCCGGATATCGTTCTCTGTATATTCATCTTCCCCGAGTTCTTTCAAGGCAGCCTCAATGCTGTCATCATCAGCTTCTCTGAAATATTCGAAAATCTCTTCCTGATGCTCTTCGTCGAGTATTTCGTCGAGGTAATAATCAATGTTTATCTTGGTCCCCGAGTTTACAATCGTCTCAATTTCCGAAATCAATTCTTTCATGTCGATAGCAATGGAGGCAGCAATGTCATCCAACGAGAGTTTGCGGTCGATACTCTGGATGATCCCAACTTTCATTTTCGATTTGTTGGCCACGCTCTTAACCACCATATCCTGAGGGCGGTCAATCTCGTTTTCTTCGACATACGATTTGATCAATTCAACGAATTCCTTGCCATATCGTTTGGCTTTTCCTTCGCCAACACCTTGAATATATTTGAGTTCTTCGAGCGAAATGGGGTATTGCAAAGCCATATCGGCCAGCGAAGGATCCTGGAATATAACGAACGGTGGAAGGTTCAGCTTCTTCGAAATCTTCTTGCGCAAGTCTTTCAACATGGAAAATAATTCGGGATCGCCCGCACCACTGGCCTGAGCTGCAGCAGCATTTGCTTCTTCTTCAATGGCGTCGTAATCGTGGTTGCGAACCAATAAAAAGTCAACCGGGTTTTCCAGAAAGTCATATCCTTTCTGAGTCATCTTTAATAAACCATAGTTTTCTATGTCTTTACTGATCAGGCCGGCAATCATACTTTGCCTGAACACTGCATTCCAGAATTTTTCGCCATGATCGTTACCCGAACCAAATGCTTCGAGCTCGTAATGGCGGAATGATTTCACGGCAGCAGTTTTCTTGCCTGTGAGAATATCTGATAAATGTTCAGCTTTATATTTTTCTTTGACTTCGATAATGGCCTGCAACGCGCGGCATATCTCATCTTTAGCCTCAATCTGTTCTTTCGGATTGATGCAATTGTCGCAATTTCCGCAAGGTTCATCCAGCTTTTCGCCAAAATAATTCAGGAGAATAATGCGGCGACAGATAGCCGATTCGGCATACGAAGCGGTATCGAGCAATAACTGACGGCCAATTTCCTGCTCGGCAACGGGCTTGCCTTGCATGAATTTTTCCAGTTTATGAATGTCTTTGGCCGAATAAAGGGTAATGCATTTCCCTTCGCCACCATCTCTTCCGGCGCGTCCGGTTTCCTGATAGTAGCCTTCCAGACTTTTCGGAATATCATAATGGATTACGAAACGAACATCAGGTTTGTCAATTCCCATTCCGAAAGCAATGGTGGCAACAATCACGTCCACTTCTTCCATGAGGAATTTATCCTGATTGCCCGATCGGGTTGCCGAATCCATTCCGGCATGATAAGGTAGCGCTTTGATGTTGTTTACAACCAGTGTTTCAGTCAGTTCCTCAACCCTTTTGCGGCTCAAACAGTAGATGATACCTGATTTTCCCTCATTTTCCTTGATGAACTTGATAATCTGGGATTCAGGTTTCGATTTTGGTTTTACTTCGTAATAGAGGTTCGGACGGTTAAACGATGCTTTAAAAACATTGGCGTTTAACATCCCAAGTGTTTTTTGTATGTCGTGCTGAACTTTGGCTGTTGCTGTTGCGGTGAGTGCAATTAGTGGGGCTGGTCCAATTTCTGATACAATGGGTTTAATGCGACGGTATTCAGGCCTGAAATCATGGCCCCATTCCGAGATGCAGTGTGCTTCATCTATCGCATAAAAAGATATTTTGACATTTTTCAGGAAATCGATGTTGTCTTCCTTTGTCAAACTTTCCGGAGCAACATAAAGCAGTTTCGTTTTTCCTGAAGTCACATCATCGCGCACCTTTTGAGCGGCAACTTTGGTTAGCGACGAGTTTAAAAAATGTGCAATACCATCTTCGGTGCCAAAACTCCGGATCGAATCAACCTGATTCTTCATTAAAGCAATCAATGGAGAAATAATGATGGCAGTGCCATCCATGATAAGTGCAGGTAATTGGTAGCACAACGATTTTCCTCCCCCCGTCGGCATTAATACAAAAGTATCATTGCCATCCAACACACTTTTGATCACTTCTTCCTGTTGGCCTTTAAAACGATCAAACCCAAAATATTTCTGGAGATGTTCAGTTAACTTGTAATCTATTCCCATAAAAAAGACCTATTTTCAGATCAAAAAATTAATTGCATTTTGTATATGCATCCCGAAGGTATATAAAATATCAATTAAAATACAAAGGCAATGTTTGATTTTAAATACTTTTGGTCCTCCTTTAAGTAAAATTAAGATATAGCCCACAGATGGAGAAAGGAATATAAGCTATATTTGTGCGAATTTTTTTAAACCAATCAGATCATTTATTTCCTGAGTTATGGCCGACGAAACCAACAGAGAAGAACAATCAACCAAGAAAAAGAAAGATGAACCAAAGGCAGAAATGTCTTTTCTGGATCATCTGGAAGCACTCAGGTGGCACTTTCTCAAATCAATTTCTGCAATAATAATTGGAGCAACACTTGCCTATATTTATAGCGATTTCGTTTGGAATTCTATCATTTTGGCACCCAAAAGTCATGATTTCTGGACCAGCCGGATGTTGATCAAACTCGGCGACTATTTTGGATATAAATCGGATGGATTGATGAGCAAACCTCTTCAGTTAATCAACTTCGATTTGTCAGGTCAGTTTATGGTCGATGTTTGGACAGCCATTATCGCGGGGTTTATTGTTGCGTTTCCATACGTAATGTATCAATTCTGGAGTTTTATAAAACCGGCACTTTACGAAAATGAACGAAGACATGCTTCGGGTGCAGTGGCCATTATGTCTGGACTGTTTTTTGTAGGCGTTTTATTCGGCTATTATTTAATTGTACCCTTTTCTTTGGATTGGCTCGCCAGTTACAGTATAAGCACCGAAGTGATCAATCAAATCAATATATTATCATATATCAGTTCAGTTACTTCAATCGTTATTGCCGGTGGAGTCGCATTCGAATTGCCTGTTTTGGTTTATTTTCTGAGTACGATTGGGGTATTAACTCCAAAATTTCTACGAAAATACCGACGGCATTCTTACGTTGTTTTGTTGATTATAGCCGCAATTATAACACCTCCGGATGTACTTAGCCAGATGATTGTGAGTATTCCCCTGATCATTCTTTTTGAGGTAAGTATATTTATATCAGCCCGAGTAGAGAGAGCTCGCCAGCGTAAAATGGACGAAAGCTAGTAAACCGGAAAAATAATTCCTTCAGAATGAAGTTAAGAGCCGAAAATATTGTAAAGAAGTACAGGAAACGAACCGTTGTAAAGGGCGTTTCGTTTGAAGTGAACCAAGGCGAGATCGTTGGATTGCTTGGCCCAAACGGTGCCGGTAAAACCACCTCTTTTTACATGATTGTTGGGTTGATAAAACCGTTGTCAGGCCGTATTTTTCTTGATGACGAGGAAATTACCATGATTCCGGTTTACAAACGGGCCCAAAAGGGTATCGGATACCTGGCCCAGGAAGCTTCGGTCTTCAGGCAAATGAGCGTTGAAGACAATATTCTTTCCGTTTTGGAGATGACTAAAATCCCCAAGGCAGAACAATTGCAAAAGGTTGAAACTCTTTTGACTGAATTTGGGCTTCAGCATATCCGGAAAAGTAATGGATACCAACTTTCGGGAGGAGAGAGGCGTCGTACTGAAATCGCACGTGCTTTAGCTATCGACCCGAAGTTCATTCTTTTGGATGAACCTTTCGCCGGAGTTGACCCGATTGCAGTTGAAGATATTCAGGCGATCATCAAAAAACTAAGGGCTAAAAATATTGGTGTGCTGATTACCGATCACAATGTTCATGAAACCCTGACAATTACAGACCGATCGTATCTCTTATATGAGGGATCGATTATGAAAGCAGGTACTGCAGAAGAGCTGGCATCGGACGAGGAAGTTCGTCGGGTTTATTTGGGCCAGAATTTCGAACTTCGGTAATTTGGGTCTTTTATAAAAAACAATTGAAAAGATTTTGCTGTGGTGTTGGATGTGTAAAATAAATGACATACATTTGCACCGCATTTAGCGGGCGTGGCGGAATTGGTAGACGTGCCAGACTTAGGATCTGGTGCCTTACGGCGTGGGGGTTCGAGTCCCTTCGCCCGCACAACAAAAGAATAACCGCCTTGCTTTACCTTGAAAAAGGATAAGCAAGCGGTTTTTATTAATTTAAAGCAATAGGTTTCGGATCCGGAACTTTAAAAAAGTTCTTCTTCCTTCCTCATTCCCAATAACTTTAAGAGTTGAATTATGAATATTACCAGAGAAAACATCGACGAACTGAATGCAATTCTCACTGTTTCGATTGAGAAGAATGATTATGAAGCCACAGTAAACGACGTTCTGAAGAACTATCGTAAAAAAGCTAATATGCCGGGATTTCGTCCCGGAATGGTTCCTGCAGGTTTGGTTAAAAAAATGTACGGAAAAGCAGCACTTGCTGAAGAAGTCAATAAGATTCTTTCGAAAAGCCTGACTGATTATATTCATGCTGAAAAATTGAATGTATTGGGCGAACCACTTCCAAACGAAGAAAAACAAACACCAATCGACTGGGATACTCAATCAGATTTCAGCTTTGTATTTGATGTAGCGATGGCTCCTGCATTTGATGTGAAACTTGATGAAATGACCGCTTTGCCTTTTTATACCATTGCTGCTGACGACGATATGGTTAATAAGCAATTAGAAGCTTATGCCGGTCGTTTGGGCGAGAATAAAGTAGTTGAAGCTGTTGAAGATAAAGATACTGTACGCGGAAACTTTGTTCAGTTGAATGAAGATGGAAGCGAACTCGAAGGTGGAATTGTTGCTGAAAAAGTGGTTATTGCTGTTGACCTAATGAAAGATGAAGAAGTAAAGGCTTCATTCATTGGTAAAAAAGCTGGCGATGTGATCGTATTTGATCCGGTTAAAGCTTACGACAATAAACACGAAGTAGGCCATATGTTGAATATCTCGCATGAACAAGCCGAAACGCTTTCAGGAAATTTCAGCTTTACCGTTATTGAAGTTCTTCATTTCGAAAAAGCAGAACTGAACCAGGATTTATTCTCTAAAATCTATGGCGAAGATTCAGGAATTTCTACTGAAGAAGAATTCAAAGCCAGAATAAAAGCCGAGATTGAAGAAAACTTTGTTCATTCAAGCAATTATAAATTTGCTCTCGATAGCCGCGATGCATTGCTTAAAGCAATTCCATTCGGTTTACCTGAAGCTTTCCTGAAACGTTGGATTAAAGCAACCAACGAAAAGATGACCGATGAGCAGATTGATGGCGATTTTGATAATTTCATGACAGACCTGAGATGGCAGTTGATTAAAGACAGGATTGTTAAAGACAATAATCTGCAGATCACCGAAGAAGATGTTCGTTCATTGGCAAAAGAAATGGCTGCTATGCAGTTCCGTCAATACGGATTGAATAATGTGGGCGAAGAGCATTTAGAAAATTATGCCAACCACATGTTGAAAAACGAAGAAGAACGTCGCAAACTGGTTTCACGCAAACAAGAAGACGTAATTGTTGCGACAATAAAAGATAAAGTTACGCTCGACGTAAAAGAAATTAGCTACGATGAGTTTAACAAAATGCTGGAAAATTAATAGGTTAGCTGTTTAGCCAATAGCTTATTTTTTTAACTTTGTGAAAATCGGATTTACTTTTAAACGGTGAAGATGATTTTCACAAAGTTTTTTTTTAACAGGAGACCAATATTATGAGTAACGGAAACGAATTCAATAAATATGCAACGAAGCACATGGGTATCAGTAGCCTGACCATGCATCGTTTTGATTCAATATTTACCAATAGTCTAACTCCATACATCATTGAAGAGCGCCAGTTAAACGTGGCTTCAATGGACGTATTTTCCAGGTTGATGATGGATCGGATCATCTTTTTGGGTACTCCAATCGATGATTACATTGCCAATATCGTTCAGGCTCAGTTGTTGTTTCTGGAGTCTGCCGATCCGAGCAAGGACATCCAGATTTACTTCAATACTCCGGGAGGTTCGGTTCATGCCGGATTGGGGATTTACGATACCATGCAAATTATTTCTCCGGATATTGCAACTATTTGTACCGGAATGGCAGCTTCTATGGGAGCAGTTCTGCTTACTGCCGGAACCAAAGGAAAACGCTCAGCACTGAAACACTCACGCGTGATGATTCATCAGCCGATGGGTGGCGCCTCGGGACAAGCTTCTGATATCGAAATTACAGCCAGGGAAATATCGAAACTGAAAAAAGAATTGTACGATATTATAGCCATTCATAGCGGAAAATCGTATGCTCAGGTTGAAAAGGATGCCGACCGTGATTACTGGATGACTTCGACAGAAGCCAAGGAATATGGCATGATTGACGAAGTTCTGATCAGACATAAATAAACTATCTTGAATATGAAAATGGATAAATGTTCGTTTTGCGGGCGTGAAAAAAAGGAAGTGAACTTGCTGATTGCCGGCATGGAAGGACATATCTGCGATAGTTGTGTTGAACAGGCACATGCCATTGTTGAGGAAGAATTCAAAAAGGATGAAACTTTTGATACAAAAGGCCTGAAACTGATGAAACCAATCGAGATAAAAAACTTTCTCGATCAGTATGTTATTGGTCAGGAACATGCAAAGAAAATACTTTCGGTAGCTGTTTACAACCATTACAAACGATTAAATCAGCCAGTTTCAGCCGACGAGACTGAAATTGAAAAGTCTAATATCATTATGGTTGGTGAAACCGGAACCGGGAAAACGTTATTGGCACGAACCATTGCCAAAATGTTGCACGTTCCGTTTACCATTGTTGATGCCACAGTGCTTACCGAGGCTGGTTATGTAGGTGAAGATATTGAAAGCTTGCTAACCCGTTTGCTTCAGGTTGCCGACTACAATGTGGAAGCCGCCGAACGCGGAATTGTATTTATTGATGAGATTGATAAAATCGCCCGTAAAGGCGATAATCCTTCCATAACCCGCGATGTTTCAGGCGAAGGTGTTCAACAAGGTTTGCTTAAATTGCTCGAAGGCGCTATTGTGAATGTTCCACCGCAGGGCGGACGTAAACATCCGGAACAAAAAATGATCGCCGTAAATACAAAAAATATACTTTTTGTTTGTGGTGGAGCATTCGACGGAATCGACAAGAAAATTGCTCAACGCCTGAATACCAAAATTGTAGGTTACGGAGCTCAGAAGAAAGCCGATGTGATCGACCGCAATAATATGATTCAATACATATCGCCTCAGGACTTAAAATCATTTGGTCTTATTCCTGAAATTATTGGTCGTATTCCGGTATTAACTTATCTGGAACCGCTTGATCGGAAGGCATTGCGCAGTATTCTGACTGAACCCAGAAATTCGTTGATTAAACAATACATTAAGCTTTTTGAACTCGATCATGTTGAACTTAGTTTCGATGAAGAGGCATTGGAATTTATTGTAGATAAAGCTGTTGAGTTTAAATTAGGCGCTCGCGGACTTCGTTCGATCTGTGAAAATATCATGAACGACGCGATGTTCGACACTCCTTCGGCAAATGTGAGTACCATGAGGATAACACTTGATTATGCCCAGGAAAAAATTGACGGTGCAATAACTGTTCGGTTAAAAGCAAGCTAGTCCGGATTCAAAAATATTCGAAAATGCAATCAGTTTTGATTGCATTTTTTATTTCAGATAAACTTAAAGAATTGTCAATATGGATGATGAATTACCATTTGCAAAAGGTGATTTTGTTCGAATCGACGGAATCAATGCAGTAGTGGTTGCGAACGAAGAAGATGAAAATATTCCACACGATCACATTGCTGTGTTTTTCGGGTCTGAATTTGCCAAGCGCGAATCGGAAGGTGGTCAGGGAAATGGTAATCCTGAGGTTTGGATTGTTCCCATCGATGTGTGTGAAGACGGTTTGGAGCCGGAGTATCGCGAAGAAGATTGATCACTCGCCAATCATTTCCGACGGTAATTCTTTGGTGGTTTTAGCTCCAAGTTTTCGTATGTTTTCAGCTCGTTTAACCAGATTTCCACTTCCGGAGTATAACTTGTTCGTGGCTTGATCATAGGTTTTTCGGGTGCTTTCCAGACTTTTTCCGATCGATTCCATATCGGATATAAACGAGACGAACTTATCGTATAAAGCGCCGCTCTGACGGGCAATTTCCAGCGCGTTTCGGGTTTGGTTTTCCTGTTGCCAAATGGAGGCAATGGTTCGCAAAGTTGCCAGCAAAGTGGATGGGCTCACAATAACAACTTTATTGTCCCAGGCGTAAGAAAATAAATCCTGATCTTCCTGAACAGCAATGCTGAACGACGATTCGATGGGAACAAACAGCAACACGAAGTCGGGACTGTTGAAATTGGGCGAGTGCTGATAGTGCTTTTCACTCAGAATTTTAATGTGACTTCTCACACTCTGTAAATGATCTTTCACAAAGCTAGCACGGTCTTTTTCCTTGTCAGCATTAACCAATCGTTCGTAGGCAACCAGCGATACTTTCGAGTCGACCACAATGTGTTTCTGGTCGGGTAAATGAATGACCACATCGGGTTGGAAGCGTTGCCCATTTTCCGAAAGCACACTTTCCTGTTTCGTGTATTCGCGGCCTTCGGTTAGGCCTGAACGTTCCAGAATCCGCTCCAGGATCACCTCGCCCCAGTTACCCTGTTTTTTGACATCGCCTTTGAGCGCTTTGGTCAGGTTATTGGCTTCGTCACTAATCTTCAGATTCAGGTCGTGCAGCTTTTTGAGTTCAGCTTTCAGATCGGTTTGGTCTTTCAATCCTTTTTCGTAAGTGTCTTCCACTTTCTTCTCGAAAACCTGAATTTTTTCTTTGAGCGGCGAAAGCAATTCGGTGATGCTTTTCTGATTGGAAGCTGAAAATTCAATCGTATTTTGTTTCAGGATTTTGGTGGCAATGTTTTCAAACTCAGTCGTGAATTTTTGCTGAAGGCCTTCCATTTCTTTTTTCTGCGATTCCAGTTTTTCCTGAAGGTTGCCAAAATCGGCTTCAGCACGAGCCAGTTGCTGGCTTTGTATTCCGTTTTCAGTGCGAAGCTGTTGGACTTGAAGAAGTAATTCTTCTTTTTCTTTCAGGAGTGATTGGGTTCGGTCTTCAAATAATGATTTTTCCTTTTCCACTTCAAATTTTTGCTGAAGATGGGCTTGTTCGCTGGCTTGCATTTTGCGCTCAAAATCAGATTGCTGTTTCTGTTTTCCAGATTTCAGGATCAGGAATGAAACAATGAATCCGAGGCAAAGGCCCGCCAAAAGAAATAGAATTTCCATAGTTGTAATTTTCACTAAAAATACCAAATTAATTCGCCACAGATTACTCAGAAAGGCACAGATTTATAATCTTTGTGCCTTCGTGCCTCTGTGGCATGAAAGTTTAAAAGAATAGTTATGGACGTAAAAATAGAAGAGAGCTGGAAAAAACAGCTTCAGGATGAATTTGAGAAACCTTATTTTAAACAATTAACCGATTTTGTGCGGTCGGAATATGCCAGCCAAGCCATTTATCCACCGGCAAGGCTGATCTTTAATGCCTTCGAACAATGTCCGTTCGACCAGGTGAAAGTGGTGATCTTAGGACAAGATCCTTACCATGGACCGGGACAGGCGCACGGACTGTGTTTTTCGGTGAACGATGGCGTGGATTTCCCTCCAAGTTTGCGGAATATCTTCAAGGAAATTCAAGCAGACATCGGAGCTCCGATTCCGGCAAGTGGAAACTTGACACGGTGGGCCAAACAGGGGGTGTTGTTGCTGAATGCCACCCTGACTGTAAGGGCAAACACTGCCGGATCGCACCAGAAAAAAGGGTGGGAGCAATTTACCGATGCCGTCATTCATTTGGTTGCCAACCGGATGGAAAATGTAGTTTTTATTCTTTGGGGGAATTATGCCATCAGTAAAGGCGAATTTATTGATTCGAGGAAGCATTTGGTTTTAAAATCGGTGCATCCGTCACCACTTTCAGCCAGCCGGGGTTTTTTTGGAAACCGTCAATTCTCAACAACGAATAAGTATTTGATGGAGCATGGAAAAGAGCCAATTCGCTGGTAAATAGAAAAGGTGCAACGAAATCACGTTGCACCTTTTCTATTTTATATAGACGAAACTTTTAGGCTTTGTAAACAATCGAATTGATGTTCATTCCGGCGCCAACCGAAGCCAATACTATGTAATCGCCGGGGTTAATTACCTGTCCTTCCAATTTGCCTTTCAAAACCATATCGAGCAAAGTAGGAACAGTTGCTGTCGATGAATTTCCCAGTTTCTCGATGGTCATCGGCATAATTCCTTCCGGAATTTGTTTTTCGTGATACAATTTGAAAACGTTTTTCAAAATAGCCTCGTCCATCTTTTCGTTAGCCTGATGAATAAGAACTTTTTTCACATCGCTCAGGTTCAGACCGGCTCTGTCCAAGCTGTCTTTTACAACTCCCGGTACATAGCTTATTGCATATACATAAAGTTTGTGTCCAACCATTTTTATAAACTGGTCGTTACCTTCAAAGTCTGGATTAAAAGAGCTTCCATTGGTTAATAAATTCCAGTAAGTCACAGAATCAGACCGGCTCGAATGAGCCAGTATTCCAGTTGGTTCTTCGCTTTCAACGCCTTCAACAATTGTCGCTCCGGCGCCATCAGCATAAATCATGGTATCGCGGTCGTGTGGATCCGAAATCCGCGACAAAACATCTGACCCAACAACAACGCCTCTTTTGGCAAGCCCGCTTTTTATGTAGGCATCAGCAGTGATCATGCCTTGTGTCCAGCCAGGGCACCCGGAGATGATATCGTGACAAAAACAGGATGGATTGGATATGCCCAGTTTCGCTTTTACCTTGTTTGCCAGACTTGGAAGAATGTCAACACGGGTTGTTTCCAGGTTTACATCACCAAAATTGTGAGCAACAATGATGAAATCAAGCGTTTCAGGATCGACTTTTGCCGACTCGCATGCTTCTTTTATTGCCATGTAAGCCATATCCGAATTGTGCAATTCGTCGCTAATCCAGCGGCGTTCGCTGATGTTGGTTATTTCTTTAAATTTTTGAATAATCTCATCATTGTCTTTATCAAATGGCTCTTTCGTGCACGGATCAAAAAAAGTGTAACTTTTGAAATGTTCGTTTCCAATCACACGTGTTGGAAGGTAGCTGCCTGTTCCAACGATTTTAGTATATACCCGTTTTGTCATAATTCTTTGTTCAGTGGCCTTTGGGGCCTTGATAATTATATTGTTTTAACTCAAACGCATTACCATCGAAAACGCCATACGAAAAATGGTTAATCCAGTCGCCTAAATTAATGTACCGGCAGTTTTCTCCAATCGGATGATCAACCAATACATGGCGGTGTCCGAAGATAAAATAATCGAACTTTTCATTCCGTAGAATTGATTCTGCAAAAATAAACATTCCTTCTTTGGTTGTTCCCTTAAATCCTTCGCCAGTTATTCCTTTCGATATTCTTGAATGTTTTGACCAGTTATGTCCGAATGAAAGCGAGAAATTGGGATGTATGCGGGCAAACATCCATTGAAGCACCTTGCTTGTAAATAATTTTTTCAGAAACAGATAACCTTTATCTGTATAATCAAGCCCGTCGCCATGAGCCAGAAAGAATTTTTTTCCGTAAAGTTCTGTCTTTAATTCATTCCGGTGTAAAGTCATTCCCAACTCGTTGGGCAGGTAATCGAACACCCAGACATCGTGGTTCCCGGTAAAGAAATGAACTTCGACTCCGGAGTCGGCTATTTCTGCAATTTTACCCAAAGTGCGGGTAAAACCGCGGGGTACAACAGTTTTATATTCGAACCAGAAATCGAAGATGTCGCCCATCAGAAATAAATGAGATGCATCCTTCTTGATTTCGTTCAGCCAGTCGACAAAAGCCAGTTCCCGTTCTTTATTATTCTTTAAAGCTGGAGCTCCCAGGTGAACGTCGGATACAAAATATACTTTTTTGTTTGGGTTTTTCAAAACATTTTGAAATTGGTTCGAAAAATGGAATGCAAATATACTTGTAAAAATGAAAGAGACAACATTTTAAACCAGCTGCAAGGCTTACCTAGCATCCATGTTTGTGAAAGGCTTTATCTGGTCAGCTCTCCAATTGCCTGATCTAGAGCCGGTCCTTGCAAGTTTTTCGCAACAATGCGACGATCCTTATCCAGAATATAGTTTGAAGGTATAAATTGTATATTATATAAATTTGAGGCAACAACGCTTCCCTTCATGTCTCCAACATTTATCCAGTTTAACCCGTCTTGTTCGATTGCATTTAACCAGGCTGCCCGGTCAGTATCTATGCTTACCTGGTAAATCTCAAGTCCTCTCGACTTGTATTTGCTGTAAAGATCGACCAATGCCTGATTTTGGATTCGGGAGTCGCGGTTTAAAGCCGACCAGAATTGAATCAGAACGACTTTGCTGGTTAACGATGAAACCGCGATTTCACGTCCGTTTGTATTTGGTAATTTAATATCAGGAGAATTTATGCCGTTTTGATCAATAAACTGCTGTAATTTATTGTTTTTTTCCTGATTCATTAGTCGTTGAGTATTCGCGTACAATGCTTTAACATGTTCTGATTTTGGGAAAAAAGAATTCAGAGCCGAAGCCGCCACTTTTAAGGATTGCAAATCCTGAACAACATAGTTCGAGTCATCGAATTTTTGATACAAAGCCAATACGCATGACAATGAAAACGGATGTTTCTGGATAAAATTAGTCGAATATCTGATCTGGCTTTGTTTGATGTCGGCTATTTCCTGATCCCATTTTGTCCGTTGAATGCTATAATCGTCTCGCATCCGGAACGCATTTACATGATTTCGGATAGAGTCGATTTTATGCTTGGTTTTAGTGAGCATGTTGTTAAGCTCCTGAACGAGAAGAGATCCGGATGATCCTTGCACAATGTAGTCGCGCGAAAAATTGGCTGCGTCGCCATAAACCGAAATCTTTTCGGTAGTGTCAACCAAAAGCGTAACAAAATTATTTTTATTCAGGCTAAGCAAATAGAAGTTTGGATAGCCAATTTTACCCTTAAACTTGAACGATCCGTCTTTGTCGAGTTCTACCGAATCAACAGGTATGCTGGACGATACTTTTAACTCTTCAAGATAGAGGTATTTCCCTTCAGCATTGGTTATTTTTCCATTAATAACGAACCCATCCGGTTTATTGCAGGCAAATGTTAACGCAGAAAGTGCAAGAGCAATTGAAAATATCTTTTTCATTCGAATAGAACTGTTTTAATAAATTGGATATTGGCAAGTTCTCTTGAAACGCTCTCCAATACATCGGGGTTTGTTTCGCGACAACTTTATTTATTAGTCAATAATGGGCATAAAAATAATAATTTCGAGTTCATAATGTGCCCGGCAAGTCAAGTTTTGATGGATACCTTTTGTTTTGGTTGTTTTTTTGTTTCAGGCCCGATGAAACGAGTACTAAGAATTACTTCGTGTTAAATATAATAATTGGTTACGAGTTCCATCTGATAATTAAAAAACAAATTATATACGGATGAAATTTCTAATTTTGATGCCGAATACTAATCTTTTGAAAAAGTGAAGATACACAGAGATCTGACTGATTTTAATGCGCAAAATCCGGTTCTGACCGTAGGGACTTTTGATGGCGTTCATTTAGGCCACCGGAAAATTATTTCAAGACTGCGCGAACTTGCGGCTTCAATAAACGGCGAGTCAGTTATTTTTACGTTTGATCCGCATCCACGTAAAATAGTTGCCCCGGCCGAAACTAATCTTCGGTTACTGACCACCCTGGAAGAGAAAATAGAATTGTTTGAGCAGGCCGGGATCGATCACCTGATTATCTATCCATTTACTCCTGAGTTTGCCCAATTAACTTACGAAGAGTTTGTTGAGCAGATTTTGGTAGGCCAAATCCATACCAAATCGCTGGTTGTTGGTTACGATCACAAATTTGGGAAAGGCCGGCAGGGCGATTTCGAATTCCTGAAGAATTGTGCCGATCGTCTTGGTTTTCAGATTGAAAAACTGGATGTATTACTTATGAACGAATCCAATATCAGTTCGACCAAAATACGCGAAGCCATTCAGATTGGCGATTTTGATACCGCAAATGCTTATTTGGGGTACCCCTTTACGCTTCATGGTACAGTGGTCGAGGGCCAAAAACTAGGACGCCTGATTCTGTTTCCTACCGCAAATATTGAAGCTTCCGATCCCGATAAAATTATCCCGGGCTATGGAGTTTACGCTGTACAGGCTAAGGTTCTGAATCAAACCTTTATTGGCATGTTGAATATCGGGAGCCGACCAACGGTAAACCACAACGCCGACCACCGAAGCATTGAGGTTCATCTGCTCGATTTCGATGCAGATATTTACGGCGAACACCTTGAACTTATTTTCTTCAGGAAACTTCGGGAGGAACAGAAGTTTGAATCGCTAAATGCACTGAAAGAACAACTTGCTAAAGATAAAGTTGAGACCATCAACTTTTTTCAGACGATTCAAAAATAAAAAATCGGTAAACTATTCATCTAATATGCTGTTTGTTAATCAAGTTTCGCTTTTAGCGTCTATTGATTTGATTATCTTTGCAGTTAAAATTTAATATTCAGAAATGACAACAAAAACATTGGAACAATTGGCTTACAAAGTAGCCGATATATCGCTCGCCGCATTCGGAAGAAAAGAGATTGAAATCGCTGAAAAGGAAATGCCGGGATTAATGGCAATCCGTAAAAAATATACTGGAGCTAAACCATTGCAGGGCGCCCGTATCATGGGGTCGCTTCATATGACCATACAAACAGCTGTTTTGATTGAAACTCTGGTTGAACTCGGGGCTGAAGTACGTTGGGCAAGTTGTAATATTTTTAGTACTCAGGATCATGCCGCCGCCGCCATTGCTGCTGCCGGAATTCCGGTTTTTGCATGGAAAGGCGAAACCCTTGCCGAATACTGGTGGTGTACTGAACGTGCACTCGATTTTGGAAATGGAATGGGGCCAACCTTGATTGTTGATGATGGAGGCGATGCAACCGTTATGATTCACCGTGGTTACGAAGCAGAAACAAATCCATCGATTCTGGACATTCCGGTTGATGCTGAAGACGAACGTGAACTGAATAATGCCCTGAAAGAGGTTCTGGCTTTCGATCCGCAACGATGGACTCGTCAGGTACCATACATTAAAGGAGTTTCAGAAGAAACCACTACCGGGGTACACCGTTTGTACCAGATGATGAACGAAGGGAAACTTCTGTTCCCTGCTTTCAATGTGAACGATTCGGTAACTAAATCGAAATTTGATAATCTTTATGGATGCCGCGAATCGCTGGCCGATGGAATAAAACGCGCTACCGACGTGATGATTGCCGGAAAAGTTGTGGTTGTGGCCGGTTATGGCGATGTAGGTAAAGGTTGTGCCCATTCCATGCGTAGTTATGGCGCACGGGTAATTATTACTGAGATCGACCCGATTTGTGCCCTTCAGGCTGCTATGGAAGGTTTTGAAGTGAAGACCATGGAAGATGCTGTTTCTGAAGGAAATATTTTTGTGACGACTACCGGAAATAAAGATATTATAACCGGTGAGCATTTAGCCGCAATGAAAGATCAGGCTATCGTGTGCAACATTGGTCATTTCGATAACGAAATTCAGGTTGTGCGTCTCGAAACATGGCCTGGAATCCTCAAAACAAACATTAAACCTCAGGTTGATAAATATACTTATGCCGATGGTCATTCTATTTTCCTTTTAGCTGAAGGCCGTTTAGTGAACCTGGGATGTGCCACAGGGCATCCATCGTTTGTGATGTCGAATTCGTTTACCAACCAGACATTGGCGCAAATCGAACTTTGGCAGAAAGAATATGCCGTTGATGTATATCGTTTGCCCAAATATCTTGACGAGGAAGTTGCCCGTTTGCATCTGGAACAAATCGGTGTTAAACTTACCGTTTTATCGAAGGATCAGGCCGATTATATTGGTGTTCCGGTTGAAGGACCGTACAAACCAGAACATTACAGATACTAAAATAAGGAAAGAGAAATTTGAGTAAGCTGCATATTGAAAAAAGGAACTTTACCAGTTCCTTTTTTCTTTTTCCTAAACTCAAAGGCTTTCTTTTTTTAAGAAAATAAGCGATCATGAGTTTTAACCAGTATTCGCAAATGATGGAAGAATTGCTCATTATGGAGCAATTTCGGAATGAATATGAGGAATTTCCGAAGGGCAAACTTCAGAAATCGGAATCGCCTGATTTTATTCTGAAAGTTTCACCCCGAAATGCCATCGGAATTGAACTGACCAAGCTTCATGGCCCGACCGTAAATAAACGTAAAACACATTATCCGCGCAAGATAAATGGTTATACCGCGCCTGAGTTCAACCGGGAAAATCTTGAATTTACTATTGACGCCAAGAACGAGAAGCTGGCATACTATCAGGAGAAAAAACTTAACCAGCTTTGGTTACTGATAACTGCTGATCTGGAAGAAAGTCCGGTGAATTATAACATTGGGAATAAACTTCAGAATTGGAGTTTCTCATCAGGATTTCACAAGTTGTTTTTATTTGAGCTAAAAACCCGGAAAGTGTTTGAGTTGAATATTTCAGACTAATTACTTATAATAATCCGGCCACCGGTGTAGTTGGTTTTGTATTGCCTGAGAGGTTCGATGGCGGGTCCTTTTATCGGATTCCCGTTTCCTCCAAATAAAATGAACTGAGATTTGCAAATCGGGCAAGTGGCTATTCCACTGTCGTTAGCAACCACTCTGGTTGTGGACGAAATTTCGTGTGTACAAGCAGCATCGAAGGCCAGAAAAGGATTTGCACTGTCGGTTAGATCCCGAAAAATAATGATGCCACCATAACCTTGGGTTGGAAAATAATAAGATCCGCCCGGAATGTTGAATTCGATAAAGTTGGTTGGATTAATATTCATATTCACATACACATAAGGAATGATAGAATTGTAATCATCCTTACAGGCATTGGTTCCGGCAAGCAGGAAAAAGATAACCAGAATTGGCGAATAGATCTTTCGGGATAGGTGAAACATTTTTTGTATCTTTAATGCTTTAATAAAACAAAGTAAAGAACAAATTATTTCATTCGATCCATAAATATTTTAATATGGAAGATTATATTTTTCTGATCATCGCCATTGTTCTTTCTGTTTTCGGAGCGATTAACCAGAATAAGAAAAAGAAGGCCGAAAATAATCCGTTCACTGAAGATATTGACGAACCACGGAATAGTTTCATGGACCAGTTGCTGGGACGCGATTTTCTGGATGGACCGGTAGTAACGAAAGCTCCTCCGGTTCGGATTAAACCGGTTCAGGTAAATGTTGCTGCTAAAAGTACGACAGAGATACCAAGAGCGAAATTTTATCATCAGACGTTTAAAAGCACTTTGCCAGACAGACCAAAACATGAATTGGTGCATACGTCGAGGAAACTGAAGGAAGAGGAAGAGGTCGTTGAAGTTGAAGAATCAGTCAATTATCTTGAAGATTTTTCGCTTCGAAAAGCATTTGTTTTTTCTGAAATTCTGAACCGGAAATATTAATCGGATACTGAATTTTTGAACTCGGACCTTTCAATTGTTTTATAAAACATTAGATTCGTAAAGATTAAAAATTTTGTATAAGTTTGTGACACAAAAGAGTTCCGCAATGGTCGGAATTCTTTTTTGTTTTAATATAGTTTTTATAAAAAAAGGAGAAAACCATGAGTAAGGTTACATACATTACAGAAGAAGGCCTTAAGAAAATGAAGGAAGAGTTGGATCGTTTGATCAATATTGAACGTCCGGCGATTTCGAAGATGATTGGAGAAGCAATCGAGAAAGGCGATATCTCTGAGAATGCAGAATATGATGCAGCTAAAGATGCACAAGGTATGCTCGAAGCCAAAATAGCTCTTTTGGGTGGAAAAATTGCGACTGCCCGAATAATTGACGAATCAAAAATTGACACCTCTTGTGTTCAGATCCTCAATAAGGTTACCATACGCAACAAAGTGAATAATGCAACGATGCAATATACCATTGTTTCTGAACACGAAGCCGATTTGAAACAGGGGAAAATCTCGATTCAAACGCCAATCGCCAAAGGGTTGATGGGTAAAAAACTGGGCGATGTGGTTGAAATACAAGTCCCTTCTGGGAAAATGGAGTTTGAAATTGTTGATATTGCAATTTAAAACAAATTGAAAATGGCAAGCCTTTTCACCAAAATTGTAAACGGAGAAATACCAGCATGGAAAGTAGCCGAAGATGAAAATTTTCTGGCTTTTCTGGATATTTTTCCAGTTGCCAAAGGCCATACTTTAGTTATTCCGAAAAAGGAAGTGGACTACTTGTTTGATCTGGATGATGAAACTTATGTCGGCTTGCAGTTGTTTGCCAAAAAAGTCGCTAATGGTATTCAGAAAGCTATACCCTGCAAGAAAGTTGGTGTAATGGTTTTGGGACTTGAAGTACCACATGCACACATTCATTTGGTTCCGATGCAGTCGGAAGCAGACTTGCTGAACTTCTCGAAAAAATTATCGTTCACGAAAGAGGAAATGGCCGATATAACCGCGGCTATTGCCAAAGAATGTCAAGTTTAAAGGTAAAAGTGCAAAGTCAAAAATATGAATCCCGGGAAACCGGGATTTTTTTTGCTCCGTAGCAATCTCCCTTCGATGCGTCGCGCTACTTAAGGAGCGGAACTCCGGTCTTCGGTCTCCCGACTCCTGTCTATTTCTTCACCTTGTCAGGGTTCTTTCTGACAAAATCGCTCCAGCTTTTAATTCCAGACTTTCCTACCGGATTTTTCATTTGCAGGTAATGGCAGACTGCCACAGCCACGGCATCAGTCGCATCCAGTTCCTTTGGAAGTTCATTCAGGCTAAACATGTTTTTCAGGAAAAAAGCCACCTGTTCTTTGGCAGCGCGACCCATTCCGGTAATCGATTGTTTTACTTTCAACGGAGCATATTCAAACACTGGAATTTCGCGACTTAAAGCCAAGCCCATCACTACTCCTTGAGCCCGGCCTAATTTCAGCATGGCCTGAATGTCTTTGCCGTAAAAAGGTGATTCAATGGCCAGTTCGTCGGGTTGAAGTTCTTTAAGGAGAGCGTTCGTTCGATCGAAAATGTGCCTCAGCTTTTGATAATGGTCGCCAAACCCGGTGGTTTTTATCACGCCAACCTGAAGGATTCGAGGCTTGTTATCAACCACTTCAAGCAGTCCATAACCCATTACGTTGGTTCCCGGGTCGATTCCCAGAATTTTTATTGGTTTTTTGTCCATTTTAGTTCTAATCAAGACTCAAAGGTAAAAGATTTGAGGATGTGAAGATTTGAAAATTTGAGGATTTGGAAATTGAAAGAATGTTGCCGTTGTTGCCAGGTTGTAGTCGTTTTTTTGAAAATGCTTGAATTGCTGATTGATTGAGTTGTCTCTGTTTATGATGCAGGCAGTAATTCCCTCCCTTTCGGGGAGGGTTCGAGAGAGACCTGTACTTATTTTTTCTGTTGATACCAGATGCCGGAAATGATGAAAGCCAGTCCGATAAATGTGGTAATGAAAATAGTCTCGCCCAGAATGAAGTGAATAAATACCAGGGAAAGAAATGGCGAAAGGAAGATCAGGTTGCCCATTTTGGCATTGTTTTCGCTCAGAAGCATGGCTTTCATCCACAAAATGTAGGTAATTCCAAGTTCGAACAAGCCAATATAAATAGCGGCTGGCAAGCCTTTCGGATCAGGCAAATGAAAATCGGTAAATAAAAACGCAGCGATCAAAAGGTATATTAATCCGAAAGCGAAATTCCAGAACAATTTGAAGATTTCGTCGCGTTTGTCGAGTACGCTCAAAATCCAGAATAGCGCCCAGATTACGCTGCTTCCAACGGCCAGCATTGCTCCGGTAGTGTTGGTGTTGGCCATTCCCGAAAGGCTTCCCTGCGACGAGATAAATATCACTCCAACAAAACTGATAAGAATGGCCACAATGTTCCTAATGGTAATTTTTTGTTTCAGCAATGGAGCCGAAAGCAACGCCAGGGTAATTGGCCAGATCATATTGAGCGGTTGTGCCACCTGCGCCGGTAAAAGGCTGTATGCCTGAAAAAGGATAAGGTAGTAGCCAAACGGATTTAAAGCTCCGAGCAAAGCCGATTTTCCCAATCCGGATAAGGTGACTGTGAATAATTCCTTTGTTTTTCCCTGGATGAGAACGACTACGAAGAAAACAAGCAGCGAGAATGTTGAGGCCAGCAAAATCAGGTAAAGCGGCGAAAGCACCATCAGTCCCAGTTTAAAGGCTGTGGCTACTGTCGACCATAAAAAGACCGACGCCAGGGCATAGATATAGGCTTTCGAGATACTCTTCATTAGCAATTTTGTTGTTGACTTATTTTCCCTCCTGAATAACAGGTGTTTCGGTTTTACTTTCTATTTCCTCCATTTTTCGGTATTCCGCGCGGGCATCCACTACATAAACACTTCCGGGGTAATCAGTCAGTATTTTTTTGAAAAGCTCCATTGCTTCTGGCTTTCGGTTCAGTTTGTTTTTATAGATCGTTGCCAATTGAAAAAGTGCATCATCGGCCAACATTTCCCAACTGTGATTTTTTACAATGGTATTCAATAAAACCGATGCCTCCTCGTATTTTCCCTGTTTCTGAAGGATTCCAGCTTTCCTGAAATCAACATCATCAATCAATGAATTGTCAGGATAAATCGTACTTACCGAATCCAATGCAGCAATGGCTTCAGGGAAATTATTTCGGAATAAATACAAATCGGCACGGGCAAATATTTTGAGCGGTGTTGCTGTGCTGTCAGTTTCCAGATTGTCGCTAATAAAAAGGGAAAGTTCCATGGCGTCGTTGGCGATAAGTTTTGATGTACTTGCCCGTAAGGCATCGAGCTGAGCTTTCGCCCAACTGAAATTTCCCATGTAATAACCAAGTTTCGCTTTCTTAAATTTAACGTCGTCGCCCAACGGAGTGGCTTTATTGCTCTCAATCACCTGCGAATACGTAATCACCGCTTCCCAAAGGTCGCCCGAATACACATAAACGTCAGACAATTCAGCTTTCATGGCGGAAATTTCCTGAATGTTAAGGCCAGTCATCGTTAAACCATCAGTTAATATTTTTATGGCTTCGGTTGGTTGATTGAGGTAAAAGGCCTGCAAATGTGCATATTCAATCAGGAGGTCTGCAGTTTTTACTGAAATGCCCAGCGTTGCAAACGTTTGGCTGAACATATTTTGAAGTTCCTTGGCTCGACTCACATCCAGAACACCTTCATCAACGAAACGGTCATAATTCATCCGCATCCGTTGTTGGCTGGCCAAGTTGTAATATTCGGCTTTTTTCCCTTTGCTGATCAGGTAATCGTATGCTTTTGCAGCTTCATCATAGAATTTATTGGAGGCCGAAACGTTGGCAAGTTCGAAAACATTGGCATCTTCCGTTCCTGTGCGTTTATCAAGCGCAATAGCCTGCCGGGTAGCTGCAACAAAATTTTTATCCTGAATGAATAACCAGATCAGAAGCCGGTTGTAGATCAGTTGTGCCGGTTCTTGCTGAATGCGTTTCAGGACATAGCTTTTAAGTTGTTTGCTGATTTCACCGTCATTATCCATCGACAAAACCGACTGAAGGTTGCTTTTTACGATTTCCAGATTACTTTCTTTTTGCTTCATCCATTCCAGGTACTCGTTTAGCATCCGGTCGTAATTGCGCATGTAATAGTAGATTCGCGCCAATTCGTAGTTGTAAATCGCCGGATTCTGGCTCGCACGCGCTTTGATATAAACCTTTTCTGCATATTCGTATTCGCGCCGGTTGATGAATTGGTTAGCCAGGTTCGGGTATTCGGTCGGATTTTCAGAAAGGGTTGAAATCGCCTTTTCGTACATTTTTGCTGACTCGGCCAATTGTCCTTGAGTTTTCTTCAGGAATCCCCACTGCAAATACCAAAACGAATCGGCAGAATTGCCACGGAGTCCTTTTTTAATTGCTTTCTCGGCTTTTTCGTAATCCGGAATTCCCAATAAACAATCGAAATAAATATTGAAATAACCTTCAGATTTGGTGCTTGCATACAATTGCTCGTACAATTCGGCAGCTTTGCCAAACTCCTTGTCCTGGTAATATTTGCTGGCCAGATTTGCCATGTTTTGCAGGTCATTGTTCTGACCGAACAAAACTGCCGGTAACAACAGAAACAGAATTCCGAGCAAAGTCCTCATGCACCAATTTTTTTGATTGAAATACAAAAATAACAAACCAAAACGTTTCCGGTTGGCAATTCTGGGATTTGTCAAGCGAATTGGCCGGGTATTACGAAATAACTTCAGATTTAAAACTTAATTTTGCGCAAATTTTGATTCGGATGACTGCAGAAATGAAAGGAAGAGAAAGGCTTCCGCGGTGGATGAAAATGCAATTGCCCAAGGGTGAAAGCTATTCAAGGGTGAAGAATCTGGTGAATGAACACAAGCTTCATACCATTTGTACAAGTGGAAATTGCCCCAATATTGGCGAATGCTGGAACCGGGGAACTGCTACATTTATGATTTTGGGCGACATTTGTACCCGCAATTGTAAATTCTGCGGTGTAACCACAGGCAAGCCATTGGCTCCCGATCCGGAAGAGCCGTGCCGGATTGCCGAATCAGTGAAAATTATGCAGCTAAAACATGCTGTTATTACATCCGTCGATCGTGACGATTTGCCCGATTTGGGTGCCGGTTTTTGGGCCGAAACCATTCGCGAGGCAAAAAAACTTAATCCTGAGACTAAAATTGAAGTACTGATTCCTGATTTTCAGGGAAAACAGGAGCTTATTCAAAAAGTGATTAATGCTGCTCCTGAAGTAATTTCGCATAACATGGAAACCGTTGAACGGCTGACACCTCAGATTCGTAGCGCTGCCAAATATCGCACCAGTTTGGAAGTATTGCGACACATTGCATCTTCGGGAGTTGTTGCCAAATCGGGAATCATGCTGGGGCTGGGCGAGACCGAAGCCGAAGTTTTGCAGGTAATGGACGATCTTCGTGCTGTTGGCTGCAAAGTAATGACCATTGGGCAATACCTGGCGCCAACACTCAGTCACATTCAGGTTAAAGAGTACATTACTCCTGAGCAGTTTGAAATGTACCGAACAATCGGGCTCGAAAAGGGTTTCTCTTTTGTCGAAAGCAGTCCGTTGGTGCGGTCGTCGTATCGGGCAGACTCACATGTTAGTGCTAAGTAGATTATGGACGATTAATGATTACAAATATACCGGCAAATGGCAAATTTTAATTACGAAGATCTTGGTCTGAAAGACTATAAAGAATGTTGGGATTATCAGGAAACAATACACCAGCTGGTTGTTGATGATAAACTTACGAATAAAAAAAGCAGCGAGATCAATCGCTTTTTGCTGGTCGAGCATCCTCATGTTTACACCTTGGGTAAAAGTGGCGATGAACACAACCTGCTGATAAACGGCGATTTCCTGAAAAAAATAGATGCTGTTTATTACAAAATCAATCGGGGAGGGGATATTACTTATCACGGTCCTGGTCAATTGGTTGGCTACCCGATTATTGATCTGGAAAATTACAAGGTTGGGGTGAAAGATTTCATCTATAAAATGGAGCAGGCCATTATTCAAACCATAGCAGAATACGGGCTGGAAGGTGCCTTGAAAGACGGCGCGACTGGTGTGTGGCTCGATTCAACTATTCCAGCAAAGTCACGAAAGATATGTGCCATTGGCGTTCGGGTGAGCCGCTACGTGTCGATGCATGGTTTTGCGCTGAATGTAAATACCGACATGCGTTATTTCAATTACATCAACCCATGCGGATTTATTACCTACGGAGTTACTTCCATCGAAAAAGAACTAGGACGAAAGATCGACATGCAGGAAGTGAAAGAAATTGTGAAAACCAAGTTTAACGAGATTTATTGAGTAGAAAAGATTGGAAGATTTGAGAATTTGAAGATTTGGAAATGGCATCTTCAAATCCCCAAATCTCCACATCCCCAAATGCTCTAATTTCCTAATTGGTAAGTCAATCGTTTAAGTTCAATCTCAGCAATTTTAGCTGCGTAGTTCAGGTTAATTAATTGATATCCTGTGTTTTCGTAACTGGCTTGTGCTGCTTTCACATCAAGAATGGTTGCCTGATTAACCTGAAAGCGTTGCAATACCACATTAATTAGCTTTTTGGATAATTCAATGGTATTTTTCTGGGCATCCAACTGCTGCAGGTTTGTGCTGTATGATTGGAAAGTTTTTACGGCAGTAGAAGTCAACGAATTGAGTAAGCTTTCCTGTTGCAATTTAGCATTGTCCAGATTGAACTCAGCGACTTCCTTTTGAACCTTATAGGCGTTACCGTTATAAATTGGAATCGCCATCGTGAGTCCGGCAGAAGGGCCATAACTCTGGTTCAGCAAGGTAAGTCCTGCAGAGTTTTGGGTGCGGTTCACGTTGTAGCCTGTATTGAAACGTAGCGTTGGGTAACGCAAGGCAGCCACTTCTTTCACTGCTTGTTCATTTATTTTGATTTGTTGTTCGGCTGAAAGATACTGAGGGTTTCTGCTCAGGTAGCTTGTAATCGCATTCAATTCAAGGGATCGGTCGATAACGATGCTGTCGTTTACCGAAAATGGATAGAACTCTTTTTTGCTCATCAGCTGAAGCAGATCGGTCTTTGCTTGTTCAACCACCAATTGCTGGCTCCTTAAATTTTGCTGTGCCGTGTTTACATCCATCAATGCCTGAAGATAGTCAGCATCGTTTGCCATACCAACATTCTTCCTTTCAGTAACGATATCCAGTTTTTGCTGAGACACATCTAATGAAGTCTTTATGATTTTCTCATATTCCTGCTGCCTGACGATGTCGTAATACTTCGCCATGACAGTAGCAATGCTGTTTTGTATCTGGATATTAAGCAGTAATTCGCCTTGTTCCTGTAAATGACCTAAACGCCCTTTGGTTGCTTTGATCTTCAGTCCATTAAATAAGACCATGCCGACAGTAACGGTTGAATTCAATGTATTTCCGGAAGCACTGGGTTTAACAATTTTAACTCCCGTATTCAACTCCTGATTCACATTAATGATCGATTGGTTATCGCTCAGATTAACATTCACGGAAGGCAGTCCACCGGCAACACCATACGTATTGTTGACTTTACTGATCTCCAGATTGTTTCCGGCAATCTGAATGTCGAAACTGTTGCTGAGCGTTGTGTCTATGGCGCTTTTCAAGGAAACAATGGTTTGTGCAGCCCCCAAAAGAGGAAGAAAGAGCACGATGTATATGAATATTTTTTTCATTGATCGATCATTTAAACTGATTATCGATTTCCTCCTGGCTAACATGTCTTCCGGAAATGAAAGTATAAACTGCCGGAATTACAAATAATGTGAGGACCAGGGAGAATATGATTCCACCAACGATTACAATACCCAACGGAATACGGCTGGTAGCCGCTTCACCGAGGCTCAGTGCAATCGGCAATGCTCCCAGAGAGGTTGCAAGACTGGTCATTAAAATTGGGCGTAACCGCTGGGTTGCAGCCTCAATAACGGCCTGGAATTTATCCAATCCATGACCTCGTTTTTGATTGGCGAATTCCACGATCAGAATACCATTCTTCGTAACGAGCCCGATCAGGGTAATCATCCCGATTTCGGAGAAAATATTCAGTGTATGACCGAAAATCCATAAGCTAAGAATAGCTCCTGCGATAGCCAGCGGAACAGTAACCATAATGATTACCGGGTCTTTGAAACTTTCGAATTGAGCAGCCAGCACGAGGTAAATCAGCAATAAAGCCAGAAGGAACGCAAACGCAGTATTTGACGAACTTTCGGCATAGTCGCGCGATGGTCCACTGAGCGACGTTTGGTAACTTTCGTCGAGCAGCTTATCGGCAATGGCCTGCATGGCAGCAACTCCGTCGCCAATGGTCTGTCCTTCGGATAACGACGCCTGAATCGTTGCTGATTTATAGCGGTTGTAGTGGTAAATGGTTGGCGGATTCGCATTCGGGATAATGTCAATTACTTCTGATAATGCGATATTGTTTCCCAGGTTGCTCCGAACATAGAGTTTGGTAATGTCAACCGGGTCCTGACGGTCTTTCAGCCCAACCTGGCTGATAACCTGGTATTGACGGCCGTTCATGGTAAAATAAGCCAGCCTTCGTCCGCTAAACGCGCTCTGAATAACATTGGCAATATCCGAAACGGTAAGCCCTAACTCACGCGCTTTAATACGGTTGATGATGATGTCAACTTCAGGTTTATTGAATTTAAGGTTGACGTCAACATTCTGGAATGTTTTATCGTTTTTGGCTTCGTCGAGAAATTTGGGAATGATTTCCTTTATCTTCTCAAAATCAAGGTTCTGAATCACAAACTGGACGGGTAATCCTCCGCGGGAGCCAAGCCCTACCGAAATGGTTTGTTCTTCAGTGGCAAATATTCTCAGGTCTTTGAATCGGGTCAATTTTCGGTTTAAATCCTTGGCAATGTCACTTTGCGATCTGTCACGTTGAGTTGATGGAATCAACCCGATACGACCATTTCCGGAGTTTAGTGAGCCGCCGCCTCCGAAACCGCCGGGCAGCTGAAGAAATGAAAAATCTGCTTCCGGAATCGAATCGATCATGAAATTTCCAAGATCTTTTCCGGCCTCGGTCATGTATCCGTAGCTTGCACCTTCAGGGCCGGTTATTTGTAACCTGATGTTTCCTTTGTCTTCAAGAGGAGCAATTTCACTTTGTAGTTGAGTACCAAGGCCAAATATGATTGCCACACAAACAGCTACCATAACCCAGGCTATCCATCTGACATTAATAAATTTGGCCAGAAAGCTTCTGTACCCATTTTCCATTCCTTTGAAGAATGGCTCAGTAAAAGTGTAGAAGCGGCTATGTCCGGCCTTTGGCCTGCTTAAAACTACATTCAGTACGGGTGTGATGGTTAACGAAACAAATGCTGAAATAAGTACAGCAGAACCAACAACCACGGCAAATTCCCTGAATAAGCTACCTACAAACCCTGATAAAAAGAAAACGGGTAGAAATACAATGGCCAGAGTGACAGAAGTTGATATTACGGCAAAAAAGATTTCTTTACATCCCAGAAGTGCAGCTTTACGGATGGGCATGCCACCCTCGTACTTTCGGAAGATATTTTCGGTAACCACAATCCCGTCGTCAACAACCAGTCCTGTGGCCAGAATAATCCCCAATAATGACAGAATATTGATGGAATATCCCAGGAGATACATAACAAAGAAGGTGGCAATCAGCGAAATCGGGATGTCGATTAACGGACGAATAGCAATCAGCCAGTCGCGGAAGAAGAAGAAAATTACCAGGATTACCAGGATAAATGAAATCAGCAGGGTTTCCTTTACCTCGTTAAGCGAACGGCGAACATTCCGCGTATTGTCAATCAGTACGGTAAACTCGATATCGTTTTTTTGTGATTTTTTTATTTCCTCCAGACGTTTGTTAAACTCGTCGGAAATGTTGATGTAATTTGCTCCTGGCTGAGGGGTAATGGCAATACCTACAGCGCTTACCCCATTCAGTTTCCAGTTTCGGTCGTAGCTTTCCGGAGCAATTTCAACCTGACCTAAATCGCTTAAACGAACAATGCCGTTGGCATCTTCTTTAATAATCAGGTCCATGAATTCTTTTTCGGAAGTCAGGCGTCCCATGGTGCGGATGGTTAATTCCGTTTTGTCGCCGTAAAGTTTTCCGGAGGGAGCTTCAACGTTTTCCCGGGCTAAAACCGTAGAAACATCGTTAAATGCAATATTGTAGGCGCTTAGTTTGTCAGGGTCGATCCAAAGACGCATGGCCGGACGTTTTTGGCCGATGATGTTTACCGAACTTACTTCAGGAATGGTTTGAAATTTATTCTGAAGCACATTTTCGGCATAATCACTTAATTCGAGTAATCCTTTGGTTTTGCTCTGCACAGCCATCATGATAATAAAATCGCTGTTCGCATCGGCTTTCGAAACCACCGGAGGCGCATCCACGTCCTGCGGAAGGCTTCTCTGTGCCTGGCTTACTTTATCGCGTACATCGTTTGCTGCAGCTTCCAGATTGGCATCGAGGTTGAATTCGACCGAAATCATGCTGCTACCAACCGAACTGGAAGAAGTAATAGTACGCACGCCCGGAATCCCGTTAATGGCTTTTTCCAGAGGTTCGGTGATTTGGGTTTCAATTACATCGGCGTTGGCTCCGGCATACGAAGTCATCACCGAAATCACCGGCGGATCAATTGCCGGATATTCACGTATGCCCAGGAAGCTGTACCCAATGACACCAAACATGATCAGGAACAAACTCATCACTGTTGCCAGTACAGGTCTTTTAAGGGATAATTCAGATATATTCACGTTTAAATAGAATTGAGTTTGACAGTTTGCCCTAAATTAATTTTCATTCAGTTTCTTCACCTTTGAAACTTTTACCGTAGCGTTAGGGCGGACTGATAACATTCCGCTGACGATGATACTGTCGCCAATATTTACCCCTTTGGTGAGTTCAACCTGACTGGCGTTTCTGACGCCTGTTTCGACATTGGTATACATGGCTTTGTTTTTGCGGACAACCACAACCTGATTCGAGAGTTGATCAGGAATAATGGCATTACTCGGGACCATAATGCTCTGATGTTGTTGTTCAAGGATAACCTTTACGAATGCTCCCGGAAGAATTATTCCGTTGGAAAGATAAGCCCTGACTTTTATGTTGCGGGAAACCGAGTTAACCTGTGGCTCAATGGCATGTATCGAGGCTTCGAGCGGCTCGGTAGCGTTAGTTGACAGAACCTTGATTTTATCGCCTTTTTTAATGACATCGGCATAGGTTTCGGGTACCGAGAAATCGATTTTTACCTTATCGGTTTGCTGAAGTGTACCAATCAGCGTATTGGGTGTAACGTAGGCTCCCTGGCTAACCAAACGCAATCCAAGCTCTCCGGAAAACGGCGCTTTAATTACTGTTTTGTCAAGCAAAGCCATGGTTACTTTAATGTTTGCCTGAATGTTATTGAGCGAATTCACAGCGGCGTCGTAGTCGGCCTGATTGACTCCGTTAACTTTGAGCAGGTTTGCCAGTCGTTTTTCGGTTTTTTGAGCCAGATCGAGCTGCGATTTTTGCTGTTCGAGCTGAGCTTGTAACTCGGCGTCGTTTACCCGGGCCAGAATAGTTCCCTGTGTCACTTTTGCACCGTCCGGAATATTCAGATAAATCAGTCTTCCGTTGGTTTCCGGGCGAAGTTCAACACTTTCGTTTGAAAGTACCGACCCGTTCACTTCGAGGATGCTGGATACATTGTCGTTGCCGGCAACAATTACATCGACTATAACTGCAGGACGTTCTTTAACGGCAAGTTCTTTTTTCTTCGATTTGCAGGAAATTATTAATAGAAGACATACTATTAACAGACTCAATAGTTTGGTGTATCTCATAGTTTAAGGTATTTCTTTGCTTAGTTGGGTAAAAACAATAGGTATTGAAATAAACAGAACCTGCCTTAATCGTTGGATTTATTACTGGCTCCGATAAACATACTTTCTATACTTATTTACAATAATACAAATGTATTTGAAAAGCAGTTCAGTTTATTCAATAAATTGTTAATGAAAGTTATTTTGACTTCATTCTGTTCGTTAGGTTTAATCGTTTGATTACAAATCGACAGTAAAAGTTCATTTTTTTTTCATTTTTTACAACACCCCTTAAAGCGAATTATAAATGCCTGACTATAAGTTACTCATAAGAATAAGGATTAGTCGAAAAAATATTGTCCTATAAAATCCTCGATATGGTTTCCGGTCTGGGGGCTTTAACCACCAAAATGCGGGCAATACTCTGGGTTGGATTGTAGATGTTGTGAATGATATGCGCCGGACTTTCAATCAGGCAGTCCTTTTCGCAAAGCTCTTCTTCCTCGCCCACCAGAATTACCGGAGTACCTTCGAGCACAACAAAAAATACATCAACCGGTGTTTTGTGTGGTTTTAATCCCTCGCCCGGATGCAATGTAATGAGCGAAACCTGGGCCGATTCCTTGTCATACAATTTTCGAACATCAACGCCATGTGGGTTCTGATGTAGTTCCTGATCCTGAAATTTGGTGACTTTCATACGTGAATAATTTGTTTTTTAATTGTAGTATGGAACTCGCATGTTGACATTCTCATATTCTTTGATGTAAGTAATTTACATGCTCGTTTCATAATAGGTGTATTAATTTGTCCAATCCAATAACCGCTGTTCGCCCTGGAGGTTCCTGATTTCGGAAATTTCCTGCGATACTTCTACAACACCTTTGTAGCTGCCTTGTTCGTTGCGAACGGCAAAATATTGAATCAGAATAAATTCACCTTTCATCTGAATCCAAAAGCTGACTTTGTCTTTTTCACCTTTCCGGAATGCTTCAACAATTTGCTCAACCACATGAACGCTCTCGTGCGGATGGCAGTTTTTTACATCGCGGCCAATGATTGAATTGGTTCTCCGAAAGATTCTTTTTCCCGGAGTCGAGAAAAATTTCACCTTATTGTTTTCGTCCACATAAGTAATATCAACAGGCAAATGGTTAAAAATGAGCCGAATCTCTTCGGCCGATAAATAGCCGGTTTTTAAATCAACTTCTTCTGAAAATTCAGAAGTTGCCGAGTTCGTTGATTCAGGCAAAATTTCAGGAGAAATAAACGGGAACCCAATTTCGAGACTTTCAGGAATTAAGGCATCCAGTTCGTTTTCAGGAATAATGCCTGTAATAATTGGAAACAGAATCCGTTCTTCGCGGAATTTGATGGCGTAAATGTTGAAAAAGAGATCGCCGGACAAACGGTTGAATCGTTTGATATCGAAATCTACTGCGTCAAGCAGCTGAATCACCTCCTTCAGGTTTCTCCGGATGTCATCGTGAAACGACCACATGACCTGCAGGCACCGGTAGTCAGGCAAGTATTTTTCCACAATCGGGAAGAATATGTTTTCCTTTATCTGGTAGTGCAAATCAATTCGCGACAGATCGGTAAATTTGTCTTTTAATTCGTTTTTCACCAGCCGATTTCCCTGATTGATTTCTTTTAGCAATGGCCGGATGGCTTTCAGACGCAAGTCAATTTGTTCGTTATTCTGATTCAGCACAAACAAAAAGCTTCCTGTAACAGGCGGCTGGTAAGGAAACTCCTGAAGCGATTTATTCAACAGATTAAGTGCTTTGTTGATCCCTTTTTTTAGTTCGGGCATTGGAATCTGAAGCTGTACCAATTGATCGACAACTTCAATGACATCGGCCGGTCCGGCAAGGTCAATCACCTGTTGATAGTTGGCAACTAACTTCGAAGTCATTTCTTCCTGAATAACCAAGCGGAAGAGTTCGACCAGTTTCCCGACTCTGTTTGCTTTCTGATTGGTAAATTCTGACATAGTTTCTTGTTTTAAAATTCTGCAAAATAGTCAAAAAAAGACATTCTTATCCGCGGTGAATGACTTACCTTTCATACGTGAATAATTTGTTTTTTTATTGTCGTATGGAACTCGCGTGTTGACTATCTCATATTCTTGGGTGTAAGTAATTTACATGCTCGTTTCATATAGCTTTTATTTTGTCCAAACGCAACCATTTTGCTGTTCCTTTCATCTGAATAAAAAACTGAATATGAAAACGTTCCTGTCTTTTGTTGCTTTGCTGTTGCTGTTGATAACAGGATGCGATCAGGATGAAGTAGGACCTATAAGAAAGGGTGGAGGATTTTCGATGACCATTGGTGATAAAGTGGTGTTAGCCGCAAAAGACATTGATTATTACGACCTTTCAACACATTTCATCTACCTGAAGGGTGATAATTCTTTCCTTACCGACAAGCTCGTTCGTGACAGTTTTCAGATTTATGCCAATGGCGTGAAAATATATAAAGGCACTTTTCATTCGTGGGTAATGTCCTCAATGCCTTTGGGCCCTGCCATTTATACGCCTGGTCTGTTTTACGGAGATTACCTGGTACCTATAACTTACGGCAGTTACATTAATCAGGATGGGGAAAAAGTGACTCCGATCGATCCCCGCAGCGATCCCCGCATTATTGAAGCGCTAAAATCATGGAATCAGTTGCATGAGGGTTTGCAGTGTGAAGTCCGTTCGGTTCAGTTTAATTCGGGTGGAAAAGTTTCCTTGGAGTTGGAATTAATCAACAATGATTCGTTTAATTACTATTATCTCGATCCTGAAAAGATGGGATTGGGTTTGTTTCATTATTTTACCAATGGCTTATCATTCTGGAGTCCGACACTGAAACAATCTTTTGAGAATCACATTCAGCACATCCAGCCCGATCCGTGGGATTCATGGGACATGAATTGGCTGTCGCTGATTCGCAGTCATGAAAAAAAGACAATTTGGATTAATTACACCAATTTTGATCCTATATCATCAGGTTCATACAAATTATATTTCCGTTTTCCGGGGCTTTCGCGTGTCGAAAAAGCTGAATTAGTTCAGCGAAACGGGCGAATCTGGTTGGGCGATCTTGATCTTTCTCAGGACTTTCAAATCCGCTAAATTTTATTTCAACGGTATTCCATTGTTTCCCTTTTCCGGCTTTTATCTCCAGAAAAGGTTTGTTACCTTGCCATGCGTTTTTTTGAATTCATAATTTATAACTGATAATTCATAATTTCTTATGATTGATATTGACGAATTGGACGATAAATTCAGCATTGAAGGTGAAGTTGGATTTGCTGAACTGGAAGAAGATTTGGCTTTTATAACCGTTTCGAATAAGTATGCCGATGCCGACATTTGCCTCTACGGCGCGCATGTTACGAGTTTCAGGCCACGCAACTCGATGGATTTGTTGTGGATGAGCCCGGAGAGTAATTTTGAAGTTGGCAAACCTATCCGTGGCGGAATTCCGGTGTGTTTCCCATGGTTTGGCCCGCACAAAACCGATTCAGATAAACCGCAGCATGGCTTTGCCCGACTGATGTATTGGGATGTTGTTTCCACTTCGACTAATGCTTCCGGAGAATCAGTTGTGAAATTGCAACTTTGCTCTTCGGAAGAAACCAAAGCATATTGGCCACACGATTTCTGTGCTGAGATGACTTTTGTGGTGGGCAAAAAACTAACGGTAACCCTAAAAGTAACCAATACTTCCGATCGGCCAATTGATTATACCTGTGCATTGCATTCTTATTTCAGTCTTTCGGCTATCGAAAGTGTTTCGATTGAAGGTCTGAAGGGCTTAACTTATTACAATCAGAACACTGGTGAGAATGGCGTTCAGGAAGAAGAAATACTGGAAATCAACGAGCCGCTGACCCGTCATTATTTAAATACCGAAGCTCCTGTTATAATTGCCGACAGCGCTTTCCGTTGCCGGATAAAAGTGGATAAAGCCGGAAGTAAAGTAACAACAGTTTGGAATCCGGGTGCCGAAACCTGCGCTAATATTGGTGATTTACCCGATGACGGATATGAAACATTTGTGTGTGTTGAGGCAACCAATGCGTTCGATTATCCGGTTCACCTGAACGCGGGCGAATCGTTCGAAACTTCGACTGTCATCGGGATTGACGATACTCCGGTATTTTGATTCTGAAAAATTTAACCACTAAGGCACGAAGACTCCAAGGAATAATTAAATCTTTGTGTCTTTGTGCCTTCGTGGCTACAAAGTCTTCATCATGAAAAAGACCAATGCTGCCCGCCTGCTCGATGCCAAATCAATCAACTACGAAGTTGCCGAATACGAGGTTGATGAAAATGACCTGAGTGCAACTACTTTGGCCCGGAAATTAGGGCAAGATGTGGAACAAATTTTTAAAACGCTGGTGCTTCGTGGCGATAAAACCGGTGTGTTTGTTGCCGTTATTCCCGGAAATGCCGAAGTTGACCTGAAAAAAGCAGCCAAAGTTTCCGGAAATAAAAATTGTGCGATGGTTCAGCAAAAGGAATTGTTAGGCTTGACGGGTTACATCCGCGGTGGTTGTTCGCCCCTCGGCATGAAAAAACCTTACCCGATTTACATTCACGAAACCTGCCAGTTGTTCGATTTGATATACATCAGCGCCGGTCAACGTGGCCTGCAGCTTAAACTCAATCCTGAAGATTTGGTCAAAATGACTGGTGCAGTTGTTTGCGATGTGGCGGAATAAATGTTTCGGGATTCGGGTTCCGCGATACGAGCTTGTTTCCTGCAACCCGTAACTCGAAACTCGTAACAATTTTTAAAGAGTCCCTTTCCTGTTTCCTGTCTCCTGTTTCCCTTTTTACACTTCATCCACTTTTTCCGACAGTTCAGCAACTGATTTTTTCGGCTACGAGGGTTTTGTTTCACCTTTGACACATGAAACAACAGAAACTCAAAGTCATGAAACGAACAGTTATATCAATCATTACAATTTTAATAGGCCTGAATGTTTTTTCCCAGACTGTAATCATGGAAAAGTCACTCAGGAGCAAGGCGAAGTTTTGCCCGGCGCCAGTGCTTATTTGAAGGGAACTTACGATGGCGGGACCAGCAACGAAAATGGAGAATATAAGTTCAAAACCAGCAAAACCGGTCAGTTTACTTTGGCCGTTGAGTTTATGGGTTACGAACCGTTTTCACGGATGCTGGATTTGAAGGGCGATACCATCCGGATAAATGTGGAGCTAAAAGAAGCTTTTAACCAGTTGAATGCCGTTACCATCACAGCAGGAACTTTTGAAGCAGGCGATAAAAAGCGGGCAGTTACCATTACTCCACTTGATATGTTGACCACTGCCGGAGCTGCCGGCGACGTTTACGGCGCATTGCAATCGCTTCCGGGAACGACTACCAATGGCGAATCGGGCCGTTTGTTTGTAAAAGGTGGCGACAGCGAAGAATCACAAACCTACATTGATGGGGCGCTGGTATCGGTTCCCTACAATTCGTCGGCTCCCAACATGGCTACCCGCGGGCGTTTCAGTCCGTTCATGTTTAAAGGAACGATGTTCAGCACTGGCGGTTATTCTGCCGAATACGGACAGGCACTTTCGTCGGTTTTACTGCTCAATACCAACGATATGCCTGAAGAAGATCAGCTCGATCTGTCGTTTTTAATGGTTGGCGTTGAGGCTGCCGGAACCAAAAAATGGGATTCAGGAGCAATAACCGGAACTTTAAGTTACAACAACCTGAAACCATACATGAGTCTGGCACCGCAGAATTACCATTGGACGGACGAGCCGGAATCAACAACCGGAGCTATCAGTTTTCGGCAGAAAACCAGCAAAACCGGGATGTTCAAGTTTTATTCGAGCCTGGATAATGGCAGCTTTACCGTGAGCCAGAAGAACCTGGATGCCGGTGGAAAGTTGACGGATTACAAACTGGCGAACGACAATGTTTTTATGAATGCCTCGTGGAACGACAAGTTGGGCGAAAAATGGGCAATCAGTTCAGCCGCTTCGTTCACCAACAATAAAGACGATATTCATTTCGACCAAACTCATGTGGTTAAAAAGATACAGGGAAACTACCTGAAATCAGCGTTGTCGTATCCATTCAGCGAAAAGTTTATTCTGAAGTTTGGCGGCGAATTGTTTGCCAAAACGTTCTCGCAAAATGCGCAGATAAGCGGCGTAACTCACGACAATAGCTTTACCAATCATACTTTCTCCGGATTTACCGAAGCGCAGATTTATACCTCTTCGAAATTTGTGAGCCGCATTGGTGGACGAGTTGAATATTCGGATTACCTGAATAGTTTCAAGTTTGCGCCTCGCTTGTCAACAGCCTACAAGATAACCGACAAAAGTCAACTCTCGCTGGCTTACGGTTGGTTCTATCAAAACCCGGTTGACGATTATTTGCTGTACACCAATCGGATTAAGCCCGAACGTGCCGATCATTATACGTTTAGTTTTCAGTCGTCGGCCAACGAACGAACCATCAAAGCTGAGTTGTATTACAAGGATTACCGCGAATTGGTAAAGCTGAATGGCGGTGAATTCTATCTGCCAACCAGCTACAACAACTCCGGAAGCGGTTATGCCAGAGGGCTCGACCTGTTTTGGAGAGACAAAAAGTCGATCAAAGGTGGCGACTACTGGATTTCATATTCGTTCGTAGACGCCAAACGCGATTACCGCAATTTTCCACACGAAGCCATTCCGTCGTTCACCAGCAAACACAATTTGTCGGTGGTTTACAAGCATTGGTTGGGTGGTTTGAGATCGCTTGTTGGAATGAATTTCAAATATTCGTCGCCGCGTGTTTACAACGACCCCAATTCGACAGTTTTTAATAGTGAAAAGATGCTGCCATACCGAAGTCTGGATTTAAGTTGGAGCTTCCTGTATCGCCAAAACATCATTTTTTACTTCGCAGCCAACAATATCACCGGCTTTAAAAATGAGTTTGGCCGCTCGTATGCCAGTACTCCTGATGTTTCAGGAAACTATCCGAGTGCCACCATCGAACCCAGTTCGAACCGCTTTTTTGTGTTGGGTTGTTTCATCACCCTGACCCGAAAAGGAAATGCAAATCAGTTGGATAAGATAGAATAGGAGTAAGCCTCATCCCCAACCCTTCTTCGAGGGAGAAGGGAGCTTTTATAATGAAAGTTCTGAATATTTTGATTTTGAAAGAGTACCTCATCCTGATTTGTAGGATCAAAAGTCCCCCGTTTGGGGGATTAGGGGGCAAAGAATAGAATTTTAAAACGTTTAACCTTAAATAATTACATCATGAAATAGCCACAGACGACATCGCTCAACCTGTTTGAAAGATACTATTCGTGGCAATTCCATCGGTTGGGTTTTACAATGAAAAACAAATATTAATACCAGAATTTTATTGTCAACTTTAAAAAATAAACAGATGAAAAAGATCATTTTATCAATCGCAGTTGTGTTGATTAGTTTAGTTTCGATGGCTCAAAAGCCTGAGTTTTTTAAGGCTATGGGCGAAACGCTTCCGCAGTATGGCGAATGTAAAGGAGTTGCCGATTTTCAGGCTCTGGGCAACAAGTTTGAGATGATTGCCAATGTTGAAAAATCGGAATGGCTGCCTTTGTATTACCATGCCCATTGTTATATCCTGATGAGTTTTATGGAACAGGATGCAACGAAAAAAGACGGTTACCTTGATGTGGCAGAAAAATCGATTAAAAAACTGATCGAAATGGCTCCGGCCGAAGCAGAAGTTTTTGTATTACAGTCGTTTTACCTCACTGGTCGCTTAGTCGTAAACCCGATGGAACGCGGTCAGGAATACAGCGGACTTTCAGGACAAGCCATTGGCAAAGCTTTGGTATTGGATGCTACCAACCCGCGCGCTCAAATGATGAAAATTCAGATGGATATGGGAACTGCCAGGTTTTTCGGTACCGATCCTAAATCGTTCTGTCCCCAGGCTAAAGAATTGCTGGCCAACTGGGATAATTTTAAACCCAAATCTCCACTTCACCCAAATTGGGGAAAAGATCAGGTTGTTGGGATCGTGAAAGGCTGCGAATAGGAAAGTGTTCAGTCGTAGTGGCTAGTGTTCAGAAAAGAATACTGGTTACTGTGACTGACCACTGTTTCCTTTTTCCTCGATTTATCTTTACTTTACAATACAAATAACCATTCAAAATTCTTCAGTCACATGATGCCTCTCGAAACAAAAAATATAAAAGGAAGTCCAGTTGGCTACGTTCTTGGTAGTGCAATTTTGAGCCTTTTCCTCCTTATGACTTTGATGCGCGGAGCATTTGCCGATTGGAAGACTTTTGCTTCCGGATTTCTCTGGGCTTTCAGCATCAGTATTACCCAATGGGTTGGGTTGGACATTATTTACGGATGGATAGATCGTCGGATTTCGTGGATCGAAACGCCGGTAAAAAAGGTTTTCGTCCAAATATTCTCTTTCCTGATGTATTCTGCGACTGCTTTTGCAGTTGTGCAGTTTGCTAATTATTACCTCTGGATGGATGTTTTGCCTGAAAAGTCGTGGGGATGGATACTCAAATCGTTGCCATACACGCTACTGATATCGTTTATTATTTCGCTGATGTTTACCGCGATTGGGTTTTTTAAAGCCTGGAAAAACGCCTTCGTTCGGGCTGAGAAACTGAAAGTTGAAATGATGGCTTACAAATACGAATCGCTACGGAACCAGATCAACCCGCACTTCCTGTTTAATAGCCTGAATGTGTTGAGTGATTTGGTGTACGACGATCAGGCGATGGCCGTGAAGTTTATTCGCCAGTTGAGCGATTTGTTCCGTTATGTGCTCGATAGCCGCGACAAAGAGCTGGTTCCGCTCAAAGACGAACTGGAGTTTATCCGTTCGTTTACCTTTTTGCTAAAAACCCGTTTCGAAGATAAATTAAGGATTGATGTTGATGTTCAGGCTAATCCTGACGAATATATTGTGCCGATGACTCTGCAACTTTTGATCGAAAATGCGGTAAAGCACAACGAGGTTTCCGAAGCTTTTCCACTCCGGATTTCGGTACGAAAAGTAGATGATTGTCTGGAAGTGGAGAATAACCTGCAACCTAAAAGTGCGGGTGACGACTCGAAAAAAACCGGACTGAAAAACATTACCCAACAGTTTGCATTCTTCTCTGAAAAGCCCATTAAAATTATCACGTCGGATGAACGATACATGGTACGAGTTCCTATTTTAAAATCTCTGGAGAAATGAAAGCCATTATCCTGGAAGACGAAACGCGCGCGGCCAATCACTTGGAGCGCTTGCTGGCAAAGGTTGCTCCGGCAATTTTGGTTGTTGCCAAACTCGAATCGGTGCGCGACGGTGTGAAGTATTTGCAAAACAATCCGGAGCCCGATTTGATTTTCTCCGACATTCAGCTCGCCGACGGACTGAGCTTTGAAATCTATAAGCAGGTGGAAGTGAACTGTCCGATAATTTTCACCACCGCATACGATCATTATGCCATTGAAGCTTTCCAGACCAACGGAATTGACTATTTACTAAAGCCTATTGAGGAAGATCGGCTCAGGCAGGCGATTGAAAAGGCGAAACATTTTTCACCCGGGCTGGTGCTCGAAAAGCTGCTGGCAATGAATCGACCAGCCGGAGAAAAAGCCTACAAATCGCGGTTTATGGTGAAGGTGGGCGATAAAATCAAAAGTGTTCCTGTTGAAGAGATTCTGGTGTTTTACAGTCAGGAGAAAGCCAGTTTTATTCGCACCAGCGATGCCCACACTTATTGCATCGATTATGCACTCGACCAGCTGGAGCCAATGCTCGACCCCGAAAAATACTTTCGCATCAACCGCAAATACATCGTTTCCATCGATGCATGCACCAACATTCTGGCCTGGACCAACTCACGCCTCCGCCTGAAAATTGATGGCATCGACGATTCAGATATTATCGTTGCCAGGGAAAGGGTGGTGGAGTTTAAGAACTGGCTAGACCGGTAGAAACGTTGCGAGTTGCGGGTTTCATGTTGCGAGTTGGAGCCTTCGGTTGAGTTGTTGGAGCTAATGATATTTTCGGAACTAACCTAAATACAGGAATCCTATTTTTTTTTTGCCCTGAAAGGGCTACATATTAATAGCCCGGGGTAAAGTGACGAAGGAACGGCACCCCGGGTTATTGGCAGAATAGTTTACCGTCCGCGCTGGAATACAATTCAGTAAGATGGTCTTTGTTCGGACGGAATGGACTATTTTAAACTAACGATAAAGATAATTTTACTCTGATTATATCTTCGGGATTGAGCCTTCTACCCGACTTTTCCTTAATTGAAGTTCTAATTAGATATTTCAATTGCTCCCAATTATCTGTTTGTAGATCAGGACCTATGTAGATTTTTGAAATTCTAATTTTGGGAATTGCATCCCAGAATTTATCCTCCTTTTCTCCAATTTTAAATTGCTCATATTCCCAAACATCATTGCAGAGTGGTAGTTTAAAGTACTTTATATCAAGAGTCGACGATTCTGTCTTTAATGCAGAGTAAGTATATTTTGCAAAATGACTTGGGTAATTTGCATGAGATCTATCTGAAAAAAGATACAAACGTCGTTCTTGTTCTGAAGAATATATTTGATTTTTATAAAGACTTAATAGCCAATTCATCTCTATATCATAAGTGCAGTTATTGGGAGTGGCTATTTGCGTTTGAAAGTTGTGCCAAGCTTTGAATAAAGCATCAAAATCATTTCGCTTGTCATAGATTGTTTTTGAGAGAATAAATCTGTACCAGGCTTTGTAATCAGGATTAATTTCAAATTCAATTGCAACTCCTTTATAGTGATTGCCATAATTTTCCCAATGATAGGAACTCAGGTAATTTTCAGAGCTGGTAAATGAAGAAATGAACGAGTGAGACTTTGCTAATTTTATTCGGGTTTCCCCATTCTGTCCAATAATCTCATATATGCGATCAAAAATTTCAGCAGCATGAGAGTATTCTTTTTCGTCACTACTATTCCAAAGATTATACATTCTAATTGATGAATCGTTAATAATTGATAATAAGGCTTCAAGAGAAGTAAAATGCAGCAATTTTGTTTCTGAGCAATAATATTTTGTGCCATTTAGTTCCTCCATTTGATCAGGAATTTTGAATTTAAAATTACTCCGGCCATTTGGTTCGGTACTAGATTGTGAAGACCCTGGATTAATATCTATGTCTAATTTGTTCTTGACTTCTAGATAAAAGGCCATTTCGGCTTCATTAATTTTTTTCATTATTTCGTCAGTCATCTTCTTGTTTTTTAAAGTGCTTCTGTAAATTTACTCATTATAAATGACTTCGTTTCCCAGCCTCCCTTTGGGTTAAAACCTTCCTAAAAATTAAAAATTCCATCCCTCTTTCGAAGAATGGAATTTTGTGTTCTTTGTGCTTTTCTTGGTGTGCTTCGTGGTTAACCAATCTCAGCAAAATACTTGTAGAATAGCGGTATCGTACGTATTCCGTTGAAAAACTGCTCCAAAGAGTAATTTTCGTTGGGCGAATGGATGGCATCCGAATCCAACCCAAAGCCCATCAGGATAGATTTGATGCCCAACACCTGTTCGAAGGTTGAAATAATCGGAATACTTCCTCCGCTACGAACCGGAACAGGCCGTTTGCCATACACATCAACGTATGCTTTTTCGGCTGCCTGGTAGGCTGGTAAATCAATCGGGCAACCATAACCGTATCCGCCATGTAGGTAAGTTACTTCAACTTTTACGGTATTTGGAGCAATGCTTTCGAAGTGTTCTTTAAACAGAATGGCTATTTTTTCGTGATCTTGATTGGGAACCAACCTGCACGAGATTTTAGCAAAAGCTTTCGATGGCATCACAGTTTTGGCGCCTTCGCCCATGTAGCCGCCCCAGATTCCGCAAACATCGAAACTTGGACGAATGCCGGTGCGCTCGGTGGTCGAATAACCCACTTCTCCGGCCACTTCAGCAATGTCGAGCGCTTTTTTGTAGTTCTCCAGATCAAACGGCGCTTTGGCGAGCAGGACGCGTTCTTCAGCCGAAACTTCCACCACATCGTCGTAAAATCCGGGAATGGTGATGCGCCCGTTTTCGTCGGTCATTTGGGCAATCATCTTGGTCAGTACATTCGCAGGGTTAGCCACTGCACCGCCAAATAGCCCTGAATGCAAATCTTTGTTTGGGCCGGTCACTTCCACCTGCCAGTATGATAATCCGCGCAGACCGGTTGTGATCGAGGGCATATCCGGAGCAATCATCGATGTGTCCGAAACCAAAATGATATCTGCTTTCAGCATTTCTTTGTGTTGTTCGCACCATTTACCCAGGTTGGGTGAACCAATTTCTTCTTCGCCTTCAATCATGAATTTCACGTTGCAAGGCAGTGTATTGGTTTTTACCATCAGCTCAAAAGCTTTGGCGTGCATAAAACTCTGGCCCTTATCGTCGTTGGCGCCGCGTGCCCAGATTTTCCCGTCGCGGATTTCAGGCTCGAATGGTGGCGATACCCATAAATTGAGCGGATCAACCGGCATTACATCCATGTGGGCATAAATGAGTACGGTTGGTTTGGCCGGATCGATGATCTTTTCGCCGTAGGTTACCGGATTACCATCCGATTCGTACACTTCGGCACGATCTGCACCGGCATTTAGCAAGGTTTGTTTCCAGTATTCGGCAGCCCGGTACATTTCCGGCTTGTTGGCTTCCAGCGAGCTGATCGACGGAATGCGGATCAATCCGAATAGTTCTTCCAGAAAGCGGTCTTTGTTTTCTTCGATGTATTTTTCAATGTGTTCCATGGGTAATATTTTTTGTTTTAGTTGTTTTAATAGTTGTTATTGTAGTAGTAGTTGTCTGTAAAAATAGAGATTCAGATTCGCTTGATTTATGAATTTCTTCAGGCTTAAGAAGATTGAAGGATTGAATTATTGAAGGACTGATTGATATTAAAACTTCGGTCTTCCGTTTCCCGTTCCCATTTTTCCATCTCCTTTTTCCGTATTCCTGACTTAAACAGTCGCTTTTATAAATTGTTGCTGATACTCGCCCGGTGTGTACCCGGTTTGCCGTTTAAACATCCGGTTGAAGTTCGAAATGTTGTTGAACCCACACTCGAAACAAATCTGCGAAATCGACAGGTGGTTTTCAATCAGCAGTTTGCAGGCGTAGCCAATGCGCATTTCGTTCACAAAAAAGATAAATCCCTTCCCTGTTTTTTCTTTGAAATACCGGCAAAATGCAGCAGTGGTCATGCCAATTTTAGTGGCAACTTCCTCCTGCGTAATTTTTCGCTGGTAGTTGGTATTGATAAAATGCATGATTTTATCGAGCCGGTTGTTCAGCTCTTTGTGCTCCTCCAACAGATAAGCTTTACTGGCCAGAATTCGGTAATTCTCGGTTCTGGCCATGGTGTCCATCAGTTTGATAAAATAAAGCATCCGCTCCAGCCCGTTCATTTTCAGGAGCCGTTTTAGCATCTTCCCTATTTTCTCTCCTGATGTTTTACTGAAATGAATTCCCCTCTCGGCTTGTTTCAGTAACTCACTAATGCGGTGAAATTCAGGGTAGGAGTTGATTTCTTCCCTGAAAAAATCTTTATGAAACTGAACTACAATTGCATTCACATGGCTGGCATTCTCAACGTCGCCCGGAACATCACTTTTCCAGAAATGCGGAAGATAACTGCCCATTAGCGTAATGTCGCCCTCCTGAAAGGGTTCTACACTGTCGGCCACAAAGCGTCTTCCAGAACTTTTTAGTACATAAACAATCTCGAATTCGCTGTGAAAATGCCAGGGATAGGTAAAGTGCGGAAAATCGTCCCACTTGACCTTCAGCATGGTGCGCGGAGCAAAGCTCACCTGTTCGTGCATGATCTTCATTGGCCAAAGCATTTGATGTTTCGCAAAAATAGTATAAATGCTCATCAAAATAGTACTGGACAAACTGTCGTGAAACAGCTACTTTTGAAAAACAACTAAATGCATATTTATGACTAACGAACAATGGAACTTGCTGGTTGACGTCATTAACCGGAAACATCAGGGACCTGCACCTGTCGGGTTCATTATCGATAGCCCCTGGTTGCCAGGCTGGGCGGGCATTTCAACCCTTGATTATTATGCCAGCGGCAAGCAGTGGTTCGAAACCAACAAAAAAGCAATCGATACTTTCCCGGATGCAATGTTTCTGCCCGGTTTCTGGTCAGAATATGGCATGTGCAGTGAACCATCGGCTTTTGGCGCCAAACAGGTTTGGTACGAAAGCAATTTGCCTCATGCTGATAAAACCATTCATTCCATAGAAGATATTGCGGGAATTAAAAAGCCGAACCCAAAGCTGGAAGGTTTGTTGCCGTTTATCATTCAACGCCTGAAAGAATTCGAACCTTCCATTCACGAAATCGGGCACGAAATCAAATTTGCCATTGCCCGCGGACCGCTTAATATTGCTACTTTCCTGATGGGAACCACCGAATTTATGATGGCCCTGATGATGAATCCGGATGAGGCTCACCAGCTCCTGAAGGTTATTTCCGAATTCACCATCGACTGGCTGCGTTATCAGAAAGAACAATTTCCTTCCATCGAAGGAATCCTGGTATTGGACGATATCGTTGGTTTTGTGGGTGAAGACGAATGTCGCGAGTTTGTGGTTCCTTACCTGAAACCGATTTTTGCCGCCTTCGAAACCAAAGTGCGTTTCTTTCACAACGATGCGCAGGGGTTGATCAGTACACCTTTCCTGAAAGAAATCGGCGTGAATTTGTTTAATTTTAGTTTCGAACATTCGATCAACGAAATACGCGAACTGGCCGGACCTGAAATCGCTTTGCTCGGGAACCTGCCGCCTCGCGATGTGTTGATGGCGGCCACTCCAGAAGAAGTGAGAGTGCTAACCGAACTGATGTGGAACGAAGTTCAGGATAAAAAAGGCATTATCTGGTCATGTGGCGGCGGAGTTCCGCAGAATGTTTCAACGCCGAACATGCAGGCTTTTATCGAAACCATACAGAAACTGGAGAATAACTGAGATTAATTGTTGCGGGTTACGAGTGAACCTGCAACTCGAAACACGTAATTCGAAACCAACGAACTATGAGACTAATAACTATTATTTTTGCCGCCCTGTTCACGATGCAGGTCGCAGCACAAGACCTTCTTAAATTTGAAGTTTTAGCCGGAAATACCGATCGCAACGACTGTCCGGTCAGCCTGTCAATCGACCAGTTGAACTACAATACCGATTCGCTGAAACTGGCGCTTTTTGAAATCAAAGGAAAAACAGAAACTGCTGTTCCTTTTCAGCTGGAAACCGCATCAGGAGCCAAAGTATGGTTTATTTTAAGCGGACAAACGCTCAAAAATACCAAACGTACTTTTGTGTTCCGGAAGACTTTTAATCCACAAATATTTAAACCCGGAATCAGCGCCGTCAAAAAGGATGGTGCATTAAATCTGAAGTCTGGCGACAAACCGATTATGAGTTACCAGGTCGAAACCGTGAATCCGCCCAAAGGAGTCAGTCCGTTTTTCAAACGTTCGGCTTTCATCCATCCGGTTTATTCCCCTGAAGGTGAAGTGCTGACCCGCATTCAGGCACCCGACCATTATCATCACTACGGAATCTGGAATCCATGGACTTTAACTTTCATCGGCAAACGCGAAGTTGATTTCTGGAATTTGATGAAAGGGGAAGGAACCGTTCGTTTTGCCGGACTCATTTCGCAGGTTGAAGGCCCTGTTTACACCGGATTCAAATCACTTCAGGAACACATTGATTTTGGAGCTGTTGGCGGCGATGCTGTTGCGATGAACGAATTGTTCGATGTCCGCGTCTGGAATATTGCGAACCAACGTTATCTGTTCGATTATACAAGTACACTAAATACACCGCTTGATTCAGGAATTTTACTGGCTGCCTACCGGTATGGAGGCGGAATTGGGTATCGTGCTACCGAAAAATGGAACAAAGACAACAGTTCTGTTTTAACTTCGGAAGGAAAAGTTCGTAAGAACGCAGATGGAAGCAATGCCCGCTGGTGTACTATCGAAGGAGAATCGGCCACCAAAGAAGGCCGTTCAGGAATATTATTCATGAGTTTTCCGGCCAACCGGATGCATCCCGAACCGATGCGCGTGTGGCCTGAAGACCAGAATGGTCGCGGCGATGTGTATTTCGAGTTCTGTCCGATCAGGCACAAGGACTGGAAGATTGAAAAGGGGAACGACTACACGCTCCGGTATCGCCTGGTTATTTTCGACGGAAAGATGACTCCGGAAGAAGCTGAAAATTACTGGCAGGCATTTGCCAATCCCCCCCGGATTTTAATTGATAATGGGATGACTAAGAAGTAAACCGACAATAACTTAAAAACTAAACCATGTGTAAAAAAGTAATTATCACGATTTCGATTATTCTTTCTTTTTGTTCAGTCAGAGCGCAATTGAAAGAATTTAAACTTACCGACGAGTGGGTGCAGAAAATTGAAAAGCTGGCTCCGGCAAAGGCAGAAGTTCAACCGAAAACTCACCACAAAGTATTAGTGTTTAGTCTATTCACCGGATTCGATCATTGGGTCGTTCCTCACACCGATGCGGTTATGAAAGTTTTGGCTGAAAAAACCGGCGCTTTCGAAGTGGAATTCAGTAAAGACATTTACCAGTTCGAAAAAAAGAACCTGAAAAAATACGATGCAGTGGTTCTGAATAACAATTGTTCGGTTGGTCCACGCAGAGATTTGTTGCAAGATGTATTGGATCAGGATAAAAGTTTAACTGACGACCAGCGCAAAAGCAAAGCGGCCGAACTGGAAGCAAACCTGATTGAATATGTGAAAAAGGGCGGTGGGCTGATGGTTGTTCATGGTGCGATCGTAATGCAAAATAATTCAATGGCTTTCAGCGAAATGGTTGGCGGAAGTTTCGATTATCACCCTGCACAACAGGAAATTACGCTCGAATTGTGCGAGCCGAATCATCCTTTGGTTAAAGGATTTGGCGGAAAACCCTTCGTACACACTGACGAACCTTATTTGTTCAATAAAGCGTACACGCAGAAGAATTTCAGGCCATTGTTGTACATGGACACTTCGAAACTGACCAAAAAGACAAAAGAAATTGATGAAAAAATTAAATATGTATCCTGGATTAAAAAGTTCGGAAAAGGCCGTGTATTCTATGTTTCACCATCGCACAACGCGCAAAGTTTTGAAGACAGCCGACTTTTGAAATTTTATCTGGATGGCGCTCAATATGTGTTGGGTGATTTGAAATGTGATGATTCACCAGCCAAATTTTAAACTCAAAACCTAATCAATAAACGATAACTTATGGAACGACGAAATTTTTTGAAAAAAGTGAGTGCCGGAACTGCCGGAGCCATTATTTTACCAACCATTATCCCGTCGAGTGTGATGGGGAAAAATGCACCGAGTAACAAAATTAATGTCGGACAGATCGGTTGCGGCCGAATTGCTCAGGGACACGACATGCCCGGAACGCTTCAGCATGAAGTTGCCAGGATGATTGCAGTAAGTGATCTCGATAAAAACCGCATGGCTGATGGAAAGAAGCTGGTTGAAGATTACTACAAAAAGAAAACCGGTCAGGAGAATTACGTCAACGTGAAAATGTACGACGACTACAAAGAAATGCTCCTGAATAAAGATATTGACGCGGTGGTGATCAGTACACCTGACCATTGGCATGCACAACCCGCCATTGAAGCAGCTTTGGCCGGAAAACATGTTTATGTGCAGAAACCTACTTCATTAACCGTTACCGAAGGCCGAATCATGGCCGACATTGTGAAAGAAAAAGGGATTATCCTTCAGGTGGGAACACAGCAACGTTCGTCAACGCAATTCCGCGTGGCTGCCGAGTTGGTTCGGAATGGCCGAATTGGTCGTTTGCATACCGTAAAAATCGGTTTGCCTGGCGATCCATCGGGCCCGGAAGCTGCTGAAATGCCTGTACCAAAAGGCTTCAATTACGACATGTGGCTGGGCGAAACGCCGTATGTTCCTTATACCGAAATAGGAGTTCATCCGCAAAAAGGATACGATCGTCCGGGTTGGTTGCGCCGTGAACAGTTCGGCGCCGGAATGATTACCGGTTGGGGCCAGCATCATTACGATTCAGCCGCATGGGGAATGAATACCGAATTGACAGGCCCGATTTCGATTCAGGCAGTAGCCGAATTTCCGAAGTCCGGCTTGTGGAATGTTCATGGCGATTTTATGTCGAAAGCCGAATATGCAAACGGAATAACCATGTACACCAGCGGTGGATACACCAACGGAATTCGCTACGAGGGAACTGAAGGCTGGATTTTTGTTTCGAGGGGCGACTATGTTGCTTCGGCCAGCGACCCGGTTTCGAAAGCGAAAAGCAGTAAAGCATTGGACGCCAGCGACCCGAAAATTCTGGATTCGGTGATTGGCGAAAATGAAATTCACCTGTATAAAAGCGATGAGCAACACGGTAACTGGCTGGAATGTATTCAGACGAAGAAAGAGCCTATTTCTCCGGCCGAAATCGGACACCGGGCTTGTTCTATCTGCCTGATTACGCACATTGCCATGAAACTGAACCGCAAATTACAGTGGAATCCGGGAACCGAACGTTTCGAAAATGACGATCAGGCCAATGCCATGCTCAGTCGTCCGGAACGTTTCCCTTATGGAATTAGTAATATCAAGAGAAAATAGAATAGCCCCATCCCCAACCCTTCCCCAAAGTGGGGAAGGGAGTTTGGGAAACGGAGACTTTGAAATCTTGAGTCATAATTCCCTAAGTATGTTTGCGACAGCTCATAAATAAGGTCTGGGGAAGCGAGAAGGGATATTGGGTTTAGCCCGGTACGGGCGAAATATTGGTAGCCCGGGGTAAAACGACGAAGGAGTGACACCCCGGGTAGGAGGGAAGGGAAGAAACCCGTCCGCGTAGAAGCCTTTCTCAAAGGGAAAAACCTTTTTTCGGACGGAACAGTATAGGCCTCTAGAAAAATAGTTGCATAAAAGATGTTGACAATCAGATTAATAACTTAAATATTATCACGTGAAGAAAGCTTTTGAAGTCCAGAGTCCCGATTTAGAGTTGAGTCCATATACCGGGATGTCGAAAAAACATTACATCGAATTGGCAAAGTACTTGTTAGAAAGGACTTTTGAACATGTTGACTCGCTTGAAACCCCGTTGACATTTCCATCGGTTCCCGGTAAAACATATCCTGAACCCAATGCTCCGGATTGGAGGTATCGCTCGGCCGATTTTGAAGCGCTCGAACGGACATTCACGCTGGCAGGCCCGCTAATCCATATCGATCCTGAAACGACAATCAAGGGCATCAATCTTCGCGACTACTATAGCCTGCATATCTACAATGCCTTCACTCCCGGGCATTCCAATTCGCTGCCTTTGCCTGAAGAATTACCCGATTCGAACTACCAGTTCACCTGCGAGTTTGGCGGTTTGTTTAAAACCTTGCTGTTAATGCCCGAAACCATTTGGTTCACCTATACCGAAAAGCAGCGCGAAGAGATGGTTGTTACCATTTCGAAATGGGCGCACCACCGGACAACACAAAACAATTGGCGGATTTTTAATATCATCACACTTTCGTTCCTGAAAAAGTATGGTTACGAAATTGACGACGAACTATTGAAAAGTCATTTGCTGTGGGTGGCTTCCTATCATTCCGGAAATGGCTGGTACCTCGAACAAACCTACAATTACTATTCAATCAGCTTGTTTATTGTTTATACAACCATCTGGAACCGAACATTTGGCGACAAATATTATCCTGAAGTAGCCGCCATCATTGAGAAATCGGCGCAGAAATTAATGGAATCACTCACCAGCTTTTTTGCTCGTGATGGCTACATTAATATGTGGTCGCGCAGTATTTGTTACCGCACATGGGTTTCAGGTGCATTCCCTGTTGCGTTCATGCTGAATGATAAAACTTTGGTAGATGCAGGTTGGGCGCGTAGGCTTTGTTCAGGTTCGTTGCTGCAATTTGTTACCCGCGAAGAATTTTACTACAACGATATTCCAAGTCTTGGATTTTACGGGCAGAAAGAATACATGGTGCAAAACTACAGTTGTGCAGCCAGTCCGTTCCTGATGTTTTTACCATTTATCTGTTTGGCTTTGCCCGACGATTCGCCGTTCTGGACAGCCAAAGAAAATGAAGGTGATTGGGAAACACTCGGAGACAATTCGCATAAGGTAGTTCTCGAAAGTCCGGGACTTGTGCTTGTGAACCATGGAAAAACCGGTACTTCAGAGATTATTCCGGGGAAAGTTTATTACGACGACCCGAATTATTCCAAACTTGTTTACAATACGCATTTCCCGTGGGAAGACCACAATCTGCAGGGAGGTACGTCGATGGAATACAGCTACCGTAGTCAGGATCCGAGAGACGTGCGTGGCGATGATGTCAATTTTTACCTCACTGGTAAAAAGGTTGAAAACGATTCCGAGAAAAACCGATCGTTCACGATTTCGCAAAGTATGTTTTTTAATGGCGTGCGAAAAGATGTTTTGTACCGCCAGGCTATTATGCGTCGTCCGCCAAACAATGGGGTAGGGTATATCATCGATTTGGCTGAGATAACCATTCCGGGCGGAGTTATCCGGGTTGATCGCTCGCGCATGGCTTTCGAGTACGAATTAACACTTGGACATTTCGGAATGCCGCATATCGGTGGCCAAAAAGCTGTTGTTAATCAGTTCGAACTTGGAGACAAAAAGGTGATCACAGCTTCTATTCCCGGAAGAAGAGTTGCCTTGATAACTTATAACGGATGGGACAAACTGGATAGTTTAGTACACACCAACCGGAATGCCGAGGCTGATGAAAGTACAGTGATTTATGCCTACAAAAAGCGCATGGCTAAAAATCCGCCGATGGATCTGATGATCAGCGTGATGATTCATCGAATGGATAATCAGGAATGGACGGAAGAAGAATTGTCGCCGATTAAGGATATTCAGATCATGGATATTACGCCGGAATATTCGGCTTTAGGTGCAACCATTACCCTTTTCAACGACGAAAAATATGAAATCGATTTTAAAGACATCGATGGAAAAAGGTCGTGCTAAGTTTTTCTTCGGCGGAAAGTTTTATTTTTGTGGACAATAAATCAGACAACCCTAATATTTAAACCATGAAATGAGCATGATTCCTGAAACACCAATTGAAATGATTACTTTTCAATCATGCAAATTCCATTTGGCCAATTAAAAATTAAAAATAATCAAATGAATAAAAACTTAATTCCTGTGCTGGCAATGGCAACAATTCTATCGGCTTGCGGCGGAGGCGGACAAAAGCCAGCCGAGAAAGAACAAGCTGCAGCTAAATTTACCGGTGCTAAAGGCGAAGTTAAACTGATGACTCTTGATCCCGGCCATTTCCATGCGGCTCTCATCCAAAAATCGATGTACGACCAAATCGATCCGACAGTGTATGTGTATGCTCCTGAAGGGGAAGATGTAAACCAACATCTGGCTCGTATCGAAGCATTCAATAAACGCACCGACAATCCAACAGCCTGGGTTGAAAAAGTATATACAGGTACCGATTACCTCGAAAAGATGTTGGCCGAAAAACCGGGCAACGTGATGATGGTGGCAGGAAACAATGCCAAGAAAACCGAATACATTCAGAAAGCGGTTGAAGCGGGTATCAATGTTTTTGCCGATAAGCCTATGGTTATTACTCCCGAAGCATTTCCAGCATTGGAACAGTCGTTTAAAACTGCTGCAGAAAAGGGCGTTTTGCTTTACGACATCATGACAGAACGTTTCGAGATAACCAATATCATTCAGAAACAATTGGCTAATACTCCTGAAGTTTTTGGCGGGTTGATTGATGGAACGGTTGAGGAACCAGCCATTGATATTAAAAGCGTTCATAATTTTTGCAAAATGGTTTCCGGAGTTGCACTTAAACGTCCGGCCTGGTTCTTCGATATGTCGCAGCAGGGCGAAGGAAATGCAGATGTGGCCACACACTTGGTTGACTTGGCTCAGTGGAGTGCTTTCCCTGAAGTTGTATTGAATAAAACAGACGTTGAGATGATTTCAGCGAAACATTGGACAACCGATTTTACTCCGGCACAATTTGAAAAAGTAACCGGAATGAAAGAATTTCCAGAATTTCTGAAAAAGGACGTTGCTGATGGACAGCTAAAAGTTTATGCCAACGGCGAGATGCAATATAAGTTGAAAAACAAAGTGATGAAAGTTGCCGCTTTGTGGGACTTTGAAGCACCCGAAGGAGCCGGCGATACACACTATTGCCTGATGCGCGGGAAATTGTGTAATGTGCTGATTAAACAAACGAAAGAAGAAAAATACAAGCCTACCGTATTTATTGAAGCAACCGGCGCAACTGATTTAGCTGCTTTCGAAGCCAGCCTGAAAAAGGCTGTAGAGGAAACCATCTCTGCGAAATACCCAGGATTGAAGTTAAGTAAGCTGAGTGATAAAAAGTGGGTGGTAGAGATTCCTGCACAGTATAGTGTTGGTCACGAGGCTCATTTCGGACAGGTTACCGAAAAGTATCTGCAATACCTGAAAGATGGCAAGTTGCCGGAATGGGAAGTTCCGAACATGATTGTGAAGTACTACATTTCAACCGAGGCATTGAAGCTGTCAAAAAAGTAAAAATAAGATCATAGTTGAAAATATTAGTCAGGGTTTCATTCCAATGAAGCCCTGACTTTTTTGTTCCCGGCGAATGGATTAGTTGTAACTTTGGATTAGCAAAACTCATCAAAATGAACTCAATTTTTAGTCGAATAGCTCTTCTTCAGGGCGATATTACTAAAATGGAAGTTGATGCCATCGTGAATGCTGCAAACTCATCGCTCATGGGCGGTGGAGGTGTTGACGGCGCCATTCATCGTGTCGGTGGACCTGCTATTTTAACCGAATGCCGCGAAATTGTTGCCCGGCAAGGTCGCTGCGAAACAGGTCAGGCAGTCATTACTTCCGGAGGAAACCTTCCGGCGAAACTGGTGATTCATACCGTTGGCCCGGTTTGGCGTGGCGGAAATAATAACGAAGCCGATTTGCTCCGGAATGCTTATTTGAATTCGTTGAGGTTAGCTGTGGAAAACGGAGTTGAAACCATCGCTTTCCCAAACATCAGCACCGGAGTTTATGGTTTCCCAAAGGAAAAGGCTGCGGAAATAGCTATCCGGACAGTCACTGAATTTTTGCGGGAGAACGATCAGCTTAAGCAGGTTTGTTTTGTTTGCTTCGACGAGGAGAATTTACAGATTTATCAACGGTTGTTACCGTGTAAATAAAGGGATACAGCAGGATGCCGGAGGCATCGCATGTTTATAGAAAATCAGGAGAAATGTTTGTACGACCCCAACCGGGGGTCGAATATTTTCTGCCTTTAAATGAACTATAAACATACAAACCCTCTGGGTTTATAGGAGCAGAGACAACGCACACCACTGCACCCGCAATGCAATTTGCAACTTGTTAGCTTCTGGTTTTTATTTCAATTTGTGTATCCATATGCACTTAAACAATTAAAATATTCATCAACTTCATCTCCATTCTGTTCTATATATTTCACAATTCTACTAGCATTGTCCATTGGTAATGACCTTCCTTGTGCATTTAATTGAAATGTAAAATCATGAGGTGTCAATGGAATAAAACCCTTTTGGGCGCTAGAAATAATTATTTTACAAAGCTTTTCATAATTTTCATTTTCAAATTTATTACCAAGACAAATAAACTCAATACATCCATTTATTGATAAGAAATCCGGACCGGCAATGCACATAAATCTGCGCTCATCTTCTTGTTGCCAATCTTTATGTTTTTCATAGAAGATTGTTCTATAGTTTTTTTTAATAAATGATTCTGGATTATCGGATTTAATTGGGCTTTCATTTGACATATAAGCCTCATATTTTACATTTTCTATTTTCCAAAACAAGGGATTTAAAATGTGCTTATTTTGTTCTATAAGTTTATTTTCATTAATGACTATGCATGCACCTTTATTGTTTTCAGCATATTGAGCCCACATTCTTGGATGGTTGCATCCACACTCACAAAAAACTTTTCCCCATTGAAAATTTTGCGAAAAGCTAATAAGTTTACAATTCTGAGCTATAAATTTTTTTGTTTCTAAGCCGTATAACCAATCTTGCAAAACAAATTTTATTTCTTTCTCATTCAAATCATTTAAGTTGTCGAATGTTGAAAGTTTTAATGTCATATCTTCCAAAATTTTCATCAAGGAAGAAGCCGATGTAAAATGATACAAAAAACCATCTTCTAGGCTGGGCAACATTGTATTTCCATATAGATACATAAATCGGTTTAATTCAATATTTAGTGTAAACTGCTCATTTTAAACTTGAAGCTAACGGTCACTTGCAAGTTATCGTTGCGGATTTCCCTGTCTGCCGACGGGCAGGGAAGAAGCAGGGACAAAGCACCGCACCAACTCCGCAATGCAATTTACAATTTGTTAGGCGCTGTTTTTCTCTTTTCTGTCAAGATTATCAAGTACAATTCTTTCAATTTTATAAAGTTCTGTCACTTGTCGGTCTCTTGTCCTAAAGTTACACCTCGGGCACTCAAAATAATGCTCAAAAATAAGTAGAATGCTCTATCATTGGCGTATTACACTTCGAACAATGAACCTTTATATTATCCATTACCCAAACTTTTTTATAATTATCCAATCTCCAATCCCAACTCCAAGTATAACCGTGTATATAATCTTGAGTATAATCAATAAAATCAGGTTTCGTGGATTCTGATTTTGAAGCAGCAAAGAGAAAAAGAACTATCACGATAATGACTATGACAATTGAAAGTAGTATCCACCAAACTTTAATTTCATAATTCAAAAATTTGGTTAATAGGTTAATTATCCAACTAAAAATACTCTCCAGTGTCGACAAGATAGGCTTTGATTTCGCCAAATCAGATAAAATGGTCAAGCCAAAGCTAAAAATTGCCGTTCCTATGCTTATTGTCCATGGTGATTTTAAATTGATTTTCATAAATTTCTATTTGTACGACTTTAATTCTAAGATATCATCAATCTGATTTTTGAATTTATGTGTTCGGGTCGCGGTTTTAAAATTAACAATAATTCAGCAATACTTAAATTGAACGTAAAAATTTTTATAAAGGTCAACGCGAGGCCATCATCATTTAATATCGGCTCCCCCGACAAAAAGTGGAGCTGTAATCATTTAATTGTCAGAAAAAACATTTGGTAAGTTATTTAACATTCGGTTTCAGCATAAAACCGAACCTGCCGCACCGCAACCGGCATAAAACATATTCCCGTTCAGGGGGCGATATTGATGTCGCCTCCTGAACATCAGGCAAACTCTCCCTCCCTTACTTTGTTTGCTTCGATCAGGAAAACTACAAACTGTACTGCCGGTTCAATTTAATTCAATGATTTAAGATTCTCCAATGCTTCGGGGACAAATTGGTGCAAGTTCACCAGTAAAGCGCAATTCTCCAACTTATCGCAATCGGCGCAGGTTTGAAAGTCTTTGGATATCGCACAATTCCTGATCTCACATTCGGCACAATGTCCAAATTTGGCTCCTTCTTCACGGCATCCGGTGCAATTAATCATTTCAGGAGTAATTTCGGAGGCACCATACTGAGTTTTCCACTTTTCAGCAGTACGGGCACGCAATTCATTATCATTGGCAATTGTGGCAATTCTTGCATCGCAGGCAGCACAATTTAAACCGCAACAAGCTATTAGTTTTTGCATATTGGTTAGATTTTAAGTAAAACTAGGACAACGTATTCCCAAAGTTAAGTCGAAAAGTTTATAAAGTCAATTAAAATATTGAATATAAGTATGATCCTGAATGTTGAATAATCAAAAGCTAATGAGAATTATTGTCTGTTTTGATTATTTCGATGATTACCTCTCAAACTTAAAATCGACCTAAACGTCGGTAAAAACAGCCCAAACGTCTATTGCATTTTATAAGGTTACAAAGCCAAGGTAGTTTTGGTTCAAAATAGTAACAAGCAATAGAAGCCATGAACACAATTAAAACAAGTTTACTGATTTCCGGATTCCTGATTCTCTTTTCAGGATTTACCGGTAATGCACAGAGCAAAACCTGGACGCTGGAGGAATGTATCAACTACGCGTTGAGTAAAAACATTCAGATACAGAAAACAGGATTGACCAATGATCGAAATCAGCTGACGGCGAATCAGGCTCAAGCCAACCGTTTGCCTTCGGTTAGCGCATCGGTTCGTGAAAACTTTAACTGGTACAAAGGGTTCGACTCTACAACTGGCTCGTACGGAAGCAGCAGTGGAGCAAACAGTACCAATTATTCGCTGAGCTCAAGTGTGTCGTTGTTTAACGGACAGAAGCTGACTAACAAGATTAAACTGGCCGAACTCGATTTGCAGAGCGGACATCTATATTCGGAAACGGTAAAGGAATCGGTTGGTTTAAATATTCTGAATGCTTATCTGCAGGTTTTGTATGCCTACGAAAGTGTAAGTAATGCTGAAAAGCAAATTGTATCAACAACCGAACAGCTGAATCTGTCGAAAGAGCGTATGGATTTGGGCGTCATTTCAATGTCGGACTATTTGCAGATCAAATCAGAGCTGGCTGCTGAAAAATCAACTTTGGCCTCAGCTCAGAGCCAGTTGGCCATGAGCAAAGTTACGCTGATGCAGTTGATGGAATTGCCGGTTGATTCGAATTTCGAGGTCAGTTCGCCGAATCTCGATAAATTGCTGATTGAATCGGCTCAGCCTGATGCTCAGGAAATTTACAACATCGCATTGGGAATAAAACCACAGATTAAGAATGCCGAACTAACCAAAGAAGGTGCATTGATCGATGTAAAGATTGCCCAGGCCGATGCGCTTCCAAGTCTTTCGATGGATGCTGGTTTATCTTCCGGCTATTCGAGCCTGACTAAAAACTCGGGGTACACCCAGCAGCTAAAAGATAAAGTAAATCCATCTGTCGGACTATCACTCTCAATTCCGATTTTTCAGAAGAAACAGATTAAAACCAATGTTGCTTTGGCAAATATCTCGGTGTCGGATGCTGAACTCGACGAGATTAATACCAAAAATGAACTTCGAAAAAACATTGAGCAAGCTTGTGCTGATGTAGTTTCGGCAAAAAGTCAGTACACCGCTAGCCTGGAACAAAATCAATCGACTCAGGAATCGTATGATGTGACTGCAGAAAAATACAATCAGGGATTGATTAACTCGGTTGATTTTCTGATTCAAAAAACCAACCTGATTACTTCGGAAAGCAAATTGTTGCAATCGAAATTCAAGATGATTTTTAGCTATAAAATCGTTGATTTCTACAAAGGTGTTCCTCTGACATTGTAATGAATCCTTCAGGAAAATTTAAAAACAATAATATATAATATCATGAAAAAGAGTATAATATACATCGGATCGGCAGTTGTTGTGCTTGCCGCAGGTTTTCTGATTTACAAATCAGTAGCAAAACCCAAACAAACGGTTTCGATTGAAACAGCTAAAGTTGAAAAGGGGACGATTAGTAATACTGTAACCGCAACTGGTACGCTCGAAGCCGTGAAAACAGTAGAGGTTGGTACACAGGTTTCAGGAGTAATCGAAAAATTATTCGTTGACTACAACTCGCAGGTAAAAAAAGGACAGCTATTAGCCCAGCTAGACGAAACTCCTCTGATTGCACAACTCGAACAAAGTAAGGCGTCGGTCGATCAGGCTGAGGCGCAGGTGAAATACCAGAAAGCAACCTATGAGCGATACAAAGCCCTGCTTGCCAAAAAGTTGATTGCACAATCGGATTTCGATCTGGCCGAGTTTAATTACAACAATGCTTTGGGTTCGCTAAACAATGCCAAATCGATGTACGATAAAAATAAAATCAATTTGTCTTACGCACGTATTTATTCACCAATTGATGGTACGGTCCTCGATCGTGCAGTTGAAGTAGGACAAACCGTAGCTGCCAGCTTCAATACACCAACACTTTTTACCATTGCCAACGACCTTACCCAGATGCGTGTGGAAGCCAAAGTTGACGAAGCCGACATAGGTCAGTTAGTTGCAGGTCAGCGTGTCGAATTTACAGTTGATGCCTTTCCTCTCAAAAAGTTTAATGGTGAAGTAACCGAAATCAGACTTCAGCCAGTTACAACCAATAATGTAGTTACATATACTGTTGTAATTGGAGCTCCTAATCCTGACAACATTCTGAAACCAGGAATGACAGCCAACGCAACGTTCTTTGTTACCGAAAGAAAAGATATTCTGTTGGTATCTGCCAAAGCAACCCGGTTTACTCCTGATCCTGAGGCTTTGTCAGCATATATGCCACCAATGGGGCCGGATGGTGCACAGGCTGCGGAACTTCCTGCACCTCCAGCGGGAGTGGGCGCTATGCCTGCTGCGAATGCAGGAAATGATTCAATTCACACGGTTTGGATAAAAGAAGGTAATGGTAGAATACATCCGCAAAAAGTTACTGTGGGCGTTACCGACGAAATTAATTTTGAAGTTGTAAATGGATTGAATGCAGGAGATGAAGTAGTTACTTCAATAACTACAACTGGTGCACAGACCACAAAGGGAAAAACATCAACAAGTTTTTTTAAGCCACCAGGAAGCGAAAAGAGAACAGCAACAACAAACACTCAACGTGGAGGTCCACCACAATAATCCAGGCAAACCGATCGAGGTTTAAGTGAATCCGATATCGATTCTTCTGAGTTTGGATAAGAAAAGTAGAAAAATGAAATGAGCCCCGGGTAACCGGGGCGAATTCCCTGCCTCGCCGGCAGGCGGGCATAAGGCTATTAAAAATTAAAAAGGGAAAGCATGAAAAAGACAATTATAGAGGTTAAGGACCTAAGGAAAGATTTCTACATGGAGGAAATCACGGTTCATGCCTTAAGAGGAATTAACCTGGAGATTAAAGAAGGTGAATTTGTCGCCATTATGGGAACCAGCGGCTCGGGCAAGTCAACAATGCTGAATATCCTGGGATGTTTGGATAAACCAACCTCAGGAAGCTATATGTTGGATGGAATTAGTATGGCTGAGCTTTCTCGGAATGAACTTGCCGGTTTGCGAAACATTAAGTTGGGATTTGTTTTTCAGTCGTACAATTTATTGCCTCGTACTTCGGCTCTGGAGAATGTTGAGCTTCCGTTGTTCTACAATTCGGCTGTAAAACCGAAAGAGCGTAAAGAAAGAGCCATTGCTGCGCTTGAAGCAGTTGGTCTTGCCGATCGGATGCACCATATGCCCAACCAAATGTCGGGTGGACAACAGCAACGCGTGGCCATTGCCCGATCACTGGTAAACGACCCTGTGGTTATTCTGGCTGATGAGGCTACCGGAAACCTCGACACCCGAACCTCATACGAAATCATGGCACTGCTTCAGGATTTAAATTCGAAAGGCAAAACCATTGTATTTGTAACCCACGAACCCGACATTGCCAAATTTATGACCCGCGAAGTTGTTTTCCGCGATGGTCACATCATTCGTGAAGATTGGGTGACAGATAGACACAATGCAACTGAATTACTAAAGGCGCTTCCGGTGGAAGAACTGATATAGAAAGACTGAAAAAAGTGCGGAGTTTGGAGTGCCTAAAGTTTGGAGTTTTAAACTCTAGGCACTCCGAACTTCGAACTCCGAACTTATAATAAATAAACACTTGAAGTCATGAACTACACGAATACAATTAAAATATCGATGAATGCTTTGAAGCGCAATAAGTTCAGGGCATTCCTTACCATGCTTGGAATCATTATCGGAGTGGCTGCAGTGATTGTGATGCTTGCTATTGGTGAAGGATCGAAACGAAGCATCGGTAACCAAATGTCGAGCATGGGAACCAACCTGATTATGGTTATGCCCGCTTCGCAGCAAAAGGGTGGTGTTGCTTTGGGAAATTCCAATGCACAAAGTATGACTTTGGATGATATCACGGCAATAGAAAAAGAGTGCCCGGCGCTATCGGCCGTGTCTCCTGAAGTTCGTTCGAGCGGACAAGCAGTGATAGGTAATTCAAACTGGCCAACTTCGGTTTATGGGGTTAATAACAAGTATCTTGGTATCCGGAAGTATACAGTCAAATCAGGACGCGCTTTTTCCGATCTGGAGATACAAACCTATGCCAAAGTTTGTTTGGTTGGCCAAACCATTATCGAGAAACTTTTTGATGGGAAAACCGATCCAATTGGTCAATCGGTCAGGTTTAAGGGCATACCGCTTTTGATTATAGGTGTCTTAACCGAAAAAGGGGAAAACGGCATGGGACAGGACCAGGACGACCTGATTATTGCTCCATATACCACAGTTCAGAAACGCATTCTGGCAATTACTCATATTCAAAGTATTTATGGTTCTGCGGTCAGCGAGGAAAAAAATAGCGAGGCAATTACTCAGGTTACCAATTCGCTTCGCAAAAGCCACAAACTAAAAGATGGTGAAATCGATGATTTTCAGGTACGCTCTCAGGCTGAAATGGTACAGACATTTTCATCTGTGATGGATGTTCTAACCCTACTTTTGGGTGCAATTGCCGGAATCTCATTATTGGTAGGTGGTATTGGTATCATGAATATCATGTTTGTGTCGGTTACCGAGCGTACACGCGAAATTGGGTTGCGTTTGTCGGTAGGCGGAAGGGCCAACGACATTATGATGCAATTCCTGATTGAGTCTGTTCTTTTGAGCGTTTTTGGCGGAATAATTGGGATAATTTTTGGAATGTTGGTGACCTATGTCATTACTTCAATAATTGGTTGGTCAATGATTATTATGCCTTCGGTTCAAGCTTTGGGATTTCTGGTTTGTTCGGCTATTGGTATCTTCTTCGGTTGGTATCCTGCCCGAAAAGCTTCTAATCTGAACCCAATCGATGCATTGCGGTACGAGTAATAATAATTTACGATTTACTATTGACCTACATAAAAGTCTGGTAAATAGTAAATCGCTAAATAGTAAATTGTAATTGGTATATTATCTTTGAAAAAAAGACATCAAATGGGTAAATCAATATCATTCTCTGATAAATGGATACGGGTTACGCTTCATGCAATCGTTTGGATTATTGTAATCATATTTGCTTTTTACATGCATAATTCGTTTGGAGGAGGTAATGTATTACGCTTATATAGTTTTTTGCTGCATACTTTTTCAGCAGCAATCATTTTTTATATCGGATATCTTTGGCTGGTACCCCGTTATTTTATTCAGAACAAACAGTTAACCTATTTTATCATTCTTATTGCTTTTATACTTGTTACCCATTATGTTGCCACTTATATAGAAAGGACTTTTTTAAACGACCCCATTGCTGACGCCAAGTTCCGCGAAGCCATGAAAATATTAAATGGCAAAGACGAAGGTCCTAAAAATGGGGACGTATTTGGCTTTTTTAGTCATCTCGTTACATCATTGCTGCTATCTGGCTTTGCCATTGGCCTTGGAGTAACCGAGAAATTGAAACAGAACGAGAAAAAGCAAAAAGAACTGGAAAAAGAAAAGCTGAATTCGGAACTGGCGTTCCTGAAAAACCAGGTGAGCCCTCACTTTTTCTTCAATACCCTGAATAACATTTATTCGTTGATAGGTATTGATGGGCCGACTGCCCAGGAGTCGGTGCTGAAGCTATCAAAACTAATGCGATACCTGCTTTACGAATCAGAACATGGTGAGACCCGGATGAGTCACGAAATCGATTTCATGAATAATTACATCGACCTCATGAAATTACGCCTGAACTCGAAGGTGGAGTTGAAGATCGATTTTCCGGTCGATTTTCCTGATTTCACAATTGCACCGCTGCTTTTTGTGCCTTTTATCGAGAATGCATTTAAGCATGGGGTAAGCTATCGCGAGCATTCATTCATCCATGTCGGGATGGAAATCGATCAGGATCAGATCATTTTTATTGCAGAAAACAGTGTTGGGAAGAGTAGCAAACCCGATGATCTCCAACATTCGGGCATCGGTCTTGAAAACGTGCAGAAACGGCTTGCCCTTCTGTTTCAAGGCCAGCACGAACTGAAAATTGAAAAGACAGAAACTGCTTTTCGGGTTAAACTTTCCATTCAAAAAACATCACCAAAGGTATGAAGCTGAAAACTATTGCCATCGACGATGAACCACTAGCGCTTCGCTTAGTGAGCGATTACATCAGTAAAACGCCTTTTCTGGAGTTAGCCGGCTCGTTCGATAATCCGTTGGATGCCATCGATTTTCTTTCGTCGCAGTCGGTCGATCTGATTTTTGTCGACATTCAGATGCCCGACCTAACCGGAATAGAGTTTGCCCGAAGCCTCGAAAATGCGCCCAAAATCATATTCACAACTGCTTACGAAAAATATGCAATCGAAGGATTTAAGCTAAATGCCATCGATTATTTGCTGAAGCCATTCAGCTACGAAGAATTCCTGAAGGCCGCTCAGAAAGCACGAAAACAATCGGAACTGGAAGCCAACGTTCTTCCATCGATTGAAGCAAACAGCCAGTTTCTTTTCCTGAAGTCGGAATACAAAATACGGCGCATCAATTTTAACGACATTCTTTACATCGAAGGACTGAAAGACTACATCAAAGTATATACAACGGGCGAAGACAAGCCAGTTTTATCACTTAATTCAATCAAATCGCTCGAACAGAAATTGCCCGAAGATCAGTTTATGCGGGTACACCGGTCATTTATCGTCAACCTGAATAAGATCGATACCATCGAACGCAGCCGCATCATTTTTGGCAAAACCTATATTCCGGTGAGCGATCAGTATAAAGACAAATTTCAGGAGTACCTGGACAAGAATTTTTTGTAGAATGGCAATTGCTTAATAGTTAAGAATCATTTTTATCGTTTCGTTATTCAATACTTCATCAATTATACGGGATGAAGTTGGTAGTTCCTGAAACGGATCCTTCTTAAATATATTTCGGTGTAAATCTTCCATTGTATTGACAATAGGAATGGCTTGTTTTTGCGCCAGTTCATTGATCCGTTGCTTGTAATTGGTGTTAAATTTCAGATTTTTGGGGTCAACAAAGCCTGCATCAATAAAGGCTTTGGTCTTTTTAGCACACCGACATGGATTTGCCTGATTGATTAGCCCACATCTGTTATTCATCCAGTTGTAAAAATCTTTTCTGACCCGCATTACTTTGATCCGAAAATTGCCAGGCGTAATCCCCAATATTTCTGAACCCAATTTGTGATCAATATCGAACATCTCGCTAAGAATGAAAATAATCCGTTGTTCCCTGTCAAGGCAAAGTAGCATTGCCGTGGTACATCCGATCCTTAATTCTTCAATTGTACCGGATAGCTCTTTTTGCTCCTGAAGGCTAAAGTCATAATCAGGAATTGTATCAATGTAATTAAAAAAAGATTCAAAGGTCTGGCTGTGCATTTCAGATTTTCCTTTTTTTGCATTCAAAAAATGGTTTACCGCGATTCGGTAAAGCCAGGTTCGAAATTTGCTTTTGCCCTTGAATTTGCTCAATGCAGACAGTGCTTTCAGGAATACTTCCTGTGTTAAATCCTGTGCGTCTTCAACACTTCTTGTCATTTTTAGCGCCAGGTTATAAATAAAAACCTGATGGTTGAGGATGAGTTTTTCAGCTGCATTCTTATCTCCCTCAATGGTAAGTTTTACCAGGTTTGTTTCTTCTTCGTCGGGATAGGCAATTTGAAACGGATTGTTCATGATAGTGAGTTTTAAAGTGTTTAAAATGAACAAATTACTGTAATTAAAGTTCGGAGTTAAATTTGTCTCAATCCACCATCGACGCAAATTTCATTGCTAACATTAGTTGGACAACTCAAGATTGTTCTTGTTCCAGAATTAAGGACATATTTATCCGGATTTGTTTTGGTTAACTTAACGGTGAGATAACAGCTAATTAAGGACAATTAGCTGTTATCTAAATTTTCTATTTTGCACCTTTTACTTCAACAGCATAAAATTTTGCCGGTTGTTTTCCTGTATTAACCACCGAGTGTGTTTCAGTACCGCCCCAGAAAGCTGTACCTGCTTTTAAATCCAGATTCTGGGTTTTACCATCTTCTGTGGTTAGTTTTATTGAAGCATCAGTAATCGCAATCACAAGACGCTCATTGTGACTGTGTTTTCCTTTTCCACATGCATCTCCTCCAGGAACACTGACAAATTCTGTAACTTTTACTTTGTCGTTTTCAAGAATTACTGGTGCTGCAACATTTCCTGAATTCCCCGACAGACTTTGACTTTTAACTCCCAAGGCAAAGCCTACAACAAACAGTGTAATAAATAACTTTTTCATAATCTTAATTTTTTAAAAATTGATAACTAATTATGTCATTCCAAAATTAGGGCGGACCAGTGTGTGGCGGTTAATGTTGGTCTCTTCTGAAGATCACGCCTTTCGCTTCATTAGTGATGATTCCCTGGTTGTGGCTAAGCCAATGCCGCTGCTACCACCTATAATAACAGCAACTTTGTTTTTTAATTTGTTCATTTTTCAAGATGTGTTAATGATAACTTTATTGCTAACACTATTTTGACAATTCAAAATTTGTAGTGTTACAGAATTAGAGGTCATTTTGTCTGAAATTATTTTGCGATCAGATATTGCGTATACTGTCGTCAGGCAAAAAAAAATGGAAATTAACGGATATGGACTTTTGAAGTAGATAAAGTTGCATAACCCTTAATGGATGAGAATTTCTTGAGACAAAAAAAGAGCGACTCAAATGAGCCGCTCTTTCCGGATATAATTTCTAATCGGTTATTTTACCAGTTCTTTGAATTTAGCTTCGTCGAAGTATTTTGCAAACTCCATATCGGTAGCAGCAGTTTTCTTCAATTCAGGTTTCAATTCAATTGCTTTTTTCAAGCTTTCGTACATCAGGTTTTCTTTGGTAGTGCGTGCGCCAACAACACCTTTGAAGTATTCTTTCCAGTAGCAACCTTGCCATGTGCAGTTTTCCAATGATTTCAGAGCGCCGTTGTTGTCACCTGCCAAAATTTTAGCTAAACCGGTGTTTGGTGAGTCTGAGTCGCCCAAGTATTTAACCGCTTTGGCGTAGTCGCCTTTAATAATGCTTAAAATACCAAGGTTGTTGTTAACAGCGTCGCCGGCTCCTGAAGCAGCGCCGAAGTAAGTTTCAGCTTTTGCTAAGTTGCCTTCTTTCAGTTCGCAAACACCTAAGTTATTTTTAATGATAGGCTCATTGTTGTTCAGCTTTTCAGCTTTTTCGAACAAGCTCTTGGCATCAGCATATTTCTGTTGTTTTACCAAAGCCATACCTGCATTGTTGTAACCTCTCCAGTCGTTCGGGAATTGTTTCATGAACGAATTGTAGATAGCCAGTTGTTTGTTGGCATCTTTAGTTAAAGTAGCGGCATAAAGCAATTCAGCAGGATTCAGTTTCGATGGATCAGAATCGGCCAACGCAGCAATTTCTTCGTCGGTTTTACCAATTAAATCGATGCTGGTGGTGAATTTCGAACGACGCAATTGTGGTAAAATTTCGCTGGCAACACCAGTGAAAGCAGATGAAAGGTTTTTGATTTCGCGTTCACGAACTTCAGGATCGGTGTACATTGAAAGTACGCGAAGGATCAATTCTTTATCCTGAATGTTTGATTTGCCCATCATTTCTTTGAATCCGTCCCAGTCTTCAGGAGTGAATTTAGTTTTGAATTCGGCTTCAACTTCGTCTTTTTTCAATTCTTTAGTTAAGAATTTTGAAGAAGCATCCATACGTTTTTCAGCCAATTTGGTGTTCAAATCCAAAGCGCCGTCAGGTGAAGCGTACGAAGAAACTTCGATGCTTTTAATTTTTTTCCGTGGATCTTTAGCCGCTTCTTTGTTGTATTCGTTCAAACGGGCAATTTCTTCCTTGGTCAATTCTTCTTTGCGGATATCTGCTTTGTTGATCAGATATTTAATGTCAGCAGTGTATTCGTCAGGAACAATACGTTGGAATGCATCGATGTTTGGATCGTATTTTCCGGTGTTGTTCTTTTCGCGTGTTACACCAATCAGTGGAGTTGGGTAATTAACTACCAGAGTTGGAAGTGCAAGAACACCTTTAGCCAACTGGATTGGGGCAAAGTCAACGCTTTTTACTCCTTGTGAAGCAGTAATTCTCAGTTCGAGGTTCGATATGCGCATTGCTTCAGCATAAGGAACTGCATCTTTATAGGCAAAGCTTCCGCCACCTTTCAAAGTGATAACTTTGTTGTTTGCCTTAACTTTTTCGCCCTGAAGAGTTACAGGTTCAAACGCTTTTTCTCCGCCTTCGTATTTCAGAACTGGTGTAGCAACCAGGGTTACTTTTTTAGCGAAATACTTTGCAGGGAATTTTCCGTCGATGGCTACATCAACCTTTCCGGCGTGTGTTTCAAGAATTTCCGGAGTTGTTTTAAAGTTTATCAAGTTTGCGTTCTTCTTCATTTTCTGCAAACTTGCACAGCTGGATAAAAGCACAGCTGCCAAAGCAACAAGGGCAAGTGGTTTTAAGTTAATTCTGCTCATAATGATTATATTAAATTTGATTGGTGTATTTAAATTTACTTAATGTGCACAAAATTAGCAATATTTTTCCGAGCCTCACAATATAAATTCGCATTTACTGATCGAATTTTCACAGCAGAATACGGTTCATTCCTTTATCGTACGGCTTATCAAATATTGCATGGACGATCTTTTCAAAGTCTTCGGGTTTGTTCACAAAATCTATACCATTGGTATCGATAACCAAGATCGGGAAGTCAGTCTGTTGTTTAAAATAGCCAAAATATCCCTGTGTGATTTTATCCAGATACTCTTTTGTGATGTACGTTTCATAAGTACGGCCGCGAAGTGCAATGTTTTTCAGTAATAAATCGGCATCCTTGTGCAGGTACACATACAAATCGGGCTTTGGCATCTTGTCGTAGATGATAGTGAAGAATTGCCGGTATAGATTGTATTCGTCTGGCTGGAGCGTGTTTTGGGCGAAGATGAGCGATTTCATGAAGTAATAATCCGAAATAGTGAAGGGGCTAAACAGGTCGAAATGACTGAGTTCGCGATTGAGTTGGTTATATCGTTCGGCCAGAAATGCCATTTCGAGTGGAAATGAATATTGCTGCTGGTTTTCGTAAAATTTGGGAAGGAACGGATTGTCGGCAAATTGTTCCAAAACCAGTTTGGTTTGGTACTTTTCACTGAGCATGTGAGCAAGCGTAGTCTTTCCTGCTCCAATGTTTCCTTCTATCACCAAATAATCGAAGCTCATAATCAGGACATAAAAAAATCCCGGATATTATTTTCCGGGATTTTAAAAGTACAATATTTTGTGCGAATTGAAATGACTTTTTACATCATGCGATGCAATAGTGAGCGGGTGACTCCAAGTCACCCGCTCACTAAATTATAGTTTCATTCCTAAATGATAGAAAACGAATGACCAAACGTCGGTGTATTCTTCAATGACTTTGGCGGTTGGTTTTCCGGCTCCGTGGCCAGCTTTGCTGTCGATACGGATCAAAAGTGGCAATTTGTTTCCTGCTCCGTATTCCTGAAGGCGAGCCATGTATTTAAACGTGTGTGCTGGAACAACGCGGTCGTCGTGGTCGGCAGTAGTTGCCAGAATTGCCGGGTACGCCACTCCTTTTTTGATGGTGTGGTAAGGCGAATAACCATAGAGATAATTGAACATTTCCGCATTGTCTTCGCTGGTGCCGTAATCTCCAGCCCAAGCCCAGCCAATAGTGAATTTGTGGAACCGGAGCATGTCCATTACGCCAACCTGCGGAAGTGCCACTTTAAACAATTCGGGACGCTGGTTGGTAACCGCACCAATCAACAAACCACCATTTGATCCACCCTGAATGGCCAGCTTTTCGCTGGAAGTATATTTCTGGTTGATGAGGTATTCGGCTGCTGCGATAAAATCGTCGAACACATTTTGCTTCTTAAGCTTGGTTCCCGACAGATGCCATTCTTCGCCATATTCGCCACCACCCCGAAGGTTGGCCACGGCCAGTATACCACCTTTTTCAATAAATGCAATACGGGCGGCTGAGAATGAAGGAGTCAGGCTGATGTTGAACCCACCGTAGGCATACAGAAGAGTCGGATTTTTGCCATTCAGTTCCAAACCTTTTTTGTGAACAATGAACATCGGGATTTTGGTGCCATCCTTGCTGGCATAAAACACTTGGTTCACCTCAAAATCTTCCGGATTAAACTTTACTTCAGGCCTGAAATGCAGCGACGATTGATTGGTTGTAAAATCATATTTGTAAACTTCGCCCGGAGTATTAAATGAAGTATAGCTGTAGAATGCCATGGTGTCGTTTTTCTTTCCTGAAAAGGCACTCACAGTTCCAATTCCCGGAAGTTTAATTTCTTGTTCAAGCACCCCATCGTACGAGTAAAGCTCCGTCTTACTGTGTGCATCAGTCATGTAATTAACCACCAGTTTTCCGGCAATCATACTAACCGATTCCATTACGTCTTTTTTCTCCGGAATTACATCCACCCAATTCTTTTCTTCGGGTTTGTTCGTGTCAATTTTGATCAGGCGGTATTTGGGCGCTTTGTAATTGGTTCGCACATAAAGGTTGTCGCCAATGTTGTCAACCGGATTGAATTCAAATTCGTAGCTGTTCATCAGGTTAATGAATGTGCTGTTCTTTTTGCTGAGATCTTTAAAATCGAGTGCATTTCCATGCGTGCCGATACTTTTCGAAACCAGCAGGAAGCGCTTGTCTTCGGTCATTCCGGCGCCAAACATATGTTTCGGGTTTTTCGGGTCGTTCACAATCAACTGGTCGGCCGATTGATCGGTGCCCAGTTTGTGAAAATAGACTTTCTGAAACTCGTTGGCTTTCGACAGTTCGCTTCCAGCTTCAGGTTTGTCGTAGGCGCTGTAGAAAAATCCATCGTTGTACCAGCTTACTCCCGAAAATTTGACCCATAAAATGTGGTCGGGCATCATTTCTCCGGTTTCAATGTTTTTTACAAATATTTCGTTCCAGTCGGAGCCCGATTTGGCAACCTGATAAATAAGGTATTTTCCATCATTCGAAATTTCAATTCCTGAAAGGGCAGCAGTTCCGTCGTTTGACAAGGTGTTCGGGTCGAGCAAAACAGTTGGTTCGGTAGCCAGATCGGTGGTCATATACAAAACACTCTGGTTTTGCAGCCCATTGTTTTTATAGAAGAAATATTTTCCGGCTTCTTTAAACGGAGTTCCGTATTTCGGATAATCCCACAATTCGGTCAGGCGGGTTTTAATTTGTTCGCGATACGGAAGTTTTTCGAGATAACCGAAAGTTAGTTGATTTTCGGTTTTTACCCATTCGGCTGTTTCTGCCGAATTATCGTCTTCGAGCCAGCGATACGGATCTTCAACTTCAGTTCCAAAATAAGTATCTTTCACATCGCCTTTCTTGGTTGGCGGGTATTGGATCGGTTTTTCAGAGCAGGACATCATAAATGACAGTGCTAAAAAGGAAATAAAAACTTGTTTCATAAAATATGATTTGGTTGTAAATGTACTGTTTGTGGGAACAAAATCTTATCTGTATATGTTTTTATGCTTTAATTACAATATTTATTTCTGTATCTGCCATGATGGATCAACAATTATATTATCAGCAAAAACTGCAATTCGAGATAGACTCCTGGGATTTGTCTGTAACACTTTCCGAAGAACCCAAAACTATCGTGATTGATGCCAGATCGCCCGAAGCTTACCAAAAAGAGCATATTCCCGGAGCAATCAATATTCCGCATCGAACAATGAGCCAATCTTCAACCTCACATCTGGACAGAGATGCTTTGTATGTTGTTTATTGTGATGGAATTGGCTGTAATGCGTCAACCAAAGGAGCTTTGAATATGATAGTCCTTGGATTTAACGTGAAAGAATTGATTGGTGGATTAGACTGGTGGAAAAGGGATGGCCATCAAACAGAAAGTGGTGGATTTTCAGGCAAAGACCCAATTGCTTGCGGTTGTTGATGCAAAATGCATTGTGCCAGTATATATTAAATAGAAAATGCCCGCTAGTCGGGCATTTTCTATTATATCAGTAGCAGATATTTCAATTAGTTCCGGTCGCGGTTGTCACGACGGTCACCACCGCGATTATCTCTGCGGTCACCCCCACGATTGTCACGACGGTCGCCACCACCGCGGTTGTCGTCACGACGAGGAGGACGGTCATCATTGCTGCGTTCAGGTCTTTCAACATAACCTTCTGGCTTTGGAAGCAATACGCGACGAGATAATTTCATCTTACCATCGCGATCCATATCCAAAAGTTTTACTTCTACTTCCTGACCTTCGGTTAATTCTTCTTCAACTGTTTTCAAACGGTTCCAGCTGATTTCAGAAATATGCAACAAGCCTTCTTTTCCCGGCATGATTTCGATGAAGGCACCAAACGTAGTGATTGATTTTACTTTTCCTTTATAGATTTCACCTTTTTCAGGAATAGCTACAATCATTTTGATGCGGGCAACGGCAGCGTCGAGTGATTCTTTGTTCACGCTCGAAATCTGCACAAAACCGATGTCGTCTTTTTCTTCGATCGAAATAACGGTTTTTGTTTCTTCCTGAAGTTTCTGGATGTTCTTTCCACCAGGGCCGATGATTGGTCCGATGAATTCTTTAGGAACCTGAATGATTACCACACGTGGAACGTTTGGTTTGTAATCTTCGCGAGGTTCAGAAATCACTTTCAGGATTTCGCCCAGAATGTGTTCGCGGCCTTGTTTGGCCTGAAGCAATGCCTGGGTAAGTATTTCGTATGAAAGTCCACCAACTTTAATGTCCATCTGGGTAGCGGTAATCCCTTTTGTGGTTCCGGTTACCTTGAAGTCCATATCGCCCAGGTGATCTTCGTCGCCCAGAATGTCGGAAAGAACTGCAAATTTATTGTTGGCAGGGTCGGTAATCAAACCCATAGCTATACCTGAAACCGGACGTTTCATTTTCACACCTGCATCTAACATACACATGGTTCCGGCACAAACAGTAGCCATCGACGACGAACCGTTTGATTCCAGAATGTCAGAAACAATGCGAACAACGTATGGGAAATCTTCAGGAATCATTTTTTTCAATGCACGTAAGGCCAGGTTTCCGTGACCAATTTCGCGACGGCCAACACCACGGGGCACTTTAGCTTCGCCAACCGAGAATGGAGGGAAGTTGTAGTGCAACAAGAATTTTTCAACTCCCTGATACGTTACGCTGTCGATTTTCTTTTCGTCCATCTTTGTTCCCAAAGTGATTGAAGAAAGCGACTGAGTTTCACCACGGGTGAAAATCGCTGATCCGTGTGATCCCGGAAGATAGTTCACTTCACCCCAGATCGGACGGATTTGAGTAGTTGTACGACCATCCAAACGGATACCTTCGTCCAGAATCATGCGGCGCATGGCTTCTTTCTCAACGTCGTGGTAATATTTTTTAATCAGCTTGATGTTTGTTCCAAGGTTGATTTCGGTATTTTCAGCATTGGCAGCAGCGTATTCAGCAATGTATTCTTCTACAATAGCATGAAAACCTTCGATACGAAGCGCTTTGTCGTTGATACGCTGAGTGGCCAGTTTGTAACAGGCAGGATACAAATCTTCGAAAACTTTCGCTTTCAGATCAGCATCGTTTATCTCGTGGCAATAGGTACGTTTTGTTTTTCCAACCAATGCGGCCAGTTCTTCCTGAGCTTTGCAATGAACTTTAATGGCATCGTGAGCTACTTTAATAGCTTCGAGCATTACTTCTTCAGAAACCTCGTCCATTTCGCCCTCAACCATCATGATGTTGTCGTACGAAGCGCCAACCATGATGTCAAGATCAGCTTTTTTCAACTGCGAAAGGGTAGGGTTTACAATCATTTTTCCGTCGACACGTGCAACACGAACTTCGGAAATCGGAGTTTCGAATGGAATATCAGAAACAGCAATAGCCGCTGATGCAGCAAGTCCGGCCAGAGAGTCGGCCATTACTTCCGAATCTGATGAAATCAGTGAAACCATCATAGCTGTTTCAGCATGGAAATCGGCAGGGAAAAGCGGACGTAAAGCGCGGTCCACCAAGCGGCCAATCAGCACTTCTTCGTCAGAAGGACGTGATTCGCGTTTTAGAAATCCACCGGGGAAACGTCCGGCAGCGGCAAATTTTTCACGGTAATCAACCGAAAGTGGCATAAAATCCACGTCTTCTTTGGCGTCTTGTGCAGCCACAACGGTTGCCAATAACATTGTGTCACCCATTCTAACAACTACCGCACCGTCGGCCTGTTTGGCTAAACGGCCTGTTTCAATGGTAATGGTGCGGCCATCCCCAAGGTCAATTGTTTTAATAATTGCTTGATTCATAATTTTTTCAAATAAATAAAATTTTTAAAAGGTACTACAAATGGGCGTGGTGGGGTATTTTATTCAGAAAAACGAGTTTGCTGAAGCTTGCCGTTAAAACATGGTACCTACATATTTTAATAAGGCGTATAAAAATAAGAAAAGGCAATAAAAATATTGCCTTTTCAGTGATAAATTATCGACGTAAGTTAAGGTCTTTGATAATTGCACGGTAACGGTTGATGTCTTTTTTCTTTAAATAATCCAAAAGACTACGGCGTTTACCTACCAGGGTGATCAAAGCACGTTGGGTGCTGAAATCTTTTTTGTTTAACTTTCAAGTGTTCTGTCAAGTGATTGATACGGATACGAGAATACAATGCAATTTGAGCTTCTGATGATCCTGTGTTTGTTGCTGATTCTCCGTATTTTTCGAAGAACTCAATTTTCTTTTCTGGTGATAAATACATGTAACGTTTTTTTTATTTGTTATACAATGTTTAAGCAGCAGCATTGCTTTCAATAACAACCGCTTAAAATTAATTTTTAAAAGCTGCGCAAAAATAAACAAATATCTTTGAAATTCAAGTGGGTAGGAGATTATTTTAAAACCACCGGAAATGGCCCGATTGAACCTATGTTGCTTCCTGTTCCCTTACGATCCCGGATTTGTTAATGATTTAAACAGATCAGGAAAAACAAAGGCTATCCGTCAACCGACAGATAGCCTTTTGCTGATTCGGTTTTATTGATATTAATTATCTTCTGCAGCCGGAATTGAAGTTAGTGCCGGTACATTTAATGCGTAACCATCGTAGCCAAAATTCTGATTAATTCGGCCCTTGGTATTGGTACTGATAGAAGCTTGAGGTATTGGCCAAAGTACGTGGTACGGACTCATGGTGTACGACTGTCCATTGTTGGCCTTCACACCCTTATTATAGAAATCGGTGTATTCCATAACACGGTCGTAGAAGAAGTTTTTAGTACCGAAGCTGGCAACAGAGTAGGTATTCCCTCTGTATGATTTTCCGGTTTGAGCAAACAAGAATGCGATCCGGTTTAATTCTGTTTTGCGTGGTTCTTCCCAATATAACTCACGGGCACGTTCATCCAGAATCGTTCCAATGTCGAATTTTGCAATGTCGGTGTATGGAGCAGCTCCTGCACGGGTACGAACGGCATTTACATCAGCCATCGCTTTGGCAATATCGCCTTTCCACCAGTAAGCTTCGGCCCGCAACAGATATGTTTCGGCTAAACGGAATACATACCAGTCGTACGAACCCCCTTGAGGCTGTGTTCTTCTTGGGTCGGGGCTATAGATTTTATAATGTGGCCATCCAAACCAGTTGCGGATCGTGTCGGTAGTTAAAACTTTTCCCTTATCATCTCTGAGTTGCAATGGCTTGCCGTAATAAGCGCTTTTACCTACCAGGTTAGGATGGTTGTAAACCAGGTCTTCCATGTTCATCCAGTTGTATTTTTTGTGGCGAAGGTCATTTGCATCGTCCCAAATCTTTTTGGTGTGATAGGAAGTTCCACGGGCACGGCCGATTCCACGTCCAAAGGTATTAACCTGATCAATTTTCTGCCCGGCAAGGTCTGAAGTTCCCGGAGCAAAACCATCAGGAGTGTACAGCATGTTTGAATTAGATACGCCCCAGAAAGGAACAGCATTACGCATCGTAATTAAATCGAGCCTTGAGTCTACCAAATCTTCTCTTGAAAGAACCATAAACAGCACTTCTTTATTTGCGGCAAGCGCTTTGTTCGACCAGCAATGTAACCGTGAAATTACGTCGCTGCGCACAATGCCCAAATTGGTCAGGAAGGTACCATCTTCTTTCGGAATATTTCCAAATGGCTGAGTCATGAGGCTAAATGCACCACCGTCAATAACTGCGCTTGCTGATGCAATTGCTTTGTCGAATTCGCCCAATGCCAGATTGATTTTGGTGAGCAGGTGAGCTGCAGCACCTTTGGTAACACGGCCACGGTCAACATTATCTAGGCAATTTGCAGCTGCAAATTCCATGTCCTTCTGAATTTTTTTCAGAATAACTTCGCGTTTAGTCGAATAGAAGTCGAGCTTAGGCTCTTTAACTTCTTTCCCAATAAATGGAACATCGCCAAACTGGTTGACCAACCGATAGTAACGATATGCGCGATGGAAATAAGCAGATCCAAGTACCGCATTGCGTTCGGCCGGTGTTTTATATGTAGCCTGATCAATACGGTCGATCACCACATTGGCATATTTAATCCCCTTGTATTGTTCGAGCCAGAACCAACCAATTTTATTGAAGTCGCCATTGTTTAGCTGTGAAGTTGGTGTAATCTGAATATTCAGGTTTTGTGCCGGACCAGGTTTATCTGTGGTACCTTCAACACACACTTCAGAGAAAACAAGCTCTGTGATAATTGGTGCGGCATCGCCATACCATTCGTAACGCATGTTCCGCTCACAGGCGGTTAAGGCGGCGTACATTCCTTTTGCATCAACCAATGAGTTTTCAGGAGCAAAAAAGGACAATGGTTTAGGCTCGAGATAGCTGTCATTACAGCCAATTGTTCCCAGAATAAACGAAACAATCAGCAGAAAGCGGTAATGAAATTTTATATTTTTCGTTTTCATAACAGTCATTCTTAAAATTTATTAAAGTGTTAAGTTTACTCCTAAAGTGAAATAACGTGGATTTGGGCCACTGTTTTCCGGATCCCAGAAATTCCATTTTGGTGCCCACCAGCCTACGTTGCGAATAGTTGTATAAACTTTCAGGTTCTGGATCTGTGCTCTGTGCAACCATGAGCTAGGTACGTTGTATGACAATGAAACATTATCGAGACGGATGAATGAGCGGTCTCTCCAAACATCGAATACCGCGCCACCTTCTGCTGAATAAATACGAGCATAATCGTTATATGGAGTTTCAGGTGTCCAGAACTTAATTTTGTATGAATTTACCCTTTCAGGGAAGCTGTCGCGGTTTTTGGCTGAGTTCATGGTTCCTTTATGTCCCCAGTATGAATAGAACATAAATGAAGCTTCGAAATTCTTGAAGAAAGTGAACTCTTGTCGCATATTCCAGCGGAAACGTGGCTCCTTGTATCCAAGGAATTGTTTGTCCAAATCGTTGATTTTATAGTCACCATTTAAATCCTGCAAATGGAAGTCTCCAGGGAATTGACCAAATTTAGCGGCTTCTGTTTCTTCGCCAATTTGCCATACACCAACAATTTTAGGCTGCCAGATAATGTCGATAGCCTTGCCGATAAACCAGTTGTTGGTATAATCATCCGGTTCTTTTTGTCCAATCACTGCTCCACTGGCATCTTTTACATCAACAAGGTCGCCATACAAGCTTACAATTTTATTGCGGTTTAGGGTGAAATTGAAATTGGCATTCCAAACGAAATTCTCACGTTTCATGATCCTGGAATTCAAAACAATTTCGATACCGTGGTTATTTACCTGGCCAAGATTGGTGGCAACGTTACTGAATCCAAGAATGTCGGGTAATGCACGGCTAACCAATACGTCTTTTGTGTTTGCTATATAATAATCAACCGATCCATCAAACAGACCATTTAAGATTGAATAGTCTAAACCAAAGTTAAACGATTCGGTCTGTTCCCATTTCAGGTTCGGGTTAGCCATCCGGTTCACATACAGTTGAGTTCCTTCGTACACATTTCCTGTAAGCGTTTGGTATGGATATTTTCCGGTTGACATATCAGACAAACCATCATATCGTCCAATAGCGCGGTTACCGTTGCTCCCCCATGAAAAACGAAATTTACCATAATTTAAGAATTTGTTTTTTGCAAATGCTTCTTCAGTAAATACCCATCCTAAAGCTGCTGATGGGAAATATCCGTAAGGATTATTTTGTCCGAACGCGGAGAATCCATCACGACGCATAGTCATTGTTAACATGTAACGATCTTTTAGAGAGTAGAATATCCTGCCCATAAGCGCATTGGCTGTTTCGTACTGGTCGTTACTGGTGATTTGGAAAGTTGTTCCTGTTCCGGCTTCCATACGGTGGAATTCGAGCGCATCGGTTGGCTGGAAATTCTGGGCAGACATCGTATTTGACCAGCTTTGTAATTTTTCAGCATTAACAAGCAAGGTTACATCAAACTTATGGATTTTGTTAAAAGTCTGGTTCCATTTCAGCAAATTGTCAACCTGCCAGCTGAATGTTTTGCTTTGCTCCCGTTTTGCCTGGCCACCAAATAAAGCCCAATCTTCATGTTTGGTTGATTGATGATTCATAAATTCATACCACTCATACCGTGGGGCAAAATTAACCTGATACGAAATGTTGAAAGGTAATTTAACGTTTGCATACAACGTGGTATTCAGTGTATTGTAGAATTGCCTTCTCGATTGGAAAGTCATATCATACAATGGGTGTTTGGCTCCACGTCCGAGGTCATCAACTGGGCTGATTCTCCAGGTAACGTTGTCATCTTTGTAAATTGATCCCCATGGAGAGTTATTTACACGTAATGCCCAGTCAGCCTGAATCGTTGGATCTTTAAGAGATCCATCGCTGTTGTAGCGGTTCATTTTGCTTTCGTCGCGGTTCGAGAATTGAGTATTTACTCCTACGGTTAACCAATCGGTTACTTTTGCATCGAGGTTAATCCTGCTTCGTATGGTAGAAAATCCATCGCCCACAATTATACCTTCATTGTTATTATATCCAAGTGAGAAGTAGTAAGTAATCTCATCTTTTTTTCCTGATAATGAAAGGTTATGATCCTGACGGAATCCATTTTTGAAAACCATGTCAGTCCAGTCAACGTTTTGTCCGGCTTTGTAGTTTTTAATTTCAACCGGAAGAAGTCCGATACGGGCCAGCCAAATATCGGTCAGTTCGCCTGCGCTGCCGTCTCTCCATTGGGTTTCTGTAACTCCTGAAGGAAGTTTATTCGGATCGACAAATTTGTATAATTTTTGATTGGTTGCTGCATTATAATAGTTCAACGATTGCATTACTTTGGTACGCCAGTCAAGGAATTCGTAAGGGCTGTAAACATCTTCCAATGTTGCCATTTGAGCCATACCAATGCTCGAATTTACATTGATAACCGGTTTCCCCTGTTTCCCTTTTTTAGTAGTTACCAAAATTACACCGTTTGCTGAACGAGCTCCGTATACGGCAGTCGATGAAGCGTCTTTTAAAACGTCGATTGCTTCAATATCATTGGGGTTAATGTCCTCCAGTCCGCCTTGGTAGATTACTCCGTCAAGAACGATCAATGGATCTGAACCTGCGGTTAAGGTGTTATCACCCCTTAATTCCATGTTACCACCCCCTTTGGCATTGGTTGAGAACCCAACCTGGAGACCGGCAATATTACCACGTAAGATATCCTGAAGAACCTGAGGTTTTTCGTTTTCTACCTGCGAGGATTTTACTGACGAAACAGAACCGGTCAGGTCACTTTTTTTCATGGTACCATAACCAACAGCAACAACTTCTTCCAACCCGATGGACTCTTCTTCAAGGGTCACATTGATTGTTGATTTGCTGTTAACTGCAATTTCCTGGCTCTTTAATCCTACAAATGAAAATACCAATACTGAGGTTGCTCCGGGGGTATCCAGGGTATAATTTCCATTTGCATCGGTAATCGTACCCATGGATTTGCCTTTCACCGCTACGGTAACTCCCGGAATAGGTTCGCCGGTTTGAGTTTTTACGGTACCTTTTACCGTAAACTTTTGCGCTTGTTGAAGGAACATATTTCCGTCGCGCTCCATGTCGTTGGATATAACAATGTAACGGTCAACGATTTTGTATTTCAACTCGGTGCCGGCCAATACCTGATCCAGAATTTTATCAATTGTCTGGTCTTTTACATCCAGACTGATTTTTTTGGAAATGTTTACCGCATCATTTTTAAAGAAGAAATAAAACTCACTGGCATCTTCAACTTTGGCGAAGAAGTCGGTAATAGAAGCATTTTCAACCCGAAGGTTTAGTTTGGTGTTTTGCGAGTAACTTGCTGCACTCACTGACATCAGACCTACCAAAACGAAAAAGATCGTTAGTTTCATGTAGCGAATTAGTTTTTGCCGGTTTATAATCAAACCGGTAGGGTTACACTTTTTTTTCATAGATTTGAAATGTTAAAGTTAGTTACTGAATGTCTTATTGGAGTAAGACATGATTTAAACCTAAGACAGGCAGGGTGTTGGAGCATCCTGCTTTTTCATTTGTACTGTTACTTCATGCGTTATTTATTTTTTTAGTGAATACAATGTGACCTCATTTTTTTCATTGGGCTTGACTTTTATATCGAACCGGATAGGAGCCGAAAGTGTAATCACTTCGAGCACCTGACTCAATGGCTTATTCTTCAGGATGGTCCCGGTGAATTTTAAATGGCTAACTTTCTGATCGTTAAAATCAATTTCAACATTATACCATCGTTCCAGCCGTTCCGAAATATATTCAAGCGTACGATCTTTAAAAATCATTTTCCCGTCTCGCCATGCTTCGTATGGTGAGGTGTCAACTTCTCTCTTTACTTTATTTCCTGTAGACTTCTCATAAACAAGTTGTTGTCCCGGAAGGAGTTTGGCCAGGCGTTCTCCATTTATTTCTTTTATTCCGACACGTCCTTCAACTAAGGTGATCTCCGATTTTTCTTCTGACGCATACGCACTAACGTTAAATGAAGTTCCCATTACCTTCACCGATAATTCTTTGGTATTTACAAAAAAAGGATGTAGCTGATCTTTTGTTACCTGGAAAAAAGCTTCGCCTTCCATTGAAAGGATGCGGTGTTTGGTACTAAAACTCACCGGAACTTTAATCCGGGTGCCTGAATTCAACCAAACGCGCGTTCCGTCAGATAGTTTAAATTCAGAGATTTGACCTTCAGGAGCATAAAACTCATTGGTCAATTCGTTTTCGGTATTAACAGAAAAAATGTACCTGATTTCGGAAGCCGAAAAGCCAATGAAAAGCGCAGCAATCAGGATGGCAGCATATTTCAGGTATTTTCCGAAAATTAACAGTTTAGTTGGTTTAGGCGCTTGATTGATTTGCCTGTTGAGTTGCAGAAAATCGTTCTCAACCTGAATTGTATGCTTGCCTCCTGATGAGAATGCATGGATATTTTTTAATCGGATAAATTCATTCTTATTTGCTTCATCAGCATTAATCCAAGTCCTGACATCCTTCGCATCTTGCTCTTCCAGATTTCCTGTGATAAATTTTATGACTTGATCTTGCTCCATTCTTGGGTTTATATGTGCTTAATACGCACAACACCATTATAACCCTATATGGGAAATGAAAAAATGTAAACGGAAAAAAGTAAACTGTTGGGTAAGATATTGGACTGGGACTGCAGGGATAATTAACAGCTAAAACTGGGTATTAAAAATCAGGAAGAATACCAGCTCTGGCATGTATTCTTTCGTGTTTTCGCGAAGTTTGTTCATTGCCCTGGTAATGTTGGCTTCAACGGCTTTAACCGAAATGTTTAGCTTTTCAGCTATTTCTTTATTTTTCATGTCTTCATAGCGGCTCATCATAAAAACTTCGCGGCAGCGCTCTGGAAGCGAATCAATGGTATCCTGAATAAGTCTTTCGAGATTCGCGAAATCAATTTGCTCCATTTTCAGCTCTTCCAACGCCTCGTAGTTAAGTTGGAGGTCTTCATAATTTTTTCGCGATTTTTCGAAGTAAGCATTTTCTAACCGGAGGTGACGGAGGTGCGATAAGCAAGCATTGCGGGTAGCTATATAAAGGTATGCCCTCAGGTTCGAATCCGGATCGATTAACCCATGTTTCTCCCACAGTTTCATGAATATATTCTGAACGATATTTCTGGCGGTCTCCAGGTCTGAAAGATATTCTTCGGCAAAGTGCACCAATGGTTCATACCAAAATTTGAAAACCGATTCAAAGGCATTCGAATCACCCTCCTTTAAATGTACAAGGACTTTTCTTTCAATTAGGTTGGTTGTTGGCATAAGTTGAATAACTTGATATTCAATGTTTTTAGATGCTTATTTATCTAAAACTATTCTGGCTGCATAGTTACAAATTTACTTTTCTCAAACCAAAGAATCGCCAATTAATCTTGTTTTTGATTTTTGATTCCGATTAAAAAACTGACCTGAAAATAATTGGAGGCATAAAAATTCGAATGTTCGCTTTTTGTCCACAAATAGCTAAAATCCAGGCTCAAAGTATTTTTCCCATTTATACGCGAATTTATTATACTCAATTTTATGCCATACGATGGCTGGTTATAATAGTCCCGATTTATTCCAGAAGTCTTTATGTCGCCTGATCTTGGTCGGTCGAAATAGGTGTAATAAGAGTTGTTAATTTTGTTGTAGCCCACCAGTAAATATTCGGACATGGGCCCAAAAGCAAATGAAATTATGCTGTCGAAGTTAAACCTTAACAGTAGGTTTGCTTCAGCATTAAGATTGATAATTTTACCGGTATAATAGTTGCCCGCACCCAATCCACCACCTCCTACGCTTATTTTTGAATATTGAAGATTTATACCGATATTTTTCTGTAGTGTTAACTTTCGATCTGAACGATACCAGTTTTTACTGGCATTTATGCTCAGAAAAGTGGGTGGTGGTGTATCCTCCGACCAAATATGCTTAATCTCCTCGCTCCGTGGCGTGTTACTTAATCCAATTCCAAAGTTGGTTTCACTGATTTTCTGTCCAAAGGCACCGAAAGTGAGGAATGTCGAAATGCTTACGATCACCAAATTTTTTTTCATGGCTTTTCCTCTTTCCTTATTTCTTTTTCCTTGTTTCCTATTTCTGGCTTTCCAGCAAATTCCTAAATTCTTTGATTTGAACTGGCGACCCAAGCACAAAAAGCTGATCTCCACGACTCAGTGTTAGTTCCGGATCGGGATTGAACACATACTTGGCACCACTGATTTTGATACCAATAATATTGATTCCCGATTTGTCTTTGGCCTGTAATGTCTTCAGCGCTTTATTCACAAAATGGGTAGCCATGTGGGTACACGATATTTCTTCGAGGCTCACATCGTCGCTCTTCTGTAACAGAATGTACTCCAGAAACTCTACCACGTCGGGTTGTGTAACCAGTTTGGCCATTCGTTGTCCGCCAATGCGTTCGGGCATAATTACGTTTGTGGCACCAGCCCTGCGTAGTTTGGTTATTGATTCAATTTCCGAAGCCCGGCTAATGATTTTCAGTCCCGGGTTAATGCTTCGTGCAGTCAGCACCACAAAAACATTGTCGGCATCGTTTGGCGTAGTCGCAATTAAAGCTTTGGCATGTTCAATCTGCGCCTGAAACAGAACATCTTCGTGGGTAGCATCGCCGCGGATATACAATAGGTTTTCGTCTTCACGCACGCGGCTAATTACATTCTCGCGTTTGTCAATCACCACAAAATCAACGCCGTAGTCGCGTAATTCCATGGCAGCCTGTTCTCCGTTACGGCCATAACCAATAATGATGGTATGGTTTCTCAGTTTCATAATTTTTTTGTCCACGCGGTATGTTTTTAAGTAATCTTTTAATTCGCCGTCGAAAATAAACCGGGCCAGATTCGATCCTACCCAAGCCAAACTTCCCAAACTGAACATGATCAATCCGGAAGTGAATAGTTTTCCGACATCAGAAAGCGGATGGATCATCCCAAATCCAACCGTAGAAATGGTAATGATGGTCATGAAGAACGCATCGATCAGCGGATACTGCTCGTAACCCCAGTAAAACAGTGTGCCGGTTGTAAGGAGAAGAAAAAGCAATATCGTACCGGTCCGGATGGTCTGGTTCGAAACTGCCTGAAACTTATTGTATGGTTGGTTCATTTTATGACAGATTGACTGAAGTAATGATCTTCGCTCCCAACTGGCAATGTAAACATTTTTTGATTTCGCAGTAGCTGTTTTTTAACTGAATTAGTGCCTGAGTCTCAAAAGCCGACCGGCTATCAATTCCCAATTCGTTCCATTTTCGGATAATTTGGTTAGATTCCGGAGCCGTTTTTTCAAGCAGAAGCAAGGCCCGGTCTTTCATGGCCTGATCGAGATGTTGGTCGCCATATACAAAAAGCAATGGCGCAATGGTGTTGATCAGCAAATTATTGAAGGCAGTTTCTCCAAGTACCTTTGGCCTTTTTTCTTCTGAAATTTTGTTGAACCGGTAATGGGTATCCCAATATTCTGATGCCGAAATATCGAATAATTTCCGCAGTTCTTCCGGATCTTCCGTTTCCAGAATTCGTGAAAACAATGCTGATGAATGATGTATTAGTTTGGCCAATTGGGCAATCCTGATGGTTGGGAAGTTGATAGGCCTTAGCCGCATAAATTTCCAGAGATGCGATTCGATACCCGACAATCCGTGCTTTTTATACAGGTATGAATATTCTTTCCGGAGCGATAAAAAGTAATCGTCGCCCAATAAGGCTTCGTTGAGTAAGCCCGACTGTCCAAACAGTAATGCTTCGATTTGGAACAGATCGTTTTTGTGCTTCGAGAGTATATTTAATGGGAGCGACCTGGCAAGTAATTCAAACGGCACTGCATTGATTTTCATGCCAAAGTTTCGGGCCAAAAGCTGGTAGAAAGTTTCGTTCCAGTTGTTTTTGTTCTGCTCAAGTATAGCGAGAATGTCGTTGGTTTTCGATTGGAGCCGTTCGATCATCAGCGAGCTAAACCAGAACCGAAGGACGAACGGATCAATTTCTTTCAGCTTGTCTTCACAGGCAATCCAACGTTCCGATTTTAACAGTTGTTCGAAGTTTTCAAGAATCGAGGGCGGATAGCTGATTTCGAGTGTTGGAAGTTCATGGTTTTTTACCTGAACTGGCCTGTCGTGAAGTTCAACCACATGCAGAATGACATTGTTGTATGCCCCATCAGTGTCGTGCTTGTGTTGATACCAATGCGACGATTTTGAGTGGATTTCAATATTTCCAGCCCATATGGTTTCGTCAATCCGGATCCGTGCATTGAAAAAATCGGGACCCGAGTCGGTATTTGGTCGCCCGGTCGAAATAATTTCGAGCGATCTTCCATCAACGGTTTTCAGGTTTGTTCGGTTGAATAAGCTATGCTCCCAAATAAATTGCAAAAACTCTTCCTTCATTTGGTCAGTTTTATTGAGTTTCGGAGGATTTTCTCAGATTGGACTCAATAAATTTAACAAAACGAATTCAGAAAATTTGCTTTTTAGGTTTGAATTTTAACAGTATCAGTTGTGTGGTTTAAAATACAACTTTGTATCCTTCTTTCTCAATCGCTTTCCATGCCTGAATAAAGCTATCTTCTCCATAAATTTTAATTTTGCTTTTCCGGAGTAGCTTTTTGATCGGCTTTTGTAATGTTTTGTCGAATTTTGCGAGTAAGCCAGCCTTGTTTATTCTGACTAATGTAAATCCCTTTTCAGGAGAGTAGAAATAAAACTGATAACCAGGATCGTAAACCATATTCTTTAAAATGCCATTTTTGTCGTGATAGGCTGTCGATGTGTTTAAAAAAACCTTTCGATAGGCAAGTAATGACGTTTCTCCGGACGAAAGTATCTCAAAAAAGCGGTAGCTTTTTGCGTAATTATCAAAGTATTGTTTTGTAAAAGTACGGTTGCGTCCATCAATATCGGTAAATTCAAATCCATTAATGCTGGCCTTGTCAATGTTTATTTGGGTGCCGTTCTCTTGATTGTAATAAACCAACTCGTCTTTAAATGAGCTGTATCTCACGAATAAACTATCAGCGATTTCTCCGTTGGTAAATTCGATTTTCGCAGGGCACCATGCTTCTGTTAGAAAGGGGAATCCATCATACGAAGGATAAGGAAGTTGGCGAACTCCTTTAATTTTCCCGGCATCCCATTTGTGATTCATCGGTTGCTGAGCGTAAGCCATCTGGACGAAGCTACAAACCATGAATAGTAAACCTATTTTTGTGATTTTGAGTGTCATAATTATTTAACTTCGAATTGTTTTTCTGTCCAGATCAATGTTCCATCCTTTAACCTTCCCCGAATAACTAGTTTGAATTTTCCCAATATCGAAGAAGTGCTGAATTTTACTGAAAGGTTTTCTTGCGGTTCAGCAGAAGGATTCCAGTAGAACACTTGTCGTAAATCGGGTACGTCAGGTTCTGTTGTATTGGGCTCTGCCAGTTCCGACTGAACCTGGACTGTCTCTAGTTTTACCTGAATAAACTGGTCCGAGTCCGGAATTCGGGAATAATCGGCTTTGGTGGTATAAATAGCAACGATTCCAGGAAACCGAAGATTTCCATAATAGCGTTCACTCTGGCAAATTTCAACACGCTTGATGTCTTTGGTTCCCATATCTTTTATCACATTCAGATTGCGGATTGGAATTCCGTCGATCAGGATGAGTGGCATTTCGCTAAAATATTCTCTTGTTGCAGCGTTAATAACCTGCAGCGAAGGTTCGTTGTTGTAATTTCTGAATTTGACGCCGGACAAAAGTTCTCTTGAAATTTCGGTAAAGTTGGGGAGGTCAATAAATAATTGCGGGTCAACGATGATTGATGGATTTCCGTAATATGGATAGGTATCGTTGACTTTCGGTGGAGTTGGCTTAAGTTTCAGTATTTCCTGACTAAAAACTTTCTGAAACGTTACCGCGTCAATGTCACGGGTGATATTACTTTTAAATTCTTCTGAAATTGGTTTTTGAATGAATGCAGGCAAAGTACCCGATTCAGCGAAAAGCTCATCCATTTTAATTTTTAACCGCTGTGTTGGCGCGTTTCCATAGCATTGAACGAACGCTTTTACCGAACCGTAATAATTTTCCAAGTGGAAGTAGAAACGGCCGTCATTCTGCGTTTGATAATATTGAAATCCCGGAATTGAGTCAGGAATGGTTAGATAGACAGTCGCCCCAGATGCCGGAAGAGAAGTCTTTTTGTCGGTAATTGTTCCGGAAATGATGATTCCTTTTTTCTCAGTTAGTCCATCTTTGCCCTGATCTGAAGTCCACAGGAAAGAGGCAGAGTTAAATGAAGGATCGGTTTGAGCAACTGAAATCAGTAGATTTCCGCTGAATTCGTTCAAAAGCGATTTGTCGATCGTAATGCTGGCTGTGGCCTTGCTGTTTGCGGCGTAACCCGATTCAATACCTTCGATATCTATTTGCCGGGTGTTTTTATCCTGAATTGTATTTAATTCGGCAAGTTGCTTTATTTGTTTGGTTTTTTCCAATCCGTCAAATCGGTTCGAAATCCAGATTTCACGAATTATTTTATGCTTTTCTGCCGTGTTTTTCATGTACGCCCTAAGCAGGTAAATTCCGGTGCTTAGCGAGTCGGGTAACTGAATAAATCCATCAGACTCATTATTCTTAATTTCGATCGAAACGCCGGAAATTCTTGTTCCGGTTTGATTAACCAAATCCATATACACAATTCGTGATGGATTATCGGCTGGGTTAAATATTTTGGCTAAGAGGGTTTCTCCGCTGATGTACACATCGCGATCGGTGAAAAGTCCAAATCCCTTTGCTGTTTGGGCTTTTCCTGATATTGCCGTAACAACGATCAGGAGAATGAATATGATTTTTTGCTTCATCTTCTGTTATTAATTTGATTCCCAGAATGGAGGACGTTCGCCTTTTAGATATCCTTCGTAAGAAATATTTAAATACCGGTTCAAACGTCGTTGAATCACCTGCCCGTCATCTCCGGTTCCTAAATTCAGGAAATAACGGTACTGGCGATATGAATTTAGCTCGAAGAACCCGAGTACGGTTTTCGTTGGGTCGCTGGTACAATGCATGTTTCCATAAACTTGCGTTAATACCGGATCAAACAGGCTTCCTTCAGCCGAAAATTGTTTGTTCAGTTTCTCATGAAAATCGTACGAACTTTTGGTCGTTCCATATTCATCCAGAATTAATATCCAGCCTCCTCCAACCTGTGAAGCTGAGTCAAGATACATCTGGCTGTTGTATGCCAGCGATGCGATTGGGTGCTTGGTCACCTTGTTGGAGTTGCTAAATTCTTTTGGGCCGGCAATGTTAAATGTCCCAAGGTCAAATATCGATTTCCATCCAAACCACGCTGGTGGCGGAGGCCCAAACGGAGGTGCCGGTGGAGTATAAACCCATTGCAGTACTGCGCGCCAGTCGAATCGGTAGTATTCGAGCGACGAAGTAATCGGGGCGTCGATGTAAATTTTTCGCCCTGCAGTTTCCGTTATTTCCGGAGTTCCATATGCATCCGTTCGATAGCCCTTTTCAATATTATTCAATGTGTAAAGTGAATCGATTTTAGGAACTGGCGGCATTAACACCGTTTCCGACTGGTAAACATCTTTTAGATTCGTAACCCGGAGAAAATATGATTTCCCGGGGATTGGAGTAGAAGTGAAGGTGAAATATCCTGTGCCATTATCAATTCCTTTCAAAACAGGACCACCGACCTGTACCAGTTCTACTTTAGCACCGGTAACTTTTTGGGCTTCAGTGGTATTGTAGAAGTCTTGAGTCATGGACAGTTTTACGAAATTTTGTTCTGAATTATTGGTTAGTTGAGATTCAATAACCAATGTAGCTGGAACAACCTCCAGATCAGGTTTGTAATATTCTTCGCACGAAACGAACAACGCTAAAAATAAAGCCAGATATATGTATTGTTTTCGCATCAGAATTTAAAATTATAGGTAATTGATGGTACCGGTACGCCAATAACCGATAGTTTATAAATAGCATACTGATCTTTATTTACCATTTGGATGGAGGCATCCTTCCGGTAAAAAATGGAGTATGGATTTTTTCGTCCGTACAGGTTGTAAACCGAGAATGTCCAGCTTCCTTTCCACATGCGCTTTTTACGTAGGTTCTCGTCCAGCGTGATACTTACATCCATGCGGTGGTATGGTGGCATCCGGTATTTGTTTCGGTCAGAATAATAAACCACTTGCCGTCCATCGAAAGTGTACTTCTGTTCGGGCAATGTCACGGGTCTTCCGGATGAAAGCACAAAATTGCCTGAAAACCTCCAGCGACGGCTGATCTGATAATTCATTACCGTTGATAAATCGTGGGGTTTGTCGTAAACCGATGGGTAATATTTGCGGCCATTAATTACTTCGTCCGAAAAAGCATTGTCGGTTTTTCTCATGGTTCGCGAATACGTGTAGCTTACCCATCCGTTGAGTCTTCCGGCATTCTTTTTCAGGAACAGTTCGAGTCCGTATGAATAGCCTTTCGCATTAATAATATCGGCTTCAACATGATGGTTCATCACCAGTACGGCTCCGTTTTTGTATTCCAGCAGATTTTGAAGATTTTTATAATAAAATTCAGCTGAAGTTTCGAACAATCCTTTTTGAGGAGTTTTAAATATACCAACAGCGAATTGATCGCTAATTAATGGTTGAATGTGCGCATCGCTCGATTTCCAGAAGTCGGCCGGCGAAATAACCGAAGTATTCGAAACCTGGTTCATGAACTGGTGGATGCGCTGGTAACTCAGCCTGATTGATCCGCTGCTGGCGAGATTGAATTTCATAGAAAGGCGCGGCTCAATCCCGTGGTACATTTTTGCTGTTTGACCTGCCCCAAAAACGGTAGAATCGATCACCGAGCCTGAATTGATGGTTTGATTTGGATCGTAATTCAGTACGGTTGTTGGCCCCATGCTCATAAAACGGGCATACCTCAAACCAACATTTAGTGCGGTAGAGGCCGAAAGGTCGATGTCGTCGTCGATGAAAGCCCCCAATTCGATTGATTGTTCATCGGCAACTTTTTCAGGAACAACATTGGTTGGGTTGCCAGCAGGACGAATCTCTCCCGGTAAAATCTTATACCCAATTGTTTGAAGTCCTGTGTTTACGCGGTGCTTTTCGTTGGGCAGCCACGAAAGTATGTATTTCATACTGCCGTATTGCAAGCCGGTCAGCAGACGGTAATCATCTTCCGGAACATTCTCATCTTTTTGATCGAGTTTATAGTCGTATTTACTGTAGGCAAGATTTAAGTTTGAAATCAACTTTTTCGAAATATTGGCTTTCCAGTTGGCAGAACCAATGATGTTGCCGTAAGTATAAAGCGAATTCGAATTCAGGTTGAATACGTCGTTACTTGCATAGCCCATCAGTTTCAGCGTATTGTTTTGCCCCAGTACCAGGTTTAATGTTCCGTTGATGTCGTAAAAGTGAGCTACACTATTCATAAACTGTGCGTTTTTCGATTGCCGCATGATCCAGTCAGAATAAGTTGTCCGTCCTCCGATCAGGAAAGTGCTTTTTTTCTTTTTCGCAAACGGCCCCTCCAATGTAAACCGGCTGTTTATCAGGCCAATTCCGCCATAAAATTTAATATTTTCGTTGTTTCCATCCTTTAGTTTCACATCCATAATGGATGAAATGCGTTCGCCGTATGAGGCAGGGATTCCACCTTTGAAAAGGGTAACATCCTGAACAGCATCCGGGTTGATCATGGAAAAGAATCCGAACATATGCGAAGTATTGAATACCGGTGCACCATCCATCAGCACCAGGTTTTGATCGGTATTTCCGCCACGCACATTGAATCCTGACGACATTTCGCCAACACTTTGTACACCCGGCATCATGATTACACTTTTAATAATGTCGGCTTCGCCCATCATCACCGGAAGTTCTTTCATTATCCGCGAATTGACTTTGATCATGCTCATTTGAGATTTCGAGGCCTTGGTTCCATCACCGGTAATCGTCACTTCTTCCAGATTATGTGTTTCCTCAAACAGCTCAAAATCGGCTCGTCCATTCTCAATCAGTTTTATTTTCTGGTTCAAAACTTCGTATCCCATAAACGAGACCTGAAGGGTGTGATCGCCTGTTGGTAATTCAAACTCGTAATTTCCCGATCCGTTGGTGGTGGTACCAACCCCGGTCTGCGGGTGAAAAACGACTGCTCCAGCCAATGGTTCACCGTTTTTACCGTCCAGAATTTTCCCTTTCAGCAGTGCAGTTGCATACCGACCTTCATTTAGCGGATCGCCAATAACAATAACCTGAGGTTCATCGGCTCCTGAAACGTTGCGCCCGTCGCTTCCTTTCGGGAATATGACAACTGAATTATTCTGGAAAAACTTAAAAGTGAGAGGTTGCCGGTCGAAAAGTAAATTAAGTGCCTGAATTAATGGTATATCCTTGAAATCCTGATTGATGACGTAGGTTTTTATCCATTCGTTCCGGTAATAGAAGTGGATGCCATATTCTTTTTCAAGTGTTTTGAAAAATTGCTCAAGACTGATTTTCTGAAATTTTCCGTTAATTATTTTCTCCTGAATATTTTGGGCAGAAATCGTAGAATTTAGAATCAGAATAAAACAAAAGGCAAAAATGATTTTAAGATTGGTTTGTATAAAAGGTTTCTTCACGGATTAGGGCTTCTTATTGTTTCGTTTTTAGTTTGTCGTAAATTTAGATAATTCGTGTCGCAAAGTGTACATAAATATTGTATTTTCGACAAAAAGAAAGTAAAAAGGTTTAATCCTTTGGTTAAATAAGTTTTAGTCGGTTTGTTAAATTGAAATCGTCCGGAATTAAATCTTAGAAATGATTAAATCATTTATTTTTGATTTCAGAAACAGAAAAGCAATGGAAGTAACAGGCGAAAATGCAACAGGTCGGATCAAAATCAAGGCTAAAGAACTTGGTTTTATGGATTGTGGCATTTCGAAAGCCGATTTTTTAGCTGAAGAAAAGGACCGGTTGGTGGGTTGGCTTCAGAACGAAATGCAAGGAGAAATGGCATACATGGCTAATCATCTCGAAAAACGGCTCGATCCACGCCTTTTAGTTGACAATGCGCGGTCTGTTGTTTCTGTTCTATTGAATTACTTCCCGACCGGGAAACAGTCTGATCCGACAGCGCCAGTACTCTCGAAATACGCTTTTGGTACCGATTATCACTTTGTAATGAAAGATAAATTGGGCGAGTTGCTGCAATTTATTCAGTCGGAGATTGCGCCATGCGAAGGCCGGTGCTTTGTTGATTCGGCTCCGGTTTTAGATCGTGCATGGGCTGCACGTGCCGGTTTGGGCTGGATCGGCAAAAATACTAACCTGATTTCTACCGAACATGGCAGTTTCTTTTTTATTGGCGAATTGATCATCGATCTGGAATTGCCTGCCGATGATAAAGTGGTTCGAAACCATTGCGGAAATTGTACACGCTGTCTCGATGCTTGTCCAACTCAGGCTTTAATTGCACCTTTTGTACTGGATGCCCGACGTTGTATATCGTACCAGACCATCGAAAATAGGGGAGAAATTGAGCCGGATTTGAAAGGGAAATTTGAAAACCGGGTATTTGGCTGTGACATTTGCCAGGATGTTTGTCCATGGAATTTGAAATCGGAGACACATCGGGAATCGGCATTTCATCCGGATATTAAGCTGATGAACCTAACGAAAAGCGAATGGGAAAATATGGACAAACCCTTATTTAATGAGCTATTCAGAAATTCGGCGGTGAAACGGACCAGATTTGAAGGATTAAAGCGAAATTTGAAATTTTTGGAGGAATAATAAAAAACAAAGGGAAGCAATTTGCTTCCCTTTGTGGTGCCACCAGGAATCGAACCGGGGACACATGGATTTTCAGTCCATTGCTCTACCAACTGAGCTATGGCACCATTTTGAGTCCGGTGCGGACTTTTTTTGAAGCTTTCCGTTTTCGCTTGTGGCTGTTCCGTTTCGCTTTCGGGTTGCAAATATAGACCAAATATTTAAACTACAAAACAAAGAATTCAATCTGCTGCATTTTTTTTTGAGCGAGGCTCCGAACCTTTTCTTTTTCATGTATTTATCTTTATCCATTTTGGCAATAAAATTTTCGTCTGCACTTTTTGGTCTTTTTCACCTAAACAAAGGATGGAATAGTCCTGAAATAAATAATAATGCCATCTATTGAGCAGGTTGTCATGGCTATTTCATACTTTTGCAAACCAAAATTTTATACACTTTTTAGGAAAATGATGCAAACATTCGTTTTAAAGAATGGAATCCGGATCATCCATCAAGAGGCCAATTCGCCAGTTTCACATTTTGGTGTGCTGATTAATACCGGATCAAGAGATGAAGAAGCAGACGAACAAGGCATCGCTCATTTTATTGAGCACGTGATTTTTAAGGGAACACAGAATCGCAAAGCTTTTCATATACTCAACCGCATCGAAGATGTAGGTGGTGAGTTGAATGCCTATACAACCAAAGAAGAAACGGCTGTATATGCAACTTTTTTAAGCGAATACTACCAACGTTCGATGGAACTGATCAGCGACATCCTGATCAACAGCACGTTTCCTGCCCGGGAACTTGAACGCGAGAAAGAAGTGGTGATCGAAGAAATCAATTCGTACAAGGATAGTCCGTCGGAATTGATTTTTGATGAATTTGAAGAGATTCTGTTTGATGGCCATCCAATAGCCCGCAATATTTTGGGGACTCCAGAGCTGATTAAAACATTCAATAAAGAGAGTATCCTGAAGTTTATGGATGAGAATTACCATACCGATCAGATTGTTTTGAGTTCGGTGGGCAATATCCCGATGTCAAAGTTCATTCGTTTGGCCGAGAAGTATTTTGGGCACATTTCGGAGAAACTTCGAACTAAAAAACGTTCAGATATCTATAATTATCGTCCTGAAACTCGTGTAATTCAGAAAGATACTTTTCAGGCACATTGTGTAATTGGCAATATTGCGCCCGACATTTACAGTCCGAAACGGATGTCGATGGTTTTGCTGAACAATATTTTGGGTGGTCAATCCATGAACTCTCGTTTGAATATGGCTCTTCGCGAGCGCAATGGCATGGCTTATAATGTTGAGTCGAGTTATACCGGGTATTTTGACACTGGCGAATTTAGCGTGTATTTTGGTACCGACAAGGAAAATCTCGATCAGGCACAAGCCCTTGTTTATAAGGAATTGCGTAAGATGAAAGAAGTACCAATGGGAATTGTACAGTTAAGCCGCGCTAAAAAGCAGTTGATTGGTCAATTGGCTATTTCGACTGAAAACAGGGAGGATCTGATGCTTTCGATTGGGAAAAGCTACTTGTTTTTTAACCAGGTTGATCCGATTGAAGCTATATTTAAAAAGATTGAGGCAATCGAAAGCCGTGAAATAATGGAAATTGCCAACGAGATATTTAACGAATCACAAAACAGCATTTTAATTTACCAGTAAAATGTCCGATCAGGTTTTACTCGACCAATATATCCTCAATCATATTTCGCCTGAAGATGATTTTCTGAATGAACTCGACCGCGAAACTCATTTGAAAGTACTGCGTTCGCGAATGCTGTCGGGACATTTGCAGGGACAGATTCTTAGTATGATCAGTTGCATGATTAAGCCGAAATGTATTCTCGAAATTGGGACTTTTACCGGCTATTCAGCTTTATGTCTCGCAAAAGGATTGGCTGAAGATGGTCAATTGCATACCATTGAAATTGACGACGAGCTGGAATCAATCGCAAAAAAATATTTTCAGAAATCAGGCATGTCAAGTCGTATTTCTCAGCACATTGGCGATGCTCGTGAAATCATCCCGTCAATTAACCAATCGTTCGATCTGGTGTTTATTGATGCCGATAAACGAGAATATTGCGACTATTACAGGCTGGTTTTCGATCATATTCCGGTAGGTGGTTTTCTGCTGGCCGACAATATTCTGTGGAATGGCAAAGTAATAGATCCCAACGCTGCCGACGAAGAGCAAACGCGCGGAATTCTTGATTTTAATGATTTGATTCAGAGTGATCCACGTGTCAGAAATGTAATTCTTCCGGTAAGAGACGGTATAATGATGGTGCAGAAAGTGGCTGAATAAACCAGTGTTTTTTCAAATGTAAAAGCCTTGCAAATAGATAATTTTCAAGGCTTTTGTGTTGTCCTGTCAGGTCTCGAACCTGAACTCTTCTGATCCAGAATCAGACGTGTTGCCAATTACACCACAGGACAATTTTCAAAATGTTTAACAAATTTCAACTTGCCGAAGCTAAATTGTTTGTTTCTTGTTGACCCACTAAGGCTCGAACTTAGACTCTACTGAACCAAAATCAGTTGTGTTGCCAATTACACCATGGGTCAATCCTTCGTTGTCTTTTCTTTAAAGACGGTGCAAAAATATAAAAATTATTTTTTCAGCATCAGTTTTAGGTGTAATTTTTCACTTCAATCAATAATGTTTGTTTGTACCTTAAATTTGCTGATCGGTTTCCTCACCATTAGGCTTTAGTCTTCAATGCCTTGTCGTTTTTGGTATTAGTTTAAATTGATTGTTAAGAATGCGATGAATACATTGAATGAAAATGCAGATTGGTAACGCAAGTCGTGTACTTTTGTTGGTGTTAGTAAAGATAATTTGATTGTTTTTTAGTAATATTGTTCTGATATTTAGTTGATTAGGTGTGTAATAAAACCAAATTATAAGTATATGAAAGAGTTTTTCCAGGAGAACAAAAAAATTGCCAAGACGATTACCGAAGTTGCAGATCTGGCAAATTACCTTTGGCAAAAAGGCTGGGCAGAGCGTAATGCCGGAAATATATCCGTAAACCTGTCAGAAATGATGACAGAGACTCAGTTCGAATTGGATCATTATCCGATGTTTCAGCTCGAACGAAGCTACGAATCGCTGGCAAACCTTTATTTCTTTGTGACCGGAACCGGGAAGCGGATGCGCGATTTGGCCATCAGTCCAATGAAAAATGCCTGCATTATCAAGATGAATAAAAAGGGAAATGCCTATCACATCATCTCCATGAAAAAGCGAAATCTATATAATTTCAGGCCTACTTCTGAATTACCAACACATTTGGCTGTTCATAATCTGCTGGTAAGCACGGGCTCAAAAAACAAGGCAGTGGTTCATACCCATCCAAACGAATTGGTTGCCATGACCCAGATTCCAAAGTTTCAGACTGCTGAAACGCTAAATAAAACCTTGTGGGGAATGCATCCGGAAGCGTTTGTTTTTGTGCCGCGCGGAGTGTTTATGGTGCCTTATATTTTGCCTGGAAGCCACAAAATAGCTGACGCAACGATTGAAGGTTTTAAAAATGGACACGAAGTTGTGATTTGGGAAAAACATGGAGCATTTGCCATTGGCGAAACCGTTTCGGATGCTTTCGACATGATCGACATCCTTGCAAAATCGGCTCAGATCTGGTTTATGGCTATGCAGTCAGGTAACGAACCTGAAGGGCTGAATGATGATCAATTAATGGAACTGAAAGAAGCTTTTCTGAAAAAGTAACAGAGCTCTGCTATTTATTAAAAGTCGCCAGAATGATCAATTCTAATCAATCTGGCGACTTTTGTTTTTAATCAATTTCTTTAGCAATTTTTTACCTCTGGAAGCTAATCCGGCCGAGCCGTGATATTCCATTTCGTTTTCAATCAGTTCGATCAATTCTCCTGAAAAATCGGGTTCTTTTTGCGCAATGTTGTACAATATCTGCATCGCATGAACCCGAACAGCCACCGGTTCTGCCGCATTTGTAAATACTTCCAGACAGAAGTTTAGCAACAAAGCCATGTTTTCTTCCTGAATATCGTTGAGACTGATCAGCTTTAGTAAATGCCTTTTTTTACCCGCATTTTGAGTCGTTATGACAAAATTGGTCATTGTAGGTAAATATGGTAATACCAATTCCGGATGTCGTTCGTGAATTTTATCGACCATCCAGGCGGCACGCCAATGTTCAGGTTTACTGTCATCCAGAACTTTGGTCATTATAATTTCCAGATGCTCCGGATAATCGGCAATATATCTCACCAACAGCGCGATATTCTCCCACGATTGAATCAGTGATCGGAGGTCATTTTCAGTCATACTGTGCAATTGTGCTTGTTTTTAATCTTGAAATAAAGATAGTTTTTCCCTTCTTTACAAATTCAAATTTTACAGGAAAGAAAGTAAATGATTGAAGTTTCTTGTGCAATAATCATTGAGGATTCAAAAATTCTGGCAGTTCAGCGTGGGCCCGGAAGCAGTCATCCGTGGAAATGGGAGTTTCCGGGTGGGAAAATTGGTCTGGAAGAAACCGCGGCTCAGTGCGTCGTTCGGGAGATAGAAGAGGAGTTAATGCTCGGTATAGAAGTTTTATCCCAACTCGAACCTGTTGAATTTGATTATGGTACGAAGCAAATCCGGTTGATTCCCTTCATCTGTAAAATAACTTCAGGAGAAATGTTGCTGACCGAACATGTGGCTAAATGCTGGTTTCTCTTAGACAAATGGCAAGCCATTGACTGGTCGGGTGCTGACCGTGAACTAATCCTGAAAAATCAGGAAAGCATTAAAACCAGAATTAAAATTTAGACAGTTTCAGGAAAGGCTACACGATTACCTCACCAGATGAGGAAAAATAAGTGCAAATGCTACAAAAACGGCTGTCCAGCTAACAATGGACAGAACCATATAAGGCTTTGCCATTTTGTGCTTCGGGTAGTATTTGTTTAGCAAAAATGCCCCGATTGGAATACTTAAAATGATAGGTGACAGAATAACGATACCAATTAACCCGAATTTCGCGCGAAAACGGGCAATCATTCTGTTTCTTTTTGAGAAAACCCGTTCTCCGGTCATTTGCTTTCTCCACAACACCAATTGTCTGAATCTTAGTCGAATTGAATGAGGAGTATGTTTCCGGAGGAAAGTTTTTAAATGATGAACTTGTTTAATTGCATGACCGCTTAAGTGATAAAAAAAGAAGAATCCGGCAATTCCTCCGAGTGTTACGGCTATTAATGTTTGTTGAAAATTTAATCCGATTAGCAAGGCATAAGGGAAAGTAATAACATATTTTACCGTTGCCAACAAAAAAACCTGAATAATTTTAAAAACCTCTACCATATCTTCTCCGTCTAGTAAGTTTGCAAAATAGAACGTCAAATGTCGGTAAATTGTTGTTATATTATTCTTTTATATGCCTGATTTTTAGCTTTATTAAGAATTTTTAATGCTTAATATGAGAATATTTTTGTTAATAGGCGCTGAAATGCTTTAATGGCGCAACTTTCACAAAACTAGCGATATGTGTTGCCAATCAGGATTACTGCAGCAATAATCAGAATTAGAAAGAGATAAGTATAAATATTACCAAAATTCATGGTCCAACCCATCCACTTGAAACGTTTTGGTACCACAATTCTGGAATCTTTCCGATTAAAATAGAATATACCCCACTTGTAATTCATCGGATCATCAATCATCCGATCGTTTTCAAATTGCTCAAAATCGATTTTCATTGGTGTGTTATTTAGACGTAGTCTCAAAAGTTCTGGGTACAGTCATCCTGAACTTGTTTCAGGATCTCAACGGGTTTGATGTCAGACCCCGAAATGAATTCGGGGTGACGAGTACTGGGAGTGCTTTGACTTTAAACATAGCCACAAATAATTTATATTCCCGGGATGTTGATCCCTTTAATTTTTCGGTACAAATCGAGGGCGTACAAATCGGTCATTCCTGAAACAAAATCGACAACCGACTGCACCTTTTCGTAGGTCGATTCATGATTTCCTCCATACTGATCAGGCATGAGCTGAATTAGTTTTTTAGAGAATCCTTCCTTTGGGTTCAGAATAGCTTCAGTAAAAACCTCAACCAAAGTCCCAATAATCTGGTATCCTGAAATCTCTATTTCAACTACCGAACGGTCGTTATAGATATTTTTGACGCTGACTTTCTTGATGGTATTCATCGCAGCCAGGGATGACGGTTGAACGCAGTCAATCAAAGGTTTTTGGAAGCTTCCAGATAAAATTTCTCCTTGTTTTTCCCAGAAAACATCCACGCATTGTTTAACCAGTTTGCCGATCACACTGGCACGCAAATAGGCAATCTGTTCGTTAGGGTCCGAAACCAGCTTGAGTGTCTCATTGATCCGGATAATCTGTTTGGCTTCAGTCTGCTGATCGAAAAACTCCATCAACAGCGAACGGGTTTGGTCGAAGTTATGGATTTTCAACTTGTGGGCATCTTCCAGATCCATTAACTGATAACAAATGTCGTCGGCAGCTTCAACCAGAAAAACCAATGGATGCCTGACGTATTTTGCCGGATTTTCGGATTGCTGCAACAAGCCCAATTCATTGGCAATTCGGGCGTAAATCGATTTTTCGGATTGGAAAAAACCAAACTTGGGTTTTTCTGTCAGTACCGATTCGAACGGATATTTTACGATAGAGGCTAATGTAGTGTATGTGAGTGCAAAACCACCTTCGCGGCGGCCATTAAACTGGTGACTTAGTAATCTGAACGCGTTGGCATTTCCATCGAACTGGGTAAAATCTTTCCATTGCGCTTCTGACAGTTCGTTCCGGAGGCGGGGTTCATTGCTTTTCTTGAAAAACTGTGCAATGGCATCTTCGCCTGAATGTCCGAATGGCGGGTTTCCCATGTCGTGAGCCAGGCAAGCAGCGGATACTACCGAGCCGATTTCCTGAAAAAGTGGATTTTCGATTTCCATTTTTTCGGTTTCAGCTTTTTCAACAAACATACTCCCCAACGAGCGCCCAACGCTGGCAACTTCTAGGCTGTGAGTGAGTCGGTTGTGCACAAAAACGCTTCCGGGCAAAGGGAAAACCTGTGTTTTATTCTGCATTCTCCGGAAGGGCGATGAAAAGATAATGCGGTCGTAATCGCGCTGGAACTGAGTCCTGCTGTGTTTATTGTCGTTGTTCGAAAGCTCTTCCTGCCCCAATCGGGTGGTCGATATAATCTGGTTCCAATTCATCAAAGTTGTGTTTTAACAAAAATAGTGTGTTTCTCCGGAATGTGGCTAAAAAGTTTGCGTCCGGTAATTATTCATTTCTTTGTCAGCCTTTTTGCAATTCGGGTAGCATTGTTCCAGCAACAGCCAAAATTTGTCGCCATGATTTTTGACCACCGTATGAGCCAGTTCGTGCAAAAGCACATAGTCAATCAAATGTTCCGGAACGCGCATCAGGTGCAGATTTAGGTTGATGTTATTGACCGAAGAACAGCTTCCCCAGCGGGTGGATGCATTTTTAATACTAACATTTTCGTATCTAAATCCATGCTTGTCAGCCAGTTCTTTCAGGCGTTTGGGAAGGTATATTTTGGCTTCCCAGCGCATCACGTCAATCAGCGTTTTTTTGATGAATTCCTGAACTTTGGGCTGCTCGTGATTTACACGATCAGGAATAAATATCTGGATGACGCCGTTACCTACCCGGTTGTAAACTTTGTCGGTATTGCCTTTGGTAATGGCCAGTTGGTGGAACCGGGTTTTGAAACAGCTTTCAGGAGCAAAAAGCGTTGACCGTGCCTTAATTTTTGTTTTCTGTTTCAGAATCCAGTCGACTTTTGACTCAACAAAGCGGATTGCATCGCGGATAGGAACCGACGACGGCATGGAGACAACGATCTCACCGTCCGATTTCAGGCTTAAACGTATCCTCCTCGATCGTTCATTAATGGTGAACGAAACTTCTCCCACTTGTTCAATATTGATGCTTTTTGTCGCCATTCAAACCCATTGAATATTTTGCTAAAGTAATTCAAAATAATGTCCGATCAATCAGGAGCAACGAATTGGAGCTTGCCAATAAAAATCCTTAACTTTTGATGTTTCCAAACATATAAGATCAGCACAGTACAGCATTGTTGTTTGGGCTTGAAATCGTATTTTTATTGAATCTTAAACCGGATTAATTTAATTCGAATCTCTATAACCTAAACTGAATCAAATGAAGAAATTAATGATGATCGCCTGCCTGATCGCCCTGTCCGTTCAGGGCGCAAATGCTCAGCAAAAACTTTTCAAGGAAACCGAAGACCAGAAGAAAGAACGCATGGCCTGGTGGACAAACGACCGCTTTGGAATGTTTATTCACTGGGGTTTGTACGCGCTGCCGGCTCGCCACGAATGGGTGAAAAATCAGGAACGTATTACTACGGAAGACTACCAGAAGTACTTCGATAATTTTAATCCTGATTTGTACAACCCGCGCGAATGGGCTAAAATGGCCAAAGCTGCTGGAATGAAATATGCCGTGATTACCACAAAACACCACGAAGGTTTTTGCTTGTTCGATTCAAAATTCACCGATTATAAAGCGCCAAATACTCCTGTAGGAAAAGACTTGCTGAAAGAATGGGTCGAGGCTTTTCGTGCCGAAGGTTTGAAGATCGGGTTTTATTACAGCCTGATTGATTGGCATCATCCTGATTTTACGGTTGACCGCGTTCATCCGCAACGAACCGACGACAAAGCTAAACTTGCAGAGTTGAACAAAAACCGCGACATGAATAAATACCGCGAATACCTGCACAATCAGGTTCGTGAGTTGCTGACTAATTATGGAAAAGTGGATATGCTGTGGCTCGATTTTTCGTATCCGGGCGAAAATGGGAAAGACCACAAAGACTGGGATTCGGAAAAGCTGATCAAAATGGTTCGCCAGCTACAGCCTGGTATTTTGGTTAACGACCGTCTCGACCTGAAGGATTACGAAGATGGCTGGGATTTCACCACTCCGGAACAGTACAAAGTCTCGAAATGGCCTGAAGTGAATGGTAAAAGAGTGCCATGGGAAACCTGCCAGACTTTCAGCGGATCGTGGGGCTACTATCGCGACGAAAATACCTGGAAGGACACCAAACAATTGTTGGTTCTATTGATCGAATCGGTAAGCAAAGGCGGAAACCTATTGTTGAACGTTGGCCCAACTGCCCGCGGAATGTTTGACGAGCGTGCACAATCACGGTTGAAATCGATGGGCGAATGGATGAGCCTGAACAACCGGTCGATTTATGGCTGTACACAGGCACCTGAAGAGTTTAAGGCACCAGACAATAGTTTGATGACTTACAACCCAAAAACCAATCGACTGTACATTCATTTGTTGGATTATCCGCTGCAGAACCTCAATTTGTCAGGTTTTGCCGGAAAGGTAAAATATGCACAATTCCTGCACGATGCTTCTGAAATCAAAATTACAGCAAGAACCGAGCATGGCACAAAGGAAGGTTCAACTCCGACTGATTTGAATTTGAGTTTGCCGGTGATCAAACCGAATGTTGAAATTCCGGTAATTGAGCTGATATTAAAATAAATAAGACTTAGCTTTATTTTTGAAAAGGCGGTTTCGATAAAATTCGGAATCGCCTTTTCTTTGCGTTTAATTACCGTTTGTTCTGGTGAGATTTAACGTCGGTGTAATCGTTTCCAGAGATTTTCCCTCTTTCAATTTGCCGAAAAGTAGTTTGATGGTGTAACATTTCTATAAAAATGAAGTCTTTGTTTTTAAATGTCCATAGAAAACAAACTAAAACACTGTTTAATGAAACGTATTTTCCTTCATCCGATCATGATCGTATTAGTAATGATTTGTATCGGTTTAAATAGTTATTCTCAGACCATAGAGAAGAAAACCTACCAAACACTTTTTGCAAAGACTGCCCCCGAAATTGACGGGCTGGAGAACGATTCCTGCTGGAGTTCGGTTCCCTGGGGTGACGATTTTATTCAAATGCAGCCTTCGGAGAACAAGCCACCAACACAGCAAACCAAATTTAAAATACTCTACGACGATAATAACCTGTATGTATTTATTCGTGCTTTGGATTCGGAGCCTGGAAAGATAAGTCGCAGAATATCGCGCCGTGATAATTTTGATGGTGACATGGTGTCGTTTATGGTTGATAGCTACTTCGATCAGCAAACGGCTTTCTCTTTCACAGCAACGGCTGCCGGAGCAAAAGGCGACGAAGCGGTTACCGAGGATGGAAACAACTGGGACGAAAGCTGGAACCCGATCTGGTATCTCAAAACTTCGATTGACAGTCAGGGCTGGTGCGCCGAAATGAAAATCCCACTGAGCCAACTTCGGTTCGGGAAAAAGGAAGAGCATGTATGGGGAATTCAGGTTATGCGCCACATCTTTCGTTTGGAAGAGCGTTCTACCTGGCAGTATATTCCCAAAGGATCTCCCGGCCAGGTTCACCTGTATGGCGAGCTACATGGGATAAACAGTATCAAACCAAAAAAGAAGATTGAATTGCTTCCTTATACTGTCGCACGCATGGAACGCTTTAAGAAAGAAGAGAACAATCCCTTTCTTGACGGAAAAAAGAGCGCTATTTCAGCAGGGCTCGACGGGAAAGCTGCAATTACCAATGACCTTACACTCGATTTTTCCATTAATCCTGATTTTGGACAGGTGGAAGCCGACCCTTCGGAAGTTAACCTTAGCGCATTCGAATCCTATTTTTCGGAGCGCAGGCCGTTCTTTGTCGAAGGAAAAAACATTTACCAGTTTCAGCCTTCCAATTCAATTGTGATTCACAACATGGGAGCCGACAATCTCTTCTATTCGCGACGGATTGGACGGTATCCGCATAATTCTCCGGAACTGGCAGACAATGAATATGCCGATATTCCTGAAGCATCGACGATTCTTGGTGCGATGAAACTTTCAGGCAAAACAAAAAAGGGTTTGTCGATAGGTATCCTGGAAAGTGTCACTGCCAACGAAAATGCGGTAATTGACAATGCCGGGGTTCGCCGGAAAGAATCGGTTGAGCCGCTAACCAACTATTTCGTCGGAAGGCTGCAAAAGGATTTCGATAAAGGGGAAACAGTGCTTGGAGGAATAGTCACAGCGGTGAACAGGGATATTACGAACCCCGCACTGAATTACCTTCCAACGGCTGCATACACGGGAGGAATCGATTTCAGTCATAAATGGAAAGAACGCACCTGGTATGTGACCGGAAACGCTGAGTTTAGTTATTTGAAAGGAAAGGAAGATGCCATTTTAAATGCTCAGCAATCTTCGGCCAGGTATTTTCAGCGACCCGATGCCAATTACGTTTCAGTTGATTCTTCGCGAACATCGCTGGCCGGGTATGGCGGAACCTTTAAATTGGGGCGATCGAGCAAAAAGAGGCTGCAATTTGAAACCAGTTTAACCGTTCGTTCTCCCGGATTGGAATTCAACGATATTGGATATATGCGGTATTCCGACGTTATTCACCACGGTAGTTGGGCTGCTTATTACATACGCAATCCTTTTTCAATATTCAATAATTTCTACCTGAATACCAATTACTGGATGTACTGGAATTTCTCCGGAAAGCTTTTGTCGACCTTCGTTAACACCAACTTTTATTCTCAGTTTAAGAATCGTTGGCAAATCAATGGAAATTTTACGCGAGCCGGCGAAAATACTTCTACGAACCTGTTACGCGGAGGTCCATCGATTATTATGCCTGGCAGCGAAGAAATGAATTTAAATATCTCAACTGACCAGTCTAAGAAATTTTCATTCAACATTGGAAGCTATCAGGGATTTGGCGATGTAGATAGTTACCGGAATCAGGAATATTGGATGGGTTTAAATATCCGGCCTACGAATGCGTTATCTATTTCGTTTTCGCCAAGCTATGGCATAACTAACAGCGAATTGCAATATGTCTCGACTACAAAAATGGCCAACGACCCCAGATATATATTTGCAAGGTTAGATCAGAAAACAGCCAGTTTCACTTTCAGGTTAAATTATACATTCACTCCTGAATTATCCCTTGAATATTATGGGCAACCGTTTATTTCGGCAGGAAAATATACAGATTATAAGCGGACTACCAATACAAAGGCAGATCGGTTCATCGATAGATATCGTATTTTCCCAGGCAATGAAATCAGTTTTAATGCTGCAGATAATAATTACTCAATTGATGAGGATCGCGACGGAAATTCCGACTATTCATTCGATAATCCTGACTTTAATTTTCGGCAGTTCCGATCTAATTTGGTTGTTCGATGGGAATATTTGCCCGGATCGACACTTTTCCTGGTTTGGTCGCAAGGCCGCACGAGTTCGGCATCCGACGGATCGTTTGCATATGGGAAGGATATGAAAGATTTGTTTGGGATACAACCACACAATGTTTTCCTGATTAAATTTTCGTATTGGTTCTCCTTGTAAGAGGTTTTTTGCAGGTGGCAGAAATGTCACCTGTAAATTGTTTTTTGATGTTGGTTTTTTAGTTTTCAGACATAAGCAGGAATTCTTTTGCTCAAAGCACATATTTTCTATCTTTAAACTTTAATATTTGTAATAATTACAATAAGAAGTAGGGGTAGAACCTTCCTCAGTTGTTATAGATCTGAAAATTAAACCGAACCAATGAAGAAAAACCAATTTTTAATGTGCGTTGCACTTATTTTATTTCTGTTTCCCAGTTTAAAGCTGGGTGCTCAGCAGTTGCAGATTAACGAAAACGAGTATTTCGAAAAGCCCGGATTGAATGTCATGGTCTTTTTCGATATTTATCCTGAAGGCCATCAGGGTGCAGTCGGGATTATTCAGAACGGAACACGTGTGGCTACCAATGGCGATTTGCGGCTCGAACCTACGCCCGGGCAATGGCAACCCATCCCCAAAGTAGGTAAACGCTCTGTCGACCGAACCAAAAACGAAATCAGCGTGAAATGTACTTTCCCCGATTCGAGTATCAACCGTAAAGGTTTTAATCCGGTAGAATATCCCGATTTGTACTTCAGTTATCATGTTCGGGTAGTTGGCGAAGGAAATAAATTTCGTATTCTCGTCGATCTGGATAAACCACTTCCGGCAGGATGGGAAAAGAAAGTCGGCTTCAATTTTGAATTATTCCCGGCTATTTTATTTGGTAAAAGTTGGTACCTCGACGGACAATCCGGAATATTTCCAACACAGGCCAATGGCCCAATGGAAAAGGATATGGATGGCAACTGGCAGGCCTTTCCGATGGCAACCGGTAAAAAATTAACGATTGCACCTGAAGCTGCGGCCCAAACTATGATAATTGAAAGTAAAGGTCAGCCACTTCAATTGATGGATGGCCGTTTCTATCACAACAACGGATGGTTTGTGGTGCGTTCGCTGGTTACGCCTGGCAAAACTGTTGGCGCTATCGAATGGGTAGTTGATTGCAATGTGTTGCCAAATTTTCTGTCAAAACCAGTTGTTCACGTCAGTCAAATCGGATACCACCCTGACCAGCAAAAGATAGCTGTTGTTGAGATTGACAAAAACGATCAAAAGCTTGAGAAAGCAAGTCTTTACCGCATTTCGGAAGGTGGTGGGCTAAAAGAAATCCGGAGCATGGAACCACAGAAATGGGGAAAATTCCTTCGTTTTAACTATTTTCAATTTGATTTTTCGGACATCAAAACGCCGGGAATTTACCAGGTCAAATACGACGGAAATACCACCGAACCCTTCAGGATAAGTAGTACGATATACGACCGGAATGTATGGCAGCCAACCGTAGAGTATTTCCTTCCGGTGCAGATGTGCCACATGCGCGTTAACGAAGGATACCGAGTTTGGCATGGACTCTGCCATATGGACGATGCGCTGATGGCTCCTGTTGATACCAATCATTTTGATGGGTATGCCCAGGGACACTCAACGCTCACCAAATTTAAACCTTTGGATCAGGTTCCGGGATTGGACCGAGGTGGCTGGCACGATGCAGGCGATTACGATTTGCGCGTGGAGTCACAAGCTGGCGAAGTCTGGATTTTATCTCAGGCTTATGAATTATTTAAACCTGAAATTGACCAAACTACGGTTGATCAGCAAAATCATCAGGTTGAAATTCATCGTCCGGATGGGAAAAATGACTTGCTTCAGCAAATTGAGCATGGAACAATAACTATTTTGGCCGGATATCAAAGCTTGGGTCGTTTGTATCGTGGAATCATCGAGAACAGTTTGCGCCAGTATGTACATCTGGGCGATGCTGCTACGATTACCGACAATCGCAAATACAATCCAACCCTGAAAAAGGATGAGGTTACAGCACACGAATCGGGTATTTTGGACGACCGTTTGGTATTTACAGAAGAAAATCCGGGACGAGAACTGGATGTGGCAGAAGCATTGGCAACAGGAGCCCGAGTTCTGAAAGGATTTAATGATACGCTGTCTGCTCAGTCAATCAGTGCCGCTGAAGCCATATATGCGTTGGTTGATGCTGATAAAAACCAGCGATTGGCAGGTGCAAAAGTAAAGGCGGCTGTTGAATTGCTAATAACCACTGGAAACGCAAAATATCAGGCTGATATTTTAAAATATACGAATCCTGAAATCCTGAAAAGGAATGAAGTGATCGGATATCTGGGACGTGTTTTGAAACAGATCAACGATGCGAAACTGACAGCAATGGTTGTGAACGCTGCCAAAAATTACAAAGTGGAAGTTGACAAATTACAGCAGGAAAATCCGTTTGGCGTGCCTTATCGTCCACACATTTGGGGCGATGGCTGGAACATTCAGAGTTTTGGTGTAACGCAGTATTTTCTTCAGAAAGGGTTTCCCGAAATTTATGATCCGAAATACATGCTAAATGCCCTGAACTTTGTTTTGGGAAATCATCCGGGCGAAAACACTTCATCGTTTGTTTCCGGTGTTGGCTCGCGATCAGTAACCCAGGCCTATGGCGTAAACCGCGCTGACCGCTCCTTTATTCCCGGAGGTTCAGTTTCAGGAACCGGCATCATCCGTCCAGACTTTCCGGAGTTGAAAGAATGGCCTTACTTTTGGCAACAAACCGAATACGTTTTGGGCGGCGGAGCCACCAATTTTATGTTTTTGGTTCTGGCAGCAAAGGATGTGCTGAAGTGACAATTAATTCAATAAGAAAAAGGGGAAGAGCGAAATCTGATGAATTTCGCTCTTCCCCTTTTAAATAACCTCTTTATAAGTGTTTTATTTCCTTCCTCTGAACCGTTTTTCCTTCGCCTTATCTTTCGGTGGGTTCCTTTTTTCTTTTTTAGCATCCCGTCCATAAACAAACTTTTTCTCGTGGAAAGCTCCCTTAAACGTTGGGTCGGCTATTCTTTTTTGGCGGTCAATTTCACGCAACTGGATTTGGCTTTCTTCACTTTTGGTAGCAACCATATCCAGATCAGCCGGAAGTTCAAGTTGTGGAATTTCCATCCGGATCAGTTCTTCAATTTTCCGGAGGTTGAGTTCTTCTGCCGGATTAACCAGTGAAATGGCAGTTCCGGTATTATTCGCACGGGCAGTGCGCCCGATACGGTGAACGTAATCTTCGTGATTCGATGGCAGATCAAAATTAATCACATGGCTGATGAGGTCGACATCAATTCCACGTGATGAAATGTCGGTGGTGATTAATATTCGAACAACCCCACTTTTAAATGCATTGATGGCATTTAACCTTGTGCTTTGCCCTTTGTTCGAATGCAAAATACGTTTTTCGCCTTCTGAGCGACGTTTGATGATTTTGAAAACCTGCTCTGCATTTTCTTTGGTTCCGACGAAAATAATTACCCGTGAGAACGTTTCTTCGTCGCGAAGCAAATAGTTGATCAGGTTTAATTTAGTCTGGAAGTTAGGCACTTTGTAATAAACCTGGTTAATCAGTTCGGCTGGAGTTGCCGATGGAGCAACCTCAACGCGCTCCGGAAAATCCAGGAATTCGTGGCTCATTTCTTCAACTTTTTCGTTGAAAGTAGCCGAGAATAGCAGGTTTTGCCGTTTCAACGGAAGTATTTCCAGAAAATTGCGGATTTGAGGCATAAATCCCATGTCTAGCATTCGGTCGGCCTCGTCGATAACCAACGTTTTAATTTTCTTCAGCGAAACGGCCTCGGCGCGATATAAGTCCCACAGGCGGCCGGGCGTGGCCACCAGAATATCAACTCCGGGTTTAATCAGCTCGGCATGTTTGGTCCAGCCAACGCCACCATAAACCGTTGCACGGCGCAGATTGGTGAATTTAGTCAGGTCTTCGAGGTCTTCACCCACCTGAATAGCCAGTTCCCGGGTAGGAACCAGAATCACCGCACGCGGATCGTTGCCTTCGGCTTTCACTAATTTCATGATTAACGGAATCAGGTAGGCAGCAGTCTTGCCGGTTCCTGTTTGTGCAATTCCAAGCACGTCCACTCCCGATCGAACCATTGGAATGGCTTTCTCCTGAATAGGTGTTGGTTCGGTAAAGCCCAGTTCTTCAATCGCTTTTAAAACTGACTTGCTAATTTTTAAATCTTCGAATGTTGACATGCCGCAAAGATAGTGGCTTATTTTCGATTTCCTAAAAGGGAAAAAACAGAGAAGAATAGTATCCTTAAATTTTTTAGATTTGTGTTATGGAAATTATTGAGCAAAATGCAGATCGGTTAATAGAACTTTGTGTCAGCCATAAGGTCGGACAGTTGTATCTTTTTGGGTCTGTACTTACTAATCAATTCAATGCGTCAAGTGACATCGATTTTTTAGTGCAATTTAACCATGTTGATTTGCTGGAGTATTTTGACAATTATATGGATTTTAAAGAACAATTGGAATTATTATTCGGAAGATCAGTTGATTTGGTAGAGAATCAGGCTGTGAGAAATCCTATTTTTAGGAGAGTAATTGACCGTGAAAAACAGTTGATCTATGAACGAAAAAGTGCTTAAATGTCTTTATGACATCAAATTTGCAATAGAGGAGATTGATTCTTTTTTCGTCGGTCGGGAGCGAAGATTTGAAGAATATTCAACTGATATTATACTAAAACGGGCAATTGAACGTGACCTGGAAATTATTGGTGAAGCAATGAATCGTATTTTAAGAGAAAATCCTGAAATCGAGATTGATAATGCGAGACGGATAATAGGACTTAGAAACCAAATTATTCATGGTTACGATACTGTTTCGGATGAAAATATTTGGGGAATTATAATGATTCACATACCCAAATTACAGAAAGAAATAAATTCACTTATTGAGAGATAGCTATTGTTTCTCTTTTACTTCAACCGGTACATCTTCCCGGGCAGACTAACAATCATTCCTTTAAATTCAAGCCCAAGTAGTAAGGCCGAAACTTTGCTCATCGGTATTTGAGTTTCGATTGTAATTTCATCAACAAAGCGGTCTCCTCCTTTTAGCAAATCGACAAGCTTTTGTTCTTCCGGAGTTAATTCAACGAAAAGTGAAGTTTGATATGCACGTGTTGTTGAAACTTTGATGTCCCAATTCATGGCTTTCTCTATGTCGGCCTGATTCTCAATCAAAACAGCTTCGTTTAACTTGATGATTTTGTTGCAGCCGCGCGAATACACGTCTGTACTGCGACCCGGAAAGGCAAATACATCGCGGTTGTACGAATTGGCTATGTCGGCAGTCACCAGAGCACCGCCCTTTTCTGCTGATTCGACTACAATGGTGGCATCGGCTAATCCGGCAATAATGCGGTTTCGGCGTAGAAAATTAGCCCTGTCGATTTTGGTTTCGCTGATAAAATCGGAAATCAATCCACCATTTTCGAGCATTTTGGAGGCAATCGGTGCATGCAATGAAGGATAAATTGCATCCAGTCCATGAGCAAAAACTCCAACTGTTGGGATGTTGTATTTCAGACAGGCTTTGTGGGCATGAACATCGATTCCATAGGCAAGGCCAGAAACAACCAGTATCTTATAACTTTTTTCCGAAAAACTCCGGATCAGTTCTTCACAGATTTCCTTGCCGTAATTGGTCGCATTCCGTGTTCCAACGACTGAGATGATGCGCCGTTCGTTCAGATTAGCATTTCCTTTAAAATACAAAATGATAGGTGAATCGCTGCAACCTTTCAGTCGGGTGGGGTAGTTGTCATCGAGGTAAAAGAAAGTTTGAATTCGGTTCTTAAGGATAAAATTAATCTCGCGTTTGGCTCGCTCCAACACATTTTGGCGGACGACACGTTGGGCATTCACTTCACCAATACCCGGTATTTTCATCAGGTTTTTCTCTTTTTCCTGAAAAACACCTTCAACGCTTCCAACATAAGCAATGAGGTTTCGGGCAGTTACCGAACCAATTCCGGGGATTAATGAGATGGCTATTTTATATGCAAGGTCTTCAGGCGTATCCATTTCGAAAGTTTACCATAAAAATAAACAATCCGGAGTTGAAAGTAAATACCCAATCTACTTATTTCTCATAATTTCGGATAAAGCCAGGCTTATTTGGTCAATTTCGGCTTTGTTCAGGGCCGCCAGACTAATCGACGGATATTCAGCAATTCCACGTTTGGTCCTAATGGCAATGGTAAGGTCAGCGAATCCCATCGCTTTTTCAATATCGAAATTTACAAGGGCCGAGTGAGCGAATTCGATGGATTCGTATTCTTTTTTCAGGATTGAAATTACGGGGTAATACCGGATTAAAACTTTGCCGTTTTCTGTGCTGAAATACACATAGCATAGGTTGGCGAATTGCGCAATGCCGACATATACAGCAAACACGCCTGCTGTAATTAAAACAGCAGTATCTTGCTTTAACCATAGAAAAATCAGCCCAACCAGAACAATAACGATGCCCGTTAGGTTAAAGGTTCTTTTAATGTTTTTGCTTCTTTTTTGATTCGAAATTTCCATGGTTCCTGATAAAATTGTAAATAATTCCGGCTTTTTGCTGCCAAATTCCAAGCTTTGGCAAAATAGCTTAACTTTGCCGGAGCATAATTCAGAACGTGTATGACTGATTCAAAAGTACATTCAAATATTATCTTTTCACAGCAGATTGATGGGGAACTTCGGAAAATAGTTCAAAAGTATCCCGCCGGAAAGGTGTTTCTGTTGACTGATCAAACGGCTGCGGAATTTTGTCTTCCGCTGATTCAACCGGTTATCGACGAGTTTTCGATCCGGTCAGTGGCAATTCCTTCAGGAGAAGAAAACAAAAACATTCAATCGGTAGGACTTGTTTGGGATTTTCTGAGCAACAACGGTGCCGACCGCAAATCGCTGCTGATCAACATTGGTGGCGGAATGCTCACCGATCTGGGTGGTTTCGCCGCTTCAACCTTCAAGCGCGGATTGGATTTTGTAAATATTCCCACCACGCTCTTGGCGCAGGTTGATGCCTCGTTGGGTGGTAAAACCGGCTTTAATTTTAACGGTTTGAAGAATGAGATTGGCGTGTTCATGGAGCCAAATTCAGTTATCATTAACGTCAATTTCCTGAAAACCATTGATCGCGAGAACTTTCTTTCGGGTTATGCCGAAATGCTGAAACATGGACTGATTAAAAGTCGCGAACATTGGGATGAGTTACTGGCTTTTGATATGGAAAATATCAATTACGATGCGCTTCAGGAAATAATAGCTCATTCGGTTGCAGTGAAAGAATGGCACGTGCTAAACGACCTGACTGAGCAAAACATACGTAAAGCGCTGAACTTCGGACACACCGTTGGACATGCTTTCGAAAGTTACGCCATGAAAACCGGTCGCCCTATTTTGCATGGGCATGCTGTGGTTTACGGAATGATTGCCGAGCTTTATTTGTCGGTGAAACAATGCGGATTGGGAATTGAAGAACTGAACAGCATTTCTTCCTGGATGATTGCCAAATACGGCAAATTCGAAATTCAGGAAAGCGATTTTGAAGCGTTGTACCAACTCATGACTCACGATAAAAAGAACGAAGGGAAACGCATCAACTTCACCCTCATTCCTGAGTTAGGGAAGGTGGAAATAAATATCGATTGTTCGAAAGAGCTGATCGTTGAAGCGCTGAATTATTATAAAAGTTGCCCGTTACGCGATGAGGATCAAGCCAGAAGCTTGTAAGTGATCCATAATTATCTAATCCAGATTGCCATTAAAACAGATTATAGACACATGAAAAAAACTCTTATCTCAAACCGTTTAGCATTTTGGGTTTTGCTTGGATTTATTGGTGTAATCGTGAGTACGCTTACTTCCTGTCGCAAGGATGATGATCCGACTCCAATTGAAAAGCCTGTATTTCTTACTAAGGAACAGGGATGGTCGGATGCTATTTATAAGAATATGAAGGAGATTTATCTCTGGGATGATGCTCTTCCCCTAACATTCGATCCTAAGAAATACTCCACGGCTGAGAAAACGCTTGATTATCTTACCTCGCTAAAGATTAATACTTCAACTTCGCAACCAATCGATCATTATAGCTTCCTGGATAAAATTGGGAACCTTAGTACTGAAATTGGGGAAGGAAAAGCCAGTGGCAATTACGGATTTATGATAACAGCTGCGTTTGCCGATAACAATCTGGTTTCATGGTTTGTAACATACGTGTACAAAGGATCGCCTGCAGGTAATGCCCTGGTTAAACGTTCATACGAGATTGCATCGGTAAACGGAAGTTCGGAGGTACATCCCGAAGTTACTACTGACGGCTATTTGGTTACAAGCTCTGCCGGATATACGAATGTTGTAAATGCCTTGTTTTCTTCTGAATCGGCTAGGTTTACATTTAAAAAGAATGATGGTACTCTGCTTGATGCCCCAATGACTGCTGCATCCTATGACATTAAAAGTGTGCTGAAAGACTCTGTTTATTCGGTTGGCGACAAAAAAGTAGGTTATGTTGTTTTTAACCAATTCTTAGGTGCCAGTTCGGAGGCAGAACTGACAAATACAATTTCGAAGTTCGAAAGCAAAAATGTAAAATATGTCGTGGTCGATCTTAGGTACAATGGTGGAGGCTCGGTGTCCACATGCATTACTCTCAGTAACTTACTTGCCCCTTCATCGGCGAATGGCAAGGTTATGTTTTACTATCAGTTTAACAAACTTTTGACATCGAGTGTAGATCCTTCCGAAATGGTTTACAACTTCTCGAAAAACAACTCGTTCGAGCCTGCTGAAATTTACTTCATTGTTAGCGAAGGTACTGCTTCTGCATCGGAGTTGTTGATTAATAACCTCATGCCATACTACTCCGGAAAACTATTCCTGATTGGAAATACTACTTATGGAAAACCTTGCGGTTTTTGGGCAACTCCAATCGGATACAGCGAAAAACAACGTAGGCCTAAAGAGGGTTACGATTTGTATGCGGTTTCGTTCGAAACAGTGAATTCGAAAAAAGAGGGTGGGTACTATACGGGAATGACTCCATCAATATACGTTAATGATTTAGTTGGCTTGCAATGGGGTGATACGAATGATCCTCGTCTGGGCCAGGCTCTGTATCATATCGCTAATGGTGCATTTTCAACAACTAAAGCTGCATCGATAAAGAACCAAGCCCTTAAAATAGGCATCGATCGTCAATTCAAAGGGATGATCGATTTCAGAACGCATTTTAACAAATAAATTTTGTCATTCCCAATTATGAAATACCTCGTTTCCAAATCCGATAAAACCTTGAAGGGAAGCATCGTTCTTCCCGGTTCGAAAAGCGTTGCCAACCGCGCGCTGATTATTCATGCGCTGAGTTACAGTCCATATTCGATTGAAAATCTTTCGAATAGTGACGATGTTCGGGTGATGAGCCAGGTTTTTAATTCGAATACGAATCACTTCGATATTGGGCATGCCGGAACTGCGATGCGTTTCCTGACCGCTTTTCTTTCGCAGATTGTGGGGGAGTGGACCATCACTGGCTCCGACAGGATGAAACAACGGCCGATCGGTATTTTGGTTGATGCGCTGAATAAACTTGGGGCACGGATTGAATACCTCGAAAACGATGGTTTCCCTCCTCTGAAAATTTTCGGTTCGCACCTCAAAGGTTGCGTGCTCGAACTGGATGGAAGCGTAAGCAGCCAGTACATTTCGGCTTTGTTAATGATTGCCCCAACCATTGAAGATGGCCTGACTTTGCGCCTGAAAAATAAAATTACTTCGCGCCCGTACATCGAGATGACCCTGAAGCTGATGGAGCAATTCGGTGTTCAGCATGTTTGGAAAGGCAACGAAATCCGCATTTCAGAACAAAAATACAAAGCTCGTCCATTCTCGGTTGAGGCCGATTGGTCTGGGGCATCATACTGGTATCAGATGGCTGTTTTGGCCGATGATGTCGATGTTGAATTAGTTGGGCTGACTACTGAAAGTCTTCAGGGTGATGCTATGATTGCTCAATGGTTCGAACAATTAGGAATCCAGACGTCAGCAACCGAAAAAGGATCACGTTTGACTAAAAATGGACAACCTTTGCCAAAATATTTACAACTAAATTTCATTGAGAATCCTGATGTGGCCCAGACCTTTGCCGTTTTGTGCGTGATGAAGCAAATCCCGTTTCATTTTACCGGATTGGAAACACTGAAGATAAAAGAGACCAACCGCATTGCCGCACTTCAGGACGAACTGGCTAAATTTGGAACTCAGATTACAGAACCGGCTCACGGAGAATTGAAATGGGACGGTACTTTCCCGCTCGAAAAGCAGGCTGTTCCCGCTATCGAAACCTACCACGATCACCGCATGGCGCTGGCTTTTGCGCCTGCCTGCCAAATATACGGGCCCGTAGAAATTCTCAACCCGATGGTGGTTACCAAATCGTATCCGGGCTTTTGGGACGATTTGAAAAAAGTTGGATTTGAAGTGAAGGAAAGTAATTGATAATTGCCCGTCAGACTTCGGCGTGAGCTCAGTCGAACGCTAAAGCAGACGGGCAAAGTATATCAGCATTTCAGCCAACGGACATGTTTGTAGGAGAAATAGCCTGATTTCAGTTGCGATTGGCCTCAGCCAACAGACATCGAATTATATCAGTCCTTCAATTTCTCGAACCCATATCTTTCTTCAAGCAATTTTATCTCATCATCCAGAGTAATCCGTTGGTGATGTACATCCTGGGTTTGGATGTATTTGCGTACCCGCTCAACCTGTGATTGCCCGATGGAAACTGCATAATAATCGTCCTGCCAAGTAAAATGATAGGGAAACATCTTGAGGCTGTTTATCCAGAACGAACTTTCGCCTTTTAGGTATTGCATAATAGTTGCAATGTTCTGTTGCTTTTCCATGTTTATCAGGGCATGTACATGGTTTTCGTGCGCATTAATGAAATTGAGGTTAATGTTTTTGTCTTCAGCATTTTCCTTGAAATGCTTCAACAAATCAGCTCGAAAGGAATGTGGAATGTAATATGCCCTGTCTTTAACGCACCAAACACAATGCAGCCAGATTTTTACATACGACATAACTTTGAATTTTGGGATTGAGCTAATTTAATGAATTTTAGTCATATCACCGATCCGCCAGCTAAAGCAGGCGATAAAGCATATCAGTTTTTCAACTCAGTATTGCCATTAATTAAAGCTAAGCCGATGCGTTGCCGTTGACTTCAGCCAACGGGGATGGGGATTTATTAAACAGGCCACATGTCCGTCAGCTAAAGCAGACGGCAATGTATATCAGCATTTCAACTCAGGGTTACTATTGCTCAAAGTTAAGCCTATGCTTTGCCGTTGGCTTCAGCCAACGGGCAGGAGAAATCGAGTTTTATCTTTTCTTCAGAAAAAATTCCTTCATCAATTGCGAACATTCATTTTCAAGGATTCCGAAAACTACTTCTGTTTTGGGATGTAAGGCTGCTGGTGCAAACTTCTGAAAACCCCGTTTTTCGTCTGACGCGCCATACACTACTTTGCCAATCTGCGACCAGCCCAAAGCTCCAGCACACATCACGCATGGTTCAACGGTGACATACAGCGTGCATTCGTTCAGGTATTTTCCGCCCAGTAAGTTAGCAGCCGCGGTAATGGCCTGCATTTCGGCGTGTGCAGTCACATCGGTGAGTGTTTCGGTGAGGTTGTGCGCCCGGGCAATGATGCGGTTTTGCGAAACCACCACGGCACCTACCGGGATTTCGCCCTCAGCAAAAGCTTGTTCAGCTTCCTGAAGGGCACGCCGCATATAATATTCGTCGTTAAAAAGTTCCATTGGGTCAAGACAAAAGTTGTAAGGCAAAAGTAGAAAGAAATTCAGAAGTCCTTCTTTTTTGTTTAAATAGGAGGAGCAACATGAATATCTTGCTTTTTACAGCCTATTCTGACATTTCCCAACCTTTTATTGCAAAAACTGCTTATTTTTGCAGCAAATAAAAATGAAACAACTATGTACAGAACACATACATGCGGCGAAATACGCATCAATCATCAGGGTTCGGAAGTAACCCTTGCAGGCTGGGTTCAGCGCGTTCGTAACCTGGGCGGAATGACTTTTATCGATTTGCGCGACCGTTACGGCATTACTCAGCTGGTTTTCGACGAAAAAACAGAACAATCGGTTGCTGAATTGGGCAATCAATTGGGTCGCGAGTATGTGGTTCAGGCAACTGGAACTGTTCGCGAACGCAGCAGCAAAAACAAAAATATCCCAACCGGCGAGGTCGAACTGGCCGTAACAGCATTAAATATCCTGAATAGCTCGGATACTCCGCCGTTTACCATCGAAGACGAAAGCGATGGCGGCGACGAAATCCGCATGAAATACCGTTACCTCGATTTGCGCCGTGCCCCGGTGCGCGATACGCTTATCTTGCGTTCGAAAATGGCTTTCGCCACACGCTCATACCTTGATAGTCAGAATTTCATCGAAACCGAAACTCCGGTTCTGATTAAATCGACTCCGGAAGGTGCACGCGATTTTGTGGTTCCTTCGCGCATGAATCCGGGCGAATTTTACGCGTTGCCTCAGTCGCCGCAACAGTTGAAACAGTTGCTCATGGTTGCCGGTTTCGACCGCTATTACCAAATCGTAAAATGTTTCCGCGATGAAGATTTGCGTGCCGACCGTCAGCCTGAATTTACCCAGATCGACTGCGAAATGTCGTTCGTTGAGCAGGAAGACATCCTGAACATGTTCGAAGGACTGACCAAATACCTGTTCAAGCAGATTAAAGGAATTGATATTACTGAATTTCCACGCATGCCATATTCTGAAGCGATGGAAAGCTACGGATCGGACAAGCCGGACATTCGTTTTGGCATGAAGATTAAAGACCTGACCAGTTTGGCCAAAGGACATGGATTTTCGGTATTTGATGATGCTGAGTTCATTGGCGGAATCTGTGCCGAAGGATGCTCGGAATATACCCGGAAACAGTTGGATGCGCTGACCGAATGGGTGAAACGCCCTCAGGTTGGCGCCAAAGGTTTGGTTTACGTGAAAGTGAATACCGACGGAACGATCAAATCGTCAGTCGATAAATTCTATACTGCGGAAGATCTTCAGAAATGGGTTGACGTATTTGGCGCGAAACCTGGCGATTTGATTTTACTTCTTTCAGGAGTAAAAGAAAAAATGCTGAAAGCCATTGGCGATATGCGTCTGGAAATGGCCAATCAATTGGGAATGCGCGACAAAAACGTGTTCCAGCCATTGTGGGTAGTCGATTTCCCGTTGTTGGAATGGGACGAAGATACAGCACGTTTCTACGCGATGCACCATCCGTTTACTGCACCCAAACCCGAAGATATTGCCCTTCTGGAAACCAATCCGGGAGCCGTTCGTGCCAATGCATACGATTTGGTCATCAATGGTGTTGAAATTGGTGGAGGTTCGGTTCGTATTTTCGACAAAGCCCTTCAGGCCCGAATGTTTGGCTTACTTGGATTCACTCCGGAACAGGCCGAATACCAGTTTGGCTTTCTGATGAATGCCTTTAAATTCGGCGCACCACCTCACGCAGGTATTGCCTTTGGTTTCGACCGTCTGACTTCGATGTTTGCCGGTTTGGACAGCATTCGCGACACCATCGCATTCCCTAAAAACAATTCGGGCCGCGATGTGATGATGGATAGTCCGTCAACTATTTCTGATGTACAATTGGATGAACTTAATTTGTTGGTAAATTTGAAAGAGAAGAAGTAATTCTCTGGAATAATATAGGACAGGAGCGGCTATTATCAATGGATGATAGCCGCTTTTTTGATGTAACGGTTTGATGAGCAATTCAACTCATGTTTTGCAAATCATAAATAATTCATTAATTTTCAAAATTCAATAACCTATCGCCTATCCCATTTTAATGAAATCTTTAGGAGTTGTTTCTTTTTTTATCATCATATTGTTTGTCAGATCATTTGGATTTCCCGCGGAGGGAAATGTAAAAAAGATATTGCTTATCAATTCCTACCATCAGGGATATGCCTGGACAGATAGCCTGACTTCAGGAATTATAAAGGCTTCAAAATCGCATCCCGAACTTAATTTTTACATCGAAAGTCTGAATTCGAAGCAATTTGGCAATTCTAAATTCGAGATTGAAAAAGAATATTTCAAGAAAAAATATTCAGGAATTGCTTTTGATGGGGTAATGGTAACCGATAATGATGCGCTCGACTTCGCGTTTCAGTACGACAAAGAGTTATTCCCAAACGTTCCGGTAGTTTTTACGGGAATTTCAAATACTGAAAATTATCAGTTTGAAGGGTCGATGTATTATGGGCTCAAAGAAACTGGAAGTAGTGAGTTTGTTCTGGCTTTAGTCAGGGATTTATTGCCGCAGTCGAAACAATTGCTTGTAATTACTGATAAAACCACCACTGGTCTGATTTATAGAAAAGAATTTGCGACTGATGCATTGAAATTTAAAAATCTATCAGTAATATTTCCTGAAGTTATTGATGTGGACTCTATTTACCGTATGGTAAATTCTGAAAGGAACTATGATGCTATTTTTTATGCAGGTATTAGTCAGGATAAAAATGGAAGGCTAATTGATCCTGTTCCTGTTATCCGGGAAATATGCGAGTTGACGACAGTCCCGGTATTTACAAATGACCCTTTGAATAATTGCCCTGGTATTTTGGGCGGACTTTTCAGAAGTGGGCAGCATCATGGAGCAAAAGCTGTTGACTTGTTGGTCAAACTGATGAATGCAGAATCCAGAGATTCAATAAAACACATCTATACGACAGAGCAGAAATTCTTTTTCGACCACCAATTACTCGATAAATATTCTATCCCGGTAAAAAGGCTCCCGGCTGGAGCAAGTGTCTTTAACCAGAATACGTTTTTAACCAGGAAAAATTTTGGTGTTTTAATCGGCATTCTTGTTTTGCTGGGTTTTATTATTGTTGTTTTATCTATCGTCAACCGAAGACGGAAGCGTGAACAAAGGAGAAGCGATAGTCAACTTCGGGAGATAGAAATACAAAAGAAAGGATTAGAAGAAGCACAAAAACAGCTTAATGGGGTGATTTCTGAATTAGAGAACGCAAACGTCCGGTTAAAAGAAACAAATTTAAGTTTGTCGGAAGCCAAAAAGAAAGCCGAAGAATCTGACAACCTAAAATCGGCATTCCTGGCAAATGTGTCGCACGAGATACGCACCCCGCTGAATTCGATTGTAGGCTTCTCTTCACTGTTAAACGACTCCAATCTGGATAACGAAATTCGAAACTCGTACATCGAACTGATAGAATCCAATACTGAATCGCTTTTGGTTTTGATTGATGAAATTATGGATCTTTCGAAAATTGAGGCCCAGCAACTTACTCTAAAAAAGCAACATTTCTGTATTGATGAGTTGATTGCTGAATTATTCATGACGTTTAGTCACGGGAAGATCAATTCTCATGTTGACTTGAGAGTTGGCAGAATGATTGTTGGGAAATCACTTTTCATATTCTCAGATAGGGTTCGAGTGAGGCAAATCTTCATTAATCTGTTGTCGAATGCGCTGAAATTTACAGATTCAGGATTTATAGAAATGGGATATTTTTATTCCGAAAATGACAAAATTTGTCTGTATGTAAAAGATACCGGTATTGGTATCAGGAAAGATCACCATCAGTCAATTTTTCACCGGTTCCGGAAATTGAATGAAAATTCAGGAAAAGTTTATCGCGGAACAGGTTTAGGGCTTGCAATTACCCAAAAGCTGGTTGAGTTACTTGGAGGGAAAATATGGTTGGAATCTGAACTTGGGAAAGGATCGACTTTTTACTTTACTCTGGATGGTCTGACGTTGAATGACATCTCATCATAAAAAAAACCAGCCGAAGCTGGTTTAAATTTATAAAGATTAAAAAAATCCAAGTTCCAGACGAGCTTCTTCGCTCATCATCGATTTATCCCACGGCGGATCAAATGTCAGTTCCACATCGGCTTCCGAAATGTTCTCAACGGACAAAGCAGCCTGCCGTACATCTTCAACCAAAATGTCAGCCACCGGACATCCCGGAGCAGTAAGAGTCATTATAATGTTCGCTTTATTGGCTCCGTCAATATCAACGTTGTATATCAATCCCAGATCGTAAATGTTTACCGGAATTTCCGGATCGTATACGTCTTTTAGTCTCTCAATTATTAAATCAATTCTGGCATCCATTGCTCATTCTCCTTTTTCTGAAATTCTGTTATATGCAACAGCATAGAGTTTAATTTGTTTGATCATCGACAACAATCCATTCGACCGTGTAGGCGAAAGGTGCTGCTTAAGGCCGATTTCGTCGACAAAGAAAAGTTCGTTGTTAAGTATTTCGTTTGGCGTACGGTTCGATACTACCCGTAATAACAAAGCCACTAATCCTTTTACAATTACGGCGTCACTCTCGCCCCGGAATACGATTTTCCCGTCAATAAAATCAGAAATCAACCATACCCTTGACTGACAACCTTTAATAAGGAACTCATCAGTCTTTTCTTTAGGGTCAAGGTCTTTTAAATCGTTTCCAAGTTCAATCAGGTAACTGTATTTATCCATCCAGTCTTCGTAAACCGAAAACTCTTCTATAATCTCGCGCTGAATTTCGTTTATTGTCATGAACTAAAGCATTAAGGATGCAAATGTCGGTATTTTTTATTTTCATTCAAAAATAAAAGTGAAGACCTTTACGATCCTTAACAAATTGGTCAGTTTGCTGGAGCGTAGGAACTTAATGTTTTGAGTTGGATGAATTTCCGGAGAAACTACTTTTGAATGAATCTAAATTGTCCCGAGCCTTTTTCGACGCTCAATAAATTTGTAATTTTAGACGATAGTTCAGTTGAAAAAAATCAAATATCAATAAAACATTTGCCCATGGAAACATTAGCCGGATCACAAACCGAAAAAAACCTGCTGAAAGCCTTTGCCGGAGAATCGCAGGCCCGCAACCGTTATGAATTTTTTGCCAAAGTAGCGCAGAAAGAAGGATTGGAACAAATTGCAGCTCTTTTTATGGAAACTGCTGAAAACGAACGTTCTCACGCCAAACAATTCTTTAAGCAACTGGAAGGCCGCATGGTAGAAATTACAGCAACCTATCCGGCCGGAAAAATCGGAACAACGTTAGAAAACCTGAAAGCTGCTGCTGACGGCGAACAAGAAGAATGGACTGAACTTTATCCTGAGTTTGCTCGCATCGCAGAAGAAGAAGGCTTCAAAAAAGTAGCCGTGCTTTTTAAATCGATTGCAAAAATTGAAAAAGCTCACGAAGAACGCTACCGTAAGTTATATCAGAACATTGAAGAAGGAAAAGTATTTGAACGCGAAGGTAAAGTAGTTTGGAAATGCCGCGTTTGTGGATTCCTGCACGAATCGGCCAAACCGCCACTGAAATGTCCGGTTTGTGAACATTCTCAGGCCTATTTCGAAATAGAAGCCGACAATTTTTAGTCATTAGACAACAGAAATGAGAGAAGAGGAAAAGGAAGCAATATTCAGCTTTCCCTTTTCCTCTTTTCTTTTTACTTAATTGCCACAAAATCAATGGCCTGTCTGACTAATTTCTGGTAATTGGGATTTAAATAACCATTTTTGTCGTGACCTGGCTGGATATACACAATGCGTGAGTTTTCAATTTTGTGTGTCCATCCGATTGTTTTGCTGCTTTGCGGATGATTTGCAGTAAGTAACGGAGTTACCCCAGGCAGAACTTCAGTATTTCCATATACTTCATCCAGAATTTCGAAGTCTTTTATTCCTTTAGTGACCGGGTTTCTCGGGTTGGCAATTTTTACCGTAAAGTTTACGTCGTGCTGGTAAGTTGAGGTTTGTAACGAATTTTTCTCTTCGTGGTATTTGCCGCCAACAATGTCTCTGTACTCGTCCCATTGTTGGTACGAACATAACGAATGGTGAAGGAAGACCAATCCTTTACCGAGTTTTAGCAATTTAAAATAACTTTCCTTTTCGGCTTCAGAAATCGATTTTGGCATATCATAAAATACAACGGCATCAAATGTTCTCGGATCAATTGTACCTAACGAAAGGTTGGCTTCCGGCTGTTTGAGCTCGGTGTAGCTGATGTTCGGAAACGAATCGAACATTTCGAAAAACGATTTTCGGTCAAAATCGTGTCCTCCGGTTACGATCAGAATATTCAGTTTTTTAGCTGACGCTGATATTGAACCAAGAAACAGGATACATAAAATCAGAAGGCTCGCGAATTGTTTCATGGCTGGATAATTAAAACATACTGATTACTTTTTTTAGCGCTTCAACAAATACGTCAATTTCTTCTTTTGTGTTGTAAAAGGCGAACGAAGCGCGTACCGTTCCCTGAATCCCAAAATGATCCATTAATGGATCGGCGCAGTGATGCCCGGTTCGTACAGCAATACCAAACTTATCGAGCATGGTACCTAAATCGAAGAAATGAATACCTTCTACATTGAATGAAATCACTCCCGACTTTTTGGGCTGTGTGCCGTAAATGCGCAATCCGGGTATTTGTATCAATTGCGTTGTCGCATAATTCAGTAGTTCAGTCTCATATTTAGCAGCATTTTCAATTCCAATGTTTTGAAGGTAATCAATAGCTGCACCAAAGGCAATTACACCGCTGATATTGGGTGTGCCGGCCTCAAATTTATAGGGCAATTCGTTATAAGTAGTTCCTGAGAATTTAACTTCCGAAATCATCTCACCGCCGCCCTGATAAGGAGGCATTTGTTCAAGTAGTCCTTTCTTTCCATAAAGCACACCAACACCATTGGGCCCATACATTTTGTGAGCCGAGAAAGCATAAAAATCAACATCCAAATCCTGAACATCGATTTGTAGATGCGGTACTGCCTGCGCCCCGTCAACAAAAATGCGAATGCCTCGTGAATGGGCAATCTGCGCAATTTGTTTTACCGGGTTAATCGTTCCCAAAACATTTGAAACGTGAGCAACCGAAATGAGTTTGGTTTTTGAGGATATCAGCGATTCCAGTTTTTCAATCTGCAAACGTCCGTCATCATCAATTGGAAGCATCACAATTCTGGCACCTTTTCGTCCGGCCATTAGTTGCCACGGAACAATATTCGAATGGTGTTCCATTTCCGAAACAATGATTTCGTCGCCTTCCTGAATAAAAGCTTCTCCAAATGAAAATGCAGCCAGATTAATGCTTTCGGTAGTTCCCTTGGTGAAAATAATCTGTTCGCGGGTTTCAGCGTTAATCAGTGCCCTGGCTTTTTCGCGGGTATCTTCGTATGCCATGGTTGCTTTATCGGCCAGAAAATGTGCAGCGCGGTGAATATTCCCGTAGTATTCGGTGTATGTTCTGGTCAACGCATCAATCACCTGCTGAGGACGCTGAGTGGAGGCTGCATTGTCGAAATAAACCAAAGGGCGGTTGTATATTTTTTGGCTTAGAATCGGGAAATCTTCGCGTATTTTTTGAATATCTATAGTCATAATCGTTTTGTTTTGGAGCGCCTCATGAAAACTCATGAGGCGCCGCATCGTTGGTTCAAAGATAACAGAATTAAACAAAGGATATTCTTGTCCGGATTTTCTGTTTGACGACAAATGCTTAACCTTCCTTCAACTTTTTTATAAAAATCCCTTCCGGAAAAGATTATTGGTTATTTTTATCGTGCTTAAAAATTTAAAGGTCAATTGATATGAGGGGGATATTATTATTCATTGGAATTCTTGCCACTGGAAGCTTGCTGGCACAGGAGATTTCTAAAACTGAGATGGACAAAATCAGGTCAGGATTTAAAAAAGATGCGTACACCAAGGCGATGCAAAATGCGCTTTCGTCGAACGATATTACCAAACTGGCATGGAATCGTGAAAATGTGGGGACAACCGATCAGTTGTTTACCTATCGGGTTGATGTTTCCGGAATAACAGATCAGAAAAGTTCGGGGCGTTGCTGGATGTTTTCTTCACTGAATCTTTTCCGCCCTATGGTCATGAAGCAATACAATACAACTGAATTCGAGTTTTCTGAAACTTACCTGTATTTCTACGATTTGCTCGAAAAAGCCAATCTCTTCCTGAATAATATGGGAAATACGGCTAGTTTACCGATCGGAAACGAAAAGGTTCGTTGGTATTTGAAATCACCGGTTGACGATGGTGGGCAGTGGATCAACTTTGTGAATCTGGCTGAAAAATACGGAATGATTCCTAAAGAAGCTATGGGCGAGACCAATTCGAGTGAAAACACCTCACTGTTGACCAAATTTATCAATACCAAATTGCGCGAAGATGCACTCGAACTTCGGGAAATGGCCGGGGCAAAAGAACCCATTTTATATGCAAAGCAAATTGTAAATAAGAACGATTTGGCCGAAATAGTTACTGCTAAAGTCGATCAGAAGAAAATAACTGCCCGCAAGGTTGAAATGCTGTCGGAAATCTACAGGATGCTGGCACTCAATCTGGGGGAGCCACCAATCGAATTTCAATGGCGGTACAAAAGCAAAGACAAAAGGATTGCAGAGGTAAAAACATATACACCGCAAAGTTTCATGGCTGAGATTTTTGGCGACACTAAACTCGAGGATTACGTGATGATTATGAATGATCCATCACGACCGTTCTGGAAACATTACGAAGTGGAGAATTATCGCAACACTGAAGAAGGGAACAACTGGCATTATGTGAATCTTCCAAACGATATCATCAAAGAGTTTTGCATTGCCTCAATCAAAAACAACGAAGCTTTGTATGCCTCGTGCGATGTTGGCAAACAATTGCGTCGCGATGTGGGTATTTTAGATGTCGACAACTTCGATTTCGAATCGGTTTACGGAGTAAAATTCGGGATGAATAAGGCTCAACGCATTCAAACTGGAGAAAGCGGCTCAAGTCACGGAATGGCGCTGATTGCAGTGGATGTAGATGCTCAGCAAAAACCAGTTAAATGGCAGTTCGAAAACAGTTGGGGACCAACCGCCGGAGAAAAAGGATACCTTACGTTTACTGATTCCTGGTTCAACGAATACATGTTCCGGTTTGTTGTAAATAAAAAATATTTGAGCCAAAAGGTGCTTGAAATTTACGGACAGAAACCGGAAATGCTTCCACCTTGGGATCCGATGTTCTAAACTCATGTACATGTCATTCCGAACTTCCTGCCCGCAAGCTTGGCAGGCGGGGTTTCGGAATCTCAAGAGTAAAGAGACCCTGAAACAACTGCAGGGTGACAGGTATTGAGGTATTTTTATTTTATCACTTCAAATGATTTATCGATAGAAACTTTGAAAAAACAGATAACCATGCAAAACTTCTTTGTCAAATCACACGGGCTCGGAAACGACTATTTTGTGCTGAATGAAGCCGAACTTTCATTTCAGCTGAATGAAAAAAATATCCAGCTTCTTTGCGATGTGCATTACGGAATTGGGTCCGATGGCATTCTTCTGAAAGTGCCTTCAGAAAAAGCTGATTTTGGCTTAAAAATATACAATCCGGATGGCTCGGAAGCCGAAAAGAGCGGCAATGGGTTGCGCATTTTTGCCAAATACCTGTACGATTACAGCCATGCCACGGGCAAAAAGTTTACCATCGAAACGCTTGGTGGAATTGTTACCGCCGAAGTGACCCGCGAAACCAAAGGCATAGCCAGTCAGGTGAAAGTTGACATGGGGAAAGCCATTTTCAATTCGCACCAGATTCCGGTCACTTGCGACGAATCTGAGTGCCTGGATCATCCATTGAATATTGTTGATGAAACTTATCTGATCAACTGTGTTTCGGTTGGAAATCCGCATTGCGTCATCGTGTGTAATAAGCTGACTAAGGCTGAAATTCTGAAACATGGTTCAGAAATTGAGAACCACCCGATGTTCCCGAACCGTATTAATGTTCAGTTTGCCAAGGTAATTTCGCGTACCGAAGTTGAAATCCTGATTTGGGAACGCGGTGCCGGTTATACGCTGGCTTCAGGAAGTTCATCTTGCGCGGTGGCAGCAATAATGGTTAAAAAGGGGCTCACAGATCGGGTGTTAAACCTGAAAATGCCCGGAGGAACTCTTCAGATTGAGGTTGATGAAAACTATAATATCCGCATGATCGGCGAAGTTCGTGAAATTGCTTCAGGCTATTTAAGTGATGAACTGATTGCTGATGTACTTTGTTTATAAAAATCTGTAAATTTGCAGCCCTAAGAATTAACAAATTGTAATGACGACAAAACAAATTCCATTTTCGAAATCGCAGCTCGAAAAAATTATAGAGCAATACCCAACTCCTTTTCATATTTATGACGAAAAGGGAATTCGTGAATATGCGCGAAAATTCACCAAGACATTTTCATGGAACCCGAGGTTCAAAGAATATTATGCCATTAAATCGGCTCCAAACCCGTATTTGATGAAGATTATGCGTGAAGAGGGTTTTGGTATCGACTGCAGTTCGTATGCCGAACTGATGATTGCCGAGCAATTGGGCATGTCGGGCGACGAAATCATGTTCACCTCAAACGACACACCTGTATATGAATATAAGAAAGCCATTGAACTTGGCGCCATCATTAATCTTGACGATATTTCGCACATCGAATACCTCGAAAAAAATGTTGGTTTGCCTTCGTTGGTTTGCTTTCGCTATAATCCGGGAGCCTTGAAAGAAGGAAACACCATAATTGGTCATCCGGAAGAAGCAAAATACGGCTTCACCCGCGAACAGTTGTTCGAAGGTTATCAGATGCTGATTGACAAAGGTGTAAAACGGTTCGGGCTTCATACCATGGTTGCTTCCAACGAATTGGATGCGGCGTATTTTGTTGAAACTGCCGAGCTTTTGTTTGACCTGATCGTGGAATTAGATCAACGTCTGGGAATTAAAATTGAATTCGCCAATCTGGGCGGAGGTATCGGAATTCCTTATCGTCCGACCGATCAGCCTGTCGATTTGGATTTTATGAGCCAAGGGATCAAAAAACTTTATCAGGAAAAAATTGAAGCCAACGGACTTGCACCACTTCGTGTTTATTTCGAGTCGGGTCGTGCAATGACTGGTCCTTTCGGGTTCCTGGTTTCGAAAGTGCTGCACATTAAAAAAACATACAAACAATACGCCGGACTTGATTCGAGCATGGCTAATCTGATGCGTCCTGCACTTTACGGGTCGTACCACCACATTACTGTCATGGGGAAAGAATACGAGCCACTCGATCAGGTTTACGATGTAACCGGATCGCTTTGCGAGAATAACGATAAATTCGCGATCAACCGTCATTTGCCGGTAATGGAACCCGGTGATTTGGTCGTTATTCACGATGCCGGGGCTCATGGTCATGCCATGGGATTCAACTACAATGGGAAATTACGTTCGGCCGAATTACTCCTTCGCGAAAATGGCGAAGTTGTACAGATTCGTCGTGCTGAAACATTAAACGATTACTTTGCTACCTTAAATTTCGGTGGGTTGAAAGATTTCAAGGTTTAAGCGGTCAAAAAATATTTATAAATAGGGAAGGATGCCAGAATTGCGTTTTGGCATCCTTTTTCTTATATTTAGGAAGTGCTTTTGACAATTAAACTGAATGTCTATGAGAATCGGATTTGATGCCAAGCGAGCTTTTAACAATGTTGCCGGGTTGGGAAACTTCAGCCGGAACAGCATTTCTGCGCTTGTTGGACAGTACCCCGACAACCAGTATTTTTTGTTTAATCCCGGGAATAGGAAACCGCTTTTCATTGCCCCTCAAAGTTCTATCGAATTAAAACCGGAGAATTTTTGGTGGAAAAGCCTGAAGTTTATATGGCGCAGCATTCAGATTTCGAAGTTGGCAAAGGAGATTAAATTAGACGTGTATCACGGATTAAGCCACGAATTGCCTGTAGGAATTGAGAAAACGGGAGTGAAACTGATTGTAACCATGCACGACCTGATTTTTCTTCGTTATCCGGAATATTACAAAAAAATCGACCGGAAGATTTACGATCAGAAATTCAGACATGCCTGTAAAAAAGCTGACCGGATTCACGCCATTTCAGAACAAACCAAACGCGATTTGATCTCTTATTTTGCTGTTCCGGAAGAAAAGATAACCGTAATTTACCAGTCAATCAATCCGATATTTTACAAAAGAGCCGAAAAAATACAGAAAGAGCAGCTGCGGAAAAAGTATCAGCTTCCACGCAAATTTTTGCTCTCGGTGGGTACTGTTGAACCACGTAAAAATCTCCTTGGGTTGCTCGAAGGAATGATTTGGTCAAAAACATATATTCCGGTTGTAGTCATTGGAAAATTAACCGATTATCACCACAAGGTTCAAAAGTTTATTGAAGCCGATCTGAACCGCTTGCAGGTGTATTTTCTTCCCAGGATTCAGGATGAAGAACTGGCAACTTTATATCAGATGGCCGAAATTCTGGTTTATCCGTCGATGTTCGAAGGATTTGGCCTTCCGGTTGCTGAGGCTCAGGCTTCAGGATGCCCAGTTATTACATCAAATATCAGTAGTTTGCCCGAGGCCGGTGGTGATGCAGCCTTGTATGTTAATCCTGAAAAACATGAAGAGATTGGGAGAGCGCTAAAAACATTACTGGCCGATCAGGCTCTGAGAAAATCGCTTATTGAAAAAGGAAAAGTAAATGCCCGGCGGTTTACTCCTGAAAATTTTGCTATTCAAATTAAAGAATTGTATAACAGCGTATTGAATGATTGAAGATATTAAAGCGGCGCTTGACGTGCTACAAAAAGGTGGAGTTATTTTGTACCCAACCGATACAATTTGGGGAATTGGCTGTGATGCCTGTAACGAAGATGCAGTAAAACGGGTGTATGAAATAAAAAACAGGATCGATTCAAAAAGCATGCTTGTATTAATGGAGAATGCGGCACTTTTAGAGCGGTATGTAACAGAAGTTCCTGAAATAGCCTATGATTTAATTGAACTGACAGATAAGCCATTGACCATTATTTTTGATGGGGCCCGTGCTTTGGCAAAAAACCTGATTGCCGAAGACGGAAGCATTGGTATCCGGATCACTACCGAGAAATTCAGCAGTGAACTGATTCGCCGTTTTAAACGTCCGATCGTTTCCACCTCGGCCAATATCAGCGGAAAACCCTCGCCAGCCTGTTTCGACGAAATCGATCAGGAGATTATTGATGCCGTTGACTATGTGGTGAAATACCGTCAGGATGATACCCAAAAAGCCGTTCCATCGAGCATTATGAAACTTGGTCTCGGTGGAGAAATCAAGATAATCAGGGAATAACAAGAGGCCAATAGCCAGTCGCAGTTGATTAAACCATGTTGCGTGATGCGGGTTGAGAGTTTCGCAACAACCCGGAATCAGTAACCCATAATTCGAAACAATATATAAATGAAATACCCACAAAAGAAGTCAGATTTTAGTCCGAATAAATTGAAGGAAGTTGCAGTTAAGGTTTCGGAAACGACTGAACTGATGAAATTTTTGATCGAGAAATTTCCGGAGAAAAGCAGAACCACAATAAAATCGATGTTGGCCCACAAGCAGGTAACTGTTGACGATTTGGTCACTACTAAGTTCGATTTTCCGCTCAAACGAGGTCAAATGGTTTATCTCAATAAGAAGAAAACCGATGAAAAACCGAGGTTCAGGGGAATGCGCATTGTGCATGAAGATGCCAATATTATAGTAATTGACAAGGCCAGCGGCTTGCTTTCGATAGCCACTGACACCGAAAAGAGCAAAACAGCTTACAGCATGTTGAGCGAATATGTGAAACGGTTCGATCCCAAAAACCTGATCTTCATCGTGCACCGGCTCGATCGGGATACTTCAGGATTAATGATGTTTGCCAAAAGCAAAAAGGTGCAGGAAGCGTTGCAGAAAGATTGGAACGATTCGATTATTGAGCGTTCGTATATTGTTGTGGTTGAGGGTGAAGTGGAGAAGGAAGAGGGCGATGTAACCTCATGGCTGAAAGAAAATAAGGCCATGGTTATGTATTCAAGCCAAACTCCGGACGACGGGCAAAAGGCGATTACCCATTATAAAGTACTGAAAGTGGGCAAACCGTTTTCGCTGTTGGAAGTGAAACTGGAAACAGGACGCAAAAACCAAATTCGTGTTCACATGAAAGATATTGGGCATCCGGTAACAGGCGACAAAAAATATGGAGCAAAACTCAATCCAATTGGGCAGATGGGGCTCCATGCCAGGGTGTTGGCATTTAAACATCCGGTTACCGGGCGAGCGCTTCGTTTTGATACACCTATTCCGGGTAAATTTCTGAAAGCAGTAAGGTAGAACCGAAAGATTAATTTTAGGTAAGGCATTCTTTTTTGAGGATGCCATTTTTTTATAGTTTTGTCGCTCAATTTTTTCTGAATGGAAATCCTAACAGTCCTTTTGCTGGCCATCGGTTTATCTTTCGATTCTTTCGCTGTATCGGTATGCAGCGGCTTGAATCTTCCCCATATCCGGTTTTTCCAGGCAGCAAAGATTGCCCTGTTTCTGGCATTGTTTCAGGCTTTTATGCCTTTGATTGGCTGGCTTGTTGGGAATAGCATGAAATCATTGATAGAACCCGTTGATCATTGGATTGCTTTTGGACTTCTGAGTCTGATTGGCGGAAAGATGATTATCGAAAGTTTTATCAATTCAGAAGAACGTGAAATCAAAAATCCACTTCACATCAAGGTAATTCTCACACTTTCAGTTGCTACCAGTATCGATGCACTGGCTGTTGGATTCAGTTTTTCAACCATTCTGGATAAAATTTTGATTGCTGTACTCGTTATTGGGGCAGTCACTTTTATTGCATCGATGCTCGGCATTTTATTGGGGAAGAAAACCGGGCCGAAAATAAACAAGTATGCCGAGATTCTTGGAGGGTCGATCCTCATCATTATAGGCCTGAAAATATTAATTGAGCATTTGCTCGGCAATTAGCTGACTCTTCATCTGATAGGCCTTTCTTATTCTGGTCTGAAGTTATTTTTTAGCTTAAATTATCACGCCCCAGCCCCGATTCCTCTTCATCTTGCGCATTATTTTCTATTTTCGCATACGCATTTATCGATGATGTTTTTCGTGTAATAAATGTACCCCATGAGCAACTTAGTCCCGAATATCGACAACTATATCATTACACCTCTTTTTCTGCTACTGTTGATTGGAGGTATAATTGGTATCGTCACGTTCTTTTTTCTGCTTCGGTTTCGCAAAACTCCGGGCGTTAAATATTGGTTGGTTTGGCAGATTGCAGCAGCAATTTGGGCTTTTACCTATGCTTTCGAATTTGCTGCCACCAACATTGAGACAAAGATATTGTGGTCGAAATTCTCATACTTTGGCATTGTTTATGGCCCGGTTGCCTTCTTGTTTTTCTCATTATCTCTTTCTTCAAAATTCAGATTCCTGCAAAAAAAATATGTAATCCTGATTTTTGCACTGGCCACCCTGTTTATCTTATTTCCGTTTACCAACGATTACCACCATCTTCATTGGATAAGCTATGGGATAAATCCTGAAACAAATGCAACCGACTATGTTTACGGACCCTTGTTTTGGATAATGATGGCCTTTGCTTACGTTGCCCTTATTTCAGGAATTGTCAATATTTCAATACTCTATTTCAGACTTTCAGGATACTACAAACGACAGATTTTTGTGCTTTTTGCAGCATCGCTTCTGCCGTTGACTGGAAATCTTATCTATGTCTTTCAAATTAATCCCTTGCCTGGCTTCGATTGGACGCCCTTTTCCTTTTTACTGACAGGAATTCTTATTGCCATCAATATTTCGCAATTTAAGATGTTTGATCTGGTTCCCTTCGCCCGGAATAAGTTGTTTGATATTTTGCCCGACGCAATCCTTGTTGTTGATAAAAGTCGCAGGGTGGCTGATTATAATCCGTCGATGCGAGCACTGATTGACCATGAGGATAAAGGCTTGGTTGGTAAAAGTGTAGATGAAGTCTTTCCTCAATGTGTGGAAATGATGGCTGAGATTAAAGATTTGGAAGATTTTCAAACGGTAATCTCACATGAAGTCGATGGACAAACAAGTTTTTTTGATCTTCACGTATTGGCTCTCTATGATCATAGAAAGCAACGTAATGGGAAATTGGTGATAATGAAGGATATTTCGAGTCGCGTTCGGGCTGACGAAGAAATAAAAGAAAAAAACATTCGGCTTATCAACGAAATTCAGGAAAAGGAAAAGCTGATCGGTGATTTGGATGCATTTTCACATACCGTCGCACACGACTTGAAAAATATGTTGAGTGCCATCGTTTCAGCTAGTAGTCTTATAAAAACAGGTGTTGACGACATGAGCAGGGAGGATTTGCTTGAAATTAATGATTTAATCGGTCAGTCGGCGAATAAAACGATTCATATTACCAGCGAGTTGCTTACCCTGGCTTCGGTTCGTCAGGAAGAAATTAAACGAATTCAGGTTGACATGCAAAAAGTTGTCAAGGATTCGGTATCCCGACTATCGGTTTCGATCCAGGAAAAGAATACGAAAATAATACTACCTGAGTCATGGCCCGATGTTTTAGGAAATGGAGCATGGCTGGAGGAGGTTTGGATCAATTATATCAGTAACGCCATAAAGTATGGGGGGATGCCTCCTGTTATTCAAATGGGGAGTGATATCTTGCCGGACGACCGGGTCAGGTTTTGGATAAAAGATAATGGCAAGGGCCTTTCGCCTGACGAGATGGCCTTACTTTTTAATAAATTTATGCGATTGGATACAGCTCGTGCAGAAGGTAATGGGCTAGGGCTTTCCATTGTGAAGCGAATCGTCGAAAAACTCAATGGCGAAGTTGGTGTTGAAAGTCAGAACATTTCGGGCGAAGGCTGTGTTTTTTATTTCATTTTGCCTTTGGCTAAATCGTAAATCGGATGCCCGAAAAACTCAAAGATACGTTAATCCCGGCCGATCAGGTGATGAAACTGGCCGAACGAATTCAGTCTGTTTATCCTGAATTTGAAACTGAGAAGTTTACCGGTTTGGTTCTCGATTCCGATTGGGCTGATCGTGAACTGAAACAAAAAATGAGGCATATAACCGTTTGCCTGAAACAGAAATTACCTGCAGATTATCCTGAGTCAATCCGTATTCTGGAACAAATTGCACCTCATTTTAAGGGTTTTGTTGCACTTTCGTTTTCCGATTTTGCCGAATGTTATGGCTTGGATCACTGGGATATTTCGATGAATGCGCTGGCACGTTTCACCAGCTCGTGTACGTCTGAATTTGCTGTCCGTCCATTTTTGGATAAAGACCCACAGCGGGCAATGGAGTACCTTTACCGGTGGGCTGAAGACGAAAGTCAGCACATCCGGCGGCTGGCTAGTGAAGGTTGCCGACCACGATTGCCATGGGGGATGGGACTCAAGAAGTTTCAGAAAGATCCGGCGCCGATTATCCCGATTCTGGAAAAGTTAAAAGACGATCCAGAGGAATATGTACGGCGAAGTGTAGCCAATAACCTGAATGATATTTCAAAAGATCATCCTTTGCTAGTCTTGGATTTATTCGAAAAATGGAAAGGTCGATCAAAGGAAGTTGACCGAATCATTAAACATGCCTGCCGCACTATGCTGAAAGATGGAAACAAACGGGCATTAATGCTTTTCGGATTTGCCAACCCTGATCAACTTCAGATTTTAAACCTTTCAACCAATCAGCCAAGTCTGAAAATTGGAGAGCATCTTAGCTTTTCATTTACATTGGTCAATCACTCCGGGAAAATACAAACCATCAGGCTCGAATATCGCATTCATTACATAAAATCCAACGGCAAAACCTCTCCTAAAATATTTCAGATCAGCGAGGGGAAATTTCCTCCCGGTGAACATGCGATCACGAAAAAGCAGGCATTTACCGATTTCACCACCCGCACTCATTTTCCCGGTGAACACCGCATCGAAATTGTGGTTAATGGCGATGCTAAAGCCGAAATGAGCTTTCATCTGGATCGATAATTTTGCTGGTTTGCCTGAATTTCCTCAAAGAAATAACCCTTTGCTAACAAATTCTTGATGCTTTTTTGCTGAAATTCGAGTAAATTGCAGCATGGAACTAGTTATTTTAACAGATATCGTCATTATTTTCGCTTTTGCGACTGCGGTCAATTACCTTTTTACGAAAATCAGGATACCTACCATTATCGGGTATTTGCTTACCGGAATTGTAGTGGGACCTTCGGTTTTGAGTGTAATTCAATCGCCGCACGAAATCGAATTCATGGCCGAAATAGGCATCATTTTGCTGATGTTTACCATCGGGCTGGAGTTCTCGCTCAACCATCTGATCAAAATCCGGAATATAGTTTTTTTTGGAGGTTTTATCCAGCTTGTTTTTACAGCCGGAATTACCGCACTTTTTGCCCGCATGTACGACATGAGCTGGGGCTCGGCTGTTTTTATCGGTTTTCTAACCGCATTGAGCAGTACCGCCCTGGTATTAAAAATACTTCAGGAAAAAGGCGAACTCACTTCCAATTACGGGCGCACGGTGGTCGGGATCTTAATTTTTCAGGATATTATACTGATTCCTTTGATTTTGCTCACGCCTATGCTGGGAGGCCAAACGGCCGATATTGGGGCGAAGTTGCTGGGCATGGGAAGTAAAACGATTTTTATTATGGCATTGGTTTACGTGGGTAATCGCTGGATTATGCCCCGGGTGCTGCACTTGATCGCCCTGACCAAAAATCAGGAACTTTTCCTGATGAGCATTTTGCTGGTTTGTCTCGCAGTTGCTTTGCTGACTTCAGAGATGGGCATGTCGCTGGCTTTTGGCGCTTTTCTGGGAGGTTTGATGATTTCGCGATCAGAATACAGTGAAGATGCGTTTAATCATTTGATCCCATTTAAAGATACATTCACGAGTTTCTTTTTCGTTTCCATCGGAATGTTGCTCGACCTGAATTTCTTTGTCGATAATATTGTTTTGGTACTGGCGACCGTTCTGCTGGTTATTGCCATTAAAGCCGTGGTTGCCGGCGGAACCGGATTTATTCTGGGACACACCTTCAGGGGAACTATATTGGTTGGTTTTGCCATGGCGCAAATTGGCGAATTCTCGTTTATACTGGCAAAAACCGGTCAGACTTACCAGATACTTTCAGATTATTACTACCAGCTTTTTCTGGCAGTAACGATTGCTTCCATGGCGGTATCGCCATTCCTGATTATGGTTGCTAAACCAGCGGCCAACCTTTTGTTAAAACTTCCTATTCCTGAAGTGTTGGTAAAAGGCATTTTCCCGCTTCAGGAAATTGAAGTGCCGAAAATGCAGAATCACATTGTGATGATCGGTAAAGACTCGCGTTCGCTGAACCTTTCGCGCATGGCTAGCCGAATGAAATTGCCCTATGTTTCTATTGTTTTTGATCCGGCATCAGCTAGGGCAAGGCAGATGAAAGGGGAAATGGTGGTGTATGGCGATTCGATGAACGAGCCCATTCTGCGGAAAGCATATATTGAAACTGCGGAGATTGTGGTGATCAGCATTGGTGATGCCATTACGGCACTTGGAGTAATTGAGCAAGTGCGTTCGCTGAACAAGCATGCCTACATCATGGTGAGGTCGAAACACGTTTCTGATATCGAAGATTTGTATGAAATGGGCGCCAATCAGGTTATTCCTGAAGAATTTGAAACGGCGATTGAACTGTTTGAGCGGATATTGAAGAAACTGCTGATCCCGAAAGGTGAGATCGAAACGGCCATATCAGTCATTCGCGACGATAATTATGGAATTTTCAGGGAAAAGGAAGAGAACAACACGTTTACTCTGAGCGATGAAATTCCGGATATTGAGATTGTTGCGTTTAGGGCAGGAGATCATCAGATGTTTCCGGGTAATTCGTTGAAAGAGATTCATCTGCGAAAACAATATGGGCTTACTGTTGTGGCTGCAAAAGAGGGGAGGAAATCTTTGAAAACCCGGGTTCAGGTTTTGTTTTTGAGAACGATGATGTGCTTTATATTTTGGGCAAACCCGAAAAAATTGCACAGCTGACTCAAAACGGGCATGGATAATGGAAAAGCCGTTTCGGAATGATTTCTGAAACGGCTTTTCTATATGCTTTGTTTTGGTTTTATTTTTTTCGGATATAAATCTGAATCGGAACACCTGAAAAATTGAAATTCTCACGAATCTTATTTTCGAGGTACCGGCGGTAGGCTTCTTTTACATACTGTGGAAGGTTGGCGAAGAAGGCGAAACTTGGTGTCTGGCTTGGTAGTTGAGTCACGTATTTAATCTTCACAAATTTACCCTTGATCGATGGCGGTGGATAAGCCTCAATGGCTTTCAGCATCACCTCATTCAATTCCGAAGTCTTGATTTTTTTGCTGCGGTTTTCATACACTTCCACTGCCGTTTCCAATGCTTTCAGGATACGTTGTTTCGACAAGGCCGAAATAAACATGATTGGCACATCAACAAACGGTGAAATCCGCTCTTTAATCTGCTTGGTAAATTCGATGGTACTCGAATTGTCTTTTTCAATCAAATCCCATTTATTAACCAGAATAACCAGCCCTTTTTTGTTACGGTCGATCAGGTGGAAAATTGAAACATCCTGAGCTTCCATACCACGGGTGGCGTCGATAATTAATATACAAACGTCGGAATCTTCAATGGCCCTGATGGAGCGCATGGTGGAATAAAATTCAACATCTTCCTTTACTTTGGTACGTTTGCGCAAACCAGCTGTGTCGATCAGGTAAAAGTCGTGGCCAAATTGATTATATCGGGTATGAATGGCATCGCGGGTGGTTCCGGCGATATCGGTTACCATGTTTCGGTCAACGCCAATAAGGGCATTAATGAACGATGATTTGCCCACATTTGGACGACCGATGATGGCGAAACGCGGAACGTTTTCTTCGATTTCTTCCGGATCATCTTTCGGGAAAGTTTCCACAATGGCATCGAGCAACTCGCCTGTTCCGCTTCCGGTCATCGACGAAATGCAATAAATTTCGCCCAATCCGAGTGAATAAAACTCGTGCGAATCAATGATTCGGGCATTGTTGTCGACCTTGTTAACGGCAATGAATACGTTTTTCTTCGAGCGGCGCAACACCGAGGCCACTTCTTCGTCCATGTCGGTTACGCCGTTTTCAACGTCAACTACGAACAAAATTACATCGGCTTCTTCGATGGCCAGCATCACCTGTTTCCGTATTTCGCCTTCGAAAATATCTTCTGAATTAACGGCATAGCCGCCGGTGTCGATGATCGAAAAGTCGATCCCGTTCCAAACACCTTTTCCATACTGACGGTCGCGTGTTACTCCTGCTGATTCGTCAACTATGGCTTTTCTTGATTCGGTCATCCGGTTGAAAAGGGTTGATTTCCCTACATTTGGCCGACCTACAATTGCAATAATATTACTCATTTTTGTCTCCTATGTCCTGAAAACAGGACTCTTCTTTATTGATATTCTCGGTTCTATTCATCATGTTGATCCAAAAACTAAAACTCATCGGTCAACATCTAATCTGCGGCGCATACAACATTTGTATTTCAATCGTAATTTCCGGATGCGCCTTTTTTCTGTGCTTGCTCAATCTATCCGTCCCATGAATGGGACGGCAAAGGATATTCTGTAAATTTCCTTTTTCTCGTTCCTCTTTCCCCAATTTTTATTCCATATCGTAGCCAAAGCCACCAGCGCACGGTCTTTATCACGCCAGTCTTTGTTTACTTTCACGAATAACTGAAGGAATACTTTCTTCTGAAAGAATTCTTCCATATCCAGACGGGCTTCCATCCCAACACGTTTTAGCGCCTGACCCTGATGCCCGATGATGATGCCTTTCTGGCTGTCGCGTGCAACATGAATTACGCACATCAGGTTCAATATCTTATCTTCTTCCTTGAATTGCTCCACTTCCACTTCCACCGAATAAGGAACTTCTTTGTCGTAGAATAACAGAATTTTTTCGCGGATGATTTCGCTCACAAAAAAGCGTTCGTTGCGGTCGGTCATTTCATCTTTCGGGAAATAAGCAGGACCTTCAGGAAGCAATTCTAAGATGCGGTCGAATATAGGTGCTGTATTGAATTTTTCGGTGGCTGAAATGGCATATACATCGGCCAGCGGAAGTTTTTCGCGCCAGTAATTGTATAATTCCATTACTTTTTCCTGAGTCGATAGGTCGATCTTATTAATTAACACTATAACTGCGGCTTCGGAGCTTTTTATGCGTTCAACATATTCTTCATTCTTTCCCGGCGATTCAACCACATCAGTCACATACAGAATGATATCGGCATCAATCAGTGCGGTGTTTACGAACTTCATCATGGTTTCCTGAAGTTTGTAATTCGGTTTCAGGATTCCGGGGGTGTCGGAATAAACGATCTGGAAATCATCCCCGTTAACGATTCCTTTGATGCGATGCCGGGTGGTTTGCATTTTCGAGGTAATAATCGACAAACGCTCGCCCACCAATACGTTCATGATGGTCGATTTCCCGACGTTGGGGTTTCCGATGATGTTTACAAATCCGGATTTATGTGCCATTTATGTCTGAATGAAGGTTTTAAAAAATCTGCGCAAAGATAATCAATTAAATCGTTTATCGGCAAAACCTTCATATATGGCAGGTTAGATTAATTTTCTGGTTGTGAGGAAAAGCAAATTGATATTGGTTAGTTTACTTGAGATTATTTTTTGCAGAGGTACTCCACGTGCCCGGTTCTGGTTTTAGGCGTTCTGTTTAATTTTTGAGTGAGCGAGCAGCTTTTTTCATCGACCTGTCAAGTTTCTGGCCTCCCTGTTAGAAATCTGGCTGTCCTGTTTGGTTTCTTACCGTCCTGTTAAAGGTTGATCACTATTTTCGCGGCTTTCAGCGTGTTTTTAGAAAAAAAGGCGAACAATTAGTCATAAGAACCGCGACAAATCCCAAAGAGGCACTTCTGAAATTCTGAAAGCTAAAAAGTTTCCTTTATGCACTATGCGGTTCAAAACCGCTTAGTACAACGCAAACCAAAATCGCGCAGGGTTGCCTGAGAACCTCTTCTGAAAAATGGCAATTCAGAAATTTATTTCACTGCACAATCCCAATGTTCGGCAATTTTTCCGTTTTCAATTCTAAACATATCGAACCAGGTGGTGGTGTATTTTTTCGATTTGTCGGCAGGATCGGTCATTTCTCTTACAAAACTTAACGTCACCAGGTCGCCTTCTGCAACGATGGCAACTACCGGACGATTTGATGGAATCAGCAATGTCTTTTGGTTTCGAAAATCTCGAAAAGAAATCGACAAGCGCCTTCCGCCCTGTTCCTGCTAAAGGATTATGCTGCATGTAATCTTCAGCAAAGTATTTTTCAGCCAGTTCGAGGTGTCCGCCCTCCAGAAATTCGCGCCACATATCGTAAACGAGTTTCTTATTTTGAGCAAGGGCTAAATGGTCGCTTTTGAGCAGTTCGCTTTGTGAGGCGAGTGGTTTTAACCGGCAATTGAGCAAAGGATTCTGTTGAAAAATAGCAAAAGGGAAAGAGCTCCGATGGCAAAAAATGTGTATTTCATAACGATTGATTTTTACTTTAGTTACTAAAAATTTGAGCATTCTTGTTCAAATTAATAGGATAACATTTTGTGGTCTGAAATGTTGATTTAGGCAGATTGTCGGGCAGAAGGATAACGAAAATCAATTCGGAGAAGCAGTCAAATACAAAAGAGGCTCATCTGAGTTAACAGATGAGCCTCTCTCAAAATTTTTGAGGGCAGAAGAGTTACTTCCCCTTTCCGCCCAAATATTTATAGACTAACCCGGCCAAAGCCGCACCAACAATAGGAGCGAGGATAAACATCCAGAGTTGCTCAACAGCCCAGCCACCAACAAACACGGCCTGACTGATGCTTCGGGCAGGATTTACAGAAGTGTTGGTTACCGGAATGCTGATGAGGTGGATCAGCGTCAGAGCCAAACCAATGGCTAACCCGGCAAAACCGACAGGCGCTTTTTTGTCGGTAGCCCCAAGAATTACAATCAGGAACATAAATGTCATTACAATTTCGCAAACCAAAGCCGCAACCAGGCTGTATTTGCCAGGCGAGTGCTCGCCATATCCGTTGGCGGGCGAAGTTTCCTATGGCACTTCCATTTCCGGTTGCAATAACATAAAGAACGCCTGCTGCCAGCAAAGCCCCAAGAATTTGAGCCGAGATGTATGGAAATAAGTCTTTAGAACTGAAGCGGCCTCCTGCCCATAATCCGATGGATACTGCCGGATTGAGATGTGCTCCGGAAATATGTCCGAGTGAATAGGCAATGGTCAGAACGGTTAATCCGAAAGCAAGCGAAACGCCAACTAATCCGATACCGACTTCAGGAAATGTTGCAGCTAAAACTGCACTTCCGCAACCTCCCAGCACCAGCCAAAAGGTTCCGATAAATTCTGCTGTTAGTTTTCTCATTTTTGGTCTTTTCATTTAGTTAGTGATTACGGTTTTTACTTTTCGAGTAATGCTTTCAGGTTATTCAGACCGTTTTGCAAATCAGGGGCAAGCATCTTTTCCATGTCGGTAAAAAGCAACATCAGGTTCATTGGGTATTTCATTGTCCCGTGGAATCCCCATTTTACTTTAGTCGCACTTTCGGATGACGATTCGAACGTCATGTAGGCAAAGTCTGTCGATTCAAACGGTTTGATAAAATGTATTTCGTAGTCAATGCGGTTACCTTCATCAATTTTGACAATCTTTTGTTCACCTTTTCCGGCATCCGGATTTTCGCTGTCCCAGGCTGAAACAAAACCAACAGTTGCGTCTTCTCCCCTGAATTCGGTTTTCATGGCCGGATCGATTTTAGCCCAAACGCTGAATTCATTCTGATTTTTCAGGTATTTCACGTAATCGTAAACTTCTTGTTTGGGTTTATTGATCGTCACTTCGCGCTCAATAGCATAATCTCCGTTAATAAAAAAGTGCCATCAGTATAAAATAAACAGACGATTCCAATCAATACTAATGCGATGATTTTGAGTGTTTTCATGTGCTAATGTTTTAAAAGATTATTGAAATAATTTAGCTGTTTCGGGGTGCAGGCCTAACTTTTATTCTTCCTGAAGTTCAGTTCGTACATGCTAATCCAATCGGTCACGTCCATCTTTCTGACCAGTTCTCCGATTAAATCATATGGAATTTGGCTCCCTTTTTTGAATCGGATTACACCCTTTTCCCATATTAAGGTTTCAATTTGCTGTGTTTCGGAAATTCAGTGGGTGAACCAGTTCAGCAAATCGGGATTGGCATTAAATACCCATGTGGTAAAGCGCAATAAAGTTTTTTTGTACAGCAATATTCAGGAAGGGGCAATGGAAAGCCTGGCATCGCAGTGATAACCCTTGGGATAAATGCTGAAAGGAACCACATAGCCAACCATTCCGTAGCTCATCTGTTCAACAAAACCTTTGGGCAGGTTTTCTAGAATTGTTTTCCGGAGGACGACGAACGCTTCACGCTCATCACCTGAAATCTGGCTGATATATTCTTCGACTGACTGTGCGGAGGATTGCATAACGACTGCTTTTGTTCACTGAGTGTTAACAATCTGAAATGCAGAAAGGTTCAGTAAACAGATCGCAAGATCGTGTCTGATTTATATGAAATTTTGAATGAGAAAAGCTACTCCGCAATCTCCGATTCGTCGAGTTCCTGCAACGTTTCGTTGAGCTTGACCAGGTAGCAGCCATAGAGCTTGTTGAAACCCCAGCGAAGGGCGAAGAATGCGCCTGCAATCATGGGTACGATGATCAGCAAACTTATTCCGACAATCGTCAGTATTTGGTGTGCCGAAAGGTTTATAACTCCACCGCTTACCGAGTCGGCTTTAAATTTTAGCCCCTGATAAACCCCCGCGATGAAACTCACAGTGATGTTTATCATGAGAATTACAACGGCCAGGTAGAACATCCGCCGATAAGTTTTCAGGGTTTCCTGAATTCCAATCAGCAAGTCTTTAAGCTGAAGGTGAATCGAGAAACTTTTTTTTATTTTGATGTATCTGATTACGAAAAATAAATAAGTTGTAATAATAAGTGCAGTTGAGAAAACATCCAATGGCTCCAGCCATTTGGGATATTCAATGACTTCATGAATAATAATTTTTGAAAAATACGCCGACAGGAATAAATAATCAAGAATCAGGTAAGTTATGTATATACCAAGCACGCCCATTCCAATCCTCATATTCCGGTCAATGCGGTCAACCAACGATTGCGTCCGGTTCTTGAGTAATTCATGAATCGATTCTTTTCCTAGTCGATGTTTAACCATCTCCTGAGAAGAATAAGTATCCCACGCCGATTTTAAATCCTTTAATTCCATCTATTCTTCCGTATTCATTAACAACTTCAACTTTTTCTTGATACGGTTCATCTTTACCCTTACGTAATTTTGGGTAATGCCCGTAATGTCAGCTATTTCTTCATATTTTTTATCTTCAAGAAACAATAGAATAATCGACTTTTCAATTCCGGTTAGCTGAGCCACGGCCATGTTCAGCATTTTGATCTGTTCTTCAGTCCGGGTGTCGTACATTTCCTCAACCAGCTGCAGGTTTTCAAATGAAATGCCTGTTTTGTCGGGCTGCCGTTTGTCTTTTTTAAAGCTTGTAATGGCAGTATTCAGAGCCACCCGGTACATCCAGGTCGAAAATTTCGATTCGCTCCGAAACGATGGATATGATTTCCACAATTGCACCAATATTTCCTGAAATAAGTCACGGCGGTCTTCTTCCAAATCGCAATAGATGGAACAAACCTTGTGAATGATTCCCTGATTCTCGGTGATTATTTGCAAAAACTCCTTTTCCAACGTGTAGTTATTAGTCTGCGAAAGTGGATTTCATTACATTAACTCATCTTCAAAAAATTAATTTCCTGAGGAGTCAGGAAGCGGTAACGGCCGCGCGGTAGATCTTTTTTTGTCAATCCGGCAAACATTACCCGATCAAGTTTTTCAACGTTATAACCCAAATGATTAAAAATCCGGCGAACAATGCGGTTTTTCCCTGAATGGATTTCGATTCCTACCTGACGGGCATCCGTAGCATCAATCATCTGAATGTCGTCGGCAGCAATAAATCCATCTTCAAGTTCAATTCCTATCCTGATTTTTTCAAGGTCTTCCGGAAGGAAATCCTGATCGAGCTGAACATGGTAAACTTTTTTCTTTTCATAGCTTGGGTGAGTCAGCTTTTTGGCAAGTTCTCCATCGTTTGTAAACAGCAGAACTCCGGTGGTTTGCATGTCGAGCCGTCCAACCGGATAGATGCGTTCGGTGCAGGCATTCTGAATCAATTGCATCACGGTTCTTTCGGCATGCGGGTCGTCGAGCGTAGTTACGAATCCACGAGGTTTATTGAGAAGCAGATATACTTTTTTCTCCGGATTTAGCCTGTTTCCATCAATGCGAACATCGTCGTCGAGCGATACTTTCCGCCCGAGTTCGGTAACTACCTCGCCGTTAATGGTGATTAATCCGTCGCTGATAATTTTGTCGGCTTCGCGTCGTGAGCACACACCCGAATTCGAAATGTATTTGTTCAGGCGAATTAACCCGTCTCCGGCAGGTTCGGCTACCGGCTGTTCCTTCTTTTTCAGGACTATTTTCTTTTTTGAAAACTCTTTCAACTTTCTGACGTTTTTTGTGATTTTGTTAACAGGAAAAAGTCAGTAGTCATCAGGAGAAAAAAGCAACTCTTCGAATGACAGATGACTATTTGTTAACTCCTTTTCCCTCTTCTCTCTTTCCTAATGATTAATGACTATTTCCATTAATGTGGCAAATGTCGTAAATTTTAGTGAAGATTTGGTCAATGTCCTTCCTCAGTGTAGATTTTGTATTGTTCCTTAATGATGTTACGGACATCATACTCATTGGTCATCTGGCTAAGTAATCCCTTGCTGTTGATGTAGATCATTAAATTATCAGCCTGAGCATTATTCAGCCCAGTTAATTGCATTACCAGTTCCTTGTTGTAATACTGTGAGATTATTTCCCACTGTTTTTCAGAAACAATTGCTTTCCGGGTTTCACGTTTCTCGCGCTCGCTTTTGCTCAGGTGATATTGAAGGAAACTCGCCGGGGTTAAGAATGCTGCAATTACCGGTGGCTTTTTGTCGTATGCATCGCCTCTCAATTCTGGGGCGATGTCATTCTTTTTGCCTGCGGGTACCCCATCCATGTTTACTTTTTTTTGTTGTCCGGATACGTTTACTTCAGGAAGTGCAAAGCGAATGGGTTTGGCATAAATGATCAAAACGTTCATTTCGTTGTAGTTTGCCGGAATGTGCGCCACACTTTTCGAAAACCCAAGCGATGAAACGGAAAGGCTGTCAATGTTTAACATGTCCATCATAAATCGGCCCTGCAAGTCGGTGCTTATTGTGACATGAGTTCTCAGGTTTATCACAATTGCGTTGGGTACGGGCATTTCATCGCCCAAACTCAAAACTTGTGCTTTTAGTTTAATGGGCATCGGATCGATTTCGTCAGTTGACTGAGAGAAAACAGTAAGACTGAGAAAAAGGAATAAAAAAGGCAAAGCAACAGCGCGTGCAATTGTAGAAAAATACTGAAATTGTCTTTCAGACCGGGAAAACCAATACCCTGACAAATTTTTCTGGCAGCACCTGTACGGTCTGTTTATTTGTGTAAATTGTTTCATGACTGCTTGGCTTTGGTACAAAAGTATAAAAATCCTGTTCAGAACCTGATTGACGGAAACTGGATTAATGCCCTTCTTTCTTGTATATTGTATATTGCTCCAGTATAATAAAACTCGCATTTTCTTTTGTTGTCATTTTATTGAATAATTGTTTGCTATTCAGAAACATCATGAAAATATCAGCCTCTTTAGTATTCAGTCCGGTTAACTCCCTCACAAGTTCTACATTGTAAATTCTCGAAACCGTAGCCCATTGTTTGTCAGCTTTCAACGAATTTCTGGATTTGCGGCTGGGCTGTGCTTTGCCGTATAATGGAACCTTTAAAAAGCTGATTTGGTTTTGGTAGGCTTTCTCTTCTGCTGGTTTTTCCTGCATGAACTCATTTCGAAAATATGGAGAAACTTCGATTTTTTCGACTTTCAAAATAGGTTTTTGATAGTTTCCGGAGATATTTACATCGGGCAACAGAAACCGAAGAGTGCTGGCATAAATAACCAGGATGTTTGAATTGCTGTAATTAGAAGGAATTGAAATGGTTTGCTTGCTAAAACCCAGAGCGCTTATTTCGAGGCTGTCGGTATTCAATGCATTGATCGTGAACCGCCCCATCAGATCTGCTGTTACAGTTTCTTTTGTTCGTTGATTAGTAACAATTGCTTTAACCACAGGCGTTTCATCTTCCAGGTTCAAAACCTGACCTTTAAGCAATGGTTGAGGATTTTCATTTGATTTTTGGGCGAATGCTGCTGTTCCATGAATAATTAGCAATAATACGGTAATGAAAAAATAAACCTTCTCCTGATAAAAACGGCCCAAAGATTCCATTGAAATGGGCTGATAATAAATAGCTTTTTTGCTGGTATTCTTCACCTGAAGGTTGATTAGAAAAATATTGGGTTCATGGCTTTGAGACAAAGTTATGCATTAACAAAATACTATTTAGCAGAACTAACATTCGTTAACGGTATTTAACAGACATATACAACTGAAAAAAGGGAAAAGCAAAAGGGAAATCCAACCGGATTATTTAACTTTAATCAATAAATACCTGAATAATTATCACTAACCCCAAACATTATGAAACGAACTACCAGGAAACGAATACTTTGGACTATGCTGATCCTCCTCGTGGTTGGTTTGGCATATGGCGTTTACTATCTTAATTCTCTAATGCCAATTGTCACCGGCTATCCGGCCAAATACCTTTGCTCTGCGGTTTTTGTTTCAGGACGCGAACAGGCCGAAGTTGAAGCCCTGGATCTTCACTTTTCATTCATAAAATACACCAAGAGTAAAGTCGATTTTCAGGATTCGAGCGTAACCAGCTCCTTTTTATGGGGAAAATCAAAGGCCATTTATCGGAAAGGCTTTGGCGCTACTTTGCTGCGTGGCGTCAGTGAAAGCGACCTTCGAAAAATTAAATTTCCCGGAATTGTCAGGTCAACTTACAATCAGGATACAATAAAGTGGCCAATGGGAAATGTAATGCCTGCAAAAACAACAAACATTGACACCGTAAAACTGGAGGAAATAACAGAGCGTTTGATGGATGACGACGGATACAATGGTCATGCATTTGCTTTTATGGTGATTCACAAAGGAGTGCCGGTGGCAGAAGCTTATCAGCCGCAATTCAACGAAAAAACACGTTTCCAAAGCTGGTCGATGGCCAAAAGCTTTACAAACACGTTGGCTGGAATCATGGTAAAAGATGGGAAATGGGACATTAATCAGCCCATCAATATTCCTGAATGGCAAAGTGACGACCGCAAAAAAATCACCTATAAAAATTTAATGCAGGCTGAAAGCGGGTTGCTCTGGAATGAAGATTATGGCAACCGCTCGGATGTTACAGTGATGCTTTATTGTGAAAATGACTTTGCCCGTTTTGTGTTTGGCCGACCACTCCAATTTCCGGTTGGAAGCAATTGGACATATTCTTCCGGAAATCCAAATATAGTCACATTCCAAATTCGACAAACTCTCAAAAGCGATCAGGAATACTATAAGTTTCCATATACCCGGTTATTTGATAAAATCGGGATGCCCGATGCCCTTTTTGAAGTTGATGCTTCCGGAACTTTTGTAGGTTCATCGTACATTTATGCTACTGCCCGCGATTTTGCCCGCTATGGATTGTTGATTATGCAGGACGGTGTGTTCAATGGTGAACGTATTTTACCTGAAGGTTGGGTTTCGTTTGCTACAAGTCCAAACTCCAAAAGCGAGGGTAATTACGGCGCGCTTTATTGGCTGAACAAATCGGGGAAAATGCCTTCAGTTCCGCGGGATATGTATTGGTGTCAGGGGTATGATGGGCAGCGGATTTTTATGATTCCTTCGAAAGAGTTGATGGTGGTGGTTCTTGGATTTTCTCATAACCTCAATGTGATGAATACTGACCAACTTCTAAGTGACATAATAGGTGCGATCCAATAGTTATAAAAAAAGTCAGGGCTTCACGTGAAGTGAAACCCTGACTAAAATATAATATCCAAAACAGTTATTTCAGATTTTTAACCCGCTCCATGGCTTCTAACACATTGTTGCGGTCGGCAAAGGCCGAAAAGCGGAAATAGCCTTCGCCCGATGGTCCAAAACCTGAGCCTGGCGTTCCAACCACATTCGCTTCATTCAACAGTTTATCGAAGAAATCCCACGATTTCATGTTGTTTGGTGTTTTTACCCAAACGTAAGGTGCATTCACCCCTCCAAAAACAGCAAATCCTGTTTCTTTCAGGCTTTCGCGCATGATACGGGCATTTTCGAGGTAATAGTTGATTACTTCTTTCACTTGTTTTTTGCCTTCTTCGGTATAAATAGCTGCGGCAGCTTTCTGCACCGGATAAGAAACTCCATTGAATTTGGTCGTGTGACGGCGGTTCCACAGCGGTTTTACCGGATGAGCTTTTCCTTTGCTGTCGTAAGCTTTTAATTCCGATGGAATTACGGTGAAAGCACAGCGGGTTCCGGTGAATCCGGCCGTTTTCGAGAAACTTCGGAATTCCAACGCTACTTCTTTCGCGCCTTCAATTTCGAAAATCGAATGAGGGATTGAATCGTCGGTGATGAATGCTTCGTAAGCTGCATCGTACAAAATGACACATTTGTTTGCACGGGCATAATTCACCCATTTGGTCAGTTCTTCTTTTGAAGCCACTGTGCCGGTTGGATTATTCGGGAAACAAAGGAAAATCAGGTCGGGGCGCTCTGTTGGCAATTCAGGAATAAAACCGTTGGCTTCGTTGCAAGGCATGTAAATAATTCCTTCGAAATAACCGTTCGCCTGAATTTCGCCGGTTTTGCCCGACATTACAGTTGTGTCGGCATAAACTGGATAAACAGGATCGCAAATGGCTATTTTATTTGCGGCGCCAAATACTTCCTGAATGTTTCCGGTATCGCATTTCGAGCCGTCAGACACAAAAATATCGTCAGCCGAAATATCTACGCCGCGACTTTGGTAATCATTCAATGCGATGGCTTCGCGCAAAAAGTCGTAGCCTTGTTCCGGACCATAGCCTTTGAATGATTCGGCGCTGGCCATATCGTCAACACCTTCGTGGAAAGCAGCTACCACAGCCGGAACCAGCGGTTGAGTTACGTCGCCGATACCCATTCGGATCACTTTTTTATCCGGATTGGCTTCTGCAAATTCGCGCACTCTTCTTCCAATTTCGGGGAACAAATAACCAGCCTGAAGCTTCAGGTAATTTTCATTAATTAATGCCATTGTATATCGTTTTTAAATGATTTTTCGGGTTTTAAATTTTCCTTTTGAGAAAGCCCAAAGTTACAAAAAAACAAAACCCGACTGATGTTTCGCTTAATCGGGTTGTTGAAATTGCCTGAGATCATCCGATTTGTTAATCTTTTGCAAATACTTGTTTAGTATTTTAACTTGTATCTTAAACAAAAGTATCTCAATTGGGTTAATAGGTAGAATAAATTTTACAGATCATGATCCAATTTAAATCACATTCGGGAATTTACACTCTCGAAGTCACTCAATTCCTGAAGATATCGTTGTCCGAAGCCTGGGACTTTTTCTCATCGCCCGGAAATTTGTCGAAAATCACACCTGAGCATATGGGTTTTATAATTACTTCCGGACCGCCCGCGAAAATGTATACAGGACAAATCATCACTTATAAAGTATCGCCATTTTTGGGAATTAAAACAAACTGGGTAACAGAAATCACACATGTTTCAGAAGGTTCATTCTTTGTGGATGAACAGCGTTTTGGTCCATACCGGATGTGGCACCACGAGCACCATTTCGAAGTTCAGAACGATGGCGTTTTGATGACCGACCGTGTTTCGTATAAATTGCCCTTTGGGTTTCTGGGGCGAATTGTTCATGCTCTTTCAGTAAAGAAACAGTTAACTCAGATTTTTGAATACCGGGAAGCCTATTTGAAAAATGTATTCGGAAAGGCTTGAATCGATTTTGACAGGTTTCTGATGTCTAATTAAATATTCGTTTTGATTTTTTTGTCGCAAAAAGATACTTTCGGAACAAGTTGCTTTCAGCAATCCAGCTTTAGTAAACCGCGCTTGTCCATATCCGAAATTACCGCGTCAATGAATTTTTCGGCAGCAATGTTTTTTCCAGCTTTTTTTCCAGCCGAGATGACCTTGTCAACAACGAATCCGGTGACCGGACCCGTGACTTTCCGTTCAAACCAGGATTTCTTTCTGATCCTTTTTATCACTGGATTTATCGCTTTTTCACTGCCGCCGGGTACATTGCCATTGGTAATATTATCAAAAACGATTTCGAACCGTTTTTGCAATTTTTTCTCCAAATCAACCAGGTATTTTAAGCTAATCGACGGATATGTAAATTCGGCTTCAATCTCAGGTTTTATAATTTGTTTTTGGTCGGCCGAAATGCGAATGTCCGGGATTATTGGCAATAAATCAGTGTTTTCAGGCATGAAAAACTGAAGGAAAGTTTTGTCGAGATTTCCATATCCGGCCTGAATAATCGGGTTGTTGGCTGATTGGGAAACACTGAAATATTGTTGGATAAAGCGCTGACAGTTTCTTCGGCCAAGCATAAAATCATGAACCCGGAAATCGCGGTTAAAAAAGCCACCAAAACCGCCCAACGAACCACATGCGATACTGTCTTTTTGGGTTTCTCCGCCACTGGTCCGGATTGGGGCGATCATAAATCTCGAATAATCAAAATCATCGTAAGCCTGTTCGAGCAGTTCGGTTTTTACCATCAATTGCTGGCGCATAGCCCCCAAAAGTCCGGTGCTTGCAAATTTTATAGCCTGAAGGTTGAAGTAATCCGCCGGAGATTCGTCGTAATTTGGGAAGGGGTCGATCATGAGTATGGTGGTGTCAAAAGTGGAAGCGCTTTTTGCAGGTTGATAGTGGTTTGCAGCATCAAAGCCTTCTTCCTTTCCGATTACAGTTTTTCTCCTGTTTGTCAGAATCGCTTCGGTTAAATCATAAGGCTCGTTGTTTATTACTCCTCCGTCAACACAAACCGTGTTGTATTCGACGGAGGGGTCAACAAGAACGTCCTTGCCATGCGTTATTTTAAGCAAGGGGTTGTCGTTGATGTATTTGGCTTCACGAACGAGAACGCGTGGCGATAAACCTACCGGAAAAGCACCGGTGGCAATGGCTGCGTCAATGAGCAGCTTTTTATTTAAACCTTCAGCCGTTGAAAAATGAACCGGGATTTTGCCGTCGTCTTTATATTGTCCTTCAGGGTTTATCTGGAAATGAACTAAATCTTTATGCATGGTCATCCGATCTTCGCGAGGCCCAAGTGCTGTGATAAATTGTAGTTTGTAATTGAAGCCGCGAAGATTGGTGATAGTGGTAAACAATTCTAAATCGTCGGCAATATACTGTCTTTTTGTTGCCGGATTTTTTATCATACGATCGAGTGTTCGACGGGCAATTTTTTCGATAAATAATGAATTAAAGATTGAGCGAACTTCCTTTTCCGGATTAATTATTTCTGAATTTTGGATGTCTTCATTGCTCAGCATCTGATTCATCATGTCATTGTTCACTTCTTCGGTCAGGTTAACCCACGAATCAAACAATGGATTGTCTTTATTTATTCCGGAAGAATAGTTTTGCTGATTTACATGAGGAAAGTCTTTTTGAACTGCTGCGGTGGTGATAACAGCAGTCATGCCGCCAGCAGAGGCGCCACTAAAAACTTCAATAACTACATCGTGTTGGGGCACTCCCGCTAAACCAAGCTCTTTTGCCTTTTGCCAATTTTCAAGGGCTTCCAGTAAATAATCCATAACTCCTGCAGTATAGGCTCCGGCTGAAACAGCGCCTGCCATTGAAATGCCAATCCGAAAAGTTTTCTGCGTACTCATAAATTATTGATTTAACTAAAGTTAGAAATCATCCTGAAGGGTAGTTTTACCTTGAATAAGTTCGGTTGTGTGATGAATAACCCCAACGTAATTAACTTATCCATAACGATAAAGGAGAGTGTGCTTTTGGTTTATCTAAAGTTAACGAAAATGATCCAATAAATTGCAATCAAATTTTATATGTTCGCAAAGACAGACTGTTTTCGATTGGTGCAAATTAACTTTGATGAATTCTTTATCCGAATTTAAATAAGTCAGGAGCAGATATTTAGTTCGGTTATTGTCGTGTAAAATTAACCTTTTCAGTTGCAGAAAGGTGTTCTTCGTTGGTGTGAGCTGACTGATTAAAGGTTGAGTTTGTAGCAAACTAGCTGCTGCAAATAACGGAGATACAGTTTACCATTAGCAACAACAGGGACTGTCCATGCCGGGTTTTTCACATCTTCAAGAGCCGACTTAATCTCGCCAATCTTTACAAATGCTGATGGATCTGGTTTAATAAGGAATAAATTTCCTTTGATATCCAGACAAATCAAATGCCCATCGACATAGGTTGTTGTTCCTTGACCAATTTCGTTGGTGCTCCACATTTCTTTACCACTTGATAGCTCGATGCATTTAAACTGGCCATTATTCCTGGAACTTTCGCCTGAATAGCCATAAATATAGCCATCAATAAGGATCGGGTCCGAATGCTGAGCTTCCATGACATTGCTTTTCCAAAGGACTGTATATCCGTGTTGGGTAACTTTAAGGGCTTCGCAACCCATTTTGTAACCTGAAGTGTGAAAGATGATGTCGTTGGAAACGATCGGAGTCGTAGCATTCACCCCGTATTCGGTGGCCCAGGGAGCAGTCCATAGCGGTTTCCCGTCAGAAGGATTCAGGCAGGAAAGGCCGGTGCCATGATAAACCAGAAGTTTCACTTCGTTTTCAATATTCATGGTAATCGCTGCGGCATATCCGGCATCACCTTCCATCGATTTCCAGATTAATTCGCCAGTTTGTTTGTCGTAAGCTATTACCAGGGCGGTACCACCACCCTGAACAATAACTTTGTTGTCAAAAACGAGCGGTGTGGTTGAGAAACCCCAGGTAGGCTCAGAGCCACCTTCATCTTTTACATTTTTGCGCCAAAGGAGTTTGCCGTCTTCCAGTTGCCAGCAAACCAAGTCGCCGCTACGCCCAAAAGTATATACCCGATTTTCGTTAATGAATGGAGTTGCCCGCGAACCCGGACCATGGCTATATCCTGTAACCGCTTTATATGAACCCTTCCAGATTAGTTCACCGGTATCTGCGTTGATACAAAAAACTAAATCATTTATGTTGTCTCTTCCCGGTACAATTATCCGATTTCCTTGAATGACTAATGATGCCCATGAAGCGGTAGCTATATCCTGACAAAGATAGTTCACATGCCAGAGCTTTTGCAAGCCTTTCGACCAATCGGTCAGTATTCCTTTGGTTGCACTTTTACCTTCAAAATTAGGGCCTCTCCAATTTGTCCAATCAGCAATTCCAGTAGTAACTGGAGGTGTTGTTGTCATTTGTTGAGGAATGCCCTCTTGCTTTCCAACGATCTGTTCACTTCCCATGATGGATTGATAGACTTTATACCCGAAATACGTTCCACCAACCAAAACGATAAAAACAATAATAAGAATGATTTTTACAGATCGTTTCATATTGAGAGCTTTTGACGGTTTAAAGTATAAAAATAAGTAATTATGATGAGTTTTTATTCCTTCAGGAATATCTCAGAAAAATAAAGAGAGCCAGAACTTAATCTAACTCTCTTGTTATCAATGAGCGAGAAACTGGGGTCGAACCCGCGACCCTCAGCTAGGGAAGTCAATGCTTTAATGATATGTTTATTAGCAATCCATTGAGGACGCTAAATGCTTTTATTTCTTATGTATTAAATAATTTGTTGAGCGATTTACTCCTTAATTACATATACAATAATGACACGACAAGTAAGCGTTTTATTTAGAATCAATCTATATTAGGATAATCTGAATCGCAGATGTCAATTAATATCTTCAAAATAAGTAAATTGTATAGGATTAATTATGAGCGAGAAGAATGAATAATAGCTTCGTTTTTCTTTAGTTAATATGTGACGAAGCATCAGTTTGTGACTCACAAAAAATAATGCATACACTCAATTTGCATTCACGATAAAGACAAGATAAGTTAATTATATAATACGCTTCAGTTAATTTATTGCCTAAATAATTAGTTGATTTTTTAATTGATAGAAACGGACTTCTTTATAATTGATAGAAACATTTTTCCAATGAATAATCTAATTTAAACCAATATGAAAAAGTGTATCCTTTTATTACTTGGTGCAGTCCTTTATACAATAGTATCATATGCACAAACTAGCTTAAGTAGTCATTTTTCAACTAATACTACTTTAACTGTAGCTAATAGTCCTTACTTGGTAACGACAAGTTTAAATGTAAATTCAGGGGTTACTTTAACTGTTGAAAATGGAGTTGTGATCAAATTTGCTTCAGGAACCTATTTACAGGTTTTTGGAACACTAAATGCCAAAGGAGTAACATTTACGGCCAATAGCAGCACCGCAAAAGGATTCTGGGATGGCATTTATGTTTCATATGAATGGAGCGGAGAAACAGGCAATGTTACACTTGATAGTTGTACTGTCGAATATGCGGTGAACATCTATGTCCGAAAGGGGCAGCTTACTTTAAAAAAATCTGTCATCAATAATTTCTCAAATATGGGTGTTCAGGTCTATTCACAAGGAAGATTGGATATTACTGAAACAACAATTAAAAATTGTAACTACCCACTTTATTTAAATGGTCCTGGAATGCTAAAGGCAGGAAATGGTAATGTTCTAACAGGTAACTTAAACAACACAATTTATCTCCAATTTCAGGATATCCCAGGCAATTTCTATATGCCAGATATGGGTATTCCTTATCGATGCGATTATATGAGGATTACAGATACCGGTAATCTTTTAATTTCACCAGGGGTCAAATTGCACTTTGTTAATTGTGAATTCACGGTTCAAGGTAAGATTAAGGCTCTTGGAACCTCTGAAAAACCGATCACTTTCGATATGCATCCGGGAGTCTCATACTGGCTCGGTATAAATATTACAGCCAGTGCAATCGATACTGCCTGTATTTTCCAAAACTGTGTAATTAAGAATGCCAATTATGATTATGAGTCACATGTTGCAATGGAAATAAATGCGGCATCACCCACATTTAGAAATTGTATATTTATGGGTAACTGCCGGAATCTTAATGTGACAGGTATTAGTAGACCAAACTTTACTAATTGTTCTTTCAGACCGTCAATAATTAAAAATGGAGAATCCTATAATCTGGGTATTGATATGAATGCCAATATAGATTTTTCAACAGATTCTATTTTGTTCAACGACAAGGAAATTCGGACTATAAAAATACTACCATCCACGATTGTTGATGACGCACAATTAAAGAAGTTATCATTCAAGAATCTAGACAATCCCTCTTATTGCATGTACGGCACCACAACCATTCTAGATACTGCTTCATTAGTTATTGATCCAGGAGTTGTGATCAAATGTAGAGATTACTCATCAATAATTACAGCAAACGGTAGATTAAGCGGTGTTGGAACTGTGGCAGAGCCTATTGTTTTTACCCACATTGCAGATGACAGTTTTGGAAATCCTAAAGATTCGCAGAATGATGGTCAACAAACTATCAATAATAGTAATTCAGGTAGAATTACCCTTTATAGCAAAAATACGACTTCAAAAATTGAAAACTGGAAGATATTCTATGGCGGTTATAATGCCGATAACTGGGCTGTTTATGTGACTAATAGCAATATTGTGAAAAACTGTGAAATAAAAAACTCTTATCGAGGAATCTATTATAGTGATAATGCACAAATCCTGAATAATGCATTTGTAAATATTAACTACTATCCTGTTGGAAGGTTGGTATCGCAGGGAAATCCTGTATTAATTGATAATACCATTGCTAATGTTGGAAATATTGGAATTTTGATCACTGGTTTTGCAAATGATTCCCCGACCTTAAAATCGACCGATTTTGTTGGGAATATTAATGTTGCCTATATTATTGAATCTGATCAGGCTATCGCCCAAGGAAACATATTGACTATTGATCCGGGAGTCGTAATTAAATTTACAGGATATGGAAAATTCAGTGTTAATGGTGCCATAAAAGCTATCGGGAAGAAAAACACAAAGATAATTTTCACCTCCTTAAATGACGACTCAGCTTCAGGCGATACGAACAACAATGGGACAGCTTCAACACCGGGAAACGCCGATTGGGCAGGACTCGATTTCAACGGTACTGCAAGCGACATTGATAATGTTTTGAAGAATTGTGAAGTCCGTTATTGCGGACAATGGTATTACTCTCGTAGTGCAGCGTTGCAAATTTCTGATTGCAGGATTGCTATGGATTCTGTTATGGTGAATTTCTCCAATGTAAGTGCGCTGGGTATATTTGGCAGTGCAAACCCTGAAATTACCAATAGCCAGCTATACAATCTGGGCAACACCCCGGTTTATATGGATATGTTTTCGAATCCAACTTTTGCTGGGAACAAAGTCGCTAATCTTCCAAGGATAGGATTACGTATTCGTGGTGGAGTCATTAATGGAATCATCCCTTCCAGAAGCTTTGCTGGATATGATAATATCACTTATATAATTGAAGAGAATATGACCGTCACGGATAACCTTACCATTCCTGCTGGTCTGACATTTAAAGGAGGTGCCCCTTGGTATATTAGAGGTAAACTAAATGTGCAAGGCACGATTGAAAATCCGGTTGTGTTTACGGCGCAGGAAGATGACATGTATGGTAGTCCGAAAGACGGGCAGCAAAATGGGAATACAACGCCAGGGAATGGGGGCAATTATTTTGTTTTCTATGACGAAGCAAATGATTTAAGCACAATTGATCATGCATTGTTTAGATATTCGGCAACAGTTCCAATTCAAACATCCAATGCCTCACCAAAAATACTGAACACCACATTCGAAAATATCGCTTTTGAAGGCGTTTCTCTCGTTGGCTCAAGCGCACCTTATATAAATAATTGTACTTTCAACAATATTACTTTTCCTTTTAGAACTTCGCTTGTAACCTATCCTACAGAAACTACGGGCAATATAATTAAAGGTACTACAGGAAGAGCAATCCGGATTATAGACGAAACCTTAACGCAAAACGTAACTTTGTTAAAGCGTCCATTTGCTGATAAACCCAATATTCCGTATGTTTTTCAAAATTATACGGTTGGATCAGGGGCAAAGTTAACAATCAACCCTGGAGTTATTTGTAAATTTATGCAAAGCGGATACCTTTCAATTTATAATGGATTGGTCGCGAAAGGAGGAAGTACAACTGACAGCACCATAGTATTTACTTCCGACAGGGATGATTTTTATGGAGGAGATACCTATAACGATGGTGATACAAATCTGCCATCCAATGCGTATTGGTCTGGTGTCTATTTTTATAATGAATCGATAGACGAAAACTGTATTCTTGAAAATTGCATCTTCAAAAATGGATCGTATGCTTATTATCCTTATTATGATTGGGGTGCAGTAAATTGTAGGGGTGCAGTGACATTAAACAATGCTTCGCCGACTTTAAAGAGTTGCCTTTTTGAAAGTAATTATTTTGGAATTATATCATTCAACACTTCTTTGCCGAGAATTGCTAATTGCGACTTTGTAGGAACAGATATCTCAAATGGTTATGGGGTTTGGAACCAGACGTCAACCAATACGGTCACTGCGGAAAACTGTTGGTGGAACAGTAACACTGGGCCAAAGAATGCGTCAAACCCTGGTGGATTGGGTGAACGAGTATCAAATTATGTAGATTTTACTCCTTTTGCTTTGCAACTTGCGAAACCAGTATTAGGAGATGTGAGCATGAATGGAGAAGTGAAACCTTATGATGCATCTCTTGTCTTGCAGCATACAGTTTCATCCATTGTTCTATCTGATAAACAAAGAAAGGTTGCCGATGTAAGTGGGAATGGAATTATTTCATCATATGATGCTTCCTTAATTCTCCAATACAGTGTTGGGCTCATAAGTAGATTTGATTCCGACCCTTTAAATCCGAAATCAGCCACGATCAGCGAATATGCTACGATATCGTTTCCCGATTTGATTAGCGAACCTGTCAAAAGGACTTTTGAAATTCCGCTAACTATTTCGACAATTCATGATGTTAAGGCATTGGATATGAAGTATTCAATCAATCAAAGTCACATCAAATTTTTAGGGGTCAAAAAAGATAAACTTCCACCAGAAATCTCGATCGAATCAGGATTTGACGTAAAAACAGGAGAAATTGGTATTTCGATGGCTTCAGCCTATGATTTAGGATTGACAAATCAATTAGTTGTTCTGGAATTTGAATTTGTGAATACCGATATTAACCAATCACAGTTCGACCTGACCTCAGTCATGGCCAATGATCATATTCTGAAAGACAATCTAGGCTATTCAACTATTAGTCGAAAATCAGCACTTACAGGAGTCGATAGTCAGCTACGCCTAACACAACCAATTGTTTATGCTGAAAAGGATGCTATCCATGCCAAATTTGAATTACCAAAATCCAATCAGGAACTATACATTCAGGTGATTGATGTAACTGGTCGTGTTCTTTATAAACTGACTGAAAATAACATGAACTCCGGTCTTCAGAGTTTCGTTATTCCATTCGCTGATTTTATTCAACCCCCAAGAGGTATCTATATACTTAACCTTAAAGCAGGTGAGTTGAGCTATTCAAAAAAACTTCTGATAAAGTAATTAATTAGCCGGAAAAGATTCTGCTTTATTGGTAGAGGTCTTTTACGAGTTGTGCAAATTTTATATGAAATCGCATTTTGCTGGCAATTTTAAGTTAATTATTTAAATTACAGGTATTTATGTGCTATTATAGGCAGTGTCATACACTAAAATAAAATTTATGCAGATGAACAGATTTATCAGATATATTGTTACCTCATGCTTATGGATATGGTGCTTTACAACGCTCTTTACGGATGTTGCGACAGCTCAATCGTCCATAGGATTCAGTATTGAAGGGGCAACCGTATTAGAAAAAAATACTGTTACAATAGCGGTAAAAGCTGACAGTTTGCTTACCGGGAAGGATGTTTTGGCATTTCGCTTCGCAATATCTTATAACCCCGATTATCTTGAATTTTTGAATATTGATTCAGTCGGAGATGTTCTGAAGGGGCGTGGAATTCCAACCTTCAGTAACAGGATTGCAGGACGGCTGATTATTGCAGGAGCTGGTTCTTCTGCCTTATCCGGAAAAGGGAATCTTTTCTACTTGAAATTTAAGGCACTACGTGGCGGAGGTTTGTGGCTTGATAACCTTTCTGGTCAAAGTTACTTGAACGAAGGGTTCCCTTCGATGGTACTCAGAAGTGGATACATTGGTATCAACTCCCGCTCATATCCGGATATTTATCCTGACGATCAGCAATTGTTCGTTGGTCAGGAGCTACAAATGCAAACCAGTGGTGGCACCTCGCCCTATATTTACCAAACAGTAGATACTGCTGTTGCTGTTATCAGCGACCAAAGCATGGTCAAAGCCAAGGGGCCAGGAGTGACCAAAGTATTTGTAACAGACAAAGACGGTGAAAAATCATACACAAGTGGAAATTTTGATGTGAGAGCCATCAAAATGAGTTTACTTCGCAGCACTGCTTGGCCTAATGATACTTTTTACCTGCCAGTAAAAATTGAAATTGCTTCAGGTACAAAAATCTATTCTGGATACTTTGAAATCTCCCATAATGAAAATATTAAGGGAATAAAACAGAGTGTAAAAACTGGTGATTTTGATATATCAGTACAGAATAATGCCGTAGCAAATATGACAAGAGTTTCTTTTGCTTCAGTAACAGGAATTACAGGAAACGGTATTATTTGTTATTTGGGATTCAAGGCCGTTAATAGTGGTAATCACTATTTCTATTTTCAGAATTTGAAATTCAACGAAAATCTTTTGGCATTTTCTTCCAATGAATATGTTGAGGTTTACAATTTGCCTTCCCTAAATATTTCGCCTGATAGTGGAACATTAATGTGGGGAACAACCGAGAAAATTACCGTTACTAGCGGATCTCCCCCAATGACTTATCAAGTATCTGATTCAAAAATTGGGACTGTTGATGTATTGGGTAATTTGGAAGGTCTTTCAGGTGGAAAAGTAAAGATAATAGCGACTGATTCTCATGGCGCAACCAAGACCAGTGGAGATTTTTTAATTCTCGACAACCATTTTTCGATCGTTAATGCCGATGGTGTACTCGATAAAATAACTCGAGTACCTGTTTCAACCTCTTTGTTGCCATTTGGAAAGGCTGTTTTCGATTTCGATGGAACAATCTCGTTTAATGAGAATGATGTTGATTTTATGGGATTGGATCCTGTTGATGAAAGTATGCTGACTCAATTCTCCAAAGTCGGCAATTCTGTTCATATAGTCGGAGCAACCAGTATCGGAATACAATCCGGTATAATTTGCTACTTGAAATTTCAACTCAAAAACACAGTTGCTTTAAATCAGCAGATACCTATTATACTGAACTCATTGTCAGGAAATGAATCTATGCTTTTTTCTACATTCTCAAGCGGAAAAATTACACGTGTGGAGCAACTGAGTTATAGGCCAATTGCCAAAGCAGGGCTTAATAAATCTGTTCCTGAAGGTGAACTTGTTCAGCTCGATGGGTCAGAATCGTATGATGAAGATGGCAGTCCTCTTACGTTTTTATGGAAATCACCTGCTGGAATTCATTTGAACGACAGTACCTTGAAAAAACCAACTTTTACTGCTCCTGATGTGAAAGCTAATACAAATTATACTTTCACTCTGATTGTAAATGACGGAACTTCAAACTCCGATCCTTCCAATGTCATGATCAATGTCCTTCAATTAAACAAAAGGCCAATTGCCAATGCAGGACCTGATAAAAGTTATATTGAAGGAAGTTCAGTTTCGCTTGAAGGAAGTATGTCTGCAGACCCGGATCTGGATGTTATTTCATACAAATGGACTTCACTGGATGGGATTATTCTTTTTGATCCACTAAGTGCTTCACCATCTTTCTTTGCTCCGCAGGTAAATATTGATAAGATTTACCGGTTTAAGCTGGACGTTTCAGACGGTGTGTTGCTTTCGGTTCCTGATACTGTCAGAATCAAAGTGTTGCAAGTAAATAAAAAGCCTAGCGCATTTGCCGGAGGTGATCAAACTGTTAATGAAGGAGTGTTGGTTCAACTCGATGGTTCACTATCCTCTGATCCGGACGCTGAAGCCATTACCTTCAAATGGAAAGCACCTTCGATGGTAACACTTTCATCTACAATTATTAGCAAACCAACTTTTTCAGCACCTTTTGTTCACCGTGATTCGGTTGTTGTAATTTCATTAGTTGTGAACGATGGTATACTTAATTCGGATACTGATAAAGTATCCATTACCATTAAGAACCTCAATATATTGAGTACTGAAGCACAAATTATTAAATGCAATGTGTTAAATGCAGATTCAACAAAGGTTGATCCAGAAAGAATGGAGGTTATTATATATATGCCATACGGAAATGATATCCGAGCTTTAGCTCCAACATTCCAAATATCACCAAAAGCTACTATTTCTCCGGGAGACGGGTCTGTACGAAATTTCACCTCGCCTGTTTCCTTCACTGTTACGGCAGAGGATGGAATTACTACAAAAACCTATTCGGTTAAAGTATTTGTCCCGACAGTTAACCTGAAACGAACCCTTGCTGCAGGATGGAACTGGATATCGTTAAGTGCTGTTCCGCCCGAGATGAAAGTCGGATCAGTATTGGGAAGTCTCTCAATGGCGAATCTTGACTATGTGAAATCAGGCACCAATTCGGCAGTGTACTATAAACCTTCCGGATGGTTTGGAGATTTGATCAATTTGCCGCAATTAGAATTGCTGATGTTAAAAAAAGAAACATCCCAGTTATTTACTTTATCTGGAAAAGAAATCAACCCGACTTTGACATCAATACCTTTATCTGCAGGATGGAACCGGATTGGATATATCATGAAAGGCAATGCTATAATTAATGATGCTTTCGAACCCGCAACCTTGCCAACAGGCGAAATTCTTCTCAAGAGCAAAGAGGCTTCTGCCATTTATTATCCTGGTTCCGGGTGGGTTGGCGATCTCGACTCATTAAAAGTATTAAATGGATATATGATGAAAACGGTCTCGAACAGCGAATTAAAATACAAGGCAAGCAGTTCAAAACTAAAGTCTGCACAGCAATCTTTTTTCACACGGGACGAATTGTATTCTAATTATCTGATTAATCCGGAGAAATTTGAAAATTCAGCCAATCTGATTGGAGTTGTGGTTAATCGGAGCGGAGAAAATTTAATCAAAAAAGGCGATTTGTTACTTGCATACTCACAAAAGGAACCAAGGGGTGTTACTGAGTCCTGCTTTATCCCTGAGCTTAATCAATATGTTTTTGTGCTAACCATATTTTCGAATTCAAATAAGGAAAAAATTAGATTCAGTTTAAAATCGTTCGATGCTAATTCTGAAATTAATCTTTCAGATGAATTGATTTTTGCCACCAATGAGGTTTTCGGACAGGCCATGCGGCCGTTTCCCCTTCATATTGAACTATCAACTGGCATAAGCGATTCCAGTTCCGATTGTCCACTAATCATAGTTTATCCAAACCCGGTAACTGACATACTGCAAATCAGGTCTGACGATAAAATTTACGCAGTCACTTTATCCGGAATATCTGGCAATTGTATTCAGCATCTATCTTCTATTTCTGATTTTACTTTACAGATCGAAACCAAAAATATGGATGCTGGAATATATATACTGAAAATTGAAACATCAAAAGGTGTCGTAATTAGGAAACTAATCAAATCCAAAACTTGATAAGGGCTCATAATCAAAAAATGTAATTACATGGGAACGTTTATAAAAATCCATTTGTCTGCTGGAAATATGATTCACTAATGAGAAAAACCCGACCAATCATGAAAAAAACATATTACAAAAATATTCTGTTGCTTTTCTCCATAATTATGGATAAGTATTGGGTGCGTATTCGGATCCTTAAATTAAACAGTAGTAAAGCATTTCGAAACATAGCCCTCGCCCTGCTTGTTTATTTGCCTTTTGCGGTAAACGCGACATTAACTTTACCAGCCATTCCGAGTAACAGTAATCTGGCCAAACGATTTGAATTGAGCACAGAAATGATTTTTAGAGTAAAAGTCGGTGAAACCTATTTGCCAAGTGGGGCACTAATTGCCTATATCAATGGTGAAATAAGAGGTGCACAAACTGCATCTGTTAATTTTCCGGTTACAGGAATCAATGTTTATAAAATATTGGTTTTTAACGACAAAGCAACGGGTGACGAAATCAGCTTTAAATACTACGATATCTTTACAGATAAAATTTACGATATCACGGAGAAAATCACATTTGTTCCGAATCAGATTCCTGATTATGCAAATCCAGCAATCTTGAACGCCTTCTGTAAACCTATTGATAAGGTTTCAGGGCTGTTCCCGGAAGATGGCAAATCAAACTTAAATACGACTTTTGATTTGTTTTGGCAACCTTCTCCAAATACTAGCTATTACAATTTGTTTTTGTGGGAAGATGGAGCCTCTGCTTCAACGGTGCCTTATTATTCAAATATTTACAACACAACAGTCAGGCTTTATAACCTGAAATATGGCCAATTGTATCATTGGAAAGTAGGTTCTGTCAACAACTGCTCTTCCATAGAAAGTCCGGTACAGTCATTTACCGTGCGTCAACTTCCCGATTTGACTGTCACTGATGTGTTAGCTCCCGTCAATATTGAATCGGGCAGCCATTTTACTATCAGTTTCAAGTTAAAAAATATTGGAGCTGGAAATACCGCCGGGACACAATGGAACGATGCCGTATTTATTTCAAATGATGCGACCTTCAGCAACGACGATAGGCTACTTTCGAATACAACCAATATTAAACAGCTTGATAAAGATAGTACTTACACGCAGTCGGTCGATGTTTCGTTACCAATTGAGTATTCAGGGAATTGTTATTTTTTCGTCAAAACCGATTATTACAATTCAATAGTCGAATTACTTGAAGATAACAACCAGGCAAGAACCACCAATACGACCAATGTTTCGTTAAAATCGCTTCCGGATATTCTGGTAAAAGATATTCAGGCCGAAAAAATAAATGTTAATCCGGGAGATTCGTTGCTTATCAGTTGGAAAGTTGAGAATATTGGGAATGTTGCCGCAACAGGGGGTTGGGTCGAACGAATCTCGTTAATTCCGGTTTCCGGTTTAAAACTTACGCTCGAACCATCCATCGAGTATAAGCTGCCATTGGCTTCCAAAACGATTATTAACCGTAGCAAAAAACTCAGGTTGCCCGATATTCTTAAATTCTCGGGAGATGCAACTGTTGAAGTTGAGTTAATTCCTTTGTCTGATTTGATTGAATATCAGGTAAATAAAGCCAATAACAAAGCAGTTTCAGCAGGCAATGTCACGGTGAATAGTATTCTGACATTGGATATTCAGGCAACATCAATACTGGAAAATATTGTCGCCCCTGTCCGCTGCATAGTTACTCGCAGCGGCAATTATTCAGCCGACCTGACAGTTGGTGTGGTGGCTTCTGTTACTGGTCAAATTACAATTCCGGCCACTGTTACAATTCCGGCCAACCAATCTTCTGTTTTGTTTAATCTGAATACCGTTAACAATACTATTCTTGAAGGATCGAGAGATGTTGCTGTCATTGCAAGTGCGCCAGCTTATAGCAACTCCTCAAAAATAATCACCATTCTTGATGATGAAATTCCGTCACTTTCGCCTCAGTTGAGTAAAACTACCGCTACTGAAGGAGAAACAATTGAACTGACAGTTACCCGAGATTTGGTGACAAACAAAGATTTGACGGTGAGTCTTTCGACCAACAAATCTTCACAATGGAAATTCCCGGCAACACTTGTTATTCCGGCAAATGTAGTTTCAGGAAAGGTTTCAGTAAATATTACCGATGACAATATTCCTGAACTAAAAGGCGATGCAGTTATTTATGCCAGCTCTTCTGGTTTAACAACCGGACAAGTTACCGCCAGTATTGTTGATGATGATATTCCGGAGGTAAGCATTGAATTACTGGCTGATACTGTTTCGGAGTCCGCAGGGATATATGCCACATGGGGCGTTATCACGCGGGTAAAAGGTCAGGATAACATCACCGTAAATTTAACATCCGTTCCGGCAAATGTACTCTTTTTTCCTGCCACTATTTCTTTGCCCAAGGGAGTCCTGTCTCAAAAATTCAACATTGGCGTTGTCGACAACAATGAAGTGGATGGATACCGGAAAGTAACAATTTCCGGGTCAGTTTTTATCTCATCGTGCAATTGTGGAACGACTCCCGAAAATGGTGGAGTTGTAAAAGCTGATTTGGTAATTGCAGACAACGACGGCCCATCGCTGTCGGTTTCAGTTAACCCGGTTTCGCTGCCAGAAGGAAAACTTAAGGCAGGGAACCTGACCATTTCGCGCAACACTCCAACATCTCAGGCATTGGCAGTGACCATTTCGCACAATGACCCAACAGAGGTTGGTATGCAGACCTCGGCAACTATTCCGGCCGGTGAGAAATCTGTTACCGTACCGATCAATACATTAGATGATGGAATCGAAGATGGAACCCAGATGGTTTCTGTTCAGGTCGGTGCAACCTCATTTTCATCGGGTTATGGTTATGTTTTTGTTACCGATTTGAACAAACCGGATATGGAAATAACCGATATTCAACTGAATACCGATACGGCAGCAACCAACGATATAATTGAAATTACAGGTTCGACTCTGAATAGCGGATTTGGTACTGCGCCATCAGGGGTCAAAATAAAATTCTATTGTTCAAAAGATAAAACTATCGATTCAGGTGATAAATTGCTTGGCGAATTTGTGTTTCCTTCAGCAATTTCACAAGGAGGAACAACCAATATTTTTACAAGTTTTGAAGTCCCCGATGAAACCGGCAACTTCTTTGTTCTGGCCAAAATCAATCCTGAACAGGCAATCACAGAACTGGAGTATTTTAACAACGAATCAGAACCTGCCAATCTGACTATCACTCCGGAATACAGCGTTACAGCGATTGCTGACAATGACCTTTATATGCCAAATTCAACTGTAACAATTCACGGGGTTGCCATCAATAATAAAAACCAGCAAGTTCCAAATGTTGATGTAGATGTTTACATCTTATCTGGTGGTACTAGAAGGGAATTAAAAGCTAAAACAAACATTTTGGGTGAATATACTGTCGATTTTATACCCATTAGCAGCGAATCTGGGCATTATTCAATAGGTGCAAGTTTCCCAAAACAAAACTTAAGTGTTGAACAGGACAAATTTGATATTCCTGGGTTAAGGAGGGAACCGACTTCTAACATTATCTGGGAAATGAAAAAAGGGCAGACACTTGTGGGAAAAATAGGGATAAAAAACACCAGTGAAGCAGCCTTAAACAAACTCGTGGTTATTGCAGACAGACTTCCTATAGGATGTGAACTTAACTTTGACACCATTGCAATTCTTTCTGGAAATCAGTCAAAAGAATTTACTTTTACCCTTAAAGCTACAGAACTTACCAACGGAAGTGATTACGAAAAAATAAATTTCCAGATAAAATCAATCGAAGGCATCTCGACTGATTTTAAGGCCTATTATTATTGTCAGGCTTTGCAGGCACAGTTGCAAACCGATCCGGTGAGTATCAATACCACAATGACAAAAGGGAAATCGAGAATTTATGAGCTTTTCCTTTTCAATAACGGAGCTGGGGAATCTGGAACGGTTAACATCAGCCTTCCAAATGTTGACTGGATGACACTGATAAGTCCTTCTGAAATTACCAATCTATCAGCTGGAGATTCTACCAAGATAATTTTAAATCTTGCGCCAACCGCTGACATACCATTGAATACGCCTATTTCGGGAAATATCGCTGTAAACTGTGTAAACGGAACGGGAGTTTCACTTCCATACCGCATTGAAGCAGTATCTGAGGAGACCGGCGGTTTAAAAATTGATGTGATTGACGAATACACCTATTATACTGAAGCTAAGCCGCACGTAAAAAACGCCCATGTTGTGGTTCGTCACCCTTTCTCAGGAGCGATTGTTGCCGATGGATTTACTGACGATAATGGCATTTTCGAGGTTGGCAGTTTGCCTGAAGGTGCATATAGAATGAATGTTGAAGCTGATAAACATGAAGGCTTTCAAACAACCCTTACTATTGATCCCGGACGAACTTATGAACAGACTGTTTTTCTGAGTTTTCAGGCAATTAGCTACACATGGGAAGTCGTACCTACCGAAATTGAAGATAGTTATGAAGTTCAACTAGTGATGAAATTTGAGACCAACGTTCCGGTACCCGTAGTCGTAATGGAGATGCCAACGGAAATGCCTCAACTTTTCAACGATGAGACCTTCCCATTTATGGTTACTCTTACCAATAAGGGGTTGATCACCGCTAAAGATGTTCAACTTACTATGCCTCAAAACGATCCGGAATATATATTTCTGACCAATTTCTCTAAACTTGATCTTTTTGCTCAGCAGGCAATTCAGGTTCCGGTAGTAATGAAAAGAAGAGATGCATTGAAATCAGCCAATGCAACTCAATCAACAGGGCCGTGTAGCGATTATTCCTTTACAATTTATGGTTGGGAATGCGGGAAGGATAATAAATGGGCGCAAACTTCTCATGGAATTACTTTTAGTGGCAGAGTATGCGCAGGCACCGGAGGTGGCGGCGGTGGTTGGGGTGGTGGATATTACGGCGGTTATAATGGAGATCCTTCGAGAGGTGGCTCCTGGCCGTCAAACTACAGTCCGAACAACAACACCCCAACAATTTCTAAACCCACAGTTGAATGTGATAAATGTTTAATAGATGTTGCTCAGGCTGTTTTGGGTTGTGTTAAATTACATCCCTATGTTGCATTAGCTGTAAATGTAGCTGGTTGTGGATATTCTGCCATGGACGGCGAAATAACTTTTATGGATGTCTTTAATTGTGTAATCAGCTTTACTCCTGCTAAATATGCAAGAGATGGGTATAAATGTGCACTGGGAATTGCCAATGCTGCAAAAACTTGCTATGAAGACCCTCCCTTCTTCCTGAAAAATGCCACTCTAACAAAGTCAGTGCAAATCAGTAAAATGCCGCCTATACTTCAACAATCAGTGCATGATCTTGAAGCTTTCCTTTATGGGAACAGTGCTACAAATTCCATTATTAGCGAATTTATGGGAAGTGGGGACTGGGACTCGAAAGAGAATTTTAATGATTTCGTTGATCAAATCAAGCCTTTTACTTCTGGTCTAAAATCAATTCTTCCTGCGGATCTTTTGCTAATTAAACAGAATATGGATGGAACCGATATTGCCAGTGACGAAATCAGCGCTTTTGCTACTCGTTGGAATAGTACTCTGGAAGCACATAAAAACAATATCACTTCTCCAACTGCTGAATACCCCAATATCGTAGATTATAATGTTATAGACAAGTACATTCAAAGAATTGATTCGGTAAAGAAATATACATTTTCCAGAGGATTTGCTGATGTAGGCGATATGTACATCAAGTCAATGGATGGTATAGAAGAACAAATCAATTCTGGTCGCAGTTCAGTATGTTCTTCAGTAACTATCAATATTACCCAAAAGGTGGTAATGACCCGTGAAGCCTTTGAAGGTACCCTGACCATATATAATGGGAACAAAACTACTGCCATGAAGGACATCAAATTAAACCTTGAAATAAAAGATGAAAACGGGGTTTTGAGTAATGACCTTTTCCAAATTGATACAAAGGCGCTAAGCATCTTAACCGGTATTGACGGCACCGGAACATTGGGTGCCGACGAAAAAGGAAGTGCTACCGTTCTGTTTATTCCTGAAAAGGGAGCTGCCCCTACAGTGCCAAAAAGCTATTCTTTTGGAGGTTCATTCTCTTACCTCGATCCATTTACAGGAGTAACGGTAACCAAACCTTTGTTCCCGGTAACTCTGGATGTAAACCCCAGCCCGGATTTATGGCTGCACTACTTTATGCAGCGCGATATTCTGGGCGATGATCCGTTAACTATCGACAAGGTTGAGCCGATTATTCCAGCCGATTTTGCCGTGATGGTTCAAAACAACGGGTATGGTACAGCCAAAAGTGTTCGCATTGAAAGTGCCCAGCCTAAAATTGTAGAAAACGAAAAAGGCCTTGCCATCAATTTTGCCCTTATCGGTTCTAACCTGAACGGACAACCCCGTCAATTAGGTTTGACGAACATCGATTTTGGCAACATTGCGCCCCAAAAAACTGCCATTGGGCAATGGTGGTTTACAAGCGATCTGCTTGGTCATTTCATCTCATATGAGACTAAGCTAACCCATCTGGATAGCCGCGGGAATCCGGATCTTAGCCTGATCAGTGGGGCAACGATGCACGAATTAATCAAGAGTGTCCGGGTTTATACCGGAGCTGATGATAATATAAACGATTTTCTTGTAAACGAAGTACAAGATTCTAAGGAACTCCCAGATGTTATTTACTTATCAAATGGAGGTACTCTTGATGTTTATGAAGCTTCTTCATCAAGCACTTCCGGTTCCGTTAACTCCGGTAATCATGAGATTGAACTTACAGTAGTTCCTTCTCAGGTTGGTTGGAATTATGTGAAGTTAAGCGATCCGGGGAATAATATTTATAAAATTGCCAGTGTAACGCGAAGTGACGGACAGGTTATTCCACTCGACAATGTTTGGCAAACCTTTGTTACGCTGCCCGATGGCAAAGAACCGATCTATGAAAATATGCTTCATCTACTAGACATATTTGCCGGTAACACCATCCAAAAATATATTATCAAGTATAACGCACTGGACCAGAATCCTCCTGAAATTGTAAGATTCGAAAATGTACCAACTTCGTTTGTAACCAACCCGGTAACTTCCGTCAATGTGGTTTTCAGTAAACCGATCGATCCTTCGACATTCAACTACGAAGATATGACTTTGAGGGTACAGGGAGGGGTAGACATTATAGATGCAACAGTTCAGGTAAGTCAGATTAATCAAACAACGTTTAAAATTGATCTTACTTCCAAGTCAGCGTTTGACGGATTTTATGTACTCAACGTTCAGACTAGCCAAATTAAAGACCTGACGGGAACCAATGGTGCTGTGGGTAAACAGGCCAATTGGACACAGTTTGTTGGAATCCCTGCGATTAGCGAATTTATTGGATTGCCCGACAATAAAATTGGTTCTCCCATCGATTTAATTTTACTTCGATTTAATGTTCCAATCGATAAGTCAACAATATTGCCAGCCAAGTTTACATGGACAAAAGACGGGACATCTGTTTCCGGTTCTGTTGTTATTACTGAAATGGATACCGAAGGCAAACTGTTTCAGCTTTCAGGCCTGAAAGGATTTATGTCGGTCGATGGCAAATATTCACTGACTGTTGATTTGCCAAACATCAAATCGCTGGATGGGAACAATGGAATGCAGGCGCAGAGTGTTGGATGGGAAATAGACCAGAAAGCCCCCGGGATTAAAACGATCACCCCTTCGAGCGATGGAGGTTACGATGCTCAGCATTATACTTCATTTAACGTTCTGTTTAACGAGAAGGTAAAGGGGTTCGGAATTGGTTCCCTTGAATTGTGGAAAGATGGACAAAGACAACCTCTTTCGCAGCTCAACCTTACCAAAAAGACCGATTCAGAATATCAGGTCACCGAGTTCAGGCTACTCACCTACTACGAAGGCAATTACATTCTGAAAGTTAAAATGAAGGATATTACTGACATTGCAGGCAATTCGGGCACCGATACCATCAGGTATGAATGGACAGTTAACCGGACCGGACCCAAGGCGGTGACCAATCTGCACATCACACCTGATCTTGGATTTTCTGATACAGATGACATTACTTCTGTTAAAAATTCCGTGGTTCTTATGACTGTAAACCAGATTGGTACACGTATTAAAATCTATCAGACCGATCAGGTGAACGCAGTTCTTCTGGCTGATTCTGCGAATGTAAATGCTGGGGCACTAGCATTGCCAGTCAGTTTTGGTTATTCTGGGAATCTGACACTGGAAGCTCATTGTATCGATCAATTCGCCAATAATACAATAACAAAAATACCTGTGTACATTGATGATGTAGCCTTGATCGGCACATGGAAAAATATTCCACAGGCTACGGTTGTCTCCCAGCTTACATCCATACAGATTGAGTTCTCTGACAGACTGCTCGATGATACTAAATTAAAAGATCTCTTAACGTTTGAATGTGATGGAAAGTCTATAGGAACGCAGAGCCTGATTTTTACCAAATTAACTGACAAGCTGTATGCTTTGTCTGGAATTGATCAGGTTGGAAATGCCAGTGGGACCTACAACTTATCTCTAGATCTGACAAAATTGAGCAAGTATACCAGTGGTAAGCAAGGAGTTGCAGAAACCAAAGCACAATGGACTATTCTGAATACCAATAAAGAGCCTTTGGCCAACGCAGGACCAGATCAAATAGTGAATGAAGGCACCTTGGTAACGTTGGATGGTTCCGCTTCAACAGACCCTGATAACGATGCCCTTACTTATTCATGGATCGCTCCTTCAGGAATTAATTTAAGTTCGGCTACCATTGTAAAACCAACATTTACATCACCTAATGTTTTAACAAGCACAAACTATACTTTTTCTCTGGTAGTAAACGATAGTAAATCCTTATCGGTTGCTGATCAGGTTGTCATTACGGTAAAAATGGTTCCTAAACATTTTATCCCTGTTTGGACGGGCAATGGCAACGACCACATGAACCTTAAAATCTATTCAGCCAAAATAGATGGGGTCGATCTGGAAGTGGGTGATGAGATTGGTATCTTTGATGGCACAACGTGTGTAGGATCAGGTATTGTAAATAGTTTAATAACCCAAAATACTACACTTGACATTGTTGTTTCTCGAAGCGATGGTTCTGGCAACGGATATACTCCTGGAAAGACCATTTTGTTTAAGATTTATAATAAGAAAAAAGATCGGGAGTTCCCAAACGTTGTAGCTATTTATTCGGATGCGGATACATCTTGGAGTACTGATGGAAAGTTTGCTATTGGAGCAACTGCTTTTGCGACTCTAACTGCAAGTACATATTCCAAACAAGACATTTTACTCAATACCGGTTGGAACATCATTTCTACTAATATTATCCCCGAAGATTTGGATCTTAAAAACATTTTCAAACCCATAATTGATTCGGGAAAGCTAAAAAAGGTGATGGATGAAACCGGTAAAACCATTGAGAATCTTGGTGTTTTTGGAGGATGGAAAAACTATATCGGCGATCTGAATTCGAGCAAAGGCTATAAGGTAAATGTTTTGTCATCAACAACCCTTTCTTTGGAAGGAACTCCTGTTCAACTTCCTTTTGATATAGCATTGAATGCTGGGTGGAATATTATTTCATATCCATCTTCAGTTGTTCATGATGCCAAAGCGCTGGTTCAATCACTGATTGATGCAGGGAAATTGAAAAAAGTTATGGATGAAACAGGGAAAACTATTGAAAACCTTGGCGTTTTTGGAGGATGGAAGAACTATATTGGAAACTTTATTCCAGGCAAAGGCTATAAAATTAATGTAACTTCAAATTGTACATTGACCATTCCGGCAACTGGAACCAAGTCGACATTAATTGTTCCTGATGTCCTTGCTTCTACCCATTTCCCAAAGGTATTTATAGGCAATGGAACTGATCACATGAATATTTATTTGGTAAATTTCCAAAAATCTGGATTACTGATAGGTGATGAGATTGGTGTTTTTGACGGCAGTCTCTGTGTGGGTTCTGCAACCATTGGTGTAGAACAAATGATAGCTGAATGTATAAATATAACAGCTTCCAATAATGATGAACTGAGTGAAAATCCAAATGGTTTTACGCCGGGTCATCCAATTGAACTTAGATTGTATAGAGATGGCCAGACATACCCAATGAATTTAATCAAAATTAGTGGAAATGAATTTTATGAAAAGAACGAATCTTTACTAATACAGTCAAATGTCAATGGACTAACTTCTAGTCAGACAATTGAAGATTTTGCACAGTTTAAGTGTTTCCCCAATCCATTCCTACACGAAATCAGCATTGAGATTTGGAATTCGAGTAAGACCGAAATCTTGGTAGAGATATATAATATGGCTGGGTTGCGAATAAAAAATCTTTATAGAGGCAATGATCTTGGCAATCTTTTTTTGACGTGGGACGGAACAAATGATTCAGGACAAAGAGTCGCCCCTGGAGTCTATTTGTGTAAAGTAAATAACCAGTCAAAATTGGTGATTTTTGGAGGAGGAGAGTCATATTATCCCAAAGATTAATTCTCAATCAAGGGTGATTCTTAAATGAATACTTATGAAACTGATAGGTTAATGGATAAACTACGGATGTTAAAGATATTTCATTTGTTAAATTTTGAGATCAGTAAAAACCGCATATTTTACTATGTTGCTATTCTTGAAAATTCCAATTATAACAGCCATTTATTTATAAGTTTGGGAAAAGCACATTGTGTGAGTATTGTATTACATATTCATACATCTTAAGCACAATTGTTGTACTTCTGGAAAGAGGAATTTTCAAGGTTAGTATTGCCATAAAACCAAAAGAGGCTGAACTCAATTGAGCCAGCCTCTTCGCAATTTATTTAAAAATCAAACTTACAACAATACTGTTATTCCCAGGTCGGTTGATGCTCCCACAACAACTGTTTTCCCTGTTATTGTTATTGGTAACAAAGGAAGAACCGGAGTGATCGTAATTGAGTAGGTGCCTAAAGGCAAACCTGCGATCAGAAAACTACCGTTTGCAGCGGTTACCGAGGTATATGTTACCCCATTTGATGTGGCTGTTATCAATACATTTCCGGTAAGTGGCGAAACACTTCCTTTTATCGAACCGGAGATGGCGGTATCAATAGTCCGGATAACCGGTTTCAGTTGATATTCATTTGTACCGGTTAGAACAATTGATTGACTTGCATCAAAATCGAGCAGCATGCTGTATTCAACGCCGGCTTCAAAAGTTTTGTTAACCTGAAGCTTTAATCCCGATTGCATCGCGCTTGGTGTTGTTAATGGATGTACAACGCCAGCTACTTTTACCGAGTTATTGGATCCCAGGATCAATCTGATTTGAGAAATAGTACCGGCATTCACATCGCCAGTTGCAATCAGGGCATTTACGCCATTTGATAATTCAAGGAGATTGTACACTTTGGCCGTAGTGTTAAGCATCACAGCGCTTCCACCATTACCAGTTACTTCTACTCCCTGCACGTCAACCATAACTGCATCATAGTTTGCCGGGGCATCAGTCATTCTGATTGTGAGTTTTGCTGATTGATTGTCATTTGTCGTGTCTTTGTCGCAAGAAGTCAGCTGCACAACCAGCAAGCCAACTAAGGTTACAAACATTATCTTTCTCAAGATTACGCTTTTGTTTCTTTGTAATGTTTTCATGTTTTTCTGTTTAAATGATGTTTAAATGTTTACGCATCAAAGGTGAGGGCTTTCTGTCGGTTATAAGTTACACAATTGGAGCGAAGAGTTACATCTTTCACACATCGGCTGAAAGGTTTACTGTCTTTGAAAGTCGGTTACAAACGAAAAAAGTCCATGCCAGAATTTGACATGAACTTTAACACTGAATTGATTGACTGATTTTAACTTTTTATGGGTTTAATTCTAACCGTGGCTCGTTTCATAAAGCTGAAGCTTGTTTTGGAGTGGATTCAAGTGCTGTAATATTTCGTAAAACCACAAACCTAAGTCGCTTTTACTTCTTTTTTCGGTTCACCATTTTTATGTATTTTTTGTTCGGCAAATTGTTTCTGCTTTGATTTGGATTGGAATGACCGACAACATCAGAAATGCTGATAGGATAAGAAAAGTTAATTTTTCATGATAAGATCTTTGATTGTGAAAACGGTTTCACTATTCAAAGATCGCTATACCACCCTTTGAATTCTTTACAGAATTATTTCGAAATGTTACATCATTCACACTTCAGTAGTAAGTGGAAAAAACGGTGAAATTGACCACCTGATTCCAGTTTAAATTGACCACCATTTCCGGGGCAAACTGACCACTAGATTCCGGAGCAAATTGACCACTGTTTCCGGAGGAAACTGACCACCTAAAATCAGTTACTTTTTTTCATGTCGTTACCCATACTTTCGTTCAAAAAAGGAACGGATTATGGCAAATAAATTAACGGACATGAGTAAAATTAGAAAAGCGATTAAGTTGCATTGCAGCGGGAAAAGTAAGCTGTTTATAAGCCAATATTTATCCTTATCAAGAAATACAGTAAAGAAGTATATTTCCCTTTTTGAAGTTCAGGGGTTGACCATTGAAGAGATCAATCAAAGGACTGACCTTGAGTTGGAAACGTTGTTTTCACACCCTCCGGAAGAGTCCATTAGCCCTCGATTACAAAAGCTATATGAGTTTTTCCCTCATATGGAACGGGAGCTCAAACGGGTTGGCGTCACGGGCCAGTGTATGTGGGAAGAGTACATTAAAAAATATCCCGGGGGTTATCAAAGCTCTCAGTTCCGGGAGTATTACAAACTGTGGAGCCAGAAGGTAAACCCGGTGATGCACATGAACCACAAGGCAGGCGACAAGATGTTTGTTGATTATGCAGGCAAGAAGCTATCTGTGGTTGAAAAAGATACAGGAGAGGTAAGTGAAGTAGAATTTTTTGTTGCTGTTTTAGGAGCAAGCCAATATACCTATGCAGAAGCCACGCCCAGCCAAAAGAAGGAAGATTTTGTTGTATCGGTAGAAAATGCCATGCGTTTTTTTGAAGGCGTTCCGGCAGCCATAGTTCCGGACAATCTAAAGTCAGCGGTGATAAAAAGCAGCCGTTTTGAGCCCACCATCAACGAAACACTGGTAGATCTGGCAGAACATTACGAAACCACTATTCTACCCGCCAGAGCTTATAAACCACGGGACAAATCATTAGTTGAAGGTGCTGTTAAAATATTATACCGCAGGATTTATGCTGCACTGAAGGACGAAACGTTTTTCTCCATCGCGGAACTGAACGATCGCGTTGGCGACCTGTTGGATGCACACAACAACAGAAAGCTCACCGGCCGTCCATACACACGTTTTGAGCTATACAATGACATCGAGAAGGACAAACTGTCGCCACTGCCCATCCAACGCTTTGAGATCAAGTATCAGGCGCAGGCAACGGTCATGCAAAATGGTCATGTGCAGCTTAGTTGTGACAAACATTTTTATAGCGTGCCGTATCAATACATCCGCAAAAAGGTGAAGGTGATGTACACCAGAACAACGGTCGAGATTTACTTTAAATACAATCGGTTGGCTACCCATCCCCGGGACTACGCACTTTACAGCTACACAACCACACCCGAACATTTAGCGAGCACCCATCAATTTGTAACCGATTGGACTGCTCCCCGGTTTATCAATTGGGCAAACAGTATCGACCCGGTTGCCGGGGAATATATCTTTAAAATCATTGAAAGCCGAAACCATCCTGAGCAGGCGTTTAAAAGTTGTATGGGAATACTTTCGTTTGAAAAGAAGGTTGGCAAACAAAGACTTATCAATGCCTGCAAACGTGCTCTTGACTTTGGAACCTATAGTTTTAAAGCCATACAAAACATCCTTGAAAACAACCTGGATATGATTAAGGATGAGACAACAGAAGATCCGGAATTGCCCGAACACAACAACATACGAGGGAAAAACTATTACAAATAAACTTAAAATCAAATTATTATGAATGAATCAACGTTAACGAAAATGAGACAAATGAAGCTTTCCGGAATGCATGGTGCATTTAAAACTGCAGTCGAAACCGGGAAAACAGACCATTACACCATCGATCAGTTTGTGTCCATGATTATTGATGCCGAATGGGACGAGCGCCACAACCGAAAAATAGAGAGACTAATTAGAAATGCCAAGTTCCATTACAAATCAAACATCGAAAGCATCACTTTTGATCAATCACGGAACTTGGAACGCAACCTCATTTTACGACTTGGAGAGTGTGAGTTCGTAGAGAAGAACGAGAACGTTTTAATCACAGGAAGTACTGGTGTGGGTAAAAGTTATTTGGCAACGGCACTGGGTTATCAGGCATGTATCCAGGGATACCGGGTAAATTACTTCAATACATCGAAGCTGTTTTCCAAGTTAAAAATGGCAAAAGCCGATGGCTCATACTTGAAGGAACTAGCGAAAATCGAAAGGCAAGATGTTATTATACTCGATGATTTTGGACTCCAGGCACTCGACAGTCAGAACAGGATAACGCTGTTGGAAATCATTGAAGACAGACACAATAAGGGTTCTATAATCGTTACTTCACAAATACCGGTTCAGGGATGGTATGATATTATTGGAGAAAAAACCATTGCTGATGCGGTATTAGACAGGCTGATTCATCAGGCTCACCGCATCGAATTACATGGAGAATCAATGAGAAAGAAAAAAAGTATCAACAAGGAATAATTTTTACAATTTTGAATATGAATTACGGCATGAAAAAAAGGTAGCTTTTAGATGGCATTTTTAGGTGGTCAATTTAAATCGGCAACGCATGGTCAATTTGAATCGGCACAGGGTGGTCACTTTGACCGGAATTTACAACTTGACAAAGAAATCAGTCAAATTTATTTTTCAGGACTTGATGATTTGGCAATTCCAATAAGCCAATTTGAAACATTAAACTTACCAACAAAAAAAGTTTTGGTGGTAGAAAATAAAACAACACTTTATACGACAACTACATTTTTGACACTTCCTAAAATGGATAAGACGATTGCTATATTCGGGAGTGGCTATAGTGTTGCTAATTTGAAAAATGTTAAGTGGTTTAAAAATATTGAATTGCTTTATTGGGGTGACATTGATGTGCAAGGTTTTGAAATTTTATCTCAATTCAGAGGATATTTTCCGCAGACAAAAAGTGTTTTAATGGATCTTGTAACCTTTGAGAAATTCTTCGAACATGATTTGGGAACCCCAACTAATATTAGTACAATATTAAATTTGACTGACAGTGAACAAGAACTATATGATATTTTAAAAACAAATAATTGGCGATTAGAACAAGAGAAAATTCCGTTCGATTACGTCAATCAATTTTTTAATAGAGAAAGCCTCACTCCGTAGTCAAGCACATTGGCTGGTCGCACAAAATGCTAACGCACGACCAAAACCAGCCAAAGAGCTTGACTACCCTAGCGCATGGCAGACAGAAACGGATGATAGAAAAATGACTGAAAACAAAGAACACCTAGGAGGTAACATCTGCTACAAGTCCGGCAGCGGTGGTTTTCGGGAGGCATCTTTCCGCTCAGGCTATTTTTTGGCTTGACAGGAAATCGACCGCAATCTGCACCTGCCTATAAAAATCACTGTTTATTAAATTCATATAAAGTTGCAAAATTGACAGATTCGTTAAGTAGTGAAAGTTTACATCTATCGTTACTTCTTAATCCTCAATTCTACAGAACTATCATCCAGTGAGAGCCAAGGCTTGATTAGCCCATCGTTTTTAGAATTCCCGCAATGACAATAGATCAAGTAATTATCCTCATATAAAAAAGTTGATTTTTCAAAATTAAAGTGTTTTCTTAATTCGATGTGGGCTAGGCAAATTCGTTCCAATTTCCTTAGGTTTCGGAAGTATCCAAAGTTTTGTATTTTTTCCAGTTTCAATATTTTCTTGCGGACTTTCATTAAGCGTTGCTCGTTGTAGTATTTAAAATCGATTATGCCTATTTTGAAGTTCAATCGCTTTTCAAATCGCTGTAATGTCTGAACGAATTTGCCAATCTCGAATTCTCGAGTGTCTAAAAAACTATTAAGCTTCTTTAAAAAATATTTGATGCTCCTTTGGTCAGCTCTACTTAGCGTCATTTGTGCGTTTTTTAATTCAGATAAGTGCAAAATTAGATTTGACTACGGCCATAAAATGGCGTAGTATCCAACTATTTTTGCCAGTGCAACAGATATGGTAAATCTCTTGATCGATGAAAAATGGAATCCTTCTTTTCAGAGGAAATAGCTTGAAAAAATACGATTAACAATAATGCCAGTCTGCTTTTGATGGTGTATCTTGCAAGGTAAGAAACAAAAAATGCAGGGTTATCTGTTTTGACAGTTTAACAACCACATAGAAACCGAATTGAGTTCAATTTTTAAGGATTAAATAAGCATATGGCGATTAAAAAATCAGAATTATACAGCTCACTGTGGGCAAGTTGCGACGAGTTGCGGGGAGGGATGGATGCCAGTGAATACAAGGATTATGTGCTGCTGATGCTGTTCGTCAAATACATCAGCGATAAATACGCGGGTGTTCCTTATGCGCCGATTACTGTTCCGGAAGGGGCAAGTTTTAAAGATATGGTTGCGCTGAAAGGCAAACCAACCATTGGCGACGACATCAATAAAAAGATCATTGGCCCCATTGAGCAGGCCAATAAATCACTGGGTTCAATCAAGGTGGATTTCGACAATCCGGAGAAGCTGGGGACGGGCGACGAAAAGGTAAAACGCCTCTCGAACCTGATTGCCATTTTTGAAAAACCGGAACTCAATTTCGCCAACAATAAAGCCGAAGGCGATGATATTCTGGGCGATGCCTACGAATACCTGATGCGGAACTTTGCCACCGAAAGCGGGAAAAGCAAAGGTCAATTTTATACTCCGGCGGAAGTAAGCCGCATCATGGCCAAAATCATTGGCATCAACAACGAAAACTCTACAGCAAACACTACGATTTATGACCCTACCTGTGGATCTGGTTCGCTGCTCTTGAAAGTAGCTGATGAAGCTGAACGAAAAATTACCATTTACGGTCAGGAAAAAGAGAGTGCCACAGCCGGGTTGGCGCGTATGAACATGGTGTTGCACGATTGCCCCACCGCTCTGATTAAATGCACCGGAAACAGCACGCTTTCGGATCCTCAATTCACTGAGGAGAATGGCGGACTGAAACTGTTTAATTACATCGTTGCCAATCCGCCCTTTTCGTCAAAAAACTGGAGCAATGGTCTGGATATTTCGTCGGAAACTGCCGATAAATACGGACGTTTTGATGGTTTTGGCGTTCCTCCGGATAAAAATGGCGACTATGCTTTCCTGTTGCACATGATCCGTTCGCTGAAGAGCAATGGCAAGGCAGCGGTGATTCTTCCGCATGGCGTTTTGTTCCGTGGAAACGCCGAAGCCGAAATCCGCAAAAACCTGATTCGGAAAGGATACATCAAAGGCATTATTGGATTACCAGCCAACCTGTTTTACGGAACTGGTATTCCGGCCTGTCTGATTGTAATTGATAAGGAAAATGCCAATACCCGCAAAGCAATATTCATGGTGGATGCCGGGAAAGGTTTTGTGAAGGACGGACCTAAAAACCGGTTACGCGATCAGGATATTCATAAGATTGTGGATGTATTCAATAAGCATATCGAAATGCCGAAGTACAGCCGCATTGTGCCAGTTACCGAAATTGAAGAAAAAGAATACAACCTGAACATTCCCCGCTACATCGATAGCCAGGAGGAAGAAGATATTCAGGATATTGAAGCCCATTTGAATGGTGGAATTCCGAATGCCGATCTGGAAGCATTGAACAACTACTGGCAGGTTTATCCCGGGCTGCGGAACGAACTTTTTGCCCCACACGAACGAAGCGGTTATAGCCAACAGAAAATTGACAAAGCGGAAATAAAGAGCACCATTTTTGCACATCCCGAATTTACAAGCTACAGCCAAAAGGTGTTTGGAGTGTTCGAAAGCTGGAAACGCCAGACAATCCCAACTTTGAAAAGCATGGATTTGGGTGTAAAACCAAAAAGATTGATTCGCGAAATAGCTGAAGACCTATTGCAAAGTTTTTCGAACCTGAGCCTGATTGACCGTTACGATGTGTATCAGCATTTGATGAGTTACTGGAGCGAAACGATGCAGGACGATGTGTACGTGATTTCGGACGATGGCTGGAAAACCGGGCGCGAAGTTTACCGGATCACCAAATCGAACAAGGACAAAAGCGGCAAAACTAAAGAGAAAGAAGTGGAAGGTCTGGAAGGCATCGAAAGCAAACTGATTAAACCTGCCTTGATTATTAACCGCTACTTTTTGGCTGAAAAAGCTGCCATTGAAGCGCTCGAAAGCCAGCGTGACACCACAGCCATGCAACTGGAAGAATTGGAAGAAGAACATGGCGCTGAAGATGGGTTGATGGCTGATGCCAAAAACGACAAGGACAAAATTACCGCCGCCAGCGTAAAAGACCGGCTGAAAAAAATTAAAGGTAACCGCGAGGATGCCGAAGAACGAAAAGTACTGGAGGCTTACCTGAAACTGACCGATACACAAGCCGAACTGAACCGGAAAATAAAGGAGCAGCAAAAAGCGCTGGAAACCAAAGTATGGAATAAATACAAGGTGCTGACAGATGATGATGTTAAAACCCTGGTGGTGGACGATAAATGGATGCAGGTTCTGGATAATGCCATACATACCGAAATGCAGCGCATCAGCCAGCGATTGACCCAACGCATTAAAGAACTGGCCGACCGGTACGAAGACACATTGCCAACAATAACTCAGGATGTAGTCGATCTTGAAATCAAGGTGGCTGCACATCTTAAAAAGATGGGATTCAAATATATTTAGTCACACATTTGTGTTATATTTGTGACAGAATTAATGATTATATATGATTGAAAGTACAGAAATACAGATAATTAAAAAAATAAAAAAAGCCAGAAGGGGTACGCTTTTTTTTAACGAAAGTTTTTTGACTATCGGGCAAGCTGATGCGATACGGAAAGCATTGGAACGATTGGTTAAATCGGGTGAAATTCAACGGGTGGCATTTGGCATTTATGTGCGACCGGAAATAGATCCGGTGATCGGGAAAGTAAGCCCGGGCATCGATGCCATTGTGACGGCTATTGCAAAACGGGATAAGGCGCGGATAGTGCCTACCGGTATTTATGCGCTCAACCGGTTGGGACTGTCAACCCAGGTTCCGATGAATGTGGTTTACCTTACCGATGGCGCTCCCCGAAAGATACAAATAGCAGGCAGGCGGGTCGTTCTTAAAAAAACGACTCCAAAGAACGTTGCTGCAGTTGGAGAAATAAGCCGTTTGGTTATTCAGGCTCTGCGCGAACTGGGAAAAGACAAAGTCACCCAACAGGAAATTGAGCACCTGCAGCAATTGCTTCGAAAAGAAAAACCAACCCGTCTGGAACACGATTTTCACCTGGCACCTGCATGGATAAGAGAAATAATGAGGCCCGTTTTAAAAGAGACCAAAAATGAGTAAAGAGACCATTCAGGAATGGTTGAAGTTAAGCGACCAAACCAAACGAAATATATTTGGCGAAACGGCCTTGCGCAAAGGTATTCCGGAGAATGCCATAGAGAAAGACTGGTGGGTAGTGCAAACTTTATCGCTGCTTTTCTCGCTGAGTTGTGCGCCCCACCTTATTTTTAAGGGAGGAACTTCGTTAAGCAAGGGCTGGAATCTGATAGAACGGTTTTCGGAGGATGTTGATTTGGCCTTAGACCGGGAGTTCCTCAATTTCAAAGGCGAATTATCCACGCGCGACATCAAAAACCTTCGCAAAGCATCTAAAAAATATATCATCACCACGTTTACCGACGAACTGCAAGTTGCATTTCTGGAGGCCGGTTTTGCTGAAGTACAGGTGCGGGCCCGTGAATTTGTAAGTAGCGGACAAGATCCGATGATTGTGGAGATATATTACCCAAAACTTACCGAAACCGATAGTTATTTGAAGCCCGGAATTTTGGTGGAAATTGGTAGTCGTTTTCTGATGGAACCTTCAACGCTTTGTAGTTTTTGTACGATGGTAGCCGAGAGTTTTGCCGGCAGTCCTTTTTCTGATGCTCCCATAACAGTTCCAACGGCTAGTCCCGAACGCACATTCCTGGAGAAGATATTTCTGTTGCACGAGGAATTTCAGAAACCAATTGAAAATGTTAAGGTTGAGCGAATGAGCCGGCACCATTACGACATTGAGAAGCTGATGCACCTCGATGCTTCTGTTGCCGCCCTGCACAATGCCGGATTATACCAAGCTATTGTGGAGCACCGAAGTAAACTGACTCCACTTGCCGAAGTTGATTACAGTAGGCACAATCCTGAAAACATCCGGTTTTTGCCTCCGGAAGAAATCTTGCCAGCCTGGGAAGCTGACTACAAACAAATGCAGGAGATCATGATATACGGCGAATCATTGCCTTTTAAAGAATTGATGGCAAGGCTAGGGGAATTACAAAGACAAATAAACAACATCCAATGGAAGTAAGGAAAGGTACTGCCCAAACTGGAATTTTGGCTATTCCTATAAATGGTCGCAAATGGAGACAGGCTCTGGATAACGCCATACATACCGAAATGCAGCGAATCAGTCAACGCCTGACCCAACGCATTAAAGAACTGGCCGACCGGTACGACACCCCCATGCCCAAATTGTTGGATGAAGTCACACTTCTCGAAGAAAAAGTAAATGCTCACCTTGCTAAAATGGGATTCAGACTCAATGATTAAGTATTCTTCTCCGGAAATAGTTGTGGTGATCGCGACTTCGATGTGCAGAACGAATCTGCTTATAGAACGAAGTTTGTGTTCGGTTTACAATCAAACCGGAGTTGACAAGTTTAGCATCCAAGTTGTGGTGGTGGACGATAATGTTTCGTTGCCCAATGGATTGTCCGGCGAATATTACCGCATTCAGGAGGGCATAAATGAGCTTAGAAATAATCTTTCGTTGAGCACGGATGAATTTCAAACCTTTGTGCTTACGAACAACCGGACAAGAGGAAATTCAGGAACTGGTGCCTGGAATACGGGAATTTATTTTGCCTTTGAACAGAATCCGGAGAGCTATGTCAGCATACTGGATGATGATGACGAATATTTGCCCAATCATCTGAAGGACTGCATTCAGGAAATCAGCAAATCTCCGCATTTGCAGGCTGTGTTTCAACGGATGTACTGGTTGCATGAAGACGGGACCAAAATGGAATTGCCGCTCACCAAAGAACAATTAAGTCCTGAAGCCTTTTTTATCGGGAATCCGGGAGTACAGGGAAGCAATATGTTTTTCAAGTCTTCGGTATTGGTTGAAATCGGAGCATTTAATGAACGTTATCCCAATACAACTGACCGCGAAATCATGATACGCTTTTTGAAGCACATCGAAGCAAATGAACTCGATAAAAGTATTGCTGTAATCGAAACAGAGGGGGTAATACACTACAATCATAAGTCAGATAAAGTGAACAACAACCTTGAGCGAAAACAGAAAGGATTGGATTTGTTTTACCGTGAACATCGGAATGATTTTTCGGAAGAAGCTTATCTGGCATCACTCGAACGTGCCAAACGTTTTTTCTCCTACCAACCAGCAGTAGTCCTATGAACGAGTGTATTGCCATAGCCATGACCGTTCACAATAACGCTGCGACACTGAAGGCAGCGATTGATTCAGTATTGTCTCAAAGGGAATTGATGCGGAATATCAAGCTCATTGTTTCGCTTGATAACTCAACCGATGAGTCTCTGGAAATAGCTCAATCTTATTTGCCGGATGATCGGATCATTTTGTTCCAAAATCAGTTTTCGAGCGCTGCTAAAAACCGAAACTTTATTCTGAACTATTGCCGGGAAAATCTACTCGGATGCGTTTTGACCGGAAGATTGGATGCCGACGATGTATTGGAAAATGATCTGGTTTTATCGGAAGTTGAAAAGCTTTATGAGCAGAATGGATTTGACGTATTGGTTTGCAGCAACCGGCAGAGCCAAAATGGAGAACTGCTCCCACGGGTAAACCGCGCTGAACCTGATTTGCTCGATTCTGATTTTCTGCTGAACCGACTGAAAGAAATGAGCATGGGCAATCCCGAAGCTGAACTACCCTCGTGCAATACGTTTATGAGTACTCGCGTAAATACAACATATCCTGAACGAAAAAGTGCGGAAGACCATTGGTTGCTGGTAGAACTGTTGTTGCAAAAGGAGACGCTGAATATTTGCATCGCGAGTGATTTGATCTATTGCGTGTATTCACTCGATGGCAGCGAAACGTCTGTGCATATTTCGAGTGGAAGTTATTTACAGAGCCGTAATGATATTTATGAATTTGCTAAAAAGCAAACCGGACAAGCCAGGCGGCAATCTGATGCACTGAAGATTTTGAAAAAGTATAAGTCAGGAGATTATCGTTATCTGGGAAGTGGTTTTTCGGGAGTTGTATTTCACGATACCGAAAATGTGTATAAAATTCATCTCCCTATCGCTTCGAATAACTACAATGAAATTGACCATATTCTGTATTTGAAACAGAAACTTTCGCTTTTCAGGAACCGGAAACATTTCTACCAACTTCAGGAAATGACTGAAGTTGAAGGGGTTCATATCCTGGTTTATCCTTATGAAGTCAGCGAGAAAGTCAGTTTGTTGACCCGTGCTGATATGATCAGCTTTCTGGCAGAAATGTGGGACATGAAAATCATTTGCAGGAGTATCACCAAACAGAACAATTTCATCCGGGTAAACGGAACCATTAAACTGATTGATTATGAGATAGAGCCGTACAACGACAATCTTTTCCTGAACGTTGTTGCCCGCGCTTTTATCCAACTGAGTGAATTTGAACGACCTGATTTGAATTACGACAAGCTCAAACGGAGCCTGATCAATAATTTTGAAATTCCTGAACTGAAGGGATTTTGGCCGGTTACCGCTGAAGTTTTTAGGCAGGTGAGCCTAAACGGTTCGGCCAATATCACTTTTAGCGAAACTGTTCAGCAAAATGAAAGTCCGGTCCGGGTAACTGTCTATGACGGAGTATCACAACCCAAAACTGCCTTATTGATCAAAGCCTGCATTCAGGACAGTCGATTTATCTATTCCAGCGTCAGGCATATTGTGACACAATTGCCCAAAGCAGTGCAATTCAATGCACGTATTTTGCTGCTGGAACTGTACCGAAGTTCTGACTTCCTGAGGCAATACGCTTCGGATGGAAGCGCAGAGGAACTAATTGCGGAAGCTGAACGACTCCGGAAAGAAGGATATATAGATTCGATACTGATTGCCCCGACTGACGCGGAGTCCATAAGATACATCAACCGGAAATGGCTTGGTTACGAGGCGCTTCATACCCATACCACCGATAAAATTCCGGTCACCTCGCAACTTTATGCATTCGATACCATTGATGCCGATTATATCCTTCAGATGGATTGCGATGTTTTGATTGGCAGCCGGAACCCGGATCATGATTTTCTTCAAAAAACAATTCAATTGTTTGGTGAACACAGCCACGTGGTTACTGCCGGATTCCAGATTTGCCATCGTCCGGAGACCGAATTTCAAGCTTATACCGGTTTTGTAGGCGACATCCCTGTTGATCCTCGAAATTGTTTGATCCATAAAAAACGACTACTGAATTTGTTGCCCCTGACGAACGAACCAACGGAGGAAGGCTGGAAACGATCGTGGTACCGGGGACTGCAACTGACCCAAAAAGAAATAGGTGCTGCTTCGGTACGAGGTGGCGAAACATCAACATTCTATATTCATCCGCAGAACTACCGGAAAATGAACCGGAAAGTTTGGCGGACTATACAAAAAGCCGTGGAGGAAGGCCGGATTCCTAAATGCCAGCAGGGAGAACCGGAAGTGCGGGGAACATTGTTCGACTGGACGACTCCGAAACGAAATGAATCGCTGGTGGTTATTTTACACCTGAACTCCTGCCAACCGGACGAATGGAAGGAAACGCTGCAAACGATCGTGGATCAGGATTACGGGGATACCGGATTGATCGTTATTCATAACAGCGGCAAAGAAATTCAGGCTAACGAATTGAACCATCTCCTGAAGCCGTTGAAGAAGTGCACTTGGATTGAAACAGAGCAACGACTGCCTTTTAATGAAGTGGTGTACGATGCCATTCACTGGTACATGCAAAACGAAAACAGCATGATTTGCCTGATGCGGCAAGGCGACAAGCTGTTCGGAAAATCGGTTTTCTCCGACATCATGAACCGACTGAAGTTGTACGATTCGGAATTGCTGGTTGGGAAGGAAATCAGCGAAAAATACCTACCGGAAGCCGGTGTGAGCCGGATTGATTTTGTCCATCCGCGAAGCAGCGAAGCCTCGCTCGACAATGGTTTGCAGGTGTTCCGGAAACAATTGTTCGATTCACTTTCTCATTTCGACCTGAAAAAGAAAAAAGCGAACGAACACATGCCGGGCTTCAAAAAAATGAAAAATAACTACGAATGGATTGACGACACCGAAGGGCATACCCTGATGGCTCCAATGGTTGAACTTTCGCGGAACCCCATTCGGTTCGACCACTTTAACGTACTGCGCAGAAAAAGCACGAATAACCCCGATCAACGTGCAGCAATTTTTGCCGAGCTACAGCAAAAAGCAAGTAAAAAAGAAGGAGAGGTAGTGACAGGACGCAAGGTATTTCAGCCCAATCTGCAACGGATTGAACTGGATATTACCTACGATTGTAACCTGAAATGCATGGACTGCAACCGCTCGTGTACGCAGGCTCCTGAAAAGATTGAAATGAACCTTGAACAGGTGAAAGCATTTGTCAGTGAGTCGATAGCTCTGGGGAAAAAATGGGAACTGATTAATGTACTGGGTGGAGAACCCACTTTGCATCCCGAATTTGACCAAATCGTGCGCTTGTTGCTGGATGAATACGTATACGCCTACTCACCAGATACCACCATCCAGATCACCAGTAATGGTTACGGGAGTCTGGTCAGGGAAAAACTAGGCGCATTGCCCGAGCATCCGAACCTTGTAGTGGATACCTGGTCGTTTAAAGATTCGGCGCGTGTACCCTACTTCACCCCTTTTAATGTGGCACCGCAGGATACAGGTCGTTTTCAGGATCAGGAGTATGCCCGGGGCTGCTGGGTAACTTCGTATTGCGGCATCGGGCTCAACCACCTGGGGTATTTCCCCTGCGGCATTGCTGGTGCCATGGAACGGGTAATGGGCACCCAATACCGAAAACAAACGATAAGCGATGCGACTGAAGACCTGGACAAACTGCTGGTGCATTTCTGCCGCTATTGCGGTAATTTTACTGAATACCACGCGAACCGGGGCGATTTTATGGAGCGGGCCGAAAAAGACGCACACCCCGGAGGAATGATAACCGATAGCTGGAAAACAATTTACAAGCAATGGAAAGAAAGGAAAACCTATGAATGGAAACAGCATGAAAGGGTATAAACAGACGGAAGTTGGCGTTATTCCTGAAGATTGGGAGGTTAAATCAATTTCTTCTTTTGCAAATATTGCTACAGGAAATACTCCACCAACAAGAGATTTAAACAACTATGGGGATGAATTTCTGTTTATTGGACCTGCAGATTTAGGAAAAAGGAAATGGATTTCGAATTCTGAAAAGAAATTATCTAGGAAAGGATTTAATATATCAAGGAAATTTCCCCAAAACAGTATTCTATTTACCTGCATTGGTTCTACTATTGGCAAATCCGGAATGGCTTCTATTGAATTAACCTCTAATCAGCAAATCAATGCAGTCCTACCAAATGAAAATTACCTTAGCGATTTTTTATATTATGCCCTTAATTTTTTATCTCCAAAAATTAAAGCATTAGCAGGTGAGCAGGCAGTTCCTTTAGTGAATAAAACTCAATTTGGAGAAACTCTTGTACCTCTCCCTCCCACTAAAACCGAGCAAACCGCCATAGCCAACGCCATTAGCGATGCCGATGAACTGATCACAAGTCTCGAAAAACTCATCGAAAAAAAGCGAGCCATCAAGCAGGGAGCGATGCAGGAGTTGCTGAAACCGAAAGAGGGTTGGGAAGCTGATAAAGCAAAAAATCTAGCCTTGATTACAACCGGATCTAAAAATACACAAGACAAAGTCGATGATGGCAACTATCCATTCTTCGTTCGATCTCAGACGGTTGAGAGAATCAATTCCTATTCCTTTGAAGGTGAGGCAATTTTGACAGCTGGTGATGGCGTTGGTACTGGAAAAGTATTTCACTACATAAATGGACGATTTGATTTTCATCAAAGAGTATACAAGATAAGTGACTTTATTGAATCAATAGATGGAAAATTTTTCTACTTGTATTTCACAGCAAATTTCTATAATCGAATTATGCAAATGACTGCAAAATCTTCAGTTGATTCTGTCAGGATGGAAATGATTGGAGAAATGGAAATCCCTTATCCAACGAAATCAGAACAAACCCGCATTGCCACCATTCTTTCGGATATGGATGCCGAAATAACCGCATTGGAGCAAAAGCTAGCCAAATACAAACAGATTAAACAGGGGATGATGCAGGAATTGCTGACGGGGAGGATACGGTTGGTGGAAAATGTCTGAACCACTGATTTGAGGGATTAAAGGATTAACAGGATATAAAAAGTAAACCAGATAACAAAATTAGGTATGTCAGAATCAACAATTACAACGATTATTCTAGGTGGTTTTGGTTTGATCATCACATTTGTTTATAACCATTACAACCGAAAATTGGCAAACGACAGGATGAATAAAGAACTATTCACTGAGTTTAATGCCAGATATAGTAAGCTGAATAACAGCTTGTTTAAAATTATTGCTGACTGCAAAACGGCTGATGATATTCGAAAAGACACTGGTCTTTACAACGATTTGAATGATTACTTTAATCTGTGTGCAGAAGAATATTACTGGTATAAAAAAGGCCGAATTGACTCAGTGATATGGAAAGCCTGGTCGGATGGAATGAATGATTGGTACAAGTACCCTGTAATTAAGGACGTATGGGAAGAAGAGATAAAGAAGTTTGGCTGTATTTCCTACTACATCAAAGATAAAAATGAATTTTTCTTCAAAATAAAAAAGGTATAGGATTTCTGAAAATAAGGAAAATAAAGGAGAAAAGGGCTAACCAATGATTTTGATGATTAATTGATTTACATGATAAATAACCAAAAACTAACTAACCAATATGAAAGGAAGTAAATATAGTATTATTAAGCTTGTTGAATCAAGCGATTTTATTGACAAGGTCAATGATTTACTAAAAGGTACAAAGGCAAAGATTTCGCAGTATGATAACTGGATGCCAAAAAGGGTCCATATGGACAAAGAAGCTGAACTTAACGATTTCCTGAAGTACAACTTCTCCTCTGAATTGCAAAAAGAAATAACTGACTGGTGGTTACATAAGGACACTACCACGCCAAATTGGGATTTAATTTCAACATGCCTGATTGATGGGAAAAGAGGAATATTACTGGTTGAAGCAAAAGCACATGCTGACGAATTGGATTATGAATCGCATGGAAAGGATCCTAATAATATTACATCCGAAGATTCTGTAAAAAACCACATCAAAATTGGTGTTGCTATAAATCAAGCCAAGGAAGAAATAAATAGATCATTCTCTGATGTGAATATTTCAAGAGACAATTGCTATCAGCTCTCCAATCGGGTTGCTCATGCCTGGTGGTTAGCTAATCAAGGTATTCCGGTTGTCTTGTTGTATTTAGGGTTTCTCAATGTTAAGGACATGCAAAATGGTCAAAGACAAATTTTTAAAACCGATAAAGATTGGGAAACTTGTTTTATGAATCATTCAAGGCAAGTTGGAGTTGACGGAATTGTGGATGAATGGGTAGATTGTGGACAGAGTGGGTTTAGGTTGATCGTAAGAAGTAAATAAAGGAAAATTTTCAAGCAAAAATAGTTATAATGAAAAGTAACTATCTGATTTCATTACTACCAAGATCAAAATGCAATTAAACTACTACTTCAAAGTTTCATGCTTCAATTTCCGTCAGAGATGGAAATTGAGAAGTTGAAGGAAGAAAAGGTGAGTATAATCAATGCGGAGGTAACCATAAAATAAAAGCAAACTAACTAAAAACTTTAATAATTAATTATGAATAAATTACTTTATACAGTTGAAGAATTATTCTCATCAAATGGATATTTGCTTGAGCAGAAAAAAAAGTATTTTAATATTCCACTATATCAACGCGGTTATAAGTGGGAAAGCAAACATGTGAACAAACTGTTAATTGACATTGATAATTTCAAACTCACTGGAAATAAATTTTACTGCTTGCAAAACATTACCATTGTGCCTCATGACAATGTATTTAACGTTGTAGATGGACAACAGCGACTTACAACTTTGGTAATTTTACTTTCTTACTTAGGGCAGAAGCAATTTGTTCAGAACAAAGTTCGTTTCCCAGACAATTCAATTCGGAAAGAAACGAACTCCTTTTTAAATGAGATTATTACTAAAAGTGATGGAGTCTTTCCGCAAGTAACCTGGGAAAACTTCATCAAGGATTATGAAAATTTCGATCATCAAGATGTTTTTCACATATTCAATGCTCATCTGGTTATTGAACGTTGGTTTCAACAAAAAGAAAAGGATAGCACATTCAAGAAATCGGATTTTCTTGATAAAATATTGAAAAATGTTAAAGTCATTATAAACAAGGTTGAAGAGAAAACCAGTGAAGAAAAGATTTTTGGTAATTTGAATTCGAAAAGAATACCATTGGACGGATCTGATTTGGTAAGAGCTATATTAATTACTGATGTTGCAAATGAAGAAGGTAAAAGAGAAGCTGATATTAAAAATATTGTACGTGTAAATGAAAGAAGGGTAAAAATAGGTTGGGAATTAGATCAGATTAATGCATGGTGGAGTAAAAATGAGGTTAAAGGATACTTTAAAAGTTTCATTCGAGCTGAATCAGAAAAAACGGGAAAAGGAATAAAGCTATTTAAAGATGAAAAATATCCTATTAACCTTTTATTCTTATTGTTCGCCGAAAAGCGTGGCGAAAAAATATTAACTCTTGAATTGATTGAAAAGAATCAGGGAAATGCGATAGGCTTGTATAAAGAGATCATAAAACTTCATAGCATGCTTCAAGATTGGTATCAAGATAGAGAAATATACCATTATCTGGGTTTTTTGTTTAACAATACTAGAAAAGAACAATTAAACTTCACTCACATATATAGCCTTTGGGCTGAGAGTGTTTCAAGAATTGCATTTAAAGAAAGTCTAAAAGCATTGATAAAAGAAAAGATATTTAACAATGATATTCCCAGTTTTGAAAATGAGAATTTAAATTGGTACAATGACCAACAAGGCATGCTAATTAAAACGCTGCTTTTAGTGGACATAATTCATTCGATAAAATTAAATCAGCCATTTTTACCATATCATTCTTTTACAAAAGCAGAGAGTGATATCGAACATATTTTCCCTCAGAATCCTGGAGAGGTTGAACGAAAGCAAGAATACATTGAGTTCATTAATAAAAATGTTATAAAGGACAAAAAAAAGGAATTCGATTTAACCAATTATGATGAAAATATTAAGGATGAAGCATATCTATCAAATGTTGAAGAATTTATTAAAGAGCAGACTAAAGAAATAAATATCAATTCTATAGGGAATCTGGTATTACTATATTATTCGTTGAATCGAAGTTTAGGCAGAATTTCTTATTCGAAAAAACGTGCCAGAGTCATTGAATATTTCAATGAAGAAGGCAAATTCATTCAACCACATACTTTTCGAGTATTCGTACGATATTTTCTTGACGAAAATGAAGGAAATAAAGATTTGGAGTACTGGACAAATAATGATATTAAAGCCAACGCAAAGGCTATTTCAAAATTAATTGATACCTTCTTTAATTCTTAATAAAATGAGCACAAATAATGTAATGGAAGAGTTATCAGTAAAAGAGCTGATGGCAAAATATAACTTAATAGTACCTGAGATTCAACGAGAATACGTATGGGGCAATAATGAGTTTGACATATTGGATGTTTTCATACAGGATATTAAGGATGGGTATGCAGAATATTTACATAAAAAAGATAATCCAAGTAAGGAGTTACAGAATCTTATCTCTCTTTTGGAACATTCGCCTGAATCAAGTAAGGATGCTTTGCAAAAGGCAATAGATTGCATGTTATACTCGCAGAATATCAATATTGGATTTTTATATTCATATAGACCCGATTACTATGTATTTAATGACCGAAACGAAGATGTCTATTTAATTGATGGTCAACAACGTTTTACTACCTTATTTTTAATTTTATTCTATTTTGCAAATAAGGAAAAGAATAGACTAGATGAATTTAAATCAATTTTCAGATTTGATGAGAAATTAGAACAAGTATCCTTTGATTATAGAGTAAGAACACTTACTCATAATTTCATCATCGATTTAATAAGTAATACAAAGGGCATAGACGATTTGTTAAACACTACCAGAAAGAATTGGTTTTTATCAAATTACAATCATGATGCCACAGTTAAATCAATTGTTGGAAGTATAGGCGAAAAGGCAGTTAATGGAGCCTTCCCAATAATTCATAAGCATTTTTTTAATGATACAAATAGCTATTTTGACTACGTTTTAAATAATATAAAATTTTGGCATTTTAAAACTGAAGAAACCTCCCAGGGAGAAGAGTTGTATATTACAATGAACTCCAGAGGGCAGCAACTTGCTGACAATGAAAATATCCGGGCTAAATTATTTGAATCACAGGAAGCTATGGAAAATCCCTTGTATTGGAGTGAGCAATGGGAAAAATGGCAAGACTTCTTTTGGAAAAAGCGAAATAAGGATGATCACCAATCAACTGCAGATAATGGACTTAACGAATTTTTAAGATGGATTCAAATCATAAAAATGACAGAATCCCAAGTAATTGATGTTCAAAATGACGATGAGAATACCCTTGACAAAAAGGCTATAACTCAAATGATTAAATGGAGTGAAGGTCAAAAATTAAACATCGAATATTTGAAGTTATCTGAAATTCAATCTTATTTTGAATCAATGTATTATTTGTTTGTTGAGTTTAACAATTACCAAGAACTATTAAGTGATAATTTTACTGGTTACAAAAAATTTAATTTGATAGAACCTAAATGGCTTACTCAAACCAATAGTCAAATCGACTGTTTTAGATTATTACCAGTTCTTTATTACTTAAGAAGAACTATTACGAAGGATTCCCCAAAACCGAATGTCAATCCTATAACGACTTTTAGAATTATTAGATTTTTCTATAATTTAAGACAAGACGAAACAGTCTTCAAAACAGCAGCAACCCAGTGTGTAAATGGATTAAAACTTATACAAAAATTGTCCATTGGAGGAGAAATCAGTGAAGTTTTAGATTTTAGTGACATTTCAAAATCGATATTAAATACTGAAGAGAAATTTAAACTTAATAAACTAAAGGATTTAA
>CAXXPT010000035.1:0-5978 GCA_963676375.2 Prolixibacteraceae bacterium
TAATCGAGTGTAGGCAAATGAAAAGTGGGTCGCGAATCCAGTATTTTCTGTTATCCGATGCAGAGCCAAAAGCTATATCATTTTCATCCTCCCTTTTGAAGCGTTATAATGCTTCAAAAGGGAGCTTTTTTTTACAATCAATTGGTGTAACTATCCTTATTGCTGTAGCTTACAAAAAGGTAAGTACCTGATAAAAAAGTGCGTACTATTGTAAGGGCATCTTTAAAGATATAGTAAGAGTATGGAAAGAGAGAAATATCAGTGAGGCATTAAGTATGTTAGACCAGCACTAAAGCCATTCTTGTCTATGTTGCTTGTGCGAAGAAGCTGGTTCAGCGGTAATTTTCGGTGAGTATCTGTTGAATGGGGGAATGCGGGTAATGATAGATCCTTTATTGGTATTTGCAACAATCTTTGATACTGACATTAAGTTTGCCATTATGTCCCTGTTCCTTTACTACCCGAGCATGAGCTGCAATGACATCGTCCGAATGACGGGTGAGAAAAAAGAAAATGTCATCACCAGTCTGTGGCGACTGCAAATGGATACGATTGTGGTCAATCAGATTGAGGACGACAGAAACTGCTATTACTCCTTGACGAGCAGCGGCACAGCCAGTTTGAAGGTATTTAGCGAGATAGCAGATTTTTCGGAGCGTTGTTTGAAGTGAAAGGAGGTCCAAAATGCTAGTTGATGACATACTGCAATACTTTCAAGAGAATTTTAGTCAATATTTGATTTACGTTTACCAGCACCTTGGATTGAGTATCCAGGCAATCGGAATTTCTTGTCTGATCGGCATTCCGCTGGGATACATCAGCCACCAGCACCGGAAACTCAGCCAGATGATCACCCTCAGTTCCCAAGCCTTGCGGATCATCCCCAGTTTGGCGGTCCTCTTTATATTGATCTCCTTCATAGGCGTCGGAAGGGTTCCAGCTTTGATCGCATTGGTGTTGCTGGGCATTCCGCCGATTTTGGTCAATACAACAGTCGGATTCCTGGAAGTTCCTGCTGTGATGATCGAAACGGGAAAGGGTTTGGGGATGACCGATTGGGAGCTCTTGAAAAGGGTAAAGATTCCGCTGGCTTTTCCTTTTGTGATGACTGGTGTGAAGCTTGCTTTAGTGGAAATCATCTCGAGTGCGACGCTGGCAACATACATCGGTGCTGGTGGATTAGGAACATTGATTTTTACAGGATTGGGTTTGAACAGGATGGATCTGCTTCTCATTGGAGGGGTATCGGTAGCGATGATTGCCTTCACGACAAGCATCTTTCTTGATTACATAATTAAAAGGAGCGTAAATTAAATGAAAAGAAAAAATATTATCAGTACGATTGCAATGTTGGCCGTAACACTTATAGTCTCAGGTTGTTCAAGTTTGGGTGGCGGAAGCACGGAAGATACAGTCATCCGAGTGGGTTCCAAGGATTTTACCGAAAACTTGGTTGTTTCGGAAATTTATGCCTTGGCTTTGGAAGATGCCGGTTATGAGGTTGAACGGATCCCGAATATCGCCAGCTCGGTCGTTCATACATCAATAACCAATGATGAAATCGATCTTTATCCGGAGTATACAGGTACAGGTCTGTTGGTAATATTGGAAATGGAGATGGAAACCGATCCGCAGAAAGTATATGACACAATCAAAGCAGAATACGCAGAGCAGTTTGATCTGACTTGGTTGGATTATGCGGAAGCCAATGACAGCGCTGGGCTGGTCATCAAAACGAGCGTAGCCGAAAAATACGGCATTGAGACCATTTCCGATCTGCAGGAAAATGCTTCAGAACTGCGTTTTGCTTCCCAAGGTGAATTCGATCTGAGGGAAGACGGCCTTCCTGGATTGACTAAAGCTTACGGTGAATTCAACTGGAAGAGCTCGACAGTCTACGACAACAGTTTGAAATATGAAGTCTTGAAAAATGATGAAGCGGATGTCGCCCCTGCCTATACGACAGAAGGTCAACTGACCAATAAAGAAGAATTCACAGTTTTGGTGGATGATAAAAATTTCTGGCCGCCGTATAACTTGGCTCCAGTAATCCGGAATGAAGTGTTGGAAGAAAATCCTGAGATTGCAGAAATTTTGAACAACATCAGCAGCACGCTGGATACAGAAACGGTGACCGGATTGAATGCCAAAGTGGACGTAGATGGACAAGAATATGAAGCGGTAGCGAAAGAATACTTCGAATCAATTAATTAAGGAGGCGTTGAGGCCGCATGGAGCAAACCGCGATAGAATTCAAAAATGTGACGAAGCTCTACGGGGAAGGGGGCACGAAAGCAGTCGATGATATCTCCTTCGAAATTAAGGAGGGCGAGTTCATCACTGTCCTGGGCTCTTCCGGCTCCGGCAAAACGACGACTTTAAAAATGATCAACCGCCTGATCCGTGAAGATGAAGGACACATAACCTTCTTCGGAGAAGACATCAGTTCAATGAACGAAGTGGATCTTAGGCGGAAAATCGGCTATGTTGTCCAACAGATTGGCCTGTTTCCGCATATGACCGTTGCCCAAAACATCGCGACAGTTCCGGAACTGCTGAAGTGGGACAAGAAGAAAATCCAATCCCGCATCAAAGAATTGCTGGAACTTGTCCAATTGGATCCGGAAGTGTTTGCCGACAGAAAGCCGAAACAATTATCCGGCGGGCAACAACAGCGTATCGGAGTTGCGAGGGCGCTTGCCGCCAATCCGAAAGTGATGTTGTTGGATGAACCGTTTGGAGCGGTCGATGCGATCACGCGCCTGCAACTGCAGAATGAACTGCAAAAGATTCATAAAGAATTGGGCGACAAAACTTTTGTGCTGGTCACCCATGACATCAATGAGGCGTTCAAGCTGGGGATGAGAGTGCTGATAATGGACAAAGGCAAGATTTGTCAATTTGATACGCCGCGGGAAATCATGCGGAATCCGAAAACTGAGTTTGTTGCGAACTTGATTGCCACCGTAAAGGAACAAGAGGCATTTTGGAGTGAGTTGAAATGATTGCATACTTGAATACTTACCATGAAAAACTGTTGACCGCCACGATGCAGCACATCGAATTAGTGGGGACGACCCTGACGATTGCGATCCTCATTGCAAGTGGCATAATTCTGGCTTGCATGCATCAGGAACGCGTGATGAACGGTTTGATCTACTTGACGTCATTGCTTTATTCGATCCCAAGCCTGGCTCTGTTTGCCATTTTGATCCCGTTGACTGGCCTGGGAAGGAACACGGCCATCATCGTGTTGGTGATTTATTGCCAATATGTCCTGTTGCGCAGTTTTTCTGCAGGAATCAAGGAAATCGATCCGACCATCATCGAAGCCGCTGTCGGGATGGGCATGACGAGAAATCAAATGTTCAGGAAAATCCAGCTTCCGTTGGCAATGTCATCCATAATCGCAGGGATACGGATCGCCGCGACCTCGACAATCGGCATCGCAACCATCGCCGCAACAATCAATGCGGGCGGATTGGGGACAGTCCTTTTCGATGGCTTGCGGACATTCAGCGTCGTAAAACTGTTGTGGGGCACTGTGCTGTCGATGTTTTTGTGTCTGTTTGTCAATGTCGTCTTGTACTTGCTCGAGAACGCGTTGCGACGGAGATTTGCCTGATTTTTTCAAAGGAGTGATCGCTTGAGTGATATCTGGAACCCGTGGCACGGCTGCAAAAAGGTCAGCCCGGGATGCCAAAATTGTTATATGTTTCATTTGGACAGTCAACGAGGGAAAGATGGCGCGCTGATTTACAAAGTCCAGAGCAGTTTCGATCGTCCGCTGAAAAGGAACCGGCGCGGCGACTACGTCATACCGCCCGGTTCCACGATACGCGTCTGCATGACTTCTGACTTCTTTCTTGAGGAAGCGGACGAGTGGCGCGGCGAAGTCTGGAAGATGATTGAAAAGCGGTCGGACGTGCTGTTCTACTTGTTGACGAAAAGAATCGAACGCGTGAAAGATTGTCTGCCTGAAAATTGGGGAGACGGTTGGGAAAACGTGTGGATGAATGTCTCTGCCGAAAACCAAAAGATGGCCGATAGGCGGATTCCGGTACTCCTAGATCTGCCTTTCAAACATCGAGGCATCATGGCCGCACCGTTGATCGGCGAAATCGACTTGACGAAGCATTTGTCATCCGGAAAAATCGAACGCGTCATCGTCGGCGGGGAAAACTATGACGGGGCAAGGGAATGCCAATATGAATGGGTGCAGAGGATGCACCAAGACTGCGTGATAAATAATGTGAACTTCGAGTTCATCGAAACCGGGAATCATTTTGTGAAGAACGGACGGAAGTATGAAATTTTGGACAAAAGAAAGCAGCAGGAGCAAGCAAAGAAATCCGGCTTGTTTTATGAAGGGCATGCGGTTTCGGTTCATCTGACGGAAGTTGCCCAGGGCGAATCGGTGCCGCTTTTTCGAACCGACGCCGTGACTTTGTGCGATTCCTGTGCCTACAAGAAATTTTGCGGTACGCAATCCGGCAGCCCCAGCTGCATGTTATCATTATGAAAAATTAAGGCAGAGGGTGGAAGAATGAAGGCAGTCGTAGTGCATGAAGCGGGTGGACCGGAAAAACTGGTGCATGAGGAAGTTCCTCTTCCGGAAATCCGGGAAGGCTGGTCGCTCGTGAAGGTCATGGGCTTCGGCATCAACCATTCGGAAATCTTTACCCGAGAGGGGAAATCCCCTTCGGTCAAGTTTCCCCGCATTTTAGGGATTGAATGTGTAGGGATTGTGGAACGTTCGACCGACGAAGAGAGATTGCCGCTCGGTCAAAAAGTGGTGTCGATCATGGGGGAAATGGGGAGAGCATTCGACGGGAGTTATGCGGAATATGCTTTGTTGCCGAATGACCAAATCTATCCCGTCCACACCGATCTGCCTTGGTCCCAACTGGCTGCCATTCCGGAAACCTACTATACGGCTTTCGGTTCCATGAAGAATCTGCGGATCCAATCGTCCGATCAGATTTTGGTTCGGGGGGCAACGAGCGGTGTGGGGGTTGCCTTTGCCAAGTTAATCAGAGCCCAATTCCCCGATATCAGGATTTACGGAAGCACACGAAAAGCCGAAAAGGGCGAGAGACTGAAGGAAGCCGGCTTCACCGACTACGTCGAAGATCGCAACGGCATTTTGGATACCGAAGAGACTTTCGACAAGATTCTGGAATTGATTGGGCCCGCGACGATCAAGGACAGCCTTTCCCATATACGGGAAGCTGGCATTGTCTGCAGCACCGGTCAACTCGGCGGGAAATGGTTTCTGGAGGATTTCGATCCCATCATGGAATTGAAGCACAACAGCTACTTGACTACTTTCCATTCGAATGAAGTTTCCGGTGAAAAGTTGAATGAACTGCTGGCTTACATTGAGGGGAAAGGCGTTGCGGCGGATCCGGAGAGGGTTTTCACGCTCGAAAAGGTTGCCCAAGCCCATGCCTTTTTGCAGAGCCAGAACAGTTTCGGAAAAGTCATCGTGCTGGATCCGAGCGCAAGACGAGAAGAAGCTTCAGAATAGGGTTGCGTTTCCACAGGTTATTGGTTAGAATTGAATGAGAAACACTGGGGGTGCGCGTAAGCGCTGAGACCGACACTGTCGGAACTCTTTGTACCTGATCTAGTTCATGCTAGCGTAGGGAATGTGGCGTTTGACTATTCGCATAATAGACATCAAAACGTTATATTTTCTGATTTTCGCATCAGATTATATAGCGTTTTTTAATTTCAGTAGGGGTGCGCAACTGCGCTGAGACCGACACTGTCGGAACCCTTCAAACCTGATCCAGTTCGTACTGGCGGAGGGAACTGAGCTCGGTCTGGAGTCCGTATGTATATCCAAGACATCTCAGGGGAGGTGTCTTTTTATTTTCATTCAATTCAGGAAGGAGGGGGAACAGTTCGCATAGGTCAGGCTTAAAAAGGAATCATTCAAACTGAAAAGGGGAAAACATATGAACACAAAAAAA